>NZ_JBITXB010000012.1:0-288583 GCF_044544295.1 Streptomyces sp. NPDC053750 | reverse complement strand
TCTCCAGACTCGAACGAGGACTCAGCAGGGACGACGACCTCACCCACGCCTACCGCGACTGGCTTCAAGCCGCTTGACAGCAATAGGAGCATCAAAGCTGCGGGCCGACGGGGTGTGTCCCGTCGGCCCGCTGAGCCAGTGAACGCGTTACGCGTCGACCTTCTCCATGATCTCGTCGCTCACGTCGAAGTTGGCGAAGACGTTCTGCACGTCGTCGCTGTCCTCCAGGGCGTCGATCAGCTTGAAGATCTTCCGGGCACCCTCCTCGTCCAGCTCGACCTGCATGGTCGGGACGAAGTTGGCGTCGGCGGACTCGTAGTCGATGCCGGCCTCCTGGAGGGCGGTGCGAACCGCGACCAGGTCGGTGGCCTCGCTGAGGACCTCGAAGGACTCGCCGAGGTCGTTGACCTCCTCGGCGCCCGCGTCCAGGACGGCGCCGAGGACGTCGTCCTCGCCCAGCTCGCCCTTGGGGACGATCACGACGCCCTTGCGGTTGAACAGGTACGACACCGAGCCCGGGTCGGCCATGGAGCCGCCGTTGCGGGTCATGGCGACGCGGACGTCGGAGGCGGCGCGGTTGCGGTTGTCGGTGAGGCACTCGATGAGCACCGCGACACCGTTCGGACCGTAACCCTCGTACATGATCGTCTCGTAGTCGGCGCCACCGGCCTCCAGGCCGGCGCCGCGCTTGACCGCGGAGTCGATGTTCTTGTTCGGCACCGACTGCTTCTTCGCCTTCTGGATGGCGTCGTACAGCGTCGGGTTGCCGTCGATGTCGGCACCGCCCATGCGGGCCGCGACCTCGATGTTCTTGATCAGCTTCGCGAAGAGCTTGCCGCGCTTGGCATCGATGACGGCCTTCTTGTGCTTCGTCGTGGCCCATTTAGAGTGGCCGGACATCTGCCTGTCTCCTTCGCGTAACCCGTCTTTGAACGAACGCAGGAATCCTACAAGGACTCCGCCACCCCGTTCGCGCGCACCATGTCGGCGAAGAGGCGGTGCACCCGGTGGTCGCCGGTCAGCTCCGGGTGGAACGAGGTGGCCAGCGCGTTGCCCTGGCGGACCGCGACGATGTGACCGTCGTGTTCGGCGAGCACCTCGGCGGTGGCGCCCACGGACTCCACCCAGGGGGCACGGATGAAGACGCCCTCCACGGGACCGCCCTCGACGCCCTCGACGCCGACGGCCGCCTCGAAGGACTCGTTCTGCCGTCCGAAGGCGTTGCGGCGCACGATCATGTCGATGCCACCGACCGTCTCCTGCCCGGAGCGCGGGTCGAGGATCTTGTCGGCCAGCATGATCATGCCGGCGCAGGTGCCGTAGACGGGCAGACCGTCCCGCACGCGCGCGCGCAGGGGCTCCATCACTCCGAAGAGGACGGCCAGTTTCGAGATGGTGGTGGACTCGCCGCCGGGGATGACCAGGCCGTCGACCTCGGCGAGTTCTTCGGGACGCCTCACCGGCCTGGCCACGGCGTCGGCCGCGGCCAGGGCGACGAGGTGCTCCCGTACGTCGCCCTGGAGGGCCAGGACGCCGATGACGGGGGTGTCACTCATGGGATCGGTGCCTTACCAGCCGCGGTTGGCGTAGCGCTCGGTCTCGGGGAGGGTGTCGCAGTTGATGCCGACCATGGCCTCGCCGAGGTTGCGGGACGCGTCCGCGATGATCTTCGGGTCGTCGTAGAAGGTGGTCGCCTTCACGATGGCGGCGGCGCGCTTGGCCGGGTCACCGGACTTGAAGATGCCGGAGCCCACGAAGACGCCCTCGGCGCCGAGCTGGCGCATGAGCGCGGCGTCGGCCGGGGTGGCGACGCCACCGGCGGAGAAGAGCACCACCGGGAGCTTGCCCAGCTCGGCGACCTCCTTCACCAGCTCGTAGGGGGCGCGCAGGTCCTTGGCGGCGGCGTACAGCTCGTTGTTGTCGTAGCCGCGCAGCCGGGCGATCTCGTTCTTGATCTGGCGCAGGTGGCGGACGGCCTCGACGACGTTGCCGGTGCCGGCCTCGCCCTTGGAGCGGATCATCGCGGCGCCCTCGGCGATGCGGCGCAGGGCCTCGCCCAGGTTGGTGGCACCGCACACGAAGGGGGTGGTGAAGGCCCACTTGTCCGAGTGGTTGACCTCGTCGGCCGGGGTGAGGACCTCGGACTCGTCGATGTAGTCGACGCCGAGCGACTGCAGCACCTGGGCCTCGACGAAGTGGCCGATACGGGACTTGGCCATCACGGGGATGGAGACCGCGTTGATGATGCCCTCGATCATGTCCGGGTCGGACATGCGGGCCACGCCGCCGTCCTTGCGGATGTCGGCCGGAACCCGCTCGAGGGCCATGACGGCGACGGCGCCCGCGTCCTCCGCGATCTTCGCCTGCTCCGGCGTGACGACGTCCATGATCACGCCACCCTTGAGCTGCTCCGCCATGCCGCGCTTCACGCGGGCGGTGCCGGTCTCGGGGGCCTGGTTTTCGGAGAACGTGCTGGACACGGGTACCTCACTGAGGGGAGAGGGGGTTGGTGCAGCACTGAGGAAACGCGAGCGGACCAGGCCACAGCAAGGGCCAATGGGAAGGCGGTGGATCGTTTTCGGCGCCAGGTCCGCCGAGGGCGCCCTACGCGGCCCGCTCCACCAGGGCCGTCGGCGGCTCGTCGTCCATCTCGAAGGCCAGCGGGAAGGGGGCGTGTCCGGCGAGGCGGAACCAGCGGACCTTGCGGTGCTCGCGCAGCCTGCGCGCGGCTCCCACGGCGTCGTTGTGGAAGCGCCGGGCCATCGGAACGCGCCGCACGGCCTCGGCCAGCTCGTGGGCCGCCTCCTCTCCCCCGGGCGCCGCGCGGAGCGCGTCGACCTGCTGGGAATCGGCGAGCACGGCGCGCAGGGCCTGGCTCAGCTCGCTCTCGGCGACCTCCCGCTGCTCCTCCTCCGACTGCCGGGCGGCGTGCGCGGCCTCGTACAGGACGATCGAGGCGGCCGGATCGAGGACCCCGGAGGTGGCCAGTTCCTGGGCCACGGACGCCCTGCGCAGCAACTGCGCGTCGAGTGCGGCACGGGCGGCGTCGATCCGGGCGTGCAGCCGGTCCAGCCGCCCCGCCGTCCAGCTCAGGTACAGGCCGACGGCCACGAGGACGACCAGGATCCAGATGAGAGTTGCGGTCACGGACCGCAACCCTAGTCAACCCCGGTGGGGCCGGGAATCCCGATGCCCCCCGGGGCCCGGCGCTCAGTCCCGCGCCAGTCCGAAACGTGCCCTCAGACCCGTCGCGCGGTCGTCCGTGGCCACCGCCGCGGCACCCGCCGTCACCGTCTCGTAGACCGACAGGATGTCCGCACCGACCGTGGACCAGTCGAAGCGCCGTACGTGGGCGCTGCCCCGCTCCCGCAGCGCGGCCCGGCGCTCCGGGTCCGCCAGCAGCCGTACCGCCGCCTCGGCCAGCGCGTCGGCGTCCTCGTTGGGGAACAGTTCACCGGCCGCCCCCTGGTCGAGCACCTGGGCGAAGGCGTCCAGGTCGGAGGCGAGCACGGGGGCGCCCGCCGACAGGGCCTCGACAAGGATGATGCCGAAGCTCTCGCCGCCGGTGTTGGGGGCGACGTACAGGTCGACGCTGCGCAGGAAGCGGGCCTTGTCCTCGTCGCTGATCATGCCGAGGAACTCCACCCGGGAGCGCAGCTCCCTGGGCAGGCTCTCCACGGCCTCCTCCTCGTCGCCGCGCCCGGCGACCAGCAGCCGGGTCTCCGGGCGGGCCGCGAGGATCCTCGGCAGGGCCCGCATCAGCACCGGCAGGCCCTTGCGCGGCTCGTCGATGCGCCCCATGAAGCCGATCGTGTCGCCCTGCCACTCCGGCTCGGGCTCGGCGTCGGCGAAGAAGTCGACGTCGACGCCGTTGGGGATGACGACCGCGTCCCCGCCCAGGTGCTCGACGAGGGTGCGGCGGGCGTACTCGCTCACCGCGATCCGGGCGCTGATCTTCTCCAGGGCGGCCTGGAGGATGGAGTACGCGGCGATCATCGCGCGGGAGCGCGGGTTGGACGTGTGGAAGGTGGCCACGATCGGGCCCTGCGCGGCCCAGCAGGTGAGCAGGCCGAGCGAGGGCGAGGTCGGCTCGTGGATGTGGATGACGTCGAAGGCGCCCTCGTGCAGCCAGCGCCGCACCCGGGCCGCCGACAGGAAGCCGAAGTTCAGGCGGGCCACCGAGCCGTTGTACGGCACCGGCACCGCGCGGCCCGCGGAGACGACGTACGGGGGCAGGGGGGTGTCGTCGTCGGCGGGGGCCAGGACGGACACCTCGTGGCCGAGGCGGAGGAAGTACTCGGCCAGGTCCCGGATGTGGAACTGGACGCCGCCCGGCACGTCCCACGAGTACGGGCACACGATGCCGATCTTCACGAGGCGCCCTGCCCCCGGGACCCGGGCGCCTTGGCCGGGTCGAGGTCCTTCAGCCACAAGCGCTGCAGCATGTGCCAGTCCTCCGGGTGCTCGGCGATCCCCGTGGCGAAGGCATCGGCCAGCGCCTGTGTCATGACGGACGTCTTCTCGGCCCGGGTACCCGACTCGGGCACCTCGACCGGCGGATGCACCCGGCCCTTCATGACCGGCGAGTCGTCGTACCAGAGCGTCACCGGCAGGAGCAGGGCGCCGGTCTGCTGGGCCAGCAGGGCGGGACCGGCCGGCATGCGGGCCGTCTCGCCGAAGAAGTCGACCTCCACGCCGGAGGCGGACAGATCGCGGTCGGCGACCAGGCAGACCAGGCCGCCGTCGCGCAGCCGCCGGGCCAGCGTGCCGAAGGCGGTGCCGCCGCTGTGCGGCAGGACCTCCATGCCGAGGCCCTCGCGGTAGGCGACGAAGCGGTCGTAGAGCGTCTCCGGCTTGAGGCGTTCGGCGACCGTCGTGAAGGGGATGCCGAGCTTGGTGGTGACCCAGGCGCCGGCGAGGTCCCAGTTGGCCAGGTGCGGGAGGGCGAGGACCACGCCCCTGCCCGCGTCCATGCCGTCGGTCAGATGGTGCAGGTCCTTGGCCGCGAAGCCCGTCCTGATCCGTTCGCTGCTCCACGCCGGGAGGCGGAAGGACTCCATCCAGTACCGCAGGTACGAGCGCATGCCCGCACGCGAGAGCGCGGCGAGCCGCTCCGGGCTCGCGCCGGGCACCACGCGCGCGTAGTTGCTCTCCAGCCGCCGTACGCCCGTACCGCGCTGCTTCCAGGCGAGGTCGGCGACGGTACGGCCGAGGCGGACGGCGACCGGCTCGGGGAGCTTCTTCACGGTGCTCCAGCCGGCGCCGTACAGCGCGTCGGCCAGCCGCTCCTGAGCGCTCACTTCGCCGCCTCGGTGCCCTGGCTCTCCTGCGCGGCGGCGTCCGCCTCGGCGGATTCCCGGCGGACCGTGACGACGCGCTGGACGAGCGTGACGAGGCTGCCGACGGCGACGATCCACAGGGCGACCGGCAGCAGGTACTGGATGCCGGGCACGCCGAACGTGTGCAGGCCCGCGAGACCGGCCGCGACCAGGGAGACGACGAGGCGCTCGGCGCGCTCGACCAGCCCGTTGACGGCGACCGGCAGGCCGATCGACTCGCCGCGCGCCTTGGTGTAGGACACCACCTGGCCGCTGGCAAGGCAGAAGATCGACACGGCGCACAGCACGTTGTCGTCTCCGCCGCCCGCGTACCAGAGGGCGAAACCGCCGAAGATCGCGCCGTCGGCGACCCGGTCCAGCGTGGAGTCCAGGAAGGCGCCCCAGCGGCTGGAGCGGCCGAGCTGGCGGGCCATGTTCCCGTCGACGAGGTCGGAGAAGACGAAGAGCGTGATCACCACCGTGCCCCAGAAGAACTCACCCCTGGGGTAGAAGACCAGCGCACCCGCGACGACGCCGGCGGTGCCGAGGAGCGTGACCGTGTCGGGGCTGACCCCCCGGCGGATGAGAAACGCGGCGAACGGTGTGAGGACACGCGTGAAGAATGCACGCGCGTACTTGTTCAGCATGGCCTTCCCGACGGTCGGTGTGGCCGCGCGGCCCCTGCTGGCCACCGGCTGGCCCATCGTAGTCACGCGCGCGCGTGGGTGACGGACGGGCACCCGGGCCCCCCGGTGAGCGGCCGGTGAGGGGCGGGATCCCCACCGTCGTATGGACGCGGCGTGACGGGAGTGGAAAGCTCGAAGGACCGCGGGCGTCGCCGGAGCCGCCAGTGCACGCGGGTCCCGCGTGTCCGCGCCCACAGTGACCTCACCGTGCACGGGAGGCAAGGACATGGGCGACAAGGCACACACCCATCCTGGAGCCGCCGGAAGGGCAACGGCGGCCGACCACCCCACGTCCGTACGGAATGTGGTGCTGGTCGGCCACTCCGGAGCGGGCAAGACGACTCTGGTGGAAGCTCTCGCGCTGACCGCGGGAGCAGTGAACCGGGCGGGCCGCGTGGAGGACGGCGGCTGCGTCTCGGACTACGACGAGATGGAGCACCGGCAGCATCGCTCCGTACAGCTCTCCCTGGTGCCGGTCGAATGGGACGGCATCAAGATCAACCTCCTGGACACTCCCGGGTACGCCGACTTCGTCGGCGAGCTGAGGGCCGGTCTGCGCGCGGCGGACGCGGCCCTCTTCGTCGTCTCGGCCTCCGACGGGGTGGACGGCTCGACCCGCATGGTGTGGGAGGAGTGCGCCGCCGTCGGCATGCCGCGCGCCATCGTGATCACGCACCTGGAGTCCGCCCGCGCGGACTTCGAGGAGATGACGCGGATCTGTGCGGAGGCCTTCGGCGGCGACGATCCCGACGCCGTGCTCCCGCTCTACCTGCCGCTGCACGGACCGCAGGCCCCCGACGGGCACGCACCCGTGACGGGGCTGATCGGGCTGCTGTCGCAGAAGCTGTTCGACTACGCCTCCGGCGAACGCAAGGAGTCCGAGCCGGGCGAGGACCAGCTGCCGCTGATCGACGAGGCCCGCGGCGTGCTCATCGAGGGGATCATCTCGGAGAGCGAGGACGAGACCCTCATGGAGCGCTATCTGGGCGGCGAACCGGTCGATGTCAAGACCCTCATCGAGGACCTGGAGCGGGCCGTGGCACGGGGCGTGTTCCACCCCGTCCTCGCGGCCGCCCCCGCCGCCGAGGACGCCCGGCAGGGACTGGGCACCGTCGAGCTGCTGGAGCTGATCACGCGCGGCTTCCCGACGCCCCTGGAGCGGGAGGCACCCCGGGTGACCACCCCCGAGGGCGCCGCCCGCGAGCTGCGGAAGTGCGACCCCGACGAGGCTCTGGTCGCGGAGGTCGTGAAGACCTCCTCCGACCCGTACGTCGGCCGGATCTCACTGGTCCGCCTATTCTCCGGCACCCTGCGCGCCGACCAGACGGTGCACGTCTCCGGGCACGGGCTGGCCGACCGGGGGCACGAGGACCACGACGTCGACGAGCGGATCGGCACCCTGTCGACCCCGTTCGGCAAACAGCAGCGGCCGGTCTCGCACGTGATCGCGGGCGACCTCGCATGCGTGGCCAAGCTGAGCCGCGCGGAGACCGGGGACACACTCTCGGCCAAGGACGACCCGCTGCTGATGGCCCCGTGGGAGATGCCCGACCCGCTGCTGCCGCTCGCCATCCAGGCACACAGCAAACCCGACGAGGACAAGCTCTCCCAGGGGCTGGCGCGACTGGTCGCCGAGGACCCGACCATGCGCCTGGAGCAGAACCAGGACACCCACCAGGTGGTCCTGTGGTGCCTGGGCGAGGCCCACGCCGACGTCGCGCTGGAACGGCTGCGCAGCCGCTACGGCGTCCAGGTCGACGTCGTGCCCCACCGGGTCTCCCTGCGCGAGACCTTCGGGAACCGGGCGGCCGGGCGGGGACGGCACGTCAAGCAGTCCGGCGGGCACGGCCAGTACGCCATCTGCGAGATCGAGGTGGAGCCGCTGCCCGGCGGCTCGGGCATCGAGTTCGTGGACAAGGTGGTCGGCGGCGCGGTGCCCCGCCAGTTCATCCCGTCCGTCGAGAAGGGCGTACGCGCGCAGGCCGCCAAGGGCGTCGCCGCCGGCCATCCGCTGATCGACGTCCGCGTCACACTGCTCGACGGCAAGGCGCACTCGGTGGACTCCTCCGACGCCGCCTTCCAGACGGCCGGCGCGCTCGCGCTGCGGGAGGCGGCCGCCGAGGCCAGGATCCATCTGCTGGAGCCGGTGGCCGAGGTGAGCGTCCTGGTCGGCGACGACTACGTGGGCGCCGTGATGAGCGACCTGTCCGGGCGGCGCGGCAAGGTTCTCGGCACCGAGCAGACCAACGGCGGACGGACCGTGATCCGGGCCGAGGTACCCGAGATCGAGATCGGCCGGTACGCCGTGGACCTGCGCTCCCTCTCGCACGGCACCGCCCGCTTCGACCGCCGCTACGCGCGGCACGAACCGATGCCCCCGCAGATCGCGGAACGGCTGCGCGAGGAGGCGCGGGCCTCGTAGCGGCACCTCGTACGCCGGGGACCCCGCGCGGGCGGCGCGTCCCCGGCGTACGACGGCGCACCTCGCGGGCAACCCGCGCACGTGCGGGCGCCTTTGGGCGTCCGGTGACGCATGTCGGTCCTGGCGGATACGCTGATGACCTGATCAACAGGTGTGCGGGGCAGGGAAGTCGGGAAGGCCCGCAGGAGCGACAGTGGTGGCGATCGGGGGCGGGAATGACCGTTGACGGCGGTTACGCGGACTTCTTCGGACCGCAGGTGCCGCGTACGGACGGCGGGGGGCAGACGGCCACCTTCGCGCTGGCCTCGGCCGCCTACCGCGACAGCGAGTTGAAGGAGATCAAGAAGGCCGACAACGAGTGGCACCAGACGACCCTCAACGCCGGCCGGTCCTGGGCCACGATCTTCCGTCCCAACCTCGGCGAGGCCTTCTCCCGCGCGGTGGCCGACCGCATGCTGGGCAGCGACCGCAAGCCCCTCATCCAGTCCTTCGGGGCCGAGCCGCAGGTGGTCGTCGAGCACTGCCTGGCGGCCAACGGCATCCGCAAGGCGCGCGACGCCCGGCTGTCCACGGTGATCGTGCTGTGCGGCCTGCTGTTCCTGCCCGGCATGCTGGTCTGGCTGCTCGGCTTCCAGATCCGCACCACCGTCTCCAAGGCGGAGAACAAGCAGGCCGGGGCGCTGGGCACCGCCGTCCTCGTGGCGATCGCCGCGCTGGCCGTGCTGTTCCTGGTCAAGATGCCCTTCTCCGGCTTCTGGGCCTGGTACGCGCGTGCGGCGGTCGTGATGCCCGTCATCGGCTGGTTCTGGGCCAAGCGGATCTGCGAGGGCACCGCGAAGGACCTGCGGGAGCGCTGGGACGGCCTCCTGTCGGGCAGCGGCGTCGGCGCCAAGGTGCCGGAGGCGGTGCCCAGCAACCCGGGCGAGACCGCGGCCGAGCAGCTGCGCCAGTCCCTGGCCAAGCTCGGCGCCGAGCAGCAGTCCAACTCCGTCTTCTACGCCGGTCCCAAGGGCATACTCGGGATGGGCACGCGCTGGGGCAGCTGGCAGCTCGCCGAGAACCTGGTGCCGGCCGACCCGGCCCGGGAGATCCACCCCTTCCGCAGCTGGGACGTCGTCCGGTCGATCCACGACCAGCTGCGCATGCTGGAGCGCGGCCCGCTGAACACCGGCGGTTTCCCGAAGCCGTCCATACGGCACTGGGTCGTGACGCCGATCGGCGAGAACGCCAAGGCGGTGTCCCGCCCGGAGGGCACGGACGTCGAGGCGTACCAGGTCAAGCCCCATGCGATACAGGACATCTGCAACAAGCAGCAGTTCGGCGCCGGTGACCGGCACTACCTGGGCGTCCAGTGGACGCTGTGGGACGGTCAGTTGGTCATCACCATGCTGATCACGGTGACCGTGCTGCACGAGACCCTGCGCATCGAGGTCACCGGCCACGCGCTGGGTCCGGTGAATCCGCTCTTCACCACCAAGCCGGAGGCCCCCTCCAAGGAGGTCGCCAAGTCGTTCAAGCCGTGGGAGACCCGCAAGGTGATGCTCCCGCTGGTCACCGCCAACGAGGTGGTACGGCTCGCCGTCCGCGCCCCCCTCACCTGGTACCCGCCGCTGCTGAACTGGCTGGGCGGCACGATCGGGCTGCCGGAGCCGTTCGGACTGCGGCACGCGTGGGCGGACCAGCCGTGGCGGCACCGCTTCATGGCCGACGACGCGCTGCGGGCGGCGGCGCCGGTACTGCGGGTGGTGCACTCCGCCGCGATCAAGGTACTGGAGGAGAACGGCGCGGACACGGAGAAGTTCGGCACCCGGTCGGCCTTCCTCAGCACGGCGGTACAGGACCCGACGCCGGGCAAGGCCGACCTCTACAACGCGTAGGCCTCCGGCGGTCGCGCGGCAGGGTTGGCGTGACCGTCGCCGGGGACTGCGCCCCGGACCCCGCATCGGCCTCAGCGGCCTCATCCTCGGACGCCGGACGGGCTGGTCGATGCGGGCGTCCGCCGCAGATCAGCCCGTCGGCCAGGATTCCGCCAGCATCTTGCGGGTGTCGCCCAGCAGCTGCGGCAGCACCTTCGTATGGCCGACGACCGGCATGAAGTTCGTGTCGCCGCCCCAGCGGGGCACGATGTGCTGGTGGAGGTGGGCGGCGATGCCCGCGCCGGCGACCGTGCCCTGGTTCATGCCGATGTTGAAGCCGTGGGCGCCGGAGGCGGTACGCAGTGCCGTCATCGCCTGCTTGGTCAGCTCGGCGAGCTCGGCGGTCTCCGCGTCGGTCAGGTCGGTGTAGTCGGCGACGTGGCGGTACGGCACGGTCATCAGGTGGCCGCCGTTGTACGGGTACAGGTTGAGCACCGCGTACACGTGCTCACCGCGCCGGACGACCAGCCCGTCCTCGTCGGACTTGGCCGGGATCGAGCAGAAGGGGCAGCCGTCGTCGGCGCCGGGGCCGCTCGGCTTGTTCTCGCCCTGGATGTAGGCCATCCGGTGGGGCGTCCACAGGCGCTGGAACGCGTCCTGCGTCCCCACTCCCAACTGCTGCTCCGGCTCACTCGTCATGCGTGCAGCATATGGCGTCGCGTGCGACGACCGGGAAAGGCCCCCGAGATCTCCCGGGGGCCCGTCACGGACTGTCGAACCCTGCGATCAGACCTGCACCCGCTCCTCGACGACCTTGGCGATCTTGGCGATCGCCTCGTCGACGGGGATGCCGTTCTCCTGGGAGCCGTCGCGGTAGCGGAAGGAGACGGCACCGTTCGCCATGTCCTCGTCGCCCGCGATGACCATGAAGGGGACCTTCTGCTTCTGGGCGTTGCGGATCTTCTTCTGCATCCGGTCGGAGGAGGAGTCGACCTCGACGCGCAGGCCCTGCTTGCGAGCCGCCGCCGCGAACTTCTCCAGGTACTCGACGTGCGCGTCGCCGATCGGGATGCCGATCGCCTGCACCGGCGCCAGCCAGGCCGGGAAGGCACCCGCGTAGTGCTCCAGGAGCACCGCGAAGAAGCGCTCGATGGAGCCGAACAGCGCGCGGTGGATCATGACCGGGCGGGTCTTGGTGCCGTCCGCCGCCGTGTACTCCAGGTCGAAGCGCTCGGGCAGGTTGAAGTCGAGCTGGATGGTCGACATCTGCCAGGTGCGGCCGATGGCGTCCTTGGCCTGGACGGAGATCTTCGGGCCGTAGAACGCGGCGCCGCCCGGGTCCGCCACGAGCTCCAGGTTCTGCTTCTCGGCGACCTGGCGCAGCGTCTCGGTGGCCTCTTCCCAGGCCTCGTCCGAGCCGACGAACTTCTCCGGGTCCTTGGTGGACAGCTCCAGGTAGAAGTCGGTCAGGCCGTAGTCGCGCAGCAGGTTCAGGACGAAGGTGAGCGTCTTGTCGAGCTCCTCCGACATCTGCTCGCGGGTGCAGTAGATGTGCGCGTCGTCCTGCGTGAAGCCGCGGGCCCGGGTCAGGCCGTGCACGACGCCCGACTTCTCGTACCGGTACACGGTGCCGAACTCGAACAGGCGCAGCGGCAGTTCACGGTAGGAACGCCCGCGCGCGTCGAAGATCAGGTTGTGCATCGGGCAGTTCATGGGCTTGAGGTAGTAGTCCACGCCCTCGTCGAGCTGCATGGGCGGGTACATGCCGTCGGCGTACCAGTCCAGGTGGCCCGAGGTCTCGAAGAGCTTCCCCTTCGTCGCGTGCGGGGTGTAGACGAACTCGTAGCCCTCCTCCTCGTGGCGGCGCCGCGAGTAGTCCTCCATGACCCGGCGGATGATGCCGCCCTTGGGGTGGAAGACGGCGAGGCCGGAGCCGATCTGCTCCGGGATGGAGAACAGGTCCAGCTCGCTGCCGAGCTTGCGGTGGTCGCGCTTCTCGGCCTCGGCGAGGAACTCCAGGTGCGCCTTCAGCTCGTCCTTGGTCGGCCAGGCGGTGCCGTAGATGCGCTGGAGCATCGGGTTCTTCTCGCTGCCGCGCCAGTAGGCGGCGGCGTTGCGCATGAGCTTGAACGCCGGGATGTTCCGGGTGGTGGGCAGGTGGGGACCCCGGCAGAGGTCCTTCCAGCACAGGTCGCCGGTCTTGGCGTCCAGGTTGTCGTAGATCGTCAGCTCGCCGGCGCCGACCTCGACGTCCGCGCCGTCGTCGTGCGAGGCGGAGCCCTTGAGGCCGATCAGCTCCAGCTTGTACGGCTCGTCGGCGAGCTCCTCGCGAGCCTCGTCGTCGGTGACGACGCGGCGCGAGAAGCGCTGCCCGCGCTTCTGGATCTCCTGCATCTTCTTCTCGATGGCCTTGAGGTCATCGGGGTGGAAGGGCTTCTCCACGTCGAAGTCGTAGTAGAAGCCGTCCTTGACGGGCGGGCCGATGCCCAGCTTGGCCTCGGGGAACAGCTCCTGCACGGCCTGCGCCATGACGTGCGCGGTGGAGTGGCGCAGGATGTTCAGGCCGTCCTCGGAGGAGATCTCGACGCCCTCGACGGTCTCGCCGTCCTTGACCTCGTAGGCGAGGTCCTTGAGCTCACCGGCCACACGCGCCGCGACGATCGAGCGCTGGCCGGCGAAGAGCTCGGCGGCCGTGGTGCCCGTCGTCACCACGCGTTCTTCCCGCTCGGAATCGCGTTGGATGATCACACGGACGTCTGACACCGGTCTCTCCTGACTGAAGGTGGGGCTGCGGCGCCATACCGGAGCGCACGCATGAGGGCGATCGTACCGACCCGGGCCCGTCGACCGCGAAATCGTTCCCCGCGGCCGGTCCCCGTGCTCAGTCCTCGCCGTCCTCGCCGTCCTCGCCGTCGCCTCCGCAGGTCTCCTCGAAGAAGGCCGCCACCTCCACGTGCTCCTGGACCGCCTTCAGCAGCCGGTCCCGCTCCGCGTCGTCGACCTGCACGGGCGCGATCTCGCAGGCGCCGGTCAGCCGGCGGAACCCGCCCCGGCTCTCGAGCCGGCCGAGGACCCGCACCGGCAGCCCGACGAGGTGGGCGTGCCCGGCGATCCGGTAGGCCTCCTCGTCCAGCGTGATGCGCACCTGCGTGACCTCCGCGCCGGCCAGCACGCGCAGCCGTACGGTGCCCGCGCCGCGCGGCCCGGTGCGGCGCATGCGGACGACGGTGCCGGTGATCCGCACCGGCATCGAGGGCTCCGCGCGCAGGTAGCGGGCGGCGGCCTCGCGCAGGGCGGGCAGGTCGCCGGGCGAGAACTCGACGGGTTCCGCGAGGCCGGCGCAGCCGTCGGGGACACCGGCGGCCGGGGCCCAGTCGACGGCGATGCGCGCGCCCTCCGTGCCCCGGACCAGGGCGACGAGCGCCTCGGTGAGTTCGTGGCTGACGCCCGCCGCGACGGCCGCGTCGAAGGCCTCCATACCGCCGGTGGCCCGGCGGTAGTCGACGGCCTCGCGGGCGGCGAAGAGGGCCTGGTGGAGGCGGACGGCGAGGGGGCGGCCGGTGGAGACGGGCACGAACGCCGTGAGCCGGCGGCCGCCGGGGGCGGGGCCGACCAGGACGTTCTGCAGGGCCGCGGTGGCGGCACGCCGGTGCCGGGCACCGTAGTAGCCGGCACGCGCGCGTGTGGCGAGCGCTCCGGCGAGGAGCATCCGGCGGGCGGCGGAGCGCAGCTGTTCCTCGACGGTCCAGGAGGCGATGTCGCCGGGCCCGGCCGGTACGTCGCGCCCCCAGCGGATCTCGTCGCTCGGTACGGCGAGGGAGACGAGGATCTCGCGGGCGGCGGGCATCCCGCTGCGGGACAGGGCGACCAGCGCCTCGCCGAGCAGGTCGTCGCTGTCGGGGAAGGCACGGCTGACGGGCACCAGCAGGCTGGTGGTGCCAGCGTCCGGGCCGGGCGGGGTCCAGCGGCCGTAGCGTCCGGGGGCGCCGCCGCGCCGTTGCCAGCCGTGCCGGTGGAGCAGGGCGGTCAGCACGGCCGGGTCGACGGTGCCCGGCCCGGGTGGGCCGCCGACGGCATCACCGGAGGCGTGGGCCGGATGTGGCCGTAAGGCGCGCAGGGGCTCGCCGGTCGGGCGGTGCGTCATGGTTTCCCTCCCGTCCCGACCCGCGTCATGATCTCGCACAGCGCCCGGTCGTCGAAGACACGCGCGGTCGGTATCCGCACGGTGGTGCGTCGCCGGCCGGTGACCGGGTGTCCGGCGAGGTTGGTCCAGTAGCAGCAGTGCCTGAGGTCGAGCCGGTCGTGGCCGGCGCGCAGCCACTGGTCCCGGGACCGGGGGACGATCATCACGACGAGGATCTTGTGCACCGAGACCGGGGTGCGGGCGAGCTTCGCCAGGTGGTCGTTGTCGAGCGTGAAGGAGAAGAAGCGGCCGGGCGGGCTCGGCGGGATCTGGTACGTCGCCTTGAGCTGCACCTTGATGGTGACCTCGTCGTCGACCGTGTGCCCGGGGGCGCTGTGGCTGACGTGCCAGTCGATGCCGTTGTCCGGGAAGGGCTGGGAGAGTGAGCAGCCCGCCGCCGCGGCGACCGCGTGGAGGTAGCCGACCTGCAGGGTCTCCATGCAGGCGGTGGTGGCGAGTGAGCCGCGTGTGGGCGCCGTGCGCTCGGGCAGCAGCCCGCCCCGTTCGGGCTGCGCTATGGCCATGACCAACAGCCTTCCAGAACTGGTGTGTCCCCGCTGCGGGTCGCTGAACTGCAGAGACCCGTACTCCTGTTGTCTCCTTCCGGCGTACGTCGCAAACAGCCCGGGTATCACCGAACCGGGACAGAGGACGGCGCGTCAGCTGCCGTGGCGGGACGAGGAGTTGAGTGCCCTATGACGAGCTGGTTCGAGGGGCCGCTGGCGGCTTTCGACACGGAGACGACGGGCGTGGACGTCGAGACCGACCGGATCGTGTCGGCCGCGCTTGTCGTCCAGGACGCCGCGGGCCTCAGGCCGCGGGTGACCCGGTGGCTGGTGAACCCGGGGGTGCCGGTGCCGCAGGCGGCGACGGCGGTGCACGGGCTGACGGAGGAACATCTGCAGCGCCTCGGCCGCTGGCCGGCGCCGGTGATGTGGGAAATAGCCGAGGCGCTCGCCGAGCAGGCCCGTGCCGGGCGGCCGCTCGTGGTGATGAACGCGCCGTTCGACCTGACGCTGCTGGACCGGGAGTTGCGCCGGCACCGCGCCTCTTCGCTCGGCCGCTGGCTGGAGCGGAAGTCGCTGCACGTCCTGGATCCGCGGGTGCTCGACAAGCACCTCGACCGGTACCGCAAGGGCCGCCGCACCCTCACCGACCTGTGCGCGCACTACGGGGTCGAACTGGAGGGCGCGCACGACGCGGCGGCCGACGCGCAGGCCGCGCTGGAGGTCGTACGGGCGGTGGGGCGCCGTTTCCAGGGACGGCTGGAGCGCCTCTCCCCCGCCGAGCTGCACACGCTCCAGGCGGTGTGGCACGCGGGGCAGGCCCGGGGGCTGCAGGCGTGGTTCGCGCTCAACGGGACGGAGGAGGCGGTGGACCCGGCCTGGCCCCTGCGGCCGGACCTGCCGGCGGCGGCGTGAGCGCACGGGCACATGAAGAAGCCGGTCCGTCGTGCGACGGACCGGCTTTTCCCGGTGGGCGATACTGGGTTCGAACCAGTGACCTCTTCGGTGTGAACGAAGCGCTCTCCCACTGAGCTAATCGCCCGGGAACGCACTGAACAATACAGGCCTCCGCGCGTTTCCATCAAACTGCTTCCAGGTGGGACGCCAGTCCGCGCCGCCCCGCCCGCATCATCAGCCGGTGGTTGGCCCGGAACAGGGGACGCCCCGGCACGGCGAGGCGGCGCAGCAGTGGCTTGCGCACCTCGACCTCCTGGTCGTAGCGGGCGAGGGCGCCGGAGCCGCGCCGGGTGACGGCCCAGCGCGCCCAGCCCTCCATGTCGCCGCTCAGCGTGACCTCCAGCACACCCGCCGCCGGGTCGCGCCGTCCCTCCCGCAGGGTGGCGGTCAGGTCGTACGGGAGGAGGGAGCGGAACCGCACGACCCCGCTGGTGTCGTCGAGCCGGGTGACCTCGCGCACCTGGGGCCACCAGCGGGGGTAGTCCTCGATCCGTTCCAGCGAGCGGTAGACGTCCGGGGCGGGTGCGGGCAGGGCCCACAGGCTGCGGAATCGGTAATGGTTCCAGTCCACCTGTGGAGTGTGCCCGTACCCGCGTCCCTCACCTGCGGGCTACGGCATCCTGTCCCCCAGGAGTGCCAGGTTCTCGATGGCGGCGAGACCGTAGAGCGCGGTGTCGTTGGTGGACACCCAGGTCGCCTCGCTGCCGGGCACCAGCGCGGTGGGACCGCTCACCTTCTCCGTCTTCCAGGGCGCGGACTCCTTGTAGCCGTCGGAGTTGTAGAACTTGTCCCACGCGCGCGTGGCGAGCTTCGCGTCCCCGGTCCGTACGGCCGCGTAGGCGTCGAGGCGCGAGTGGCCCTGGAAGAGGATCAGGCTGCCGAAGTTGCTGCCGTACCGGGCCGCCTGTTCGGTCTTGGAGGCGTTGAAGTAGCGGCAGTAGTCGTAGTACGCCTCGTTGAACTTCGGCATGTCGACCAGGTCGATCAGCTCCGCGCACAGTTCGTTCAGGCCGAAGACGGCCGACAGGTGGGAGACCTCGACCTTCGGGGCGTCGGCGATCGCGAACTTCCCGGTGTCCAGGTCGTACAGGCCGCTGCCCTGGACGAAGCCGTTGGGCTGGGCGGCGATGGTCTCCATGGTGGAGAGCACGCGGGCCTTGGCCTTCTCCCACTTGGGGCCCTTGCGTTCCCACTCGGTCAGCCACGCCGAGACCAGGCCGCTCCAGTCGGTGCCGAAGCCGACCGACAGCGCGTTGCGGTCGGGGGTGTAGGGCTCGGTGCGGATCTTGCGGATGGGGTCGAGGACGAGGAAGGTCTCGTCGGAGTCGACATTGGCGTGCATGAGGTCGCCGACGCGTTCGTCGGCGGTGAGGAAGTAGTAGAAGCGGCGGTAGGTGGTGTTGGCGATGCGCTGCTGCTTGGCGCTGTCGGCGTAGTGCTGGACGCCGTGGCGGGTGCCGAGGCCGGCCCATTCGCCCAGGTGGTAGACATCGACCTCGCCGGTGTGGCGGGTCATGGCCTCGGCGAAGCGGAAGATGTCGGCGCGGCCGGAGCGCAGGTAGGCGTACCAGAGCCAGAGGTCCGGGGAGAGCTCGGAGTTGTCCCAGGCGTAGCCGCCGATGTCGTAGCGCCACTGGTGCCGGGCGGTGTCGTAGGTGTGCATGATGTCGCCGTAGTCCCAGAAGCCGTACCAACGGCGCTGCTCCACCTGGTCCTTGTAGTAGGTGAAGAGGAAGTCGAGGTGGTCCTCGATCTTGGCCTTGGCGGGCGTGGAGCGGTCGGGCTCGGAGTAGAGGCCGGGGCCGAAGACCTTGGCCTTGATGAGCTGCTTGGGCGGGGCGGCCAGCTGGGGCAGGACGCGTACGGCCTCGACCTGTTCGGCGAGTGTGTCGGCGCTCGGGGTGGCCGCGTTGGCCCAGAACAGCAGTTCCGAGGTGCGGGCGATGCCGTAGGGGGTGCCGAAGCCGGGCTCGTAGTCCTCGTAGGTGATGTTGAGGCCCTCGATCTGCTCGGGGAAGGTGTCCTGGCCCATGCCGTCGTGGTAGAAGCGCAGGTCCATGGGCTGGGCCTCGGGTGACCAGAGCCAGAGGGTGACCTCGGCCTCGTCGGTGTGGGCGTCGCGGATGTCGAGCTGGGCGGGGAACTTCTCCCAGAAGTCGCGCAGTCCGAAGGAGAGGCCGCCGCTCACGCCGCCGACGTAGCCGAAGCCGGAGGCGCGCCGTCCGCCGCCGGCGCCGATCCAGCCGTGGCCCTTCTTGGTGCGCTTGCGCACGGTGAAGCCGTCGGCGGAGAGCTGGGAGAGGCTGTAGTCGCCCCACTCGGGGATGTACTGGAGGCGGGTGGTCACCCGCTGGTCCCACGTGGCGGGGTCGGGCAGTTTCTCGCCGGCGAACTGCGCGGCCTGCACGGCGGCGCCCGGGTCGCGGCGCAGTCCGGTGATGCCCTTGACGGCCTCGCGGAGCAGGCCGGTGCCCTCGCCGCCGATGCGGATGTGACGGTCGTAGGACTCGTCGCGCATGGGCACGGTGAAGCGGATGCCGAGGCCGCGGATGAAGTCGCCGCTCGCCTTGCCGGGCTCCTGCTTCCCGTCGAACGTGATGGTGTGCACCATGCGGAAGGAGTCGGCGCCCGCGTAGAAGTAGAGGCGGATGGAGAACGGCAGCCAGCTGCGGTCGCCCTTGCGGTGCTTGCCGTCGATGCGGACGACGGCGCGGACCGGGCCCTCCTGCTCGACCTTCACCTCGTCGATCCGGCCGTCGAAGCGCTCGTACTTGACCGCGCCCTGGTCGCCGTCCTCGATCTCGGGCTGACGCAGCAGCACGAGGCGGCCGTTCTTCGCGATTTCGGTGGAGCCCCGGGTGACCGACTTGATCAGGGTTGATCCCGATGTGCCGATTCTGGCGGTGATGACGCCGGTCGATATGTCGATGGTGCCGCCGCGCTGGGCGACGGTGACCTTCTTCTGGGGCGCGGCGGGGGTGCCGGCGGCCAGGGTGAGCTTGCCGTTGCCGGAGCCGACGGCGTGCGCGGTCCACTTCAGGGAGCCGTCCGGCCAGTACGCGAGCGGCCAGGACTGCACGGGTACGGCCTTGCCGTCGGCATCCGTGACGGCGAACTGCTGGTCGTCCTGGTAGGTGCCCTTGGGCCAGGGGACGCCGACGGTGGAGCCGGGGGCGGCGCCGAGGCCACCGTCCTCCAGCCAGGTCAGGGTGACGGGGTCGGCGTCGCCGTCCTTGGCCGCGGGGGCGGCCTGCGCGTTCTTCGCGCCCAGTGCCCAGCTGAACTGGGCGGCGGCTCCGGCGACGGCGGCCGCCTTGAGCAGGGACCTGCGAGGGATGGGGGACATGGCCTTTCCTTTCCGTTCCGTGCGGATGCAGGGGGGTGTCAAGGTGCCAAGGGCAGGGGGTGACAGGGCTGAACGTCATGTCAGGGGCATGACAGAGCGAGGTGCGGCGCCGGGGCGCCGACCTTGGTGCGGGGGGGCGCCGCCCGTCAGCGGCGCCGGTAGCGCTCCTCCACTGCGACGGCAGCCGCCGCGACGGCGCCCAGGACGGCGACCGCCAGCGGCGCGCTGAACCACGCGGAGCAGACCACCACGGCCAGCCCGCCGACGACCAGGAAGGAGCCGGCCGGGTCGAGCACGGTGCGGCGGCCGGCCTGCGCGAGCAGCGACCGCCAGGAGGCGCCGGGCCCCCAGGCCGCCGCGGCGCGCAGCCCGGCCACGGTCGCGCCGATCAGGGCGAACACTCCGACGGCGCCCACGAGGGGGCCGCCCGGCAGACCGCTGCGCACGGCCTGCACGTCGACCCACACCGCGGCCAGGGCGGCCCACCCGGCGACCCCGACGAGCCACCCGCGGCGCGCCGCCGCCCGGAAGTCGGCCGCGAACTCCCGCCAGCCGCCGCGCTCGTGCGCGAGCCGGCGCCCGAGGTGCCGCGCGCCGGCCGCGAAGGCGGCGGGGTAGGTGACCAGCGGCAGCGAGGCCACCGCGATCCACACTCCGGTGAGCAGGCACTCGGCGAACAGGGCGAACCCCTCGGCCAGCCGTGACTCACCGCGCTCCGTACGGGCCTTCGCACGCACCTCGGTCATGATCGGTCCACCTCAGCCCTTCAGACCGGACGTCGCCATACCGTCGATCAGGTAGCGCTGGAAGGCCAGGAAGAAGGCGAGGACGGGCAGCAGCGCGACCAGCGACATGGCGATCATGCCGCCGTAGTCGGCGAGGCCCTCCTGGTCGACGAACATCTTCAGACCCAGCGAGACGGTGTACTTGTCGGGCTCGTTGAGGTAGATCAGCGGGCCCATGAAGTCGTTCCAGGAGTTGATGAACGTGAAGATCGCGCTGGTGATCAGGGCCGGGCGGCACAGCGGGAGCACGATCGACCAGTAGATGCGGAAGTGCCCGCAGCCGTCGAGGCGGGCGGCCTCGTCGAGCTCCTTCGGCAGATTGCGCATGAACTGCAGCATCAGGAAGACGAAGAACGCCTCCGTGGCGAGGTACTTGCCCAGCAGCAGCGGCGTGTACGTGTTGATCATGTCCATGTTGCGGAACAGCACGTACTGCGGGATGAGCAGGACGTGGTACGGCAGCAGCAGCGTCCCGATCATCAGCGTGAACAGCAGGTTGCGGCCGGCGAACCTGATCTTCGCGAAGGCATAGGCCGTCAGCGAGCAGGACAGCACGATGCCGACCACCGAACCCACCGCGAGGAACAGCGAGTTCACGAAGAACGTGGAGATCGGGATGTCCGCGATGCCGTCGGCCAGCCGGCTGTAGTTGTCGGTGATCGGGTCGCCCGGGAAGAGGTCCAGGCTGCCGACGATGTCGCCGCTCTCCTTGAACGAGGCGCCGATCACCCAGATCACCGGGTAGAGGATGACCGCCAGGATCGCGAGCGATCCGATGTGCCAGGCGAGCGACCCGGGCAGTCTGCGCCGCAGCGCGGCCGCCCGCGTGGACGGGGCCGGCGTGACGTCGGTGGCCTGTGCGCTCATCGGCCGCCCTCCTCGTAGTGCACCCAGCGCTTCTGGGACCAGAACAGCACCGCGGTGACCAGGGCGACCGCGACGAGCAGCATCCACGCCATGGCCGAGGCCAGGCCCATCCGGCTGTTCTCGAAGCCCTGGACGTACAGATAACAGGTGTAGACCATGGAGCCGTCCGCGGGCCCGCAGGCGTTGCCTCCCGCGCCGCCGCCCACGATGTAGGCCGAGCTGAAGATCTGGAAGGAGTGGATGGTCTCCAGCAGGACGTTGAAGAAGAGGACGGGGGAAATCATCGGCAGGGTGATGTTCCAGAACTGCCGCAGCTTGCTCGCCCCGTCGACGTTCGCCGCCTCGTACAGCTCGCGCGGCACCTGCTTGAGGCCGGCCAGGAAGATGACCATGGGGGCGCCGAACTGCCAGACGGTGAGCGCCACCAGGCTGTAGATGATCAGGTCCGGGTCGCCGGTCCAGCCGCCGACGTCGATCCCGAAGAGCTTCTGCGTGCGGTCGACGACCGCGTCGTCCGAGAAGATCGCCTTCCACACGACGGCGACGGACACGCTCGCACCGATCAGCGACGGCGCGTAGAAGGCCGCCCGGTAGAAGGCCTGGCCGCGTCGCTTCTGCGCCAGCAGCAGCGCCACTCCGAGGGCGGCGATCAGCTTGATCGGCGTACCGACGACGACGTACCACAGCGTGACCTCGACCGAGTGGCGCCAGCGCGGGTCGCCGAACATCTCGGAGAAGTTGCCCAGGCCGATCCACTGGGGCGCGTCGAACAGGTTGTAGTCGGTGAACGCGAAGTACAGCGAGGCGATCATCGGACCCGCGGTCAGCAGCAGGAATCCGGCGATCCAGGGGGACATGAAGAGGTAGCCGGCCAGGTTCTCCCTGCGGCCCCGCCGCTTCAGCTCGGCGGGGCGCGGGGACTTCACCGGACCGTGCCGCGGCTCGGAGCCCTTGGCCAGGCCCTCCATCGCAGGGGCGTGTGTCACGGCGCTTCCCATCAGCCGGCGAGAGCCGTCTTCGACTCGGTGAAGAACTGCTTGACGGCGTCCTCGACGGACCGCTCGCCCAGCCCCATCTCCTCGGCGATGCGCAGGAACGCCGCCTCACAGATGTCGGCACCGTTGGGGTGCGGGGTGATGGGCTCCAGGACGCCCGCGTCGACGAGGGACTGCTCGTAGGCGGCGATCGCCTTGTCGACCGGGTCGGTCGGCTGGTAGGCGTCGTACTGCACCTGCGTCGTGGGGACGCCGCGGTCGTAGCCCATGATCTTGGCGACCTCGGGGTCGTGGACCATGAAGTCGATGAACTGGGCGACCTCCTTGGGGTGCTGGGTGCGCTTGGAGGCGCTCAGCATCAGGGAGCCGAGGTACTGGCCGGTCTTCTTGCCGTCCGTGGTCGGGATGGGCGCGAGACCGTACTCGCTCTTGCCCTCGGAGGTGTAGCGGACGGTGAAGTTGTCCCAGGTGAACTCGCTGCCCGCGAGCTCCGCGGCGACCGCCGACTTGGGCTTCACCTGGACGACCTTCTTCGGGTCGGCGACAAGGCCGGACTTCACGCCCTTGTCCGCCTTGGTCCACCACTGGGTCAGGTCCGCCTCGGTGAAACCGAGTCCGTCCTCGGTGAAGAAGGCCTTGCCGTTCTGGCGGAGGTACAGGTCGTACAGGTACATGACGCCGTACATGCCGCTGTCGCCGGCCCGGCCCGTCTTGTCGCGGATCTTCGTCATCGCCTCGTCGAAGTCGTCCCACGTCCAGCCCTGTTCGGCCTTGACGCCGACACGGGTGTAGACGGGCTTGTCGATGACCAGGGCCATCGAGTTCGAACCGACGGGCACACCGAGGAGCTTGCCGTCGATCTCGCCGAACTTCTCCAGTCCCGCGCGGAATCCGTCCATCGAGAGGTTGCCGGCCTTGACCTGCTCACTCAGGTCGAGCAGGACATTCTTCGCGTCGTATTTCCGCAGAAATCCGATCGCATTCTGGAAGACGTCCGGCGGATTCCCGCCGGAGGCCTGCGTGTTGAACTTCTTCCAGAAGTCTCCGTACGGCTGGAAGTCGGTCTTGACCTTGATCTTCGGGTACTTCTTCTCGAAGAGCGCGATGGTCTTGTTGATGCGTTCGGCCCGGTCCTGAGCGCCCCACCAGGAGTAACGGATCGTCACCGTCCCGTCTCCCGAGCCGCTGCCTCCGCCGCACGCGGTGGCCGTCGCCCCCAGCCCCGCGACGGCCAGCGAGGCCCCCGCCGCTTTGAGGATCGTGCGCCTCCCGGTCTGCCTCTCCGCATTCCCGCCCTGCTGCATACGAGCCTCCCCGCGACGTTGTTCCGCTCATGAATCGTTTCAAGTAAGCGCTTGCTGGCACAAGTTACGGAGGGCCCCGGGGCGCGTCAATGACTCGGACAGGAATTCATGGGCGCGAGGGGCGTCCGACACGGAGGGCCACCCTTCGCCTCCTGGTCGACAGAGGCCGAAAACCCGCAGGTCGAAACGGTGGTGACCGACCGGCCGAACAGCGGCGAGCCCGCCGGAGCGCGCGCCCCGGAAGGTCACGGTTGGATGAAGACGGACGGAAGCGGAACGACTGGAGCGACCACCGGGCGCACCGCACGCCCTCACACGACGAAGCGGCCCGGCTCACGATCGTGAGCCGGGCCGCCTGATGATCCGGTGGGCGATACTGGGTTCGAACCAGTGACCTCTTCGGTGTGAACGAAGCGCTCTCCCACTGAGCTAATCGCCCGGACGCAGGAAGAACATTACCCCATGTCAGGGGGTGCCCGTGACCAGCGGGGGCCGGACCGCCGCACCCCCGCCGCAGATCACTGGTCCTTGATCTTCCAGGGCAGCTGGAGGCCGAACTTCCACAGATAGATCCCGGCCAGCACAGCGATGATCACCACGCCGATCGAGGTCAGAATGATGTTCCGACGCCGCACCTTGGGGTCGAGGGCACGCTGGGCCGCCTCGGTGACCTTGCGCTTGGTCCAGCGCAGCACCAACTGGGCCCAGACGAACTCGGTCGCCCAGATCGCCATGCCGCCGAAGATCACGACCCAGCCCGGCCCCGGCAGGACCAGCATGGCGGCGCCGGCCAGGACGACCGCCAGTCCGACGATGAAGACGCCGACCTGCCAGCTCACGTGCAGGGCTCGGCGTGCCTTGATGAATTCCGGTGCCCGCGACCCGAGCGCACGCTCGGCCGTGGCGGTCTCGTCCGTCCCCGTACGGTCAGCCGCCACGGCCGCCTCGCCGGGCTTGTTACTCCCCGTGTTCATACGGCCAAACACTACCGGAGCGAAACCTGTCACCGGAATGGACGCACTACGGAGCCGATCTCTCGGCCGGAAGAGTTACGTAAACACACGCAAAACACTCAGAGGGGTTTACAACGGCACCGTAGGTGGCATGTCGATTTCGCCGACGTGCGAATCCCCGAGCGCACACTGAGCGAAAGGCCCTGGCGCTTATGAACACCACGGTCAGCTGCGAGCTGCACCTGCGCCTCGTTGTGTCGAGCGAGTCCTCCCTGCCTGTCCCCGCAGGCCTGCGGTACGACACGGCCGACCCCTACGCCGTGCACGCCACCTTCCACACCGGAGCCGAGGAAACCGTCGAGTGGGTGTTCGCCCGCGACCTCCTCGCCGAAGGTCTCCACCGCCCCACCGGCACCGGCGACGTCCGGGTCTGGCCGTCCCGCAGTCATGGCCAGGGCGTCGTGTGCATCGCTCTGAGCTCCCCAGAGGGCGAGGCACTGCTCGAGGCCCCGGCGCGGGCTCTGGAGTCCTTCCTGAAGCGCACAGACGCCGCCGTGCCCCCCGGCACGGAACACCGGCATTTCGATCTCGATCAGGAGCTCTCGCACATCCTGGCGGAAAGCTAGGGCGAGGGCGCCGTGAAGCCGCCCGTCGCCGTCGACTCGGGGTGACGGCACGGGCCCGGACAACCGCATACGGCACACACCGGCGTCGCAGCCGCGGACCTCCGCGGGGCGGCGCCGTGCGCGTGCGCGTCCTCTCCGGTGCTCCCGCGCCGCCCGCCGGGAACCTGGACCGGCCCGGCACCGTTGTACGAGCCGGGCCCGGATCGGGGCCGGTCCGGCCGCCGCGGGAGCCACTACCATCGGCCAGCATCGGCGGGCGCCCGCCCGACCCCAGGCCAGGGAGCGAATGTGCTGATCACCCACGACACCCGGTGCGCCCTCGACACCGTGGTGGATCTGGTGAACACCGTGCCGGAGGACGAATCGGCGCCGGACGGACTGCCGGACGTCGCGGCCCTCCAGCAATTTGTGGGAACGCACGAAATCAGCGACGTCGGCGTACTCTCCGAGCTCGACCTCTCGGCGGTGCGCAAGATCCGCGGACGGTTCGCGGCGGTCTTCGCGGCCCCGGAGGCCCGTACCGCGGCCGGACTGATCAACGACCTGGTAGCCGCTGCCGGAACCACCCCCCGGCTCACCGACCACGACGGCTACGACTGGCACATCCACTACTTCGCACCCGGCGCCTCCGTGGCGGACCATCTGGCCGCCGACTGCGGCATGGCCCTGGCCTTCTTCGTGGTCGCCGGGGAACAGGAACGACTGCGGCGGTGCGAGGCCCCCGACTGCCGGCGCGCCTTCGTCGACCTCTCCCGCAACCGCTCGCGGCGGTACTGCGACAGCCGCACATGCGGAAACCGCTTGCACGTGGCCGCGTACCGGGCACGCCGCAAGGAGGCGGCCGGCTGACGGAGTCCTTCCGCACCGGTGGGCCGAGATGTCGGTCGCGACGCGGCCCCCGGCGGGTGGCGCCGGGGAGCGCGGGTACGGCTCACAGCAACAGCAGATCGTGCAACGAAGCCATGAGCAGCAGACACCCGATCACCGCAAGGAAGATCATGAGCGGTGGCTGGGAAAGGGCGAAGAGGCAGCCGCGCGGCTCGTCCTGCGTTGGCGCGGTTTCGCTCTGTCTCGTTTTCAGCTGTGCATCCAGCTGAGTGGTGTCCGGCATCTCGCCGCGATCATGACGCAGCGCACCGGGCCACTGCGATCAACACGCCCGTAACGACCGGGAGTTCATTGAATTCCGCGAGGTCGGTTCCGGATTGTGATCATTCCCGAACGCGTCGTGTCTTCATATGCCGTGCTTCTTCAGGATGGCCTCGATGTCGCTGAAGTCGTCCTCACCGCGGGACGTACCGGCGGGACGGGACGTGGGCCGGGGCTGGGACGCCGGGCGGGACCCCTGGGTGAGGGAGGGCGACGACGCCTCCGGTGCCACCGCGCCGCGCCGGGCGGCGGCCCGGGCCTCCTTGCGCTCCTTGCGGGTGCCGCCGCGACGGCGCTCCACGGTGCGTGTGGTCATGAACAACAACCAGGACACGCCCAGCACCGCGAAGCCGGCCCAGGCCACCGGGCTGAAGGCCGTGTCGGCCAGCCACTCGACGATCCCGGTCATCACCAGGCCGACCGGGACGAGCGAGTAGGCGGCGATGCGGGCCGCCGTCAGAAAACGCCTGCGGTACGCGGTGACCGCCGCGATGCCCAGGCCTGCCGCGGACACCGCGGAGCAGACGGTCTCGGCAATCATCCGGTCCTCCAGGCTGGGCTCGGTCGGGCACGAGTACTTCGTCCCTTCCATCCTGCACCGTTCCCACCCCACGAGGCCATGCCCCGAGCCCGAGATCAGGGAGATCTCGGGGTCGGCTCCTCCCCAGGTCCCGGTGACCGGCGTGAGCTGGGAGACTGGTCGTCATGAGCGACTCCTCCCCCGCCCGTCACGCCGCGCCCGTCCTCGACGTCTGGTGCGAGCTCCAGTGCCCGGACTGCCACACCGCCCTGGACGACCTCCGGGCCCTGCGCGCCCGCTACGGCGACCGCCTGGAAATCCGGCTGCGGCACTTCCCGCTGGAGAAGCACAAGCACGCCTTCGCCGCCGCGCAGGCCGCCGAGGAGGCCGTGGCCCAGGGGCAGGGGTGGCCGTACGTCGAGGCCGTGCTGGACCGGGTCGCGGAGCTGGACCGTAAGGGAGAACCCTTCCTGGTCGAGGTGGCCGGGGGGCTGGGCCTGGACGCGGAGGAGTTCGACACGGCGCTGATCGACGGCCGGCACATCCTGGTCGTCGACGCCGACCAGGCCGAGGGCAAGGCGATCGGCGTGACCGGCACCCCGACGTATGTGATCGGCGGTGAGCGTCTCGACGGCGGCAAGAGCCAGGAGGGGCTGCGCGAGCGCATCGAGGAGATCGCGGACCGGCTGCTGGCCGAACAGGGGGACTGAGCCGACACACGAGCCGACGACTGGGCCGAGGGCCGGTCAGGGGGCCGGCCCCGGCGCATCCCCCACTGCCCTCAGAGCAGCGTCTTGTAGAAGCTGTACCGCGTGGTCCCGTAGCCCAGTGACGCGTAGAGCCGCTCGGCCGGTGTGTTCCCCGCGAAGACGTTGAGGCCGATCAGCCGGCGGCCGGCGTCGATCGCCCGGGCCTCGGCCAGCAGCATCAGCGTGCGGCCGTGTCCCCGGCCCCGATGGGCCGCGTCGGTCTCGACGTCGAAGACGTAGGCCCGGTCCTCGCGCAGCGCGAGCCACAGGACGCCGACCCGTTCCCCGTCGTGCTCCAACACGCTGAACAGCGTGTCCTCGCTGTCCAGGCCCCGCGGCAGGAGCGTTTCGTGATCCCGGCGCGCCTTCGCGCAGGCCTCGGCCTCGGGCACCCCCCGCTCCATCCAGGTACGGGCGTACTGCTCCGACGCGCTGAGCTGCCAGGCGGCGAACTCGTCCGGTGTCATGGGCCGCGCGCTGCTGCCCGCGGGCAGGACGGGCGGGGTGTCGCCGAGCGGCTTGGTCATGCCACGGGTGCGCAGGACGTAGCCGAGCGCCTGCGCGAGCCGCGAGCCCGCCTCGACATCGGCGGCGGAGTCGGCGTCGGCGGCGACATCGGCGACGACGCTCGCTTCGATCCGCCGGCAGCCCCAGCCGCGCACCACCTCCTCGGCGGCGAGTGCGGCCACCGTTCCCCGGCCGCGCCGGCGGTCGGGTTCGTCGATGCGGAGTTCGTGGATCACGGCCACCGAGTCGCCGAAGACGGGCGAGGTGCCGAGGTGTATCGCGCCGACGGGACGGCTGTTCACGCACACCTGGTAGCGGCGTGAACGCGTCCCGTCGGCCGCGCGCTGAAGCGGCTCGGTCGGCCGCAGGGTGGTGGTCATCACGGGTGTTCTACCCGCCTGGCACGCGGAGGGCAGCCGAATATCCGCGGCGATCCGCTGCCGGACGTCCGCGGTCACGGATCGAGGTCGTCCCCGGACCGTTCCTCGAAGATCCGCATGGCCTTGGCGGTCACCGGTCCGGGGGCGCCCGGCAGTTCACGGTCGTCGACGCGGTGCACGGCCTGCACGTCCCGCAGCGTGGAGGTCAGGAAGACCTCGTCGGCGCGCTCCAGTACGTCCAGCGGGAGATCGGTCTCGCGGGCGCCGGTCCACTCCACGGCCAGGGCGCGGGTGATCCCGGCGAGGCAGCCGGAGGCGACCGGCGGGGTGTGGATCTCGCCGTCGAGGACGACGAAGACGTTGGAGCCCGTCCCCTCGCACAGCTGCCCCACCGTGTTGCCGAACAGGGCCTCGGAGGCGTGCCGTTCGCGGGCGCGGGCGAGGGCGACGACGTTCTCGGCGTAGGACGTGGTCTTCAGGCCGGTGAGCGCGCCGCGCTCGTTGCGGGTCCAGGGCACGGTGATCACGGCCGTGGAGTCGGGGCGGCGGCCGGTCTCGCCGAGGGCGACGACGAGGGTCGGGCCGTGCTCGCCGCGGTCGGAGCCGAGCGGGCCGTGGCCGCCGGTGTAGGTGATGCGGAGCCGGCCCAGCGGCATGGGGTTGGCCTCCATGACGGCGGCGCAGGCACGGCGGACCTCGTCGAGGTCGGGGTCGGGCAGGCCGAGGCCGCGGGCCGACCGGGTCAGCCGGTCGAGGTGCCGGGTCAGGGCGAACGGCCTGCCGTCCACCGCCTTCACCGTCTCGAAGATGCCGTCGCCCACGGTCAGCCCGTGGTCGAGGACGGAGACGCGGGCGGACTCGATGTCCTGCAGCCCGCCGTCGAGCCAGATCTTCACGTCGGTAGCGCCTCTCCACGTCCGTTCGCCTCGTACGCCCCCGACGCTACCGCGAGCAGCCGGGACGCCTTCAGTTCGGTCTCCCGCCACTCCCCCTCGGGGTCGGACCCCCAGGTGATTCCGGCGCCGGTGCCGAAGCGCAGCAGCCCGGCCGCCCGGTCGATCCAGAAGGTACGGATGCCGACGGCCAGCTCGCCCACACCCCGGTCGGCGTCCACCCAGCCGATGCCTCCGCAGTACGGGCCCCGGGGCGCGGTCTCCAGGGCGTCGATGATCCGCAGGGCGCTCGACTTGGGCGCGCCGGTGACGGATCCGGGGGGAAACGCGGCGTCGAGCAGCTCCGGCCAGCCGGCGGCCGCACGCAGCTCTCCGCGTACCGTCGACACCAGGTGCACGAGCCCCGGGTGCTTCTCGACGGCGCACAGGTCGGGCACCGTCACGGTGCCCGTGGCGCAGACCCGCCCGATGTCGTTGCGCACGAGGTCCACGATCATCACGTTCTCGGCGTAGTCCTTCTCCAGCAGGTCGGCCTCGGTCCGCCCGGTTCCCTTGATCGGCCCGGACTCGACGACCCGGCCGTCCCGGCGCAGGAAGAGCTCGGGTGACGCGGTGGCGATCTCGACGCCGTGCCGGGGCAGCCGGATCGTTCCCGCGTACGGCGCCGGGTTGCCGCGGGCCAGCAGGGCGGTGAGCGCGTCCACGTCGGCGTCGGGGGCGACGGGCGCCGAGAGCACCCGGCAGAGGTTGGCCTGGTAGACCTCGCCGGCGGCTATGTGCGCGCGGATGCGCCGTACGGCCGCCGTGTACGCGGTGCGGTCGAGGGAGGACGCCCAGTCGTCGACGGCCGGTCCCCGCCAGCTGCCCGGCGCGGGCGCCGGTACCGGCCGGGTCCGCACGTCGGCGAAGCGTGCGCAGGTCAGGTGGCCTTCGAAGGTGGCGCAGACGGCCCAGAAGCCCCCGGATTCGAGGGCGGCGGGATCGCTCGTGACGTCGAGGAGACCGGTGGCGAGACGGTCACCGAAGCGGGCGAGGGGAGGGAGGTCGAGCACATGGCCGAGTTTAGGCCGGTGTCCTACAGGTGCCCCGAACGTGTCCTTCCGGGTGCGCTGAGCAGGTCCGCGAGGAAAGGCACCGCAGCACGCTGCACAAACGCGTTTTTGTACTGGCAGCGGAATCCGCTAGAGTTCATCACGTCGCCGGGACGCGCAAGCGGACCGAACCGACAGGCGGACGTAGCTCAGTTGGTAGAGCGCAACCTTGCCAAGGTTGAGGTCGCGAGTTCGAGCCTCGTCGTCCGCTCGCAGGAACAGGGGGCCTCCCGGGCCCTCTACACTCCTGGTGGAGTGGCCGAGAGGCGAGGCAACGGCCTGCAAAGCCGTCTACACGGGTTCAAATCCCGTCTCCACCTCCAAGGACGATTAGCTCAGCGGGAGAGCGCTTCCCTGACACGGAAGAGGTCACTGGTTCAATCCCAGTATCGTCCACTGGTCCGCAAGGACCTTGATCCGCAAGGATCCCCGCGCGATTAGCTCAGCGGGAGAGCGCTTCCCTGACACGGAAGAGGTCACTGGTTCAATCCCAGTATCGCGCACGCAGCACTCGCAGTACCCCTCGCAGTATCCGAGGACGATTAGCTCAGCGGGAGAGCGCTTCCCTGACACGGAAGAGGTCACTGGTTCAATCCCAGTATCGTCCACACCACCGAAGCCCCCGGCCGTCTCGTACGGCCGGGGGCTTCGTCGTGTGCGGGTCAGCTGGAGAAGAGCATGCGCCCGAAGCTCTTCTGACGGTGGTGACCGTAGTGGCCGTGGCCGTGGCCGTGGCCGCCGCCGTGCGGGGCGCCCCAGGCGGGAGCCTGAGCGGCCGGGTACGCCTGCGGGGCGGCGGGCGGGGCGGGCGGAGCCTGCTGGGACCACTGGGCCTCCAGGCGGGTCAGCGACTCCAGCTCGCCGTAGTCGAGAAAGATCCCGCGGCAGCCGCTGCACTGCTCGATCTGAACGCCGTTGCGGTTGTAGGTGTGCATCGGTGCGTGGCACTTGGGGCACTGCATGGTCGGCTCAACTCCTCGCCGGTCGGTCCTGCTTCGCGTATCGCCTGGACAGACTCTGTCCGGCTGCGGATCGGTTGCACCCTACTTCGCGGAACTTCGGCTCAGGCGTGGGGGGCTGAAGGACTGATGGAGGCCATGCGCGCGCACGCGTCGACCAGTGACTGCTCCACCTCGTCCAGGGGGCGGTCCGCCGCGACCGCCTTGGTGACGGCCCGGGCGGCGGTCTGCGCGGTGAGGGTGCGCGCGGGGACGTCCAGCGCGGGCCAGGGGTCGCCGTCGGAGGGGACGGCCGGACCACCGGTGGCGCGGTAGGCGCTCAGGAAGCGGTGCCACTCGTCGGGCGGGAGCAGCCCGCAGGCGTACCAGGCAGCCGGGCGGGCCAGGTCCCAGGCCGGGACGCCGGTGCCCAGGTCGTCGACGTCTATCAGCAGCCAGGGGCCTTCGGGGGCGGGGTGGCGGACGAGTTGGCCGAGGTGGAGGTCGCCGTGGCAGAGGGTCGTCGTGTCCGGCATGGCCGCCTCGCCGCGGGCCCAGGCGGGGAGGGCGGCCCAGGCCCGCAGTACGGGAGGGGTGGCGGGGTGGTCCGGGGCGGTGGCCCGGAGGCGGGCGACGGCTTGCGCCGCCTTCACGGGGCCGCGCATGGGCGGCACGGCGGTGGGGGCCGGGGTGGTGTGGAGGCGGGCGAGAAGGGTCGCCGCGGCCTCCCAGGGCGCCGCGTCCGGGTCGTGCGGGTCCACGGGGGTGCCGTACGGCCAGTAGGTGACGAGTCGACCGTGCAGGGTGACGGGCGGCCGGCCGAGCGGGGGCAGGAGAATCCCGGGGAGCCGGGCGGCGGCGGTGACACGGAGGGCCAGCTCGGCGGGGTCGGCGTCGGCCGCGTGGGCCTTGGCGACGAGGCCGGCGTGCCGGACGACGGTGGCGTCGGGACGGTCGGCGAGGGTGGCCGCGCCGCAGGGGCAGGTCCGGGAGCGGGCGTGGGCCGCCTCCCTGACGCGGGCGGTCAGGACGGTCAGCAGGGGGTCCGGTGTCACGGGGGTGAGGGTACGCAGGCGCTTGCCCGCGCCGTTCCGTCGGCCCTCGGGACAAAAGCAATGCCGGCGCAGCTCCCCAGCTGCGCCGGCATTTTGCCGTCCGCCGCACCCCCGTCCCCACGGGGTTTCATGGATGGATGTCCCCGCCCGGACCGCTCTTCCGGGCCTGGGGTCGCCGCTCAGCGCCCCAGCATCACACCCACGGACGACGCCTGTGTGGCCACTGTCTCCCACCCGTCGAAGACGAGGAGGAGCAGGGCCGCCAGGGGCAGGGCCATGATCGTCGCCACCAGGGGGTGGCGGCGTCCCTGACGGCGGTCATCGCGTGTGCGGACCAGCGTTCGCAATACCGTCTGGGCCATGGTCCCTCTCCTGACCGATTCCGTTGTCTTGGGCAGCGGCGGGCGTCTGACCTCGGGGGACGAGTGCTGCACCCGCCGCTTGACCTCAAATCTATGCGTCGGGCGACCGTCGGACGTCATGCCCTCGTACCGATTGCCGGGCCTCCCGGAGGATGAGCCACGACCTGCGCTGTACTCCCCTGGGTGGAGACCGGGTCCCGCGTCTCGGGGACATCCCGGAGGGGGTGTCCGCCACGACCCGGTTTCACCAGGGGTGTCCGGTGACTTCGCTCACGGTGTGGCTTCCCTGCGCACCGCTGCCGCCGCCCGGCGTCCTGGCCGGCCCGTCACCCTCGCCCGGTCGCGGGCCGTCCCACCGGCCTCCCCGGCCTTCTCCGCGCGATCGCCCGCCCCCGTCCCAACCCCTCGCCCTCGACGGCCGGTTGGGATCACCGGCGGCTCGGGGGCGACGGCGGCACGCGTTCCCTGACCTCGCCTCAACTCTCCCACCCCGTACCGACAATCCATCGCCTCGAGAGGGCGCGGCCTCTGCGCGCGGGCGGCCGTGGAAACGTAAGCTGTGGCACGTCACAGGGACCGGGCAGCGGGGATGAACATGGCGATGATGCGCCTGAGGCGCGAGGACCCGCGCGTCGTCGGCTCGTTCAGGCTTCACAGGCGACTCGGCGCGGGTGGAATGGGCGTGGTCTACCTCGGCTCCGACAAGAAGGGGCAGCGGGTCGCGCTGAAGGTCATCCGGCCGGATCTGGCCGAGGACCAGGAGTTCCGCTCGCGGTTCGCCCGCGAGGTCTCGGCGGCCCGGCGCATCCGCGGCGGCTGCACCGCGCGGCTGGTCGCCGCGGACCTGGAGGCGGACCGGCCCTGGTTCGCCACGCAGTACGTGCCCGGCCCCTCCCTGCACGACAAGGTTGTCGACGGGGGTCCGCTCAGCGCGGCGGACGTCGCCGCCGTCGGTGCCGCCCTGTCCGAGGGACTGGTCGCGGTGCACGAGGCCGGGGTGGTGCACCGGGACCTGAAGCCGTCGAACATCCTGCTGTCCCCGAAGGGGCCGCGGATCATCGACTTCGGCATCGCCTGGGCGACGGGCGCCTCGACGCTCACGCACGTGGGCACCGCGGTCGGCTCCCCGGGGTTCCTCGCGCCGGAGCAGGTGCGCGGGGCGGCGGTCACCCCGGCCACGGACGTCTTCTCGCTCGGCGCCACACTGGCGTACTCCTCGATGGGCGACTCGCCCTTCGGACACGGCAGTTCCGAGGTGATGCTGTACCGCGTGGTGCACGAGGAGGCCCAGCTGCACGGCGTCCCCGACGCCCTGGCGCCGCTCGTGCGGGCGTGCCTGGCCAAGGACCCCGAGGAGCGCCCCAGCACGCTGCAGCTGTCGCTGCGGCTCAAGGAGATCGCCGCCCGTGAGGCGCAGGGTCTGGGCGACGTACGGCCGCCGGCGCCGCGCAGCGGGGAGGCGGACCGGCCCACGGGGCGGCTCGCCGACACCTATCCGGAGCGTGCTCAGCGGCGTCCGCAGGGACAGCAGGGCGCGCCGGGTACCCCCGCGCCGCGGAGCACGTCGGGCTCCCGGGGTCCGTCGCCCGCCCGCGGCGGCGGTTCCTCGCGCGGCGGCACGCCGTCGCGCAACGGGTCGGCCGCGCGGGGTGGCGGCGCCGCGCGCGGCAGTGGAGCGGGCGCCCGGTCGGGGGCGCGGCCCACGCCCACCTCCCGCAGCACCACCGGCCGCAGCGGCTCCCGGGGCGACAGCGGCGGCCGGCCCGCGCCGCGCGGCGGCGCCGGTCGTACGGCGCCGAGGACCACGGGCACCCGTTGGCGCCGGCCCGCCAACCCGCGGCTGCTGCGGCAGCGCCTGTTCGTGTTCGTGGTCGTGACGCTGCTGGTCGCCCTGGGCATCGCCGCGGCGCAGGGTTGCCAGGGTCCGTCGCGGGGCCTCGGCGACGACCGGGACGGCGTACGGATGCAGCAGCAGCGGGAGCAGGTGGGCGTACGGAGCGACGGTGCCGGGGCTCCGGGGGATCCAGGGGCTTTCGGGACTCCCGAGTCTCCCTAGGGTCCCGGAAGTCCGGGACGGCAGACCTCCAGGGTGTAGGGCGCCCGTCGGGGCGGTATTACGCCGGAGGTCGGCCCGTCGTCACCGCGTAGAAGGCGACCGCTGCCGCCGCGCCCACGTTCAGGGAGTCGACGCCGTGGGACATCGGGATGCGGACCCATGCGTCGGAGGCCGTCAGGGCGCGGCGGGTCAGGCCGTCGCCCTCGGCGCCGAGCATCAGGGCCACCCGGTCCATCCGGTGCGGGGCGACCTCGTCGAGGGCCTTGGCCCGCTCGTCGGGGGTGAGGGCGAGGAGGGTGAAGCCCGCCTCGCGGACCGTCTCCAGTCCGGCCGGCCAGGTGTCGAGGCGGGCGTACGGCACGGAGAAGACCGCGCCCATCGAGACCTTCACGCTGCGCCGGTACAGGGGGTCCGCACAGTCCGGGGAGAGCAGGACCGCGTCCATGCCGAGGGCGGCGGCGGAGCGGAAGATCGCGCCGATGTTGGTGTGGTCGTTGACCGACTCCATGACGACGACGCGGCGGGCGGTCGTCAGGAGGTCGGCCGCCGTCGGCAGCGGCTTGCGCTGCATGGAGGCGAGCGCTCCGCGGTGCACGTGATAGCCGGTGACCCGTTCGGCGAGGGCCGGATCGACGACGTACACCGGGGCGGGGGCCTCCTCGATGATGTCGCGCATGGTGTCGACCCACTTCGCGGAGAGCAGCATCGAGCGCATCGCGTAGCCCGCTTCGGCTGCCCGCCGGATGACCTTCTCGCCCTCGGCGATGAACAGGCCCTCGGCCGGTTCGCGTCGGCGGCGCAGTTCGACGTCGGTCAGGCCGGTGTAGTCGTGCAGGCGCGGGTCGTCGGGGTCGTGGATCGTGAGGAGGTCGGCCACGTCACGCACCCGTCCCGTGCGGGCCGACGCCGACGACCTCGCCGACGACGATGACGGCGGGCGGCTTGACCTCCTGCGCGACGACCGTCTCGGCGACGGTGGCGAGGGTCGCGTCGACGCGGCGCTGGGCGGCCGTCGTGCCCTCCTGGACGAGGGCGACCGGGGTCCCGGGGGCCTTGCCGTGTGCGACGAGGGTCTCGGCGATCTTGCCGATCTTGTCGACGCCCATGAGGATCACGAGCGTGCCGGTGAGTTTGGCGAGGGACGGCCAGTCGACCAGGGAGCGCTCGTCGTCGGGGGCGACATGGCCGCTGACGACGGTGAACTCGTGGGCGACGCCCCGGTGGGTGACCGGGATGCCCGCCGCGCCGGGGACCGAGATGGAGCTGGAGATGCCGGGGACGACCGTGCAGGGGATGCCCGCCTCGGCGAGCGCCTGCGCCTCCTCCATGCCCCGGCCGAAGACGAACGGGTCGCCGCCCTTCAGGCGTACGACCGCCTTGCCCTGCTTGGCGTGCTCGATCAGCGCGTTGTTGATGGCCTCCTGGGCCATGAAACGGCCGTACGGGATCTTCGCCGCGTCGATGACCTCGACGTGCGGCGGCAGCTCGGCGAGCAGGTCGCGCGGGCCGAGCCGGTCGGCGATGACGACGTCGGCCTCGGCGAGCAGGCGGCGGCCCCGGACGGTGATCAGGTCCGGGTCGCCGGGGCCTCCGCCGACCAGGGCGACGCCGGCGGTGCGGGTGCGGTGGTGCGGAGCGACGAGGGTGCCGTCGCGCAGGCCCTCCACGACCGCGTCGCGGATGGCGGCGGTGTGGCGGGGGTCGCGGCCGCGGGCGTTGGTGGTGAGTACGGCGACGGTGACGCCCTCGCTGTGGCCGGTCGCCGGGGTCCAGGCCGTGGCCTTGTCGGCGTCGTCGGAGCGGACGCACCACACGCGGTGTCGCTCGGCCTCGGCGGAGGCGGCCGCGTTGGCCTCGCTGTCGCCGGTGGCGATCAGGGCGTACCAGGCGTCCGCGAGGTCGCCTTCCGCGTACGGACGCTTCTCCCAGGCGATCTCGCCCGCGTCCGCCATGGCCTCGACGGACGGGGTCGCCTCCGGGGACACGAGGCGGATGTCGGCGCCCGCCGCGATGAGGGCGGGCAGGCGGCGCTGGGCGACCTGTCCGCCGCCGAGGACGACCACGCGACGGCCGGTGAGGCGGAGGCCTACGGGGTAGGCGGGGTGTTCGGCCATGAGGGTGGGCTCCTCGTCCTGGCGATGCGGTGGGCGCTGCGGCGATGGAGCGGCCCTGACGTGGGGATACGTGCGGATTCTAAGAGACGTGCGGCGGCGGCACGAGGTCGGTCCAGAGTACGGCGGGGTGGGGCGGCGGCGACGGATCGCCGACCACCCCTCCCCCGCCGGGGGGCTTACTTCTCGGTGACGCCCGCCGAGTCGAACGTCGCCACCTCGTGCATCGCCCGGGCGGTGCTCTGCACCATCGGCAGGGCCAGCAGTGCGCCGGTGCCCTCGCCGAGGCGGAGGTCGAGGTCGACCAGCGGGCGCAGGCCCAGCTTGTTGAGCGCGGCGACATGGCCGGGCTCGGCGCTGCGGTGACCGGCGATGCAGGCGGCGAGGACCTCCGGCGCGATCGCCCGGGCCACCAGGGCGGCGGCGCCCGCGCTGACGCCGTCCAGGAGCACCGGCGTACGCAGCGACGCGCCGCCGAGCAGCAGGCCGACCATGGCCGCGTGCTCGAAGCCGCCGATCGCGGCGAGGACGCCGATGGGGTCGGCCGGGTCCGGCTGGTGGAGTTCGAGGGCGCGGCGGACGACCTCGGTCTTGCGGGCCAGCGTCTCGTCGTTGATGCCGGTGCCGCGGCCGGTGACCTCGGCCGGGTCGGCGCCGGTGAAGACGGAGATGAGCGCGGCGGACGCGGTGGTGTTCGCGATGCCCATCTCGCCGGTGAGCAGCGCCTTGTTGCCGGCCGCCACCAGGTCGCGGGCGGTCTCGATGCCGACCTCGATCGCCTGCTTGGCCTCCTCGCGGGTCATCGCCGGGCCGGTCGTCATGTCCGACGTGCCCGCACGGACCTTGCGGGGCAGCAGGCCGGGTGTCGCGGGCAGGTCGGTGGCGACACCGACGTCCACGACACACACCTCGGCGCCGACCTGGGTGGCGAAGGCGTTGCAGACCGCTCCCCCGCCCAGGAAGTTGGCCACCATCTGGGCGGTGACCTCCTGCGGCCAGGGGGTGACGCCCTGGGCGTGCACGCCGTGGTCGCCGGCGAAGACCGCGACGGCGGCGGGCTCCGGGATCGGCGGCGGGCACTGGCGGGACAGGCCGGACAGCTGGGCGGAGATGATCTCCAGCATGCCGAGCGCGCCGGCCGGCTTGGTCATGCGCTTCTGGCGCTCCCAGGCCTCGCCGAGTGCCTTGGCGTCGAGCGGGCGGATCTGGGCGACGGTCTCGGCGAGCAGGTCGTGCGGTTCCTCTCCGGGCAGGGCGCGGCGCCCGTACGTCTCCTCGTGGACCACCCAGGACAGTGGGCGGCGCTTGGACCAGCCGGCCTGCATCAGCTCGGGCTCGTCCGGGAACTCGTCGACGTATCCGACGCACAGGTAGGCGACGACGTCCAGGTGCTCGGGCAGGCCGAGGGCGCGGACCATCTCGCGCTCGTCGAAGAAGCTGACCCAGCCGACGCCGAGGCCCTCGGCGCGGGCCGCGAGCCAGAGGTTCTCGACGGCGAGCGCGGAGGAGTACGGCGCCATCTGCGGCTGGGTGTGGCGGCCGAGGGTGTGGCGGCCGCCGCGGGTCGGGTCGGCGGTGACGACGATGTTGACCGGGGTGTCGAGGATGGCCTCGATCTTCAGTTCCTTGAACTGCTTGGCCCGGCCCTTGGGCAGCGACTTCGCGTACGCGTCGCGCTGACGCATCGCCAGTTCGTGCATCGCGCGGCGGGTGTCGGCGGAGCGGATGACGACGAAGTCCCAGGGCTGCGAGTGGCCCACGGAGGGCGCGGTGTGGGCCGCCTCCAGGACGCGGAGCAGCACCTCGTGGGGGATGGGGTCGCTGCGGAAGCCGTTGCGGATGTCACGGCGTTCGCGCATGACCTTCAGGACGGCCTCGCGCTCGGCGTCGGCGTAGGCGGGGGCGGCCGGGCCGGTGGACCGGCGTGCTTCCGGGGGTGCCTGGTCCGCCTGCTCCTCGTCCTGCTCCTCGTCGTCCGGCCGGCCGGCGCCGTGGGTGTCCAGGTCGTCGGCGTTCTGGACGAGCTCGGGGTCGGCCTCGCGGGGGGCGGGGACCGCGGTGGCCGCGTCCGGGGTCGGGGCTGCCTCCTCCAGGGGGAGGGTGAGGGCCTCGGGGGGAGTGGGTGCGAGGTGCGGGGTGGTGGGCACCTGGCCGCCGTCGACCGGCACGAACTGGCCGAGGGAGTCGTCGGGGTGGGGCTCCGTGGCGGCGGGGACGTCCGCGGGCCGGGGGTGGTCCGGCTCGGCCGGCGCCGCGTCGGCCGCCATGGGCACGGGCTCCGGCTCCCCGTGGGCGGCGTCCGCCTCCTGCGGAACGTCGGCGGGCACGAGGGACTGCGGGCCCTGTGCGGGCCGGGGGTGGTCCGCGTGCGGGGCGGACTCGGGCCGGGGGGCAGGGGCGGGTTCGGCCGCGGGTTCGGGCTGAACGGCCGGCTGGGGTGCGGCCGCCTGCGCCACGGGGTGCGGGTCCGGCTGCGGCTGTACGTCGGCTTCCGGCACGGGCTGCGCGTCCGGCTGCGACTGAACGGCCGCTTCCGGCACGGGCTGCGCGTCCGGCTGCGACTGAACGGCCGCTTCCGGCACGGGCTCCGGGTCCGGCTGCGGCGCTGCGTCTGCTTGCGGCGCGGGTACGGGCTGCCCGGCGGCGGCCGGAGTCTCCGCGGACGGCTCCGGTGCGGTGGCCTCGGGTGCCGGCGTCTCGACGGGTGCGGGTGCCTCGACGGCCGTCTGTGCCGCAGGTGCCTCGGGTGCCTCGGCGGCGAGGGATGCGGGCGCTTCGGGGAACGGGACCTGCTGGGGCGCGGGGGCCTGGGCCGGGTCGGCGGCCTGGACGGGCTCACCGTCGGCCACGCCGGTGGCCTGGACCGGCTCGACGGCTTCGACGGGCTCGACGGGCTCGACGACGCTCAGGGCGGGCTCCGCCGTGGGCGCCTGCGGGGTCTGGGCGGGCTCGGGTGCGTGTGCCTCGGTGGCCTCGGGCGATCGAGGTTCCTCCGGCGCAGGCTGCTCGGTGCCCTCCTGGGCAGGCTCGGGCTCGGAGATGACGTCCTCCGGGGCCGGAACCGGCGCGGCAGACGTCGTGGCGGGCTCGGCGACCTGTCCCGCGTCGGGCTCCGGGGTGGGCGGCACGGCCGAGGCACCGTCGGCCTCGGTTCCCGGGATCGCCTCCGGTACGGGCACGCCACCCTCGGCGACCGCAGCCTCGGCCACGGGAGCTTGCTCACCGTCACCGACGACCGGCGCCCCGGGACCGTACGGCACCTCGCCGCCCGGCACGGCGTCGCCACCGTCGGCGTCACCGACCACGGCCTCGGCCGGGGCGTCCGCAGCCGAGGGTCCGGTCTCGCCCGGTTCCCCGGACGCGTCGGCCTCGCCGGCCCGTGCCGCGACGGCCTCCGTCGCCACGCGGGTCACGAGCGCCTGGGCCGCACCCACCGCCTCGGGCGCCTGACCGGATGCCTGTCCGGGTGCCGGAACAACCGTTTCGGCAGCCGCCGCTCCCGCGCCCACCGGTGCCCGCGTCGCCGCCTGCGCACCCCAGGGCGCCGCCGCCTGCGAAGGCATCGCGGCGGCCTGCGGGACGTCGAGGTACTCGGGTCCGGCGGTCGGCGGGCCGGCGTGCCGTACCGGCATGTCGGCGGGACCGCGGTCGGCGAGGGAACGGACCGGGCTCGCGGAGGTGTCGGGGATCGGCGGACCGAGGTGCAGGGGCCTGCGCGGCGGTACCGGGGCGGCCGCCGGCTCGGGCGCCGGCGTCGGGTCGGGCAGACGGACTCCACCGAGGTCGACCGAGCCGCTGTCGCGGCCGGACAACTCGTGCGGACCCGGCTGGTGCACGGTCTCGACGACCGGCTCCGGCGCGGGTGGCGCGACCTCGTTGCCCCACGCGCTCTGGGCTCCCGGCAGAAGCAGCAGGTCCTCGTCCTCGGCGGTGGTCTCGGAGAGGTAGGTGTACGCGCCGGGTGCGGGGACGCCCGGCTGCTCCACCATGCCTGCGTTCTCCGGCAGCCCCTCGCCCGGGATCTGGCCGGTGTCGGTCATGCGTAACCCCTCGCCCATCGGTTAGTGCTTCTACGACCACGCCCGGGACGGCGCACCGACCGCCCCGTAGTGAAGAACGAGCGTGCGTGCCCAGCGGCACGAACGACCCGCCGGAAAAGACGACAAAGCCATTGAGTGGCATTGTCGCGGCCGTTTCCCCGTCACGACAGCTTGATCCGCGACGGGCCGCTGTGGACTGCGCCACGTTGCGCGGCCCCCCGGTTCTGCCGTACCACACTCAGCCCGTAACAGGCGGTTTTTACGGACATTGACCGGCGAAACGCCGGTTGTCCGAGTGCGGTACAACAATCCGCCAGCCTACCCCGGGCGGTATGACAACCCGATCACGGGGCACGGTCCGGGAGTACCCCGCTGAGCAGGAACGCGACGCTCCGCTCCGTCTCGGTCCAGGCGCGGGTGTCGAGTCCGACGGACTGCAGCAGCGCGCACTCGACCCGGTAGCCGTGCTCCGTCAGGTCCCTGCCGACGAGTTCGGCCGCGTCGCGGGTGGCCGCGTGCGCGACGATCCGCTGCGGGCGCCGGTCGGCGACCGCGGAGACCACGGCCGCTCCCCCGCCGCCGATACGGACGACGTCCGGTTCGGGAAGGTCCTCCAGGACGTGCGGGGCGGTGCCGCGCACGATCTGGAGCTGGATTCCGAAGTGGCGTGCGACGGCCTCGGTGCGGGCGCAGGCGTCCGGGTCGCGGTCGACGGCGATGACTGCCGCGCCGCCGCGGGCGGCCTCGGTGGCGAAGGCGCCGCTGCCGCAGCCGATGTCCCACACGAGGTCGCCGAGGCGCGGTCCGAGCCGGGCGAGTTGGGTCGTGCGGAGCAGGTCGGTCTCGCCCTCGCCGAGCCCGCCGCCGTACGCCTCGGCGGGCAGCGCCCAGCCGCGTGGTCCGGCGGAGGGGTCGCGGCCGGCGATCCATCCGGCGCCGTCGGTCGTGACACCGGGGCCGACGGTCCCGCCGACGACGATGACGACGTTCGGATCGCGCCAGGTGTGGTCGGCGGCCTTGTCGGAGGTGACGACGCTGACCTGTTCGCGTGCGGTGCCCAGTTCCTCGCAGATGACGAAGGTGCGGTGGACGCCCTCCATCAGCAGGCCGAGTTCGGCGGGGCCGGCGCCCGGGGAGGTGAGGACCGCGACCTTGGTGTGGGCCCGGCATACGTTCACCGCGCGTCGCAGGGTGCGCGGGTGGGCGACGACCACATGGGCGTCGTCCCAGGGCATACCGGCGCGGGCGAAGGCGGCGGCCACGGAGGAGACGGCCGGGACGACTTCGACCTCGAGGCCGTACTCGGGGGCGCGCAGGGTCCGTACGACGCCGAAGAAGCCGGGGTCGCCGTCGGCGAGGACGACCGTCGTGCCGCGGTGGGCGGCGATGCGGCGGGCGGCGAGGGCGACGCTGCCGAGACGGATGCGTTCGGCGGCGGGCGGTACTTCGGGAAGTGCCAGGTGGTGGGCGGCGCCGGCCACGAGGGTGGCGGCGCCGAGGGCGGAGCGTGCCGCGGCGGTCAGCGGCGAACCGTCCCAGCCGATCACCGTGACCCGGTCGGCCATCGTCGTCAGTCTCCAGGGTTTTCGCAGGTCGTGGTGGTCGCGGAACCGTTCGCGGCGCGCCCTGTGAGGGTACCTGGTGCGGCCTGGGGGGCGGGTGGTGGCGCAGTCCGGTCCCGGAGGATCAGTTCCAGTCTGTGTAGGTGGTGAAACCGCCGTTGTCGGTCAGTTGCCCGGCCGCGCCCTCGATGTCCTCGGGCAGCAGGCTCCACACGATGAAATCGGTGCGTACGTCGGTCCAGACGCCGTCGTCGGTGCGTACGCGCGCTATACAGGCGTTGCGCAGGACGCCCTCGCTGATGCAGCCGATCTTCTGGGCGACCTGCTGGGAGGCGGTGTTGTCGGCCGCGGTGCGCAGCTCGACGCGTTCGAACTTCTGGTCGCCGAAGAGCCACTGGGCGGTGGCGAGCGCCGCTTCGGAGGCGTAGCCCTCGCCGCGCGCCCAGGGGGCGACGATGTACGACAGTTCGGTGGACCGTACGTGCCAGTTGGTCTTGGTCAGCTGGACGATGCCGACCAGGCGCTGGGTGAGGAACTCGGTGACGGCGAGGTCGAGTCCCCGGCCGGCCGTGCGTTCGGCGGGGGCGTACTCGCTGATCCAGGTGCGGGCGCCCTGCTCGGTGAAGGGCTGCGGGACGTGGGTCCACGCGGCGACCTGCTCGTCGTTCATCATGGCGGCGAGGGCGGGAACGTCGTCCTCGTCGAGGGGGCGCAGCACCAACCGCTCCGTGCTGATGGAGATGTTGGGGAAGGTGCTCGTCATGCGCCGCTCCGTAACTGTGAAACCGTCAGGGCCTGTCGAACTGCCCAGCATGCAGCATGCAGGCATGCAACCACACCACCGGGTCCGCTCCGTGGGCACGGAGCGGACCCGGTGGGTGACGCGGGGTTCGGATCAGAAGGATCAGAAGGAGGGGAGCACGGACCCGGAGTAGTTGTCCTCGATGAACTTCTTCACCTCGGGCGAGGTGAGGAGCTTGGCGAGCTTCTTCACCCGCGGGTCGTCCTCCTGGCCCTCCTTGACGACGAGGAGGTTGACGTTCGGGTTGTTCTCGGCGGACTCCAGGACGAGGGCGTCCTTCGCCGGCTTGAGGTCCGCCTCCAGGGCGTAGTTGCCGTTGATGACCGCCGCGTCGACGTCGTTCAGGGAACGCGGGGTCTGGGCCGCCTCCAGCTCCTTGAACTTGAGGTTCTTCGGGTTCTTGGTGATGTCGGCGGTCGTGGCCGAGTTGCCGGCGCCGTCCTTGAGGGTGAGCAGCCCCTCCGAGGCGAGCAGCTGCAGGGCGCGGGCCTCGGTGACGGTGTCGTTGGGCAGGGCGATGGTCGCGCCGTTCTTCAGGTCGCCGACCTTGTCCGCCTTCTTGGAGTAGAGGCCGAGCGGCTCCAGGTGCACGGAGGCGACGGACTTCAGGTGGGTGCCGTTCTTCTTGTTGAAGTCCGCGAGGTAGGGCTCGGTCTGAAAGTAGTTGGCGCCCACCGAGCCGTCCTCCGTCGCCGTGTTCGGCGTGACGTAGTCGGTGAACTCCTTGACCTCCAGGTCGAGGCCCTCCTTCTTCGCCAGGTTGTCCTTGACGTAGTTGAGGATCTCGGCGTGCGGGAGGGGCGTCGCGGCGACGACCAGCGGGCCGGAGGTGTCGGAGGCGGAGTCCTTGTCCGCGCCGCAGGCGGAGAGTCCGAGGGTGAGGGCTCCGGCGGCGAGGACGGCGGTGGTGATCTTGGCGGTGTTACGCACGAAAAGTGCCTTTCCTGAGGTGGTGCGACCCCGTCTTGGGTAGGTACGGGGAGTCTTCGGGGGGGGGGAGCGGGTCAGGCGGCCTTGCTCACGTCGGCCGCCGCGGGCTCCTTGGCCTTGAGCAGCCGGAGCCGGGGTGCGGCGCCTCCGCGTCCGCCGCGGCGGTGCAGGGTGCGGGCCGCGTAGTCGCCGGCGAACTGGATGAGCGAGATGGCGACGGCGAGGAGCGCGACGGTGATCCACATCAGGCCGGTCTCGAAGCGCTGGTATCCGTAGCGGACGGCGAGGTCGCCGAGGCCGCCGCCGCCGACGGTGCCGGCCATGGCCGAGTAGCCGATGAGGGCGATGATCGTGGTGGTGGTGCTGGCGATCAGCGACGGAAGCGCCTCGGGGACCAGGACCTTGCGGACGATGGTCCAGGTGTTGCCGCCCATGGACTGGACGGCCTCGACGAGTCCTCCGTCGACCTCGCGGACGGCGGTCTCGACGAGCCGCGCGAAGAACGGGATGCCGCCGATGGCGAGCGGCACGATCGCGGCCTCGCTGCCGATGGTCGTACCGGTGACCCAGCGCGTGAAGCTCATCAGCGCGACCATGAGGATGATGAACGGCATCGAGCGGCCGATGTTCACGATCTGGCCGATGACCTTGTTGACCACGACGTTCTGCAGCAGGCCGCCCTTGTCGGTGAGGACGAGGAGCACACCGAGCGGGAGCCCGGCCACCACGGCGATCAGGGTGGACCAGCCGACCATGATCAGGGTCTCCCAGGACGCCTGCTCCAGCAGCGGCTGCATCTCGGACCAGGTCACTTGGCACCTTCCTTCACCAGCAGGGACGGCTCGTCCGGCGTCTCGTCCGGCGTCGCGTTCACCACGTCGATCTGCAGGCCCTGTTCGCGCAGGAAGCCGACGGGCACGACGTTGTCCTCGTAGCGGCCGGGCAGTTCGATGCGCATCCGGCCGACCTGGAGGCCGCCGACGGTGTCGATGGCGGCGCCGAGGATCGATATGTCGATGTTGTAGGTGCGGGAGAGCTGGGAGATGACGGGCTGGGTGGCGGCCTCGCCGTGGAAGGTGACGTCCAGGACGGTGCGGTCGTCACCGGACGCCTCGCCACCGACGGGGAAGAGCGCGGCGGCCAGTTCGGAGCCCGGCGTGGCGAGGAGCTCGCCGACCGTGCCGGACTCGACGATGCGGCCCCGGTCCATGAGGGCGGCCGAGTCGCAGATGCTCTTGACGACGTCCATCTCGTGGGTGATGAGCAGGACGGTCAGCCCGAGCTGCCGGTTGAGGTCGCGCAGCAGCTGGAGTATGGAGCGGGTGGTCTCCGGGTCGAGGGCGCTGGTGGCCTCGTCGGAGAGCAGGACCTTGGGGTCGCCGGCCAGGGCGCGGGCGATGCCGACGCGTTGCTTCTGACCGCCGGAGAGCTGGGCGGGGTAGGCCTTGGCCTTGTCGGCGAGACCGACCAGGTCGAGCAGCTCCAGCGCCTTGCGGGAACGTTCCTTCCCGGACCTGCCGAGGATCTCCAGGGGCAGTTCGACGTTGTCCTGCACGGTCCGCGAGGACAGCAGGTTGAAGTGCTGGAACACCATGCCGATACGGCTGCGCGCCTGCCGCAGTTCCCGGCCCGCGCGGGGGCCGCGGCCGGCCAGCGCGGTCAGGTCCTGGCCGGCGACGGTGACCGTGCCGGAGGTGGGGCGCTCCAGGAGGTTGACGCAGCGGATGAGGGAGGACTTGCCGGCGCCGGACTGGCCGATGACGCCGTACACCTCGCCCTCGCGGACGTGCAGGTCGACGCCGTCGAGGGCGGTGACCTCGCGGCCTCGTGAGCGATAGACCTTCGTGAGGCCCGATGTGGTGATCACGTGGGTTTCCGTCACTGTCGAGTGCGCGGCGCGGGTGTGGGCGCCGGGCACGGGGCGTTGTTCTTCGGGGTTCTCGGGGGACCTTCGGAACGCGGCACGGTTCTCACGGTGGCGTGCAACCGCGGGACCGGGGAGAAACGTGTGCGCGGGGCGTGGCTCGGCCGCGTGCGCGGGGCGCGGTGGCGGACTCGAGCGGCGCTCGCTTCGGGGCGCGAGGCTCAGGTGGTGCAGGGGCCCTCTAGAAGGCGCACATTCGACACGTACGACGAGGCATACAACGAGCACCGGGCGTCTTCGTCGCCTCGGTCGCGCGGGTGCGGTCGCTCGTCGTGCTCATGCGATCAGTAAAGCAGACCGGCGGTCCCGGCCGGCCACCGGTGTCCGGATGCTGGACAGCGGTGGACGGTGACCGGACACGGGGGCGCGGTTCCATCCCCTGACGGAGACTGCGGGTGACCAGTACGGACAAGGCCGGAGGGTGGGTGACCACCAGGTGGGCGTCGAGCTCGTCGGCCCGGGTGCTGTGGCCAACACCACGATGGTCGTACCGGCCCGCCCGGGCAGCACGGTGATCCCGTGGCCGGGCGGGGTCGGGCGCGGCGCGGCTTTTCGGGCGTAATAGGGTCGCTGCCATGCTTGACGTCCTGATGCTGGTGACCGGCGTCACCGCGCTGCTGCTGGCCGCCTGGTGCGGCTGGGCGGCCTACCGTGACCAGCCGACGAAGGACTGGCACTTCATCGGCATGGCCGTGGTCTCGCTGCTGGCGCTGATCCAGCTGGTGGTCGGGATCGTGCAGCTGGCGCGGGGCGAGGAGCCGGAGCAGGGCACCACGATCTTCGTGGCGTATCTGCTGGGCGCCTTCGCCTGTGTCCCGGCGGCCGGGTTCATGTCGCTGGCCGAGCGCACCCGCTGGGGTTCGGTGACGGTCGCCGCCGGCGGTGTCGTCCTCGCCGTCCTCGAGGTGCGGCTCTATGACATCTGGGGAGGCTGAGATGGTGGCCACGCAGGAGAAGCCGGCCCGTAAGCGGTTGATCGGCGGCCCCGGCATCCTGCTGGTGTGGCTGTACGGGGTGATGGTCGTCGGCGCCGTGTCGCGGTCCGCGTACCAGATCGCGACCGAGTTCGACCGGGCCCCGCTCGCCTACACGCTGTCGGCCCTCGCGGGCGTCGTCTACGGCTTCATCACGTACACGCTGGTGCGCGGCGGCGAGAGGGCCCGCAAGGCGGCGCTGGTGTGCTGCGCCGCCGAGCTCGTGGGCGTCCTCGCGGTCGGCACCTGGACGCTGGCCGATCCGTCCGCCTTCCCCGACGCGACCGTGTGGTCGGACTTCGGGATGGGATACCTGTTCATCCCGGTGCTGCTTCCGCTGACGGCGCTGTACTGGCTGCGCCGGGCCCGCACCGCTTGAGGGCCTGTCCGGCGGGCGCTCAGGCCGTGGTCGCGTAGGTCCCGGCCGGCTTCTCCAGGACGATCATGGGTACGCCGTCCGTGCCCTCGGCGGTCCCCACCGTCTCGTAGCCGACCCGCCGGTACAGCCGCAGGTTGCTCTCGCTGCGGTGCCCGGTGTGCAGGCGGAAGCGCTTGGCGCCGCGCTCCCCGGCGAGCGCGGACTCGGCGGCGCGCAGCAGGCGGGCTCCGATGCCGTGCCCCTGGAGGCGGGGGTGGACGCACAGTTTGCCGATGGACGCGGCCCCGTCCTCGGTCACCCGCCCGCGCACCGAGCCGACGACCTCGTCGCCGAGCCGCGCCACGAAGACGCAGTCGGCGGCGACCTCCTCGCGCACGGAGTCGAGGGTCTGGACGAGCGGGTCGATGCGGTAGTTGCCGTACAGCGCCGCCTCGCTCTGGAAGCAGAGGTACTGCAGCCGGAAGATCTGCTCGGCATCCTGCTCGGTCGCCGCCGAGATGGTCACGCTCATGCCCATGTGCGCATGCCTCCCGCTCACCTGATCACCTGTGGGTCCCCCACTCCTATCCCCGTCCTCAGCGGGCCGCAACCTCCGGCGCGAGCAATCGCCGTAGACATCCCAGACATCGGGAACGTTCCGGGCCAAGACTGCCTTGTGAGATACCCAACTCCCCCGCGATTTCCCGGTATGTGAGGTCCTCGGGCGACAGCAGGGCCTCCATGAGCCGGGGGCAGCGGCCGGGCAGCCGGCGCACCGCGTCGCGCAGGGCGCGCCGACGGGCCGCGGCGAGTGCGAGGTGCTCGGGCTCGTGGTCGGTGGCGCCGGCCGGTTCGGTCGCGTACGGCCGCTCGTCGCGGGCCGTGCGGCGGGTGCGGCGCGCCTCGGTGCGGACGGCGCTGCGCAGCCAGCGGTGCGGGTCGTGGGGCGGGCCGTCGACCTCCAGGCGTTCCAGGAGGCGCAGCCAGACCGCCTGTTCCAGGTCGCCGGCCTCGGCTCCGGAGGCATATGCCTCGGCCGAGGCCTCGGCGGTGAGCAGGGGGCGCAGGAGGGTGACCAGGTCGTGCGTCATATGCGGATCGACGCGGCCGCCCGGGCGGCGGGTTGCCCGGACGGCCGAAGGTCACCCCAACCGGGGTCGTGCGCTCAGCTGTTGACGAAGTCCTCGCGGGCCAGCAGTCCGGTGTCCGGGTGGTCGGTGAAGACGCCGTCGATACCGGTGGCGAAGTACGTCCTGAACGCGCCGAAGACGTCGCCGTAGGCGTCGGGGTCGCTGCCCTTGCGGAAGTCCGCGGGCAGGAAGGGGTTTTCGTTGCGCAGGGTGTACGGGTGCAGGATCAGGCCCGCGCGGTGCGCGTCGCGGACCAGCGTGGTCGGCTCGGTGAGCCGGCCGGCGGAGTCCTTCGGGATGATCAGGTCCAGGGTCGGGCCGATGCCCTGCGCGTAGGAGGCGATCTCCTCGAGGCCCTTCGGCGTGATGAGGTCGGCCGTCGTGCGCGGGTCGCCGGTCTCGACGAAGTCCCAGGGGCGGCTCTTGGCGCCGGACAGCAGGACGGCGAGGGGGTTGTCGACGAGCCTGCTCATCCGCTGGATACTGGTGGGCTCGAAGGACTGGATGATGACGGGCGAGTTCTTCCGGTTCTTGCCGTACTTGCGCAGCAGCCGCGCGAGACGCTCCTCCGTGCCCAGGCCCAGCCCCCGGAAGTAGGTGGGGTGCTTGAGCTCGGGATAGATCCAGACCTGCTTGCCGCGCCTGCGGGTCTGCTCGTTCTGCCAGCGCAGCACCTCTTCGAAGGTGGGGATCTCCCAGCGGCCGTCGTAGAGGGTGTTGTGGGGGCGGTTGGCCGGGATGCGCTCGGTGGCGCGGAGCGTCTTGAGCTCGGCGAGCGTGAAGTCCTCGGTGAACCAGCCGGTGACGGAGACGCCGTCGAGCGACTTCGTGCGCTTGCGGTCGGCGAACTCGGGGTGGTCGGCGACGTCCGTGGTGCCGCCGATCTCCGGCTCGTGCCGGCAGACCAGGTGACCGTCCTTGGTGGGGACCAGGTCGCCGGCCTCGACGATGTCGGCGCCCATGTCGAGGGCGAGTTCGTAGGCGCCGAAGGTGTGCTCGGGCCGGTAGCCGCTGGCGCCGCGGTGACCGATGACGGTCGGGACCGGCAGGCTCTTCACGCCGCCGCCGTGTCCGCCGCCGTGCCGGGCGTCGGCGGCTCTCGCCGTGCCGGACAGGCCGAGTACGGCTCCGCCGGCGCCGAGCACCGCTGCTCCGAGGAGCGCCCGCCGTCCGGTGCCGCCCGCCTGCTCGTCCGACTCCTGCGTTCCCATCAGGGCCTCCTGCCGTTGACCGTCGGTGCGGGCCGATCGTAGGGGCGCGTACATGACCAATGGGAGACCTCGGGCGGAACACGCGGGTGCGTGGTGATGTCGTATGGGCGTGGAGGGGCCGGTGGGGTGGGATGTCTGACGTGTCGTCGGCTTCGGGGCGGCCGGCCGGGGTACCCGGTTCAGTGGTCGTGGTCGTCGTAGTGGCCCGCGAGGCCGGCCGTGGTGCACAGGGGTCGGCGGCGCGTGTCCGGCGGCGCGCCTCACGCGGTCCGCGGGTCGCGCGTGCTTCGATCCGGGCCGTGTCCGCACCCCCCGGGACCGACGACGCCGGTCCCCGCGGACGCGACCTGCCTCACATCCCGAGTGGGTGTTACGGCCGCGCAACACCCCTGCACCGCAGGTGAACGCACGTCAACACTGCGTAAGACCCGGGTGACCCGACGTGCGTGACCCCCGCGGCCGCGAGTAATGTCCTCACCTGCACAGACTCATACCGCATCCCCGACACCGGAGGACCCGTTGTCCCGCTTCGCGCTCATCAAGGCAGTGCTCGGCCCGATCATGCGCCTGATGTTCCGCCCACAGGTGGAGGGCGTGGAGAACATCCCGGGCGACGGTCCGGTGATCCTGGCCGGCAACCATCTCACCTTCATCGACTCGGTGATCATGCCCCTGAAGTGCGACCGGCAGGTCTTCTTCATCGGCAAGGACGAGTACGTCACCGGCAAGGGCCTCAAGGGGCGGCTGATGGCCTGGTTCTTCACCGGCGTCGGCATGATCCCGGTCGACCGGGACGGCGGCCGGGGCGGGGTCGCGGCGCTGATGACGGGGCGCCGGGTACTGGACGAGGGCAAGGTCTTCGCCATCTACCCGGAGGGCACCCGCTCCCCCGACGGCCGCCTCTACCGCGGCCGCACCGGCATCGCCCGGCTCACCCTGATGACCGGCGCCCCCGTCGTCCCGTTCGCCGTGATCGGCACCGACAAGCTCCAGCCGGGCGGCGCGGGCCTGCCCCGGCCGGGCAAGGTCACCGTCCGCTTCGGCGAGGCGATGGAGTTCTCCCGCTACGAGGGCATGGACCGCGACCGCTACGTCCTGCGGGCCGTGACCGACTCCGTGATGACCGAGGTCATGCGGCTGTCCGGCCAGGAGTACGTGGACATGTACGCGAGCAAGGCCAAGGCGGCGTAACGCCGCGCGGACACACGGACGGCGGGCCGCTTCTCGAGCGGCCCGCCGTCCGTGTGTTCGCCGGGCACCCCGGTCGGGCGTTCTCACGAGCGCCCGCGGACACCGGCCGCGCTGTTACGGGTGCTCCACCCCGTCCTCCAGGCGCTGGCCGCGCAGCAGGAACCAGGATGCCGCGGCGGCCGCCAGGAGGACGGCCGCGCCGACACCCGCCGCGACGGCCAGGCCGTCGACGAAGGCCTGTCGGGCGGCGTCCAGCAGCGCCTCGCCCGTGGGGGCCGGCAGCCCGGAGGCGGCCTCCACCGCACCGCCCAGTGACTCGTGCGCCGCGTCCGGGGTGCCGACCGGGCCGGTGAAGTCGCGGTAGACACCGGTCACGATCGAGCCGAGCACGGCGATGCCGAGGGCGGCGCCGAGTTCGTACGCCGTCTCGGAGACCGCGGAGGCGGCGCCCGCCTGCTCGCCCGGCACGCTGGAGAGGATCACGTCGGCGGTGACGGTGAACGAGAACCCGGCACCGACGCCGACGACCAGCAGGACCACGCCCAGCAGCGGGTAGCCGGTGTTCTGCTCGACGACGGTCAGCGCGGCGAGCGCGAGACCGACGGCGGCGAGTCCGCCGGCGACCACCGCACGCACCGAGAAGCGCCGGGCCACGCGGCCCGCGATCAGACCCGCGACCACCGCGCCGATCGCGGCGGGCAGTTCGGCCAGGCCCGCTTCGAACGGCCGCCTGCCCTGGACCAGTTGCAGGTACTGGGAGAGGAAGAACACCAGCCCGGACAGGCCCAGGATGGTCAGCAGGTCGGCCAGGACCGCGCCGCTGAAGCCGCGGCTGCGGAACAGCCGCATGTCCAGCAGCGGGACCGGCATGGTCAGCTGACGGCGCACGAAGCCGTAGAGCGCGGCGGCGCCCAGCAGGCCCACGGCGAGGGTGACCCACGCGAACCCGTGCGCGGCGGTCTCCTTGACGGCGTACACCACGCCGACCATTCCGACCAGGGAGAGGACGACGCTGAGCAGGTCCCACGGGCCCGGGTTCGGATTGCGGGACTCCGGCAGCAGCTTGACGCCGACGACGACCAGGACGGCCATCACGGGCAGGTTGATCAGGAAGACCGAGCCCCACCAGAAGTGCTCCAGCAGGAAGCCGCCGACGACCGGGCCGACCGCCGCACCGGCCGAGGCCGCGGCGCCCCAGATGCCGACGGCGAGGCTGCGTTCGCGCGGGTCGTGGAAGAGGTTGCGGATCAGGGCGAGGGTGGCGGGCATCAGGGTGGCGCCCGCGACGCCGAGCAGGGCCCGGGCGACGATCATCAGCTCGGGCGTGGACGCGTAGGCGTTGAGGACGGATATCGCGCCGAATGCCGTGGCGCCGATCAGCAGGATCCGCTTGCGTCCGATGCGGTCGCCGAGGCTGCCCATGGTGACGAGCAGACCGGCGATGACGAAGGAGTAGACGTCGCCGATCCAGAGCAGCTGGGTGCCGGACGGCGCGAGGTCCTCACTGATGTAGGGGGTCGCGAGACCGAGCACGGTCGCGTCGACGGCCACCAGCAGTACGGCCAGCACGAGGACGGACAGCGCCAGCCAGCGGCCGGGGCGCTTCACCGCCTCGGTCGTCTGCGCCGACTGCAGGGTGCGGGTCATGGTTCACTCTCTCCGAAGTGCGCCGCCGAGCAGCAGCTCGACGATCATGCGGGTGAAGTCGTTGCGGGCCAGGCGGCCCTCGGTCACGGCCCAGGCGCCGGAGGCCAGCAGGCCGTACAGCGCCTCGGTGAGCCAGGTCGGGGTGAGGTCGATACGGAACTCACCGCTCTCCTGGCCCCGGCGGAACAGCGCGGTGAGGCGGGCGTCGAGGCGGGCCCAGCCCTCGTTCTGCTGTTCGCCCTCGAACAGCTGGTTCTCGCTGTAGAGGAAGGCGAGCAGGGCAGCGGCGGGCTCGATCTCGCGGACGAGCCGGCGCAGCGCCTCGGCCGCCGGCCCGTCGTCGGGACGGGCGGCGTCCAGGGCCGCCTCGCACTCGGCGAGACCGAGCGACTCCAGGGCCCGGACGAGGGCGTCGCGGCCCGCGAAGTGCCGGTGCAGCGTGGCCCGGCTGACCCCGGCCGCCCTGGCGACCTCGTCCATGGTCGCGGTGGCCTTGCGGGTCAGCAGGGCCGCGGCGCTCCGCAGCACCAGTTCACGATCTACAGCCATGAGACAACAGTAACCCACATGAGACATCTTTGTCTCATGCTGGGCATGCGTGACTCATCACTCGGGGTGCTTCACGGTTCTCCGGACTCAGTGCCAGGGCAGCTGTCCGCGCCGCTCCCAGTAGTCGTCGGGGTCCTCGACGAGCACGCCGAGACGCGCCACCTGGTCGTCGTCGAGGTCGACGACGGCGGCGTGCAGGTTCGAGCCGAGCTGGTTCACGGTCGCCGCGCCGGAGAGGACGACGCCGGCCCAGGGCTGCCGGAGGACCAGCGCGAGGGCGACCGCGTCGCAGCCCAGGGCCGTCTCCTCCGACACGGCCTTCAGGGCGTCGGGCGCGTGGGGCTCGGCGAGACGCCCGTTGGCCATGCCCTCCTTGACGATCACGGTGAGCCCGGCCTCGTGCGCCTCGGCCAGCGCGGGCGCGGCGGAGGTCTCCAGCAGGTTGTACGTCGACTGGACGGTACGGAAGAGGGGCTCGCCGTCGACGGTCACCGCGAGCGCGGCGCGGATGGTGTCGGCCTGGGCGGGGCCGCTGGTGGAGAAGCCGACGGTGACCCCCCGCGCGGCGGCCTCGGCCAGCCTCGCGTGCAGGTCCTTGTCGGTCAGGGCCGGGCTGTCCGGGGTCAGCGAGTGGATCTGGTAGAGGTCCAGCCGGTCGCCGAGCAGGGCGTCGGTCTCGGCGCGCTGGCGCTCGTACGTCGCGACGCCGTGGTCCTTGACCTCGTGCTGCTCGGCGTCGGCCGACCAGTCGGCCGTGTAGGTGTAGCCCCACTTGCTGCCGACGACCACGTCGTCGACGTCGGGACGGTCCCGCAGCCAGCCGGCGAGGAACTCCTCCGAGCGGCCGTAGGAGCGCGCCGCGTCGAAGTAACGGACGCCCTGCGCGTAGGCGGCGTCGAGGAGGTCGTAGGTGCGCTCGCGCATCGCCTCGACGCTGCGGTCGGCCGGCAGGTCCCGGTCACGGCCGAGGTTGATGTAGCCGGGGCGGCCGACGGCGGCGAGACCCAGGCCGATGTGGCAGGTGGGGGTCGTCGCCGAGGCCAGGCGGGCGAAGGGCATCGCGGGCTCCGTTCGGTCGGCTGCTGAGGCTCGTGACCAACGTAACCGCGATGCCCCTCGGGCACACCGGCTGCTACTTCTTCGCGTTCGCCCAGGCGTGCTGGCCGGCCACGTCCGCCTTCACCTCGGCGAGCTGGACGGCGACCGCGCGGGGTGCCGTACCGCCGCGGCCGTCGCGGGAGGCGAGGGCGCCGGGGACGTTGAGCACCGAGCGGACCTCGGGGGTGAGGTGGGCGGAGATCTTGGCGAACTGCTCGTCGGTCAGCTCGTCCAGCTCCTTGCCCTCGGCCTCGGCGACCTTCACGCACTCGCCGGCCACCTCGTGCGCGACGCGGAACGGCACGCCCTGCCTGACCAGCCACTCGGCGATGTCGGTGGCGAGGGAGAACCCGGCCGGAGCCAGCTCCTCCATGCGCTCGCGGTGCACGGTGAGGGTGGCCATCATGCCGGTGAAGGCCGGGAGCAGGATCTCCAGCTGGTCGATGGAGTCGAAGACCGGCTCCTTGTCCTCCTGGAGGTCGCGGTTGTACGCGAGGGGGAGGGCCTTGAGCGTGGCCATCAGGCCGGTGAGGTTGCCGATCAGGCGGCCGGACTTGCCGCGGGCCAGCTCGGCGATGTCCGGGTTCTTCTTCTGCGGCATGATCGACGAGCCGGTGGAGAACGCGTCGTGGAGCGTCACGAAGGAGAACTCCTTCGTGTTCCAGATGATGATCTCCTCGGCGATCCGGGAGACGTTGACCCCGATCATCGCGGTGATGAAGGCGAACTCGGCGACGAAGTCGCGCGACGCCGTGCCGTCGATGGAGTTGCCGGCACTGCCGTGCTCGAAGCCGAGGTCCTTGGCGACCGCCTCCGGGTCGAGGCCGAGGCTGCTGCCCGCGAGCGCCCCCGACCCGTACGGCGACACGGCCGTACGCGTGTCCCACTGGCGCAGCCGCTCCGCGTCCCGGCCCAGCGCCTGGACGTGGGCGAGGACGTGGTGGGCGAAGAGCACCGGCTGGGCGTGCTGGAGGTGGGTGCGGCCGGGCATCGCCACGTCCGGGTGGGCCTCGGCGAGGCCGATCAGCGCGTCCTGGAGGTCGGCGATCAGGCCGCCGACGGCGCGGGCGTGGTCCCGCAGGTACATGCGGAAGAGGGTCGCGACCTGGTCGTTCCGGGACCGGCCGGCGCGGAGCTTGCCGCCGAGGTCCGGGCCGAGCCGCTCCAGCAGGCCGCGCTCCAGGGCGGTGTGGACGTCCTCGTCGGCGATGGTGCCGACGAAGTCGCCGGACGCCACGTCCGCTTCCAGCTGGTCGAGCCCGGCGATCATCCGGGTCAGCTCGTCCTCGGTGAGCAGCCCGGCCTTGTGCAGCACGCGCGCGTGGGCACGCGAACCGGCGATGTCGTAGGGCGCGAGCCGCCAGTCGAAGTGGACGGACGCGGACAGCTTCGCCAGGGCCTCGGCGGGACCGTCGGCGAAACGGCCGCCCCAGAGCCGTACGTCACCGCTGTTGCTGCTCACTTGTGTCGCTCCTCACCGTGCAATCACTGGCATGCATGAGTATGCAGAACTCTGCATGATTCGTCAATCTCGCAGGTTGGCGTGATCCACCGCGCCCCCTGCTCCATAATCGTTAGACATGGGAAAGACTTATGAACGCATAGACGGCAGACTCCGCTCGTTCATCGAGGCGCAGCCCCTCTTCTTCACCGCCACCGCTCCGCTGACCGCCGACGGCACGATCAACCTCTCCCCCAAGGGCCTCACGGGCTCGTTCGCCGTGCTCGACGAACTCACCGTGGCCTACCTCGACTTCGCAGGATCCAACGCCGAGACCGTCGCCCACCTGCGGGAGAACGGGCGGATCACCCTGATGTGGTGCGCCTTCCAGGGCCCGCCGAACATCGTCCGGGTGCACGGCCGCGGCGAGCCGGTCTTCCGCGACGACCCGCGCTTTTCGGAGCTGCTCACCCACTTCCCGGACATCGACACCACCGCGCACGGGCTCCGCGCGATCATCGTCGTCACGGCCGAACTCATCCGCGACACCTGCGGCTACGGCGTCCCCTTCATGGCCTACGAGTCCGACCGGGACCTGCACGCCAAGCGGTTCGCACGCGAGGACGACGCCTCGCTCAACGCGTACTTCACCAAGAAGGAGCACATCGCCACGAGCCTGGACGGCCTTCCCGGGCTGCCGTTGCCGCTGCCCCCTTCTACCGTCTGAGGCATGCGCCCCGGTGTCGTCGTCGCCCTCGTCTCCGTGTCCCTCCTCGCGCTCGGTGCCGCGCCCGCCGAGCGGCCCGCTCCCCGGCCGCTGCCCGCCCGGATGGCGAACACCGGCGGCGGCACCCAGTTGATCACCGCGGTCGCACCGGGGACCGGCTCGACGACGGGCACGGTCACGTGGTGGGACCGGCGGGGCGGCAGCTGGGTGAAGGCCGGTTCCGCCGCCGCCCGCTTCGGGGCCGGCGGACTGGCCGACGGGAAGACGCGCCGCCAGGGCACGAACACCACCCCCACCGGGCTGTACGACCTGCCCTACGCCTTCGGCATCAAGGCGGCGCCGCGCGGGACGGCGTACCGCTACCGGCCCGTGCGGCGGCACTCCTGGTGGTGCCAGGACACCGCCTCCCGCTCCTACAACCGCTGGACCGAACCGCGCCCCGCGGACTGCCGCGCCGCCGAGGCCGAGCACCTGATCACCTACACGGCGCAGTACGCACACGCCCTGGTCGTCGGCTTCAACTACCACCGCCCGGTGCGCGGGCGCGGTGCGGGCATCTTCCTGCACGTCAACGGGCGCGGAGCGACGGCCGGTTGCGTGTCGGTGCCGGCGGAGGCGATGCGCCGCATCCTGCGGTGGGCCGACCCGGTCGCCCGGCCGCACATCGCGATCGGCACCTCGGGCGGGGCGACGGTGATCACGCGCTATTGAACGGCGTGGCGGAACAGCCCGACCGAACAGCGGGTGGGCTGAACGCTCGGGTGGTGCGGCACGTATCTGTGGGCCAAGGGTCAAGTCCCCGGAGGAACCGTGACCACCACGTCCACCACGCTCGCAGGCGGCCGCGCCGCCCGCCGTCAGACGATGCGGCGCATCCGTCCCCGCCGCTCCCCCGCCGTCCCGTTGCTGCTCGCCGTGTGGGCGGGCGCGGCGGGCGTGTTGTGGCTGTGGTGGCGCAACACGCCCGCCATCTCCGACGACACCGGCAGGATCCTGGGCGCGGGCCGGATCACCGGGCTGCTCGCCGGGTACCTCATGGCCCTGGTGGTGCTCCAGATGGCCCGGGTACCGGCCCTGGAGCGGCGGGTGGGGTCCGACCGGGTCGCCCGCTGGCACGCCCTGACCGGCCGCTACACCCTCTGCCTGGTCCTGGCCCACGTCTTCCTGATCATGTGGGGGTACGCCGCGCAGGCGGGCAAGGGTCTCGGCGACATCGTGCAGCAGACGATCGACTCGGTGAACCAGCTGCCGGACATGGGCAAGGCCGCCGTCGGCACCGGCCTCCTGGTCCTCATCGGGCTGCTGTCGGCCGGCCCGGTCCGCCGCAGGATCCCGTACGACGCCTGGTACCACGTGCATCTGCTGACGTACGTGGCGGTGTTCCTGACCTTCTGGCACCAGTTGACCACCGGCAACGACTTCGCCGTCGAGCCGCTCGCCAGGACCGTCTGGTACGTGCTGTACGGATCGGTGACCGCGCTGGTGCTCTGGTACCGGATCCTGACGCCCCTCCGCCTCAACCTGCGGCACCGGATGCGGGTGGAGGCGGTGATCGAGGAGACGCCCGGGATCGTGTCGGTGCTGATCGGCGGTCGCAGGCTGCACCGGATGGGCGCGGAGGCGGGGCAGTTCTTCCGCTGGCGGTTCCTGGCGCCGGGGATGCGGTTCAGCTCCCACCCGTACTCGCTGTCGGCGGCGCCGCGACCGGAGATGCTGCGGATCACCGTGAAGGCGATCGGCGACCACAGCGCCCGGCTGCGCGAGCTGGAGCCCGGTACGCGGGTGTGGGCGGAGGGTCCGTACGGCGCCCTGACCGCGCAGCGCCGCAGCCGCGGCAAGGTGCTGCTGGTGGCGGGCGGGGTCGGGATCACGCCGATGCGGGCCCTCTTCGAGACGCTGCCCGGCGCCTCCGGCGACATCACGCTGCTCTACCGGGCCAACAGCACGCAGGACCTGGCGCTCTGGGACGAGCTGGCCGGCATCGCGGACGAGCGCGGGGCCCGGCTGATGTACGCGGTCAACAGCCCGGACGGGGAGCGTCCGGACATCTCCGCGGAGACCCTGGCCCGCAAGATCCCGGACGTCGAGCGCCACGACGTCTTCCTGTGCGGGCCGCCCGGCTTCGCGCAGTCGGTGTACGAGGCACTGCGCGGGGCGGGCGTCCCCGCACGCCGTATCCACCACGAGTCGTTCGAGATGTGAGCGACGGACATCAGGAGTCCAGGACAGATGAGGAAAAGCCACCCCGTTCGGCGTGCCGTGCTCGCCGGCGCCGCGACCGTGTCCGGGATCGTGCTGCTGCTGTCGCTGAAACCGGCGTCCGACCCGGGCTCCGCCTCGGCGGCGGGCGGCGCGGCTCCGCCCGTGGCCGCGCAGTCGCCGCAGGGCGGCCGGGACGCCGGGGCCGGCACGGTCACGGGCGACGCGGCCCGTACCCAGTACGGGCCCGTGCAGGTCCGGCTCACGATGAGCGGCGGGAAGATCACCAGGGCCGAGGCCGTGCAGGCGCCCAAGGGCGGCCAGAGCGACCAGGTCACCGCCGACGCCGTACCCAAGCTCAACCGGGCCGCCGTCGCGGCCGGGAGCGCCGACATCGACGCGGTCTCGGGCGCCACCTACACCAGCGCCGGGTACGCGAAGTCGCTCCAGTCGGCCCTCGACAAGGCGGCCGCGACGGCCGAGTCCGACCCCGGCTCCGGAGCCGCCGGAGAGGGCGCCGGCGCCGGGCAGGGCACGCAGGTGCTCACCGGTGACGCCGCGCAGACCCAGTACGGCCCCGTGCAGGTCCGGGTGACCGTGAGCGGCGGGAAGATCACCGGCGCCGAGGCCCTCCAGGCGCCCCAGGGCGGCCGCAGCGACCAGATCACCGCCGACGCCGTTCCCGAACTCAACCGGGCCGCCGTCGCGGCCGGGAGCGCCGACATCGACGCGGTCTCGGGCGCCACCTACACCAGCGCCGGGTACCAGCAGTCCCTCCAGTCGGCGCTGGACCGGGCCGGTGGCTGACACCGGGGCCGGGTCCGCACAGGCTCCCGCCGCGGTGCGTCACGTGGAGGAGGCGATGGGGACCGTCTTCTCCTTCGACGTCCGCGGCGGGGAACCCATGGCTGTCCGGGCGGCGCTGGACGAGGCGGTCGCCGGACTGCACCGGGCCGACGAGGTGTTCAGCACGTACCGGGACGGCAGCGAGGTGTCCCGGCTGGCGCGCGGGGAGCTGACCGTCGACGCGTGCGCGCCGGACGTCGCCGAGGTGCTGGAGCTGGCGGCCGAGGCGGAGCGGGTGAGCGACGGCTGGTTCAGCACGCGGTACGAGGGACGGCTCGATCCGACCGGCATCGTCAAGGGCTGGGCCGTGGAGCGTGCCGCGCGGCGGATCGCGGCGGTGGTCGCCGGTGCGAGCGGCGTCAGCGTCAACGGCGGCGGGGACGTGCAGTTGCTCGGGACGCCGGGTGCGGCGCGGCCGTGGCGGGTCGGGGTGTCGGACCCGCTGCGGCCGGGCGGGCTCGCGGCGGTCGTCTCGGCGGCGGGGGCGGCGGAGTTGGCCGTGGCGACGTCCGGCTCCGCCGAGCGGGGCGCGCACGTCGTCGATCCGCGCACGGGGCGCTCCGCGGTGACCGACCTTTTGTCCGTCACGGTGGTGGCGCCCCGGCTGACGTGGGCGGACTGCTGGGCCACGGCGGCGTTCGCGATGGGGGCGCGGGAGGGATTGCGGTGGCTGGAGTCCCTCGACGGGGTCGAGGCGCTGTTGGTGACTGCGGGGGACGAGGTGCGGTGCACCGGGGGGCTGGCGGCGCGTCTGGGCTGAGGCAGGGCGTTGCACTTACCCCGCGTTGGCGGGGTGTCTCCCCCACTCTCGGCTTCGCTCGAGCGGGGGGACCCGTGCCGCCCCAGCGGCACGACTGCCCGCAGCTGCGGGCGGGTGCCGTTGTGGCCGGCCTCCCTGCAACCCCCTAGGGGCGCGGGGAACTGCGCGACCGGCCACGACGCGGCCGCAGTCGGCAGGTCACCGCACCGCCCCCTTCAGCTGCCGTTCTGCGCCAGGCGCAGCAAGTGGTCCGCCAGCGCCTGCCCGCCCGTGGGCTCCCTGCTGATCAGCAACAACGTGTCGTCGCCCGCGATCGTGCCCAGGATGTCGTGCAGCTCCGCCTGGTCGATCGCCGAGGCGAGGAACTGCGCCGCCCCCGGAGGGGTCCGCAGGACCACGAGGTTCGCCGACGCCTCCGCGGAGATCAGCAGCTCCGCGGAGAGCCGCCGCATCCGCTCCTCCTTGGCCGACTCACCGAGCGGCGCCCGCGGGGTGCGGAAACCGCCCTCGCTGGGCACCGCGTAGATGAGGTCGCCGTCGGTGTTGCGGATCTTCACCGCGTTCAGCTCGTCCAGATCCCGGGAGAGCGTCGCCTGGGTGACGCTCAGCCCGTCGTCGGCGAGCAGCTTCGCCAACTGGCTCTGCGAGCGCACCGCCTGCCGGTTGAGGATGTCCACGATCCGGCGGTGGCGTGCGGTGCGGGTCTGCGGCAGGGCAGGCCCCGCCGTCTGCTCGTGCTCCTGCGCCTGACTCATCGTCGTCTCATTCTCCGGATCGTCCGTCCCCGTGGGCCGCGTGGGCCTGGTCAAGGATGCCGGGCAGTGCCCCGAGGAACGCGTCCACCACGTCGTCGCCGAGGTTCAGCGGCGGCATCAGCCGTACGACATCGGGTGCGGGCGCGTTCACCAGGATTCCGGCGTCCTGAGCCGCCTGCTGCACCTTGGGCGCGAGCGGCTCGGTGAGCACGATACCCAGCAGGAGTCCCGCGCCCCGGACATGGGCGACCAACGGGTGGCCGAGAGCCTCGACGCCGCCGCGGATCTTCTCGCTCTGCCGCTTGACGTTCTCCAGCAGCCCGTCGTCCGCGATGGTGTCGAGGACGGCGAGTCCGGCGGCGCAGGCGACCGGGTTGCCGCCGAACGTCGTGCCGTGCTGGCCCGGTTGGAGCAGTTCGGCGGCGCGTCCGAAGGCGGCCGTCGCGCCCAGCGGCAGTCCCCCGCCGAGGCCCTTGGCGAGGGTGACGACGTCCGGCAGGACACCCTCGTGGGCCTGGTACTCGAACCAGTGCCCGGTCCGGCCGATGCCGGTCTGCACCTCGTCCAGGACGAGGAGCGCGCCGGTGGCGGCGGTGATGGCCCGGGCCGCCTTCAGATAGCCGGGGGGCGGCACGACGACGCCGTTCTCGCCCTGGATCGGCTCGATGATCACCAGCGCCGTCTCCTCGGTGACCGCGGCGGCCAGCGCCTGTGCGTCGCCGTACGGCACGTGCGTGACGTCGCCGGGCAGCGGCAGGAAGGGTGCCTGCTTGCCGGGCTGGCCGGTGAGCGCCAGCGCGCCCATGGTGCGGCCGTGGAACCCGCCGTCGGTGGCGACCATGTGCGGCCGCCCGGTCAGCCGACCGATCTTGAAGGCGCCCTCGTTGGCCTCGGCGCCGGAGTTGCAGAAGTAGACCTTGCCGTCGCGGCCGAAGCGCTGGAGCAGCCGTTCGGCGAGGACGACGGGCGGCTCGGCGATGAAGAGGTTGGAGACGTGGCCGAGGGAGGCGATCTGCCGGCTCACCGCCTCGACCACCGCCGGGTGGGCGTGGCCGAGCGCGTTGACCGCGATGCCGCCGACGAAGTCGAGGTACTCCTTGCCGTCGGCGTCCCAGAGCCGGGCGCCCTCGCCGCGTACCAGGGGCAGGCGCGGAGTGCCGTAGTTGTTCATGAGCGCGCCCTGCCACCGCTCCGTCAGCTCTGCGTTGCTCACGACTCCCCCTGTGCGTCCTGTGCGTCCGGCACGACCATCGTGCCGATGCCTTCGTCGGTGAAGATCTCCAGCAGGATCGAGTGCTGGACCCGGCCGTCGATGACGCGGGCGGTGGTGACGCCGCCCCGCACGGCGTGCAGGCAGCCCTCCATCTTCGGCACCATGCCGCTGGACAGCTCGGGCAGCAGCTTCTCCAGCTGGGCGGCGGTGAGGCGGCTGATCACCTCGTCGGAGTTCGGCCAGTCCTCGTACAGGCCCTCGACGTCGGTGAGGACCATGAGAGTCTCGGCGCCGAGCGCCGCAGCGAGTGCCGCAGCCGCCGTATCAGCATTGACGTTGTAGACATGGTGATCGTCCTGGGAGCGGGCGATCGACGAGACGACCGGGATCCGGCCGTCGGCGAGCAGCGCCTCGATGGCGCCGGTGTCGATCTCGGTGATCTCACCGACCCGGCCGATGTCGACGAGCTCGCCGTCGATCTCCGGCTGGTGCCTGGTGGCGGTGATGGTGTGCGCGTCCTCGCCGGTGAGGCCGACGGCGAGCGGTCCGTGCTGGTTGAGCAGCCCGACCAGCTCGCGCTGTACCTGTCCGGCCAGCACCATCCGTACGACGTCCATGGCGTCCTCGGTGGTGACGCGCAGGCCGGCCTTGAACTCGCTGACGATGCCGTGCTTGTCGAGCGCGGCGCTGATCTGCGGGCCGCCGCCGTGCACGACGACGGGCTTGAGGCCGGCGTGGCGCAGGAAGACGACGTCCTGGGCGAAGGCGGCCTTCAGGTCCTCGTCGATCATGGCGTTGCCGCCGAACTTGATGACGACGGTCTTGCCGTGGTGCCGGGTCAGCCAGGGCAGCGCCTCGATGAGGATCTGGGCCTTGGGGAGCGCGGTGTGCTTCCGCGTGGGTCCGTTGCTCATGAGGAGTACGCGCTGTTCTCGTGGACGTAGTCGGCGGTGAGGTCGTTGGTCCAGATGGTGGCGGTGGCGTCGCCGGCGGCGAGGTCGGCGACGATGTGGACCTCGCGGTAGCGCATGTCGACCAGCTCGCGGTCCTCGCCGACGCCGCCGTTCTTGCAGACCCAGACGCCGTTGATGGCGACGTTCAGCCGGTCCGGCTCGAAGACGGCGGTCGTGGTGCCGATCGCGGAGAGCACGCGGCCCCAGTTGGGATCCTCGCCGTGGATGGCGCACTTGAGGAGGTTGTTGCGGGCGATGGTGCGGCCCACCTGGACGGCGTCGTCCTCGCTCGCGGCGTTCACGACCTCGACCTTGATGTCCTTGCTGGCGCCCTCGGCGTCGCGGATGAGCTGCTGTCCGAGGTCGTCGCAGACGGTGCGGACGGCCTCGGCGAAGGCGTCGTACTCCGGGGTGATGCCGGAAGCGCCGGAGGCCAGCAGCAGCACGGTGTCGTTGGTGGACATGCAGCCGTCGGAGTCGACCCGGTCGAAGGTGACGCGGGTGGCGGCGCGCAGGGCGCGGTCCAGGGCCTCGGTCTCCAGGTCGGCGTCGGTGGTGATCACGACGAGCATGGTGGCGAGGCCCGGGGCGAGCATGCCCGCGCCCTTGGCCATGCCGCCGACGGTCCAGCCGTCCTTGGTGACGACGGACGTCTTGTGCACGGTGTCGGTGGTCTTGATGGCGATGGCGGCCTTCTCACCACCGTGCTCGGACAGCTGACCGGCGGCGGTCTCGACGCCCGGCAGCAGCTTGTCCATGGGAAGCAGTACGCCGATGAGTCCGGTGGAGCAGACGGCGACCTCTCCGGCACCCGTCCCCAGCACCTCGGCGGCCTTCTCGGCGGTCGCGTGGGTGTCCTGGAAGCCCTTGGGGCCGGTGCAGGCGTTGGCCCCGCCGGAGTTGAGGACGACGGCGGACAGCTGCCCGCTCCTGAGTACCTGCTCGGACCAGAGGACCGGCGCGGCCTTGACGCGGTTGGAGGTGAAGACGCCCGCGGCGGCGCGGCGGGGGCCGGTGTTGACCACGAGGGCCAGGTCGGGGTTGCCGTTCGACTTGATCCCGGCGGCGATGCCCGCCGCCGTGAATCCCTTTGCTGCCGTCACACTCACGGCGCAACTCCGATCGTCGTCAGTCCGGTGGTCTCGTCGAGACCCAGGGCGATGTTCATGCTCTGTACGGCAGCGCCCGCGGTGCCCTTGGCCAGGTTGTCGATGGCGCTGATGGCGATGATGCGGCCCGCCGCGGCGTCGTACGCGACCTGGATCGATACGGCGTTGGAACCGTAGACGGACGCGGTCGCGGGCCACTGGCCCTCGGGCAGCAGGTGCACGAAGGGCTCGTCGGCGAAGGCCTTTTCGTAGGCGGCGCGGACGGACTCCGCGGTGACGCCGGGCTTCGCCTTGGCGGTGCACGTGGCGAGGATGCCCCGGGGCATCGGCGCCAGGGTCGGGGTGAAGGAGACGGAGACCGGCTCGCCGGCGACCGCGCCGAGGTTCTGCATCATCTCGGGGGTGTGCCGGTGGCCGCCGCCGACGCCGTACGGCGACATGGAGCCCATGACCTCGCTGCCCAGCAGGTGCGGCTTGGCCGCCTTGCCCGCTCCGGAGGTGCCGGAGGCGGCGACGATCACGGCCTCGGGCTCGGCGAGCGAGGCGGCGTAGGCCGGGAAGAGCGCCAGGGACACGGCGGTCGGGTAGCAACCGGGCACCGCGACGCGCTTGGACCCCTCCAGCGCAGAGCGGGCACCCGGCAGTTCGGGAAGGCCGTAGGGCCAGGTGCCGGCGTGCGGGGAGCCGTAGAACGCCTCCCAGTCGGCGGCGTCCTTGAGCCGGAAGTCGGCACCCATGTCCACGACCAGCACGTCCGGGCCGAGCTGCTCGGCGACGGCGGCGGACTGCCCGTGCGGCAGCGCGAGGAAGACGACCTCGTGCCCCGCGAGGACCTCGGGGGTCGTCGGCTCCAGGACGCGGTCGGCCAGCGGCAGCAGATGCGGCTGGAGCGCACCGAGGCGCTGCCCCGCGTTGGTGTTGCCGGTCAGGGCGCCGATCTCGACCTCGGGGTGCGCGAGGAGCAGACGCAGCAGCTCACCGCCCGCATACCCACTCGCTCCGGCCACCGCCGCACGTACCGCCATGGAAAATCCTCCTCCTCGATGGCATGACTATACGTATCGCTGCACGTTTATGCAATCGGGTACGGAGCAGGGCCCGGACCGGCCTCGCACGCAGGCGAGGCCGGCACCGGGCCCGTCGGGGTGGGCTAGCGCTGCTTGATCCGCAGGAAGGTGACCGAGTTCGCCGGGAAGGTGTACTTGAACGTGCTCGCCACCCCCGAGAAGGTCGAGGTCACCGGGGTGACCGGCGTGTCCGTCCCGGTGTTGACCGCGTCCTGGTCGGCGGCCAGTGTCGTGACCCGGGCCTTGGAGGCGACCTTGGCGCCGCCGAGGTCCACAGCCGTGCGAGCCGGGGCGTCCTGGGCGTTGACGACCTTGACGATCAGCTCGCCGGTGCGCGCGTCCTCGGTGACGATCTGGCGGAAGGGCTCGGCCGGCTTGTCGTCGGTGAAGCTGCCCCACTCCTTGCCGTCGAGGTAGAGGGTCACCTGGCGGCCCCGCACCTTGATGTCGATGTCGTAGGCGCGGCCCGTCTCGATCGACCCGGCCTTGGACAGGAGCGTCGACTTGCCGCCGTCCGAGGCCTGCTCGACGGCGGACTGGGTGTTGTTCCAGCCGCCAAGGTTCCACCAGTAGTAGTTGCCGGTGTCCTTGACGCCGAAGGCGACTAGGAAGCCCTCCTTGCCGGACTTCTTGGTGGCCTTCACGTGCAGGTCGTAGTTCTGCCAGGCCGGGTCGCCGGCCGTGACCAGGGTGTTCTCGGCTGCGGCGTCCGTCTGGACGTACGCGCCGTCCTGGACGGCCCAGCTGCCGGCGCCGGCGTGGGTCCACTGCGACGCGTCACCGGAGAAGTCGTCGGTCAGCAGGGTCTTCCCGTCGGCCGACGTCACCTTCACGTCGTCGTACGCCGCGCTGGTCGCCCAGGTCGACAGGCCGACGGCGCCGGTGATGGGACCGCTGACGTCCGGGGTGCCGGTCGCCGTCGAGGGGACGACCTGGTCGCCGGTGTTGTTCATGAAGAGCTTCTGGACCTCGTAGTTGGCCGAGTTCCAGGACGCGTGGTTGTTGAACCAGATCATGTCCGGGCTCCACTGCACGTAGTCCTCGTTGGCGAGCAGCGGGGCGTAGGAGGCGAGCTTGACGACGTCCGCGTTGCGCTCCAGGCCGGTCATGAAGGCGGCCTCGGACAGCGCGTTCTTCCAGGCGTTGCCCTGGGAGGCGTACTCGCCGAGGAAGACCTTGGGGCCGTTCCTGTCGTACGAGTCGTAGCGGTCGTTGTTCTGGAGGAACCACTGGGGGCTGTTGTAGTAGTGCTCGTCGACCATCTCGACGCCGGCCTCGCGGTTCAGCTGCCAGGCGGTGTCGAAGGTGGTGCCGGAGTCGTCCGGGCCGGAGTTGGAGACGACGGTGATGTCCGGGTACTCGGCCTCGATCGCGGCACGGAACTCCTTGAAGCGCGCCATGAACTCCCGGGGGAGGTTCTCCTCGTTGCCGACGCCGATGTGGGTGAGGTGGAAGGGCTTCGGGTGGCCCATCTCGGCGCGCTTGGCGCCCCACTCGCTGGTGCGCGGCCCGTTGGCGAACTCGATGAGGTCCAGGGTGTCCTGGATGTGCCGCTTCAGCAGCGCGTCGTCGTCGGTGGCCTTGTTCTGGCCGCAGCCGGTGACCAGGGCGGGCACGACGGGCAGCGGCATGGCGCCGATGTCCTCGGCGAAGCGGAAGTACTCGTAGTAGCCGAGGCCGTAGCTCTGGTTGTAGCCCCAGAAGTTGGCGTTGGTGGCGCGCTGCTCGACCGGGCCGATGGTGTCCTTCCACTGGTAGGACCGCTTGCGCTGCCAGCCGGAGTCCGCGCTGTAGTCCTCCATGGAGCCGGTGTTGACCAGGCAGCCGCCGGGGAAGCGCAGGAAGCCCGGTTTCAGGGCCGCGATCTTCTCGGCGAGGTCCTTGCGCAGGCCGCCCGGCTGACCCTTGTAGGTGTCGCGGGGGAAGAGCGAGACCATGTCGAGGGCGGCCGGTGCGGTGGTGGCCACGGCGAGTCGGCCCCGGTTGCTGGTGCGGGTCGCCGTGAAGGTGGCGGTGTACTTGCGCCACTTCCCCTGCGCGGCCACCTGGCGGACCTTCGCGAGCGGGCCCGCGGCGTCCTGGAGGGTGACGGTGAGGGTGGTGCCGTTCTCGGCGCGGGTCCACACCGAGAAGTCGTACTTCTTGCCCTTCTGCACGGCGATACCGGTGTTGTAGCCGGCGTTGGCGACGGAGGAACCGGCGCCCAGGGAGAGGTAGTTGCGGTTGCGCTCGTGGAGGCGGCCGTCGTCGTTCACCACCTCGGCCGTGCCGTCGGCGGTCCAGGAGGTGAGCGGCGTGTACGAGGCGTTGTCGGCGGTGGAGTACTCGAAGGACCGGTTCTGCACGAGCTCGGCGTACAGGCCGCCGTCGGCGGCCCGGTTGATGTCCTCGTAGAAGACGCCGTACATCGTGTCGTCGATCGCGGCGCCCTCGGCGGTCGGGTCGACGGTGATCGTGTAGTCGGCGGCGGCCTCCGCGTGCACCGGCGACGGCAGCAGGGCCGAGGCGGTCAGGAGGACGGTGACGCTGAGACCGAGTCTCCAGCGGGTGCGTGACATGGCGCGTGACATGGATACTCCGCGGCTCTCGCTAGTCGTTCGAAATATCGGACGTTGGTCAGCACTTCGAACGGCAAGATAGGGAGGGGGTGCGGGCGCGTCAATGGGTCGCGCAGCAACCCGTGGGCCGGGGGCGGAAAGCAGGTGGAAATGGGCGAGTTGTGGCCGGTGCCCGACGTGCTGGCGTATCTCGCGGGCCGGTGGCGCACCGAGCGGTCGGTGCGGGACCTGGCGAGCGGGGCCGAGGGCCGCTTCGAGGGAAGCACGGCGTTCGACGCGCTCCCGGGTGGCGCGCTGCTGAGCCGGGAGTCCGGCGCCTTCACCTGGCAGGGCGTGACCCGCCCCGCCGAGCGCACGCTGCGCTACGAACCGGGGTCCGCGCCGGGCACCGCCGACGTGCGCTTCGCGGACGGCCGGCCCTTCCACGGCCTGGACCTGAGCTCGGGGCACCATGTGGCCGACCACCCGTGCGCCGCCGACCTCTACCGGGGCGAGTTCACCGTCCGGGACGCGGACCACTGGCGGACGGTGTGGCGGGTGGGCGGCCCGGCCAAGGACCTGGTACTCACGACGGACTACCGCCGCGAGTCGCCTGGTTCCTAGGCAGGCGCCCCTTCGAAGCGCAGGTTCCAGCGGCCCGCGCGGCCCGTGACGGTGGTGGTCGACAGGGGGCGGACGTCCAGGTTCCAGTACGTCGCGGGCGGTGCCTTCAGGGCGTACACCAGCGCGGCCCGGATCACCGAGGGCTCGGCCACGGCGACGATGCGGTCGCCGTCCCCGCCGGGCCGGGTGTCGAGCCAGCCGCCGACCCGGGTGATGAAGTCCAGCAGCGACTCCCCGCCGTGCGGGTTGGACCGCGGGTCGGCCAGCCAGGCGTCCACGGCCGCCGGTTCGCGGGCCATGGCCTCGCCCAGCGTCAGCCCGCGCCAGCGTCCCATGTCGCAGTCGCGCAGGGCGAGTTGCATCAGCGACGCGTAGCCCAGGGCGTCCCCGGTGGCGCGGCTGCGAGGGGTGGGCGAGCAGTAGCGCAACTCGGCCCCCGCGAGCGGCAGCAGGTCGCCCGCCGCGCGCAGCACCTCGTCCCAGCCTGCCTGGTCCAGCGGCCGGTCGTCCTCGAAGCGCTCCGCGAGCAGCGGAGAGCTGCGCGCAGCCGCGACGAACGTGACCCGAAGCGCCATGCGGTGATGGTGCTGCGCAAGGGTTCGCAGGTCAAGAGGTGTTACCTGTGGGTCACCCACGGTGCGCCGGGGCTCACCGACCGAAGGCGAACGCCATCCACTGGTCCGGCCGCTCCAGCGCCGCGAAACCGAGCTTCTCGTAGACGCCGTGCGCGTCGTGCGTGGCGAGCAGGATGCGGCGCAGTCCGTACGGCCGCAGGTGCTCGCGCACGGCCGCGACCAGCGCCGTTCCGAGGCCCTTGCCGCGCACCGACGAGTCGACGTACACGTCGCACAGCCAGGCGAAGGTCGCCCGGTCGGTGATCACCCGGGCGTAGGCCACCTGCTGTCCCGTCATCGCCTCGTACACCCCGAAGTTGAGCGAGCCCTCGATCGCCCGGTCCTGCTTCTCGCGGGGCCGTCCGAGAGCCCAGTACGCGTCGGTTGCGAGCCAGTGGTGCACGCGCGCGGCGTCGATCCGGTCCGGGTCGGTGGAGATCTCGTAGCCCTCGGGCAGGCTCGGTGTGTCCGTCATGCGGGGATGCTCGCAGGGCCGCCGGTACCCCGTCGACCGGATAACCGCCCGGCCGCTCGGCCGCCCGCGTCAGCCGCCCCACACCTCGGCACAGGCCGTGCACAGGCGCCGTACGCCTTCCGCGATCTCCCCGACGCCCGCGACCGCCGCGAAGCTCAGCCGGAGGTGGGCGGCCGGGGGTTCGGCGCTGAAGTACGGGCGGCCCGGTGTGATCGCGACGCCCGCGCGCAGGGCCGCCGAGGTGAGGGCGGTCTCGTCGGTGCCGTCGGGCAGGCGCGGCCACAGGTGGTAGCCGCCCGACGGCACGTGGGGCAGCGACAGCTCGGGCAGGTGCAGCCGCAGCGCGGAGGTCATCGCGTCCCGGCGGGCCTTCAACTCCGCGGAGACCGCCCGCAGATGACGTGGCCAGGCGGGTGAGCCGACGAGTTCCAGCGCCGCCTCCTGCAGGGGCCGTGGCACGAAGAAGGTGTCGACGACCTGGATGGCCCGCAGCCGCTCCAGCACCGGCCCGCGTGCTGCCAGGGCGCTGACCCGGAAGCTGGGCGAGGTCGCCTTGGTCAGCGAGCAGACGTGGACGACCACGCCGTCCGGGTCGTCGGCGGCGAGCGGGGCGGGCAGCGGACCCGCGTCCTCGTGCACGAGCCGGCGGACGAAGTCGTCCTCGACGACGAAGGCACCGGCCGCGCGGGCGATGCGCAGCACCTCGCCGCGCCGCTCGGGGGCGAGTACCGCGCCGGTCGGGTTCTGGAACAGGGGCTGGCAGACGAAGACGCGGGCGCCGGTCGCGCGGAAGGCGTCGGCGAGCAGGGCGGGCCGGACTCCGTCCGCGTCCACGGGGACCGGCACCGGGCGCAGGCCGGCCGCCCGTGCGATGGCCAGCATCCCGGGGTACGTCGGTGACTCGACGAGCACGGGGGCGCCGGGCGGGGCGAGGGCACGCAGGGCGGTGGTCAGCGCGGACTGGCCGCCCGCGGTGACCAGCACCTCCGCCGAGGTGATGGCCCCGCCGATGCTGCGCGCGAACCACTCCCGCAGCTCCGGCAGGCCCTCCATCGGCGGCCGGCCCCACGCGCCGGGCCGCCGCCCGGCCCGGGACAGGGCCGCGGCCATCGCCCGTTCCGGTTGCAGCGAGGGATGCAGATAGCCGCCGTTGAACTCCACGACGCCGGGCGGCGGGGCGGCCAGCGAGACGAGGACCCCGGAGGCGTCCACCGAGCGCGGTACGAGGTCGGCGGCGCCGTCGGCGCTCAGCGCGACCTCCTGCCAGGAGGTGTCCCCGGCGGGCACGGCCACGGGCCGCGACTCGGCGCGGAAGGCCCCGGCTCCGGGCCGGGTGACCACCAGCCCCTCGGCGGCCAGCTGCGCCAGGGCGCGGGAGACGGTCACCGGACTCACCCGGAAGCGTTCGACAAGGGCCCGGCTGGACGGGAGCTTTCCTCCGGGTGAGTAGCGGTCGAGCTCCAGCCGGAGCCGGCTCGCCAGGTCAGCAACACTGCTACGCTCTTGCATGAGAGCACAGAGTAGCGCTACCGCATCGTCCGGGATAGCGGTCGGCGGTCCGGTCACGACAGTCGGCGGTCCGTCCTCCGGCACCCTCCAGGCCGGGCTGGGGGTCGTCGCCTTCTCCCTCACCTTCCCCGCCACCGCCTGGGGCCTGGAGGGCTTCGGCCCCTGGACCCTGATCGCCGTGCGCAGCATCCTCGCCGCGGTGATCGCCGGCGGCTGTCTGCTGGCGCTGAGGGTGCCGTTGCCCGAGCGGCGCCACTGGTTCGGGATCGCGGTGGTGGGCGCGGGGGTGGTCCTCGGCTTCCCGTTGCTGACCACGCTCGCCCTGCAGACCTCGACCACCGCGCACGCCGCCGTCGTGGTCGGCCTGCTGCCGCTGACCACCGCGCTGCTGTCCGCCCTGCGCATCGGCACCCGCCCGTCGCGCACCTTCTGGATCGCGGCCCTGGCGGGCGCGGCGGCCGTGCTCGCCTTCACGGTGCAGCAGAGCGGCGGGGCCCTGACCTCGGCCGACGCATATCTCTTCGGGGCGCTGCTGGTGTGCGCGGCCGGCTACACCGAGGGCGGCCGGCTGGCCCGGGTGATGCCGGGCTGGCAGGTCATCGGGTGGGCGCTGGCACTGTGCCTGCCGCTGACGGTGCCGATGGCCGCCGTCGCCCTGTCCTTCGAGCCGGTGCAGCTGACGGCGCACAGCGTGACCGGGCTGCTGTGGGTGGCGGCGGGCTCGCAGTTCCTCGGCCTGGTCGTCTGGTACCGGGGCATGGCGGCCATCGGCATCCCGAAGGCCAGCCAGTTGCAGCTGGCCCAGCCGCTGCTCACACTGGTGTGGTCGGTACTTCTCCTGGGCGAGCACCTGACGGTGGCCGCTCCGCTGACGGCCGCGGCGGTACTGGTGTGCATCGCGGTCACCCAGCGGGCCCGGGGCTGAGCGGCACACAGCGCGGCACACAGGTGAGGAGGCTCACGGATGCACGCAACCAAGGGCGACCAGCTGGTCCAGCACGGCCGGGTGGTCGGTGAGCACGACAAGGTCGGGGAAATCGTCGAAGTCATGGGCGAGAAGGGCGCTCCCCCGTACCGGGTCCGGTTCGAGGATGGGCACGAGGGCGTGTGCTCGCCCGGCCCCGACACCGAGATCCGGCACAAGGAGACCCAGCTGTAGCTCAGCGCGAGGTGTCGGCCGGCCGCGCGTAGTGGTCGGCGGCCACCCGCGCCATCGCTCCGGACCGGTCCTCGGCGACGTCCTTCGCGGAGAAGAAGACGTGCCCGCGCACCTCCGGGTGCCGGTGGGCGAGCGTGAGGTGCCGGGAGAGTTCCGCGGGGTCCTGCCAGGCGGCGGGCTGCGCCGGGTCACCGGCCTTGTACAGCGCCTCGCCCACGTACAGCCGGGTCCGGCTGCCCCTGGCCACCTCGGCCCACCAGGGCAGCAGCTCGGCGTAGTCGGCGGCGGCCAGGCCGATGTTCCAGTACAGCTGCGGCACGATGTAGTCGATCCAGCCCTTGCGGACCCAGGTGCGGGTGTCCGCGTACAGGTCGTCGTACGTCTGCACGCCCGCCCGGGTGTCCGAGCCCCGCTTGTCGGTGGCCGCGTTGCGCCACACCCCGAAGGGGCTGATCCCGAAGCGGGCGGCCGGCCGGATCTTCCTGACGCGAGCCGCCGTCTCCCGCACGAGCAGGTCGATGTTGTTCCGCCGCCAGGCGGCCCTGCTGGAGAAACGTGCGCCGTGGGCGCGGTACGTCCCGGCGTCGTCGAAGCTGTGGCCCGCCACCGGATAGGGGTAGAAGTAGTCGTCGAAGTGGACGCCGTCCACGGCGTACTTCTCCACCGCGTCCATCATCGCGTCCTGGACGAAGGCCCGGACCTCGGGCAGACCCGGGTCGTAGTAGAGCTTCCCGCCGTACGGCACCACCCACGCCGGGTGCTTGCGTGCCGGGTGGGAGGGCACCAGGCGGGCCGGGTCGTCGTGCGTGGCGACGCGGTACGGGTTGAACCAGGCGTGCAGCTGCAGTCCGCGGGCGTGGGCCTCCTTCACCGCCGTGCCCAGCGGGTCCCAGCCCGGGTCGCGGCCCTGGCTGCCGGACAGGTACTGCGACCACGGCTCGTACGCCGACGGCCACAGCGCGTCGGCGGTGGGCCGCACCTGGAAGATCACCGTGTTGAGGCGGCGCCGGACCGCCGTGTCGAGGTGCTCGACCAGCTCCGCGCGCTGTTCGGAGGCCCGCAGCCCCGCGCGGCTGGGCCAGTCGCGGTTGGCGACCGTGGCCAGCCACATGCCCCGCATCTCGGTGACGGCCCGGCGCGAGGGCGGTGGCGCGAGGGGGCCCCGGAGTGCCGACGGGGCCGGTGCACCCGACGGAACCGGTGCCGCCGACGCCCCGGGCGCCATGGTCAACGCCGAGAACGCCGCCACCGCGAAGGCACGGCGCGAGACACGGCCCATGCGAAGACCTCCTGAACGCTGCGGATCCGCGGGGTCACGGATCGTGTACGGCCCCTCAGCATGCCCGACCCTGAGGACGGATCCGTGGCCATTCGGGGGTAACGTGCACGATCGGAGCAGGCGCCGGAAACCCCGGCCTGCTGCGACAGCCGTGGATCAGCGAAAGGGACGATGTGACCGGCATCTCGGGAGATATCACACGCGTCGGCGTGGTGGGCTGCGGTCAGATGGGAGCGGGCATCGCCGAGGTGTGCGCCCGCTCCGGTCTGGAGGTGATGGTCGCCGAGACCACCGGCGAGGCTCTGGAGATCGGCCGCACCCGGCTGTACAACTCGCTGACCAAGGCCGCCGAGCGCGGCAAGATCACCGAGGAGGAGCGGGACGCGACGCAGGCGCGCCTGAGCTTCACCACCGACCTCGGCGAGTTCGCCGACCGTGATCTGGTGATCGAGGCCGTCGTCGAGAACGAGCAGGTCAAGACCGAGATCTTCCAGGTGCTCGACCAGGTCGTGACCCGGCCGGACGCGATCCTGGCCTCCAACACCTCCTCGATCCCGCTGGTGAAGCTGGCGGTCGCCACCTCGCGACCGGACCACGTCATCGGCATCCACTTCTTCAACCCGGCCCCGGTGCAGCAGCTCGTCGAGCTGATCCCGGCGCTCACCACCTCCGAGGGCACGCTGAGCCGGGCCCAGCTGTTCACGGAGAAGGTGCTCGGCAAGCACGCCATCCGCGCCCAGGACCGCTCCGGCTTCGTGGTCAACGCGCTGCTGATTCCCTACCTGCTCTCCGCGATCCGGATGTTCGAGTCGGGCATCGCCAGCCGCGAGGACATCGACAACGGCATGGAGATGGGCTGCGCCCACCCGATGGGTCCGCTGAAGCTGGCCGACCTGATCGGCCTGGACACGGTCGCCTCCGTCGCGTACTCGATGTACGAGGAGTACAAGGAGCCGCTGTACGCCGCTCCCCCGCTGCTCCAGCGCATGGTCGACGCGGGCCGGCTGGGCCGCAAGACGGGGTCGGGCTTCTACACGTACGGCTGACGCACCCGACTGCGCACTGAGGCGCCGGCCCCGTCGGACCGGCGCCCGACCGTTCAGAGCAGCTCGGCGAGCGGCTCCACCGTCTCCCAGTGGCTGAGGTACTCCGTCGCCGCGTGGGGGTCGAAGTCGCGGTTGCCGACCCGCCGGGTGCGTTCGAGCACGGCATCGTCCTTGGGGAAGAGCTTGTGCAGCCTCAGCGTGGCGACGATGAAGTCGTCGCGGTCGGCAACGTTCACCCAGCGCTTGAGGTGGGCCGGTGAGCGCAGCGGCTGCGGGCGCAGCCGCCCGCGGATGATCGAGCGCAGCCCGAGAGGCGATCCGAAGGTGACCAGCAGCGGCAGCGGCTGGTCGAGCCGGTGCAGCGCCTCGTAGGCGACGACGGTGCCGAGCGAGTGGGCCACAACGGCCTTGGTGTCGGGGGTCACTCGGGACAGCACGGCCTCGATGGCGCCTTCCCGGACCCGCTCGTCGTCCAGGTAAGCGGCCACCTGCCCGAGGTGGAACGCTCCGGTGCTGCACAGCGCGGCGAACCCGGAGCGGGCGATGGGGCCGAGCCCTCCCATGATCGACACGAGCATGCGCAGCGGCTCCAACGGCCCCTGTTCGGGGCCGACCTCGACGGTCAGCTCCTCCAGCGCGTCGGCGGCCTCGTCCCTGTCGTCGGGATCGGAGGCGTGTCGGCGGATGTTGTCGACGATGTCCACGGCGACCTCCTCGCCGGTGGCCGCGATCGGGGCGGGCAGCCGTACGTCGAAGTCGCCGCGGGGCGCATAGTCCTGGTACAGGTGGCGGTAGTAGGCCATGTCGACCGTCACCGCCCCGCCCTCGATGCGGTCGGCCGCCTCGGCGCGGCCGTTGTCCCGCAGCGTGCGCGCGAGGGTCCGCGTCCAGTCCTCCCGCAGCCGCTGCTCGGTCTCGTACTCGGGTCCGATGCCGTGCACCATGACCAGCTCTGCCATGCGTCTCCCCGTCGCCCGTGCTGTCGTCGTTCGCCACCCCAACGCGTGGGACCTGGGCGGTGGTTCCCCGTGCCCGGGCACAGCCATAATGCGCGCATGACAGCTGCGCGCAGATCTCTTGTGGTCGCGTCCCACTGGGACGTCCGCGAGCGGAAGGAGGAGGACCGGCTGGTCCGACTGGAGCCGTACGCACACGAGTTGACGGAGCTGTTACTGGACCCGAAGCGTGGTTCGTTCGCTCCCGCGCACGGTGACGGGCTGCTGCTGAACCCGCGGACGGTGTCCGAGGTGACCGATGCCGTGGAGGAGGCGTTCCGGGAGGCGCAGGCGGCGCGTGCCTCCCTGCTGCTCGGGTTCCTCGGCCACGGGTTTCACCTCCACGGGGGCGATTTCCTCTTCCCGATCAGCTCCACACCGGCCGCGCCCGGCCCGGAGACGGCCTTCGACCTGCCCGGCGAGGTCGGCCGGATGACCAAGCGGTACGGGGGCGTGCCGGAGCTGACCCTGGTGGTCGACGGGTGCTTCTCCGGCCACGCCCTCCTGGCCGCGGCCGAGGGCTGGCTCGGCTCCGCCATGCAGGCCGGCCGCACGGTCGAGGTGCTGACCTCCTCCAACGACCGGGTCTCCTACGACCTGCAGTTCTCGCGGATGCTCACCCGACTCGTCCGCCACGGGGACATCCGGCTCGACCCGTTCCTGGAGACGAAGGCGGTACGCCTGAGGGTCCAGACGCTGCTCCGGCGTCAGATTCCGCAGGCGGTCTCGTTCGACGGGGGCAAGGGCGCGCGCCAGGCAGCCCCGTCGACGGCGTGGATCGCCCGCAACGTGGCGCACGACCAAAAGCTGAGCGTGCTGGCCGGTTCTCCCGACCAACAGGTTCTGGTGCCCGCCCTGCGCCACTTCCAGCCGCCCGCGGAACTGGCCCGGATCGCCCGGCTCGTCCGCCTGAACCGGCTCGTGGCCGTGGTCGGCGCCATGGGCACGGGCAAGACGACGATCGCCACCGCGCTCGCCCGTCCCGAGCTGCTGCCCGAGGGCGAGGCGGACACCGCCGCGACGGTGTGCGCCGTCGTGCGGCTCAGCGACGCCGCGTGGACGTCCGGGACGGCCGTCCAGCAGATGGCCCGTCAGCTCCGCAGGTACCTGCCGGGTTTCGACACCGCGCGTACGGCGTACCGGGCACGGGTCCCCCAGGCGCAGCGCACGCTGCTGCCGAGCACGGTCGCGGAGGTGGCAGGGCCGCTCGGCCTGATGGAGGCGCGTGAGCCGGTGCGCGTGGTCGTGGACGGCCTCGACCAGGTGAAGGACGCCACGAGCCGCGCCGCGCTGTTCACGGAGCTCACGGCGCTGCGGGAGGCGGCACCGGAGTGGTTCGGCGTGGTGACCACGGTCCAGGAGTGGGTGGCGCTGCCCGAGGACTGGCAGCAGCTGCCGGTCCCGGTGCCCGACGACCGGAACATGCGCGCCTATCTTCGGGCCCGACGGGTACCGGAGGACGCCCAGCAGGTGATCCTCGCCCGGCGGGACGGGAACTGGCAGATCACGAAGGTCCTGGCCGATGCCGGCCCGTCCGAGTCGTCCGAGGTCGCTGAGGGACTGGCGGACGCCTACGACAGGACGCTGGTCCCGCTTCGCGACCAGGCCTCCTCGCACGGCGCCTCCGCCTGGCTCGACCCGGTCCTGCTCGTCGTCGCCGCCTCCGGCCCCGGCATGACCCTGCCCCGGCCCCTGCTCTCCCGGGCTGCCGGGGAACTGGGCGGCCCGGCCGACGAGGAGGCGGTCGGCCTGGTGCTGCGTCTCCTCGACGGCCTCATGGTCCGCTCGCCCGACCCGTCGGGCACCGAACTGCTCGGCGTGTACCACCCGTCCCTCCTCGAGTACGTGGCGCAGGAGCAGGACCTGGTGGAGGGGCATCGCGCGCTCTGCGACGCGCTGGAGATCATGGCTCCCATGGAACAGCACACGCCCGACGACCCTCTGCACCGCTACGCCGAGCAGGCCGAGCCCGAGCACCTGTGGCAGGCGGCTCTCGCCGCGCCCGACGAGGACGCCGCCGCGGCGCTGTACGAGCGGCTCCTGGCGAGCCTGGAGCTGCGCGCCGCACCGGAGGCGACGGTGAACCGGGCCCGCTGGGCGAGCTGGGCCGAGCGCCTCGGGGAGCACCTCGGCGCGGACGCGCCGGCGACCCTGCGCGCCCGGGCCCGCACGGCGTACTGGACGAGCAAGTCCGGGGCGTACGGGCGGGCCCGCGAGCTGTACCGCGAGCTGCTGCCGGACCAGCTGCGGGTGCTCGACGCGGACGATCCCGAGCTGCTCGAGACCCGCTCCCGCATCGCCTACGCGACCGGCGAGACGGGTGACTTCGCCGAGGCCGTGGCCCTGCACCGGGAGGTGCTCACCGACCAGGAGCGTCTCCTCGGCCCCGACGACCCGCGCACCCTGGACACCCGGCACCACATCGCGTACTGGACGGGGCGCGGCGGTGCCCGGGAGGAGGGGCTGCGGCTGCACGAGGAGCTGCTGCCCGACCTGGAACGCGCGCTGAGCCCGACGCACGTGGCCGTCCTGGAGGAGCGGCACTACATCGCCTACTGGCACGGCATGCTGGGCCGCTACGACCAGGCCCTGGAGCTGCACGCCGAGCTCCTGCGGGACCGGATCGAGGCGTTCGGCGAGGAGCACGAGCAGGTGGTGTTCAGCCGGATGAACATCTGCAAGTTCCTGGGCGAGTCGGGGCGACTCCAGGAGGCGCTCGACGGCTACGCCGAGCTGCTGCCGCTCGTCACCCGGCTCCGCGGCGCGTACCACCCGAACACCTTCCTGGTCCGGCTGAACACCGCGCGGTTCACATGGGAGCTGGGTGACGCCGCGGGCGCGCTGCCACTGCACGAGGAGGTGCTCCGCGACCAGCGGGAGGTACTCGGCGACACCCACCCGGCCGTCATGATCACCCGCTACAACATCGCCCTGCTGAAGGCCGAGCTCGGAGACCCGGTCACGGCACTCGCCGAACTGGACGTCCTGCTGGAGCAGCGGCTCGCGCGCTACGCCAACCCCGAGCACCCGGAGGTCATCACGACGAGGTTCGGCCGGGCCCGGACGCTGGCGCGGCTGGGGGAGGTCGAGTCGGCGGTGGCCCTGCTCCGCGAGGTCGTCGCCGACCGTGCACGGGTCCTCGGCGAGGAGCACCGGGACACGCACGAGGCGCGAAAGGAACTGGACGGACTGCTGGGCGGCTGACCGGGCGGAACGCGTCAGGCGCCGTCACCGGGGCGGGGTGGGCTGTCCTGCCCGAGCCTGAGGTGGTGCAGCAGCAGTAACGCGGCCGCCATGTTGGCGGCCGGGACCTCTCCGCGGGCGACCAGGTCGGGGACGAGCTTGAGGGGGACCCACTCCCGGCGGTCCGACTCGAAGTCGTCCACGGGGTGTCCGACGTACGTGCCCTGCTCGGCCCAGTAGATGTGGTGCCGGGCGTCGGTGAGTCCGTTGGACGGCTCCACGGTCATCAGGTGGTGCAGCGGTCCCGGCCGCCAGCCGGTCTCCTCCTCCAGTTCCCTGGCCGCCGCCGTCGCGACGTCCTCGCCGTCCTCGACGACACCGGCCGCGAGTTCCCAGCCCCAGCTGTCGGTGATGAAGCGGTGCCGCCACAGCAGGAGGACCTCGCCCGCCTCGTTCACGACCGTGGCCACGGCGACGGGGCGCATCCGTATGAGGAAGTGGTCGAGGTGCCGCCCGTCCGGTAGCTCGACGTCGGCGAGATTGACGCTGAACCAGCGATTTGAGTACACATTTTGTTCGTTCTGTTTGGTCCACTGCACGGTTCTGCCACCCTTCTTTGAGTAGGTGGCAATATCGCAGCAGGAGCGGCCCGACAGCAGGCGCACGACGGCCGCTCGTGGAGCAGCGACGGCGCAGTGTCCCCGGAGGGACGGGCGGGCTAGAGCGGTACGCGCAGGGCCCCGTCGATGAGTTCGGCGGCCTCGGCCGTGCCCGCGCACCCGCTGCGCACCAGGTGCTCGCGTACCGCGCGGAGTCTGTCCCGCAGCCGCTGCGACTCCATTCCCCGGGCCTGTTCGGCCATCTGCACCGCGGTGGCGACCGCCTTGTCGGCGTTGCCGCGGCGCAGTTCGATCGTGCTGAGCATGGCGAGCCGGTGCACGCGGCCCCGGTCGTGCGCGGGGGTGTCGACGGCCGCCGCGGCGTGCTCCCCGGCCGCCGCGAGTTCGCCGAGGCTGAGCAGCGCCTCGGCCACCTGGACGTTGACCAGGCCGGGCTGGACGTAGCCGGTCTCGTCGGGTTCGTATCCGCGCCGGATGCGTTCGGCGGCCTGCTCGGCCCGGCGGATGCAGGACAGGGCGCTCGTGCCGTCGCCGAGGTGGGCGTACGCCTTCGCCTGCATCGCGTACAGATCGGAGGCGAGCGCCGGGGTGATGTGCCGGCCGGCGGTGCGCAGCGCGGCCTCGGCGAAGGCGACGGCCTGGCGGTACTCCCGCAGGAACAGCGCCTGGTTGACCAGCAGCGCGATGACGTAGGCGCCCAGTCCCCGGTCGCCGCTGGCCTTCGCGAGTCTGAGCGCCTGGTGGAAGTAGCGCTGGGCGAGGCCGTGCGCGTCGGAGTCGTACGCGCAGATGCCGGCGACGGCCACCAGGCCGCCGGTGGCCCGGTGGAGCTGGCGTCCGGTGGCGTCCGTGTAGCCGCCGCGCAGCAGCGGGGCGGCCTCGGAGTTGAGGAAACCGACGATGCGCACGCGCGTCGCGATGCCGCCGGCCTTGCGGTACATCTGCTCGTAGTGGGTGCGCGCGCACCGGAGGAGCTCCAGGTCGGCCGGGGTGACCCGATGCCGGCCGCCGCGGGAGACGTCCACGTCCTCGGGCGGGTTCTCCCACTCCCACACCGGCATCACGGCCGGCGTGCCGGTGAGCGCGGGGGCGCCCAGGATGTGCGGTCGCCGTTGCTGGTCGGAGCGCCACAGGGCGGTCGCGCGTTCGACGAACCCGGACAGTGAGCCGCTGTGCGGGGCGGCCGGTTCGCCGGACACGCCGAGGCCGATGTCGTCGAGGGTGACGGGCCGGTGCAGCCGGTGGGCGAGGACCTCGCAGATCAGGTCGGGCACCTGGCCGCGGGGGCGCTGCCCCTTCAACCACCGGGCGACGGCGGTGTGTTCGTACCTGAGCGAGAGCCCCCGTCGGCGGCCCGCCTGATTGACGTGCGCGGCCAGTCCCGCGTGCGAGATCCCGGCCTCGTCGAGGATCGCGTCGAGCAGGGTGTTGGGCTGCATGGGTGCCCCCCGGTGACTCGGTGCCGACAGCGTAGTGCGTCGGTCTTCACACGGGGTGTGAACGAAGTACGCGCTTCCGTATCGTGTGCGCGCTGTCGCGGAGAGTTCCGGGCCGGTTGACTGAACTGCCTCGAAAGAGGCCGGCCGGGCCGCCGGCTCCCCCTCGTACAGTGCGGCGGCCCGTTCCACGCCGTCCGCCCAGCTGCCTGCCCGACACTCCGTGGCGGGGCGGACGGCTCCGCCGGCCGCGGCGGAGCCGCAGGGGCGCGGGGAACTGCGCGACCAGCCACCGACCACCCGCAGCCGCCGACCGGCAGAACCCCCCGCCCCTCGGGCGCACCGCTAACTACGCAGCACCGCTCCGACCCGCTCGCCCGCAAGGGCAACCGCCGCATCCCGCGCAGCCGACGCCTCGTCGACCGTCAGCGTCCGGTCCCCCGCGCGGAAGCGCAGCGCGTACGCCAGGGACTTGCGCCCCTCACCCAGCTGCTCCGCGTTGTCGTAGACGTCGAACAGCCGGATGGACTCCAGCAGTTCACCCGCACCGTCGCGCAGCGCGGCCTCGACCTCCGCCGCCGGTACGAACGCGTCGACGACCAGGGCGACGTCCTGCGTGGCGACCGGGAACGTGGAGATGCCCGGCGCCTGCGGGGTGTCGTCGCCGACCCGCGCCACGGCGTCGAGGTCCAGCTCCATCGCACAGGTGCGCGCGGGCAGACCGAGCGCCTTGAGCACCCGCGGGTGCAGCTCACCCGCGTGCCCGACGACCCGCTCCGTGCCGTCGACCGTGACGGTCAGCTCGGCACAGCGACCGGGGTGCCACGGCCCGTACTGACCCTTGCGGAGGGTCAGCTCGGCTCCGGCCTCCCGTGCCACGAGGCGCCCCGCCTCGACCGCGTCGGCCCAGTCGGCCGGACGGCCCTTGCCCCACCAGCCGGCCTGCTCGCGGGCGCCGGCCAGGACGACGGCGACGTGCCGCGGCTGGTCGGGCAGCGCGGCGTCCAGCGCGGCGAGGTCGTCCGCGTCGGGCCGCCGGTCGACGGGCAGGTTGGCGGCGATGCGCTGCTCGTCGCGCGGGTGGAAGACCAGGCCGGTCTCGAAGAGGGCCAGGTCGTGCGAGCCCCGGCCGTCGTTGCGGCGCAGCGCGCCGAGCAGGCCCGGCAGCAGCGAGGTCCGCAGCGCGGGCTCCTCGTCGCTGAGCGGGTTGACCAGCTTGACGACGCGGCGGGCCGGGTCGTCGGCGTCCAGGCCGAGCTGGTCGAAGACCTGCTCGCTGACGAACGGGTAGTTCGGCGCCTCGACGTAACCGGCACCGGCCAGCGCCCGGCCGACCCTGCGGTGCAGCCGCTGCCGGGAGGTCAGGCCGCGGCCCGCCGGGGGCCTGGGCAGCGTGGAGGGCAGGTTCTCGTAGCCCTCCAGGCGGATGACCTCTTCGGCCAGGTCGTTCGGGTCGGTGAGGTCGGGCCGCCAGGACGGGACGGTGACGATCAGCTCGTCCTGCCCGTACACGTCGCAGCCGACCTCCTGGAGGCGGCGTACGACGTTCTCGCGGCCGTAGGTCACGCCCGCGACCTTGTCCGGGTGGTCGGCGGGCATGGCGATGGTGCGCGGCGCGGACGGGGCGCTGATCTCGGTGACGCCGGCCTCGGCGGTGCCGCCCGCGAGCAGCACGAGCAGGTCGACGGTGCGCTGGGCGGCTGCCGCCGCGGCCTGCGGGTCGACGCCGCGCTCGAAGCGGCGGGAGGCCTCGGAGGACAGCTTGTGCCGACGGGCGGTGCGTGCGACGGACACCTGGTCGAAGTGGGCGGCCTCGATCACCACGTCGCTCGTCGCGTTCTCGGTGTCGCTGTGGTCCGCGATCTCGGTGTTGGCGCCGCCCATGACACCGGCGAGCCCGATCGGGCCGCGGTCGTCGGTGATGACCAGGTCCTCGGCGTGCAGCTTCCGCTCGACGCCGTCGAGGGTGACGATCTTCTCGCCCTCCTCGGCCCGGCGGACGCCGATGGTGCCCTGGACCAGCGAGCGGTCGTAGGCGTGCAGCGGCTGGCCGAGCTCCATCATCACGTAGTTGGTGACGTCGACGGCGAGCGAGATCGGGCGCATGCCGACCTTCTGGAGGCGCCGCTGGAGCCAGATCGGGGAGCGCGCCTCGGCGCTGAGGCCGGTCACCGTGCGGGCGGTGAAACGGTCGCAGCCGGCGGGGTCGGCGATCTTCACCGGGTGGCCGAAGGCGTTCGGGCCGGGCACGTCGAGCAGGGCCGGGTCGCGCAGCGGCAGGCCGTAGGCGATGGCGGTCTCGCGGGCGACGCCGCGGATGGACAGGCAGTCGCCGCGGTTGGCGGTGACGGCGATGTCCAGGACCTCGTCGACCAGCTCGAGGAGCTCGATGGCGTCCTTGCCGACCTCGGTCTCCGGCGGCAGCACGATGATGCCGTGCGTGCCGTCGTCGCCCATGCCCAGCTCGTCGCCGGAGCAGATCATGCCGTGGGAGGTCTTGCCGTAGGTCTTGCGGGCGCTGATCGAGAAGCCGCCCGGCAGGGTGGCGCCGGGGAGGACCACGACGACCTTGTCGCCGACGGCGAAGTTGCGCGCGCCGCAGACGATCTCCTGGGGCTCACCGGTGCCGTTCGCCCGGCCGACGTCGACGGTGCAGAAGCGGATCGGCTTCTTGAAGCCCTCGAGCTCCTCGATGGTCAGCACCTGGCCGACGACGAGGGGACCCTTGAGGTCGGCGCCGAGGTGCTCGACGGTCTCGACCTCGAGCCCGGCCGAAATGAGCTTGGCCTGGACGTCGCGGCCGGTCTGCGTGGCCGGCAGGTCGACGTACTCCCGCAGCCAAGAAAGCGGGACCCGCATCAGATCTCCATCCCGAACGGCCGGGTGAAGCGCACGTCACCCTCGACCATGTCTCGCATGTCCTCGACGTTGTGGCGGAACATCAGCATCCGCTCGATGCCGAACCCGAAGGCGAAGCCGCTGTACTTCTCCGGGTCGACGCCGCAGGCGGTGAGCACCCGCGGGTTGACCATGCCGCAGCCGCCGAGCTCGATCCAGCCCTCGCTGGAGCAGGTGCGGCAGGACCGGTCGGGGTTGCCGACGGACGCGCCCTTGCAGACGTAGCAGAGCATGTCCATCTCGGCGGACGGCTCGGTGAAGGGGAAGAAGTTCGGCCGCAGCCGGGTCTTCATCTCCGCGCCGAACAGCGACTGGACCATGTGGTCCAGGGTGCCCTTGAGGTCCGCCATGGTCAGGCCCTCGTCGATGGCGAGCAGCTCGACCTGGTGGAAGACCGGGGTGTGCGTGGCGTCCAGCTCGTCGGTGCGGTACACCCGGCCGGGGCAGATCACGTAGACCGGCAGCTCACGGTCGAGCGCGGAGCGGATCTGCACGGGCGAGGTGTGGGTGCGCAGCACGACGCCGGACCCGGAGCCGCCCTTCGGGCCTTGCACGAAGAACGTGTCGGCCTCGCCGCGGGCCGGGTGGTCCGGGCCGATGTTGAGGGCGTCGAAGTTGAACCACTCGGCCTCGACCTCGGGGCCCTCGGCGACCTCGTAGCCCATGGCCACGAAGATGTCCTCGATGCGCTCGGAGAGCGTGGTGAGCGGGTGGCGGGCGCCGGCCGGTACACGGTCGTAGGGCAGCGTGACGTCCACCGCCTCCTCGACCAGCACCCGGGCGTCGCGCTCGGCCTCCAGCTCGGTCTGGCGGGCGGCGAGGGCCTTGTTGACGGCGCCCCGGGCCATGCCCACGCGCTTGCCGGCCTCGGCCTTGGCGTGCGGGGGCAGGGCGCCGATCTCGCGGTTGGCCAGCGCCAGCGGGGAGGTGCCGCCGGTGTGGGCGACCTTGGCCTCCTGGAGCGCGTCGAGGGAGTCCGCGGCGGCGAAGGCGGCGAGCGCCTCGTCCCGCATGCGCTCGATCTCTTCCGGTTTCAACGCCTCGACCTCGACAGGGTCGTACGACTTATTCGGTGCCGACATCTCTTCCCGTGCTTCCGATTGGCTGGCTGGAACGCCCCGTCTACGGTCCGGAGACGGGGCGGGGACGCTTCGTCTGCGGATCTGGACGCAAAGGTGCCAAAGACCGAGTCTAACGGGGCTGTGGAACGCGGATTACGCCCGTGGGGTCGCAGGCCCTCCGAGGTGATCCTCAGGTGAGGTAGGCCGGTGCCGCCACGGGCAACGTAAATCGGAACTCGGCGCCGCCGCCGGGGGCGCGGCCGACCGTGATGGTGCCGCCGTGAGCTTCGACGATGCCCTTGACGATGTACAGCCCGAGGCCGGTGCCACCGCGCTTGCTGCCCCGCCAGAAGCGGGTGAAGACGCGGTTCATGGACTCCTCCGGGATGCCGGCCCCCTCGTCGCTCACCGTGACCGACGTGCCGGTGTCCTCCCCTTCGCGGGGGGACGCCGTGGGCGTGACGTCAATGGTGACGGTTCCCTCGCCGTGCCGCACGGCATTTTCGATGAGGTTGCTCAGCACCTGGTCGATCTTGTCGGGGTCCGCCCACAGGTCGGGCAGCGGCCGGCCGAGGCGGAGCAGGAAGCGGTCGGCCTCCTGGCCGGCGGCGACGTAGGCCTGGATGTGGCGGCCGACGGCGGCGCCGATGTCGACGGGCTGGCGGCGCACCTCCAGCCGGCCCGAGTCGATCCGGGAGATGTCCAGCAGCTCGGCGATGAGGCGGGTGACGCGGTCGGCGTCGGCATCGACGGTCTCCAGCATCAGCCGCTTCTGGTCGTCGGTGAACCGCTCCCACTTGGCCAGCAGCGTGGCGGTGAACCCCTTGACGGAGGTGAGCGGCGAGCGCAGCTCGTGGGCGACGGTGGCGATCAGCTCGGCGTGGCTGCGCTCGGTGCGGCGGCGGGCCTCGGTGTCGCGCAGGGTGACGACGACGCGGTGGACGGGGCCGAGGCGCTCGGTGCGGACGTAACGGGCGGAGACGAGGACCTCCCGTCCGCCGGGGAGCAGCAGGTTGCGCTCGGGCTGGCGCACGCGGATGGCGAGCCCGCCGTAGGGGTCGGTCAGCTGCCACCAGCGCCGGCCCTCGAGATCTTCCAACGGCAGCACCTTCTCCAACGGCCGGCCGAAGGCGTCGGCGGCGGGGACGGCGGTGATGCGCGCGGCGGCCGCGTTGAAACAGATGACGCGGCCCCGCTCGTCCGCGACGACGAGCCCCTCGGGCAGCTCGTCGGGGTCGATGCCGAGGTCGACGCGATCACCGGGGCTGCGGGGCGCGGGCGGACGCGCCGCCCCCCGTGCTCCCGGCGCGCTGCTCGTGCCGACGCTCATCCCCGTGTCCCACCTCTCAGCCGCGCAGGGGCCTTGGGCAGGTCACCCTACTAGCTCTCGGTGACGGAGCGGCAGCCTCCGGCGGCGCGCTGTGCACGTGCCGACGCGTAGAGACATACGGCTGCGGCGGTGGCCAGGTTCAGGCTCTCCGCCTTGCCGTGGATCGGGACGCGCAGGACGGCGTCGGTGAGGGCGCGGGTCTCCTCCGGCAGCCCCCAGGCCTCGTTGCCGAAGACCCAGGCGGTGGGGCCGCCCATGGTGCCGGCGTCCAGCTCGGCGTCGAGGTCGTGCTCGCCCGCACCGTCGGCGGCGAGGACGCGGACCCCGGCGTCCCTGAGACCGGCGACGGCCCGCTCGACGGGTACGCCGACGGCGACCGGCAGGTGGAACAGGGAGCCGACGGAGGCGCGTACGGCCTTGGGGTTGTACAGGTCGACGGAGGCGTCGGTGAGCACGACGGCCTCGGCGCCGGCGGCGTCGGCGCAGCGCAGCACGGTGCCGGCGTTGCCGGGGTCGCGGACGTGCGCGAGGACGGCGACCAGCTTGGGCCGGGCGGCGAGGATCTCCTCGAACGGCGTGTCCAGGAACCGGCAGACCCCGACCAGCCCCTGCGGGGTGACGGTGGTGGAGATGTCCTCGATCACCGCGTCGGCGGCGAGGTGCACCCGGGCGCCCACGTCACGAGCGGCCCCGACGATGTCGGCGTACCGCTCGGCGGCCTCGACCGTGGCGAACAGCTCGACGAGCGTCTCCCCGTACGCGGCGGCCTCCCGCACGGCCTGCGGCCCCTCGGCCAGAAACAGCCGCTCCTTCCCCCGGAAGTTCCGCTTACCAAGCCGCCGAGCGGCAGCGACACGGGGAGACCGGGGGGAGATCAACTCGGGGGCGGCGGGGCGCACTCTTCTCACCTTCACAACTAAATCAACGCGGGCTGAAGCGCCCCTTCAGGGGCGCGGGGAACTGCGCGACCAGCCACGACGGCTCCGCAGCCGAACGACGGGCCAAGGCAGCGGGCAATCGAAGGGACCCGCAGGCTCCAAGCCTGCGGGTCCCTTCAACTACGGCTCAAGCCGGCGCAGCGTCACGCCGCCTTCGGCGCGTTCACATCGCTCGGCAGCGCCTTCTGCGCGACCTCGACGAGCGCGGCGAACGCGTTCGGGTCGTTGACGGCCAGCTCGGCGAGGATCTTGCGGTCGACCTCGACGTTGGCGGCCTTCAGGCCCTGGATGAAGCGGTTGTACGTGATGCCGTTGGCGCGGGCAGCGGCGTTGATGCGCTGGATCCACAGCTGGCGGAAGTCACCCTTGCGCTTCTTGCGGTCGTTGTAGTTGTAGACCAGCGAGTGGGTGACCTGCTCCTTGGCCTTGCGGTACAGGCGCGAACGCTGACCGCGGTAGCCGGAGGCCTGCTCGAGGATCGCCCGGCGCTTCTTGTGGGCGTTGACTGCCCGCTTGACGCGTGCCACTTTTTAACTCCTTGTAGCGGGGCCGCGGTGGTGCTCACACGGCCCGGTGTCGAATGGGTCCCGGTCCTGCCGTACGGCGCTCAGTGGCGCCCGTACGTCACTTGCCGAGAAGCTTCTTGATCTTCGCGGCGTCGCCCGGGGCCATCTCGGCGTTGCCGGTGAGGCGACGCGTCACGCGGGACGACTTGTGCTCGAGCAGGTGGCGCTTGCCGGCGCGCTCACGGAGCACCTTGCCGGAGCCGGTGATCTTGAAGCGCTTGCTGGCACCGCTGTGCGACTTGTTCTTCGGCATAGCGCCGTTCTCTCCTCGTCGGTGGCGCTCCGATGCCCGGTCGCGAAACCGGGCACGGTGGAGCGTCGCTCTTGTATCGGTTACGTCCTGGGGACTGGCGTCCCCCGGAGTCACGCCTCGGCGGAAGCCTCGGCCGGAGCCTCGGCGTTCACGGCGTCGCCGTCCGCAGCGTTCTGCGAGCGGCCGGGGTTGGCCTTCGCCTCCGCCTTGCGGGCTTCCTGCGCCTGGCGAGCCTCGGCCATCGCCTCGGTCTTCTTCTTGTGCGGACCGAGAACCATGATCATGTTTCGGCCGTCCTGCTTCGGGTTCGACTCGACGAACCCGAGGTCGGCCACGTCCTCCGCGAGACGCTGCAGCAGTCGGTAGCCGAGCTCCGGCCGGGACTGCTCGCGACCACGGAACATGATCGTGATCTTGACCTTGTCGCCCTGCTTGAGGAACCGGACGACGTGACCCTTCTTGGTGTCATAGTCGTGCGGGTCGATCTTCGGCCGGAGCTTCATCTCCTTGATGACCGTGTGCGCCTGGTTCTTGCGCGCCTCACGGGCCTTCATGGCCGACTCGTACTTGAACTTCCCGTAGTCCATGAGCTTGCACACGGGCGGACGGGCGTTCGCCGCGACCTCGACGAGGTCGAGGTCGTACTCCTGCGCAAGCTCCAGGGCCTTGGCAAGCGGGACAATCCCGACCTGCTCGCCGCTGGGACCGACAAGTCGCACCTCGGGAACGCGAATCCGGTCGTTGATGCGGGGCTCGGCGCTGATGGATCCTCCTCGGTAGCACCACGCGACGGTCTGGCGGACAGCCGCGTAACGTCTGTGTTCGATAGACCTAACCGCGCCGGCGCAACAAAAATGCCCCGGACGATCACAGGCGGGGCTCCTGGAACTGCTACCGGAGCACCGCCGCGGTGTGATCGCGGGGCGCGATTTCGGGCTGGTCGCCGCCGCTGGGACGGGACCGCCTGACCGGTGACCCGCCGTCCTGAGGACGGCCAGGTGGGAGTTCGGAGCCTCCACTTGTGGGCCGGGCTCGCAGCCGTGGGGCGTGCGTGTCCGACCGGTCGTTACACAAGGTTAGCAGCTCGGCAGGGGAAGGGCTAACCGGGACCGCGACCGGGCCGGGTACGGCCACCGGCCGCCCTGCGCCTATCGTGGGCGGCATGAGTGAGACCCCTCCTGAGACGCCCGACTTCGACGCCATGACCCGCGACATCGCCGAGGTCCCCGCGGTCGAGGTGATCGTCACGGTCGCCGTCAACCTGATGAGCGCCGCCGCCGTGAAGCTGGGCCTGACCGAGGAGGGTGACGCGCACAAGGACCTGGACGAGGCCCGCAAGCTGGTGCACGCGCTGGCCGGTCTGCTCGACGCGAGCGCCACCGAGATCAGCTCGTTCCACGCGGCCCCCCTGCGCGACGGCCTGAAGTCGCTCCAGCTGGCCTTCCGCGAGGCCTCGCTGATCCCGGACGAGCCGGGCCAGGGGCCGGGCGAGAAGTACACGGGAGCGATCTACGGCTGACCCTGTCCCCTGACGTACAAGGGCTCGCCCGGCGGCGTCGCCCCGGCCGGCAGCAGTGCCAGGTCGAGGCCGCGCACCAGGCGGGCCCTCAGTGTCTCGTCGGCGGCCAGGCGCTCGGCGACGGCGCGGGCGGCCGTGGCCGGGTCGGCCCCGGGATCCAGGACCAGCGCCAGGGTGCCGTCCGCGCGGCCCGGCCCGAGGTGGGCCCGGAGTACGGCGGGCTCGGCGGCCAGGGCGGCGCGTACGGCCTCGGCGACGGCCGGGTCGGCGAGCGGATCGATCGACGTACGGCCCTCGGCCAGCGCCAGCAGCACCGCTCCGGTCAGCTCGAACGGCACCGGCCCCGCCAGGTCCAGTACGACCGTGTCCGCCTTCTCGTGCGCGGCGGCCTGCAGCGCCTGGTGCACGGGTACGGCGACGGGGCGGGCCCCGGGGTCCCAGCGGGCGAGCGACTCGGTGGACGTGAAGGCGGGCAGCGCGGTGCGGTCGCCGGCCTTGAGGGTCGGTACGGCCATGTCGCTGGTCTTCTCGCGGCGCAGCCCGTTCTCGTCCTCCTCCACCTCGCCGAGGACGGCCACGACGGGCACCAGCAGTCGGGCGCCCTTGAGCGCCTCCAGCACCGGTGCCAGGGCGGTGCGGTCCTCGGCCCAGGCGGCGAGCGCGGCGCTCAGCCGGGGGTCGGCGGAGCCGTCGTCGTCGGAGTAGCCGGAGTCGGGGATGTTCTTGTTCGCCACGGTCCCCGACCTTAATCCAGGGTGTGAGCAGCTCGTCGCGGGCCCCACGAGGACGGGGGCGGCGCCGTATCGTCGTCGGTCTCGGCAGCCGCGGGCGGGGAGGCATCGGTGGGGACGGTGGGGCCGGACGTGGACCGTGACGCGCTGCTGGCCGCGGCCATGGAGTCGGTGACCGTGGCGGACGGGGCCGAGGTGTCGGTGGCGGTGCTCGACACGGACTCCGGCGCGAGCGCCTCGTACGGCGCGGGTGTCTTCGACACGGCGAGCATCGTGAAGGTCGGCATCCTGGCGGCGCTGCTGCTCCAGGCGCAGGACGCGGGGCGCGCGCCGACCGCGGCCGAGAGGTCGTACGCCGTGGCCATGATCACGAACAGTGACAACGACTCGGCGTCGGCGCTGTGGCGGGCGATCGGGGCGGCGGACGGGCTCGACGCCGCGAACGCGCGCTTCGGGCTCACGCGGACGCGGGGCGGCGACGGCGGGCTGTGGGGGCTCACCCGGACCACGGCCGCCGATCAGGTCGCGCTGTTGCGCCAGGTGTTCGTGGCGGACGGTTCCGGGCTGAGCGAGGCCTCGCGGACGTATGTGCGGGGGCTGATGGGGCGGATCGCCGACGGACAGCGGTGGGGGGTGTCGGCGGCGGCCGACGGCCACGACGGCTCGGGGTGGGCGCTGAAAAACGGCTGGCTGCGCCGCAGCACCACCGGGCTGTGGGTGGTCAACAGCATCGGGCGGGTCCCGTCGGACGGTCGCGACCACCTGGTGGCGGTGGTGTCGCGGGGCAGCGCGACCCTGGCGGCGGGGATCGCGCTGACCGAGGAGGTGGCGCGGGCGGCGGTGTCCGTGTGCGCCGCCCGGGGCGGTGCCGGCGGCGGGCCCGCTCTCCGCGGTCAGAAGTCGTCGTAGCGTTCGCGACGGCCCCGCCACAGGACCACGGCGGCGACCATCAGGACGCCGCCCGCGCCGCCGGCCAGCGGCGCCGCCCAGGCCGAGGGCCCGTCGTCGGAGGCGGGGGCGTCCGGGCCGGAGCCGAAGTACTCCTCGCCGTACGCCGCCGCCTTCAGGCCCTCCGGCTTCAGACGTGCGGCGGCCTCGATGGCGGCGGCGGGGTCGACGAAGCCGAAGCCGCGGGAGTCGTCGCGGCCCTCGGCGGGGGCGTTGCGGGCCGTGTCCTCCAGGAGCTTCTTGACCTGGGCCGGGGTGAGGTCCGGGTGGGCCGACTTCACCAGGGCCGCGGCACCGGAGACGAAGGCGGAGGCGGCGCTGGTGCCCCAGCCCTCGTAGTACCGGTGGTCGGGGTCGGCGATGATCACGTCGACGCCGGGGGCGCTGACCGTGGCGTACCAGCGGCGGGTGGAGAACGAGGCGCGGGTGCCGTAGCGGTCGACGGCGGTCGCGGCGATGACGCCCGGGTAGGCGGCCGGGTAGGAGACGTGGTCGCCCAGCTCGCCGCCGTTGCCGGCCGAGGCGACGACGACCACGCCCTTCTTCAGGGCGTACTGGATGGCCTCGTCCTCGGCGGGCTCGGGGTGGGCGGAGGCGGAGTCGTCGCCGAGGGAGAGGTTGATGATGTCGGCGCCGTGGTCGGCGGCCCAGCGGATGCCCTCGGCGAGGGCGTTGCCGCGGGTCTTGCGGGCCTTGGCGCGGGAGGGGTCGCCGTCCTCCAGGATCACGCGGACGGGCAGGATCTTCGCCTCCGGGGCGATGCCCATGACGCCCTCGGTGTTGTCGGCGCCGTGGCCGTGGGCGGCGATGATGCCGGCCATGGCGGTGCCGTGCCGGGCCCAGGCGCGGTCGCCCTCGCTCGCGCCGAAGCCGACCAGGTCCTTGCCGGTGAGGACGTTGCCGGCCAGGTCCGGGTGGTCGGCCTCGACGCCGGTGTCCAGGACGGCGACGGTGACGCCGGCGCCCTTGGTGGTGCGCCACGCCTCCTGGGTGTGCATGGCGTCCAGGGCCCACTGCTGGGCGCGGATGCCGTCGGCGTGCGCGGCGGGCGCCGGGGCGAGGACGAGGGCGGCGGCGAGGAACAGGCTCAGGGCGCCTGCGCGGCGGCGGTGGGGGGCGTTCACGACGGGTGCTCCGTGGCCGGGCCGACGTTCTTGCGCAGGGCGCGTTCGACGCGGTCGGCGAGGCCCTGCGCCTCGTGGCCGAGGCCGGCCTGGGCGGGTGCGGAGGAGGCGCCGGCCTCCATGGCCTCCTCGGCGGGCTGGGGATCGTCGACGGTGCGGCCGTCGGCCCAGCCGGAGACGGCGTAGACGACGACGGGCGCGTCGGTGAGGACGGAGACCGTCCACGAGGCCCGCTGATCGGCGCCGAACTCGGCAGCGACGGTGGCCTTCGCGGCGTACGGCAGGGGCATGAGGTCGTCGCGGCGGCCCAGGCCCTCCTTCTCGAACCGGCCCGCCAGCGAGGTCATGGCGGCGGCGTCGGCCTTGGCGAAGAGCAGGCCGACGGTGGTGACGTGGCTGCGGGTGGCGTCGGTGTAGGTGGCGCGCAGCAGGCGCCGGCAGCCCACCGGGTCGACGACCTTGGCGAGCAGCGGGTCGAAGGCGCCCTCGCAGCCGCTGTCCGGGGCGACGGCGACCCGCGTCCAGGTGCGGTCGGCGCCGCCGGGGCCGGCGCCCCGGCCCTGCACGGTGGGTGGGAACAGCCGGTCGACCGGCACGCTGTGCCACAGGTCCCCGGCCGCGGTGAAGGCGCTGCGCGCGTCGGCGTCCCCGGAGTCCCCGGCGAGCCAGCTGCCGGTGACGGCGCCGGTGACGAGTCCCAGCCCGAGCACGAGGCAGACGGCGGCGGCGACGGCCTGGGGACGCCGCAGACGCCCACCGAGGGGGCGTGGCCGGGCGTGCTCGTCGTATCCCTCGGGCGCCCCGAACGACACGAGGGGCCGGCCGGCGCCGGGCGCCGTGGGGGCACTCCAGGACAGGGCGGGGTCGGGAGCGGCGGGGACGGGGGCGTCCGCGGGGCCGGCCGTCCGTTGCGTGCGCGACGTCTGCTCCGGCTCGTGCTCGGGCTCCTGCTCCTGTTCCTGTTCCGCCGGGATCGGGCGCAGGCGCGTGGTCGTCTCCGACGGGGTCTCCGCGGGGACTCCGGGGCGGTGGGGCGGTACGTGCGCCGCGGTGCGCTCTCGCGGGGGCTGCGCGGGGGCGCCCGTACCGTGTGCGGCCGGCGCGGCCGGGCGGTCCGCCTGCGACGCACCGCTGTCGCCCGACGCCTCGCGGCCGACGGTCGGCGGGGCGTCGGGAAAGCGGGCGGAGGCGCGCGGGGGTGGGGGCGCGGGGTCGGTGGCGGAGGCGCTGCTGTGGGTACGGGTGAGCCGGAAGCGTGGGTAGGCACGGCGGCCGTCGTCCTCGGCGGGGCTCTGCTCCCCCGACGTCCGGTCGTCCGACGGCCCCTCGGCCCGCCGCATGCCATACCCCGTACCGGCGTCTCCTTCCCGGTCCCGGGCCGGCTCACTGTTCCGGTCCGGGTTCCGCGTCGCCGGCGGACGCCGGTCCGACGCGGCCGCGTCGGCGCCGCGTGCCGCCGGCGCCTGGGCAGGACGCGGCGGGACACCGGGCCGGGGCGGCACGGCGGCACCGGCCAGGACGTCACGCCGCGGCGATCCGCCGGCGCCCGGCGCCACGTCGGGACGCGGCGGACCGTCCGCACGGGACACCCCACCGGGGCCGGCCGGCTCCTCGAAGCGCGGCGCACCACCGAGGCGCGGCTGGCTCTCGGGGTGCGGCGGGGCGGCGGGGTGGGGTGGAGTCGGGGGGTGTGGGGGGAGGGGGGCGCGGCGTGCTTCCGTGCTCATGCTCCCCCGTTTCCTCGGGACCGGGCCGTTTCTCCGGCGCGGGCCGGTGATGTGGTCTCCTGCCCCGGCCCGGCGCGGAACGGTCCGTCCCGGGCACGCATACCCGCACGAGAGGACCGCCATCCCGGCGCGGCCCCCGGGGTCCGGCCGCCGGGGCCGTACCGCCGTGCGTGCGCGTCACTCTACGGCGTGCCCCGGCCCGGCGGGGAACCAGTCCGCGGGCCCGCGGCATTGGCCCGGAACGTCCCCCTACCCTGCGGTAATCCTGTCTGGCAGGCTGCGTCCATGACTCCGCGCGCCGCCGACCGGGCCCGTTACGACCGGGCCACCGCCCATCTGGACGCCCCCGTGGCCATCGTGGACCTGGAGGCCTTCGACGCCAACGCGGACGACCTGGTCCGCCGGGCCGGCGGCAAGCCGATCCGGGTCGCCAGCAAGTCCGTGCGCTGCCGTGCGCTGCTCGAACGGGTCCTGGCCAAGGAGGGTTTCGCGGGCGTCATGTCGTTCACCCTGGCCGAGTCGCTGTGGCTGGCCCGCTCCGGTTTCGAGGACGTACTGCTCGCCTATCCGTCGGCGGACCGCGCCGGGTACGCGGAGCTGGCCGCCGACCCCAAGCTCGCCTCCGCCGTGACCGTGATGATCGACGACCCTGCGCAGCTGGACCTCCTCGACGCGGCACGCGACGGCGGCCGGGAAGTCGTACGGGTCTGCCTGGAGCTCGACACCTCGCTGAAGTTGCTCGGCGGGCGGGTGCGGGTCGGGGCCCGGCGCTCGCCGCTGCACTCCCCCGCCGAGGTCGCCGATCTGGCCCGCGCGGTGGCCCGCCGGCCGGGGTTCGAGGTCGTCGGCATCATGGCGTACGAGGGGCATGTCGCCGGGGTCGGCGACGCGGTGGCGGGGCGTCCGTTCCGGTCGCGTGCCGTGCGGCTGATGCAGGCCGCCGCCCGCCGGGAGCTCGCCGAGCGGCGTGCCGCGGTGGTGCGGGCGGTCCGGGCCGTGGTGCCGGGCCTGGAGTTCGTCAACGGCGGCGGCACGGGCAGCGTGCAGCACACCGCCGCCGAGGACGCGGTCACGGAGATCGCCGCCGGGTCCGGGCTGTACGTGCCGCGGCTCTTCGACAACTACACGTCGTTCAGCGGGCGTCCGGCGGCGCTGTTCGCGCAGCCCGTCGTACGGCGCCCCGGGGTCGGGGCCGTGACGGTCCTCGGCGGCGGCTACCCGGCCTCCGGCGCGGCCGGCGCCGACCGCCTGCCGGTGCCGTATCTGCCCGAGGGGCTGCGCTACGACCCCCAGGAGGGCGCCGGCGAGGTCCAGACGCCGCTGCTCGGCTCGCCCGCCGACGACCTGCTCATCGGCGACAAGGTGTGGTTCCGGCACGCCAAGGCCGGTGAGCTGTGCGAGCGGTTCGACGCGCTGCACCTGGTGGAGGGGGACACGGTGACGGCGACGGTGCCGACGTACCGCGGTGAGGGCCGCACCTTTCTCTAGCGGCTCGCTCTTCCTCCGGCGGCTCACTGCGTCGGGCCGAGGCCGCTGCCCACGCCGCCGCCCGTGTCCGCGTCGCCGACGGGCCGGATGCCCTTGGTGATCCGGTCCATCTCGGCGAGCGGCGGTCCGTCCGCACCGGCGTCGAAGACGTAGCGGACGAGGATCGGGGACTCGGTGCCGACGGTCGAGGGGAACACCATCGACTGGACGTAGCCGCCTGGTCCCTTGGCCGTCTTCACCCGCCAGCGCACGTAGTACCCGGCACGTCCGGCGACGGCGACCGGCCCGGCCCCCACCTCCTCGTGGGACTCGATGCCGCCGAAGGGCTGGTTGCCGACGAGGTCGCGGTCGTAGGCGTCGTCGGCCGCGTCCTCGATGTCCTGCTCGGCGAGGGTCTTCGGGGAGGACTCGGCGTTCGCCGTGACGGTGCGGGAGATGACGAGGCCGTGCCGGCAGACGCTGCCGTCGGCGGGGCAGTCGTAGGTGCCGTCGGTGATCATCATGACGTCGTCCTCGGCGACGTACTTCGGCGGGATCCAGCCGTCCGGCAGCGGGAAGGTGATGCCGTTGAGCTGGTCCTCGACCACGTCCGGGACGCCGGCGGGGGACTCGGACGCGGTCGGCGAGGGGGCCGGTGCGCCACTCGTCGGCGCGGGGTCGGGGGCGGTCGCCGTGGCCGGCGGAGTCTGCGTCTGCGGTCCGGTGCCGTCGTCCTCGCCGAGGACGAACACGCCGGTGACGATCGCCGCGACGAGCACGGCCGCGGCGGTGACGAGGGCGACGGCCTTCCCGCGCCCGCCCCCCGCGCCCGGCTGCCGCTGCCCGGGGCCGCCGCCCGTGAACAGCGGCACGGTCGACGGCTGGCCGGGCTGCATATGGGGCACCGGCTGCTGCACCGGCTGAGGCGCCGCCTGCTGCATCGGCTGCTGCATCGGGGGCGGGGCCGCCCCGTACCCGGCGGTTTCGGGGGCGCGCCGGTGCTCGGTCCAGGCCGTGCCGTCCCACCAGCGTTCCTGGTGCGGGCCCGACGGATCGCGGTACCAGCCGGGTGGAGGCGTCATGCTCATTCCGGCACTGTAGGGCGCCGCCCGCGGTGATCTACAGCGGTGTGACGTACGCCCCCGAGATCCCGCCGTCCACCAGGAAGTCGGTGGCGTTCACGAACGAGGAGTCGTCGCTGGCCAGGAAGGCGACGGCGGCGGCGATCTCCGTCGCCTCGGCGAACCGCCCGACCGGGATGTGGACGAGGCGGCGCGCGGCCCGCTCCGGGTCCTTGGCGAACAGCTCCTGCAGGAGCGGGGTGTTGACCGGCCCGGGGCACAGGGCGTTGACGCGGATGCCCTCCCGCGCGAACTGCACGCCCAGCTCGCGGGACATGGCGAGGACGCCGCCCTTGGAGGCGGTGTACGAGATCTGGCTGGTGGCGGCGCCCATCCGGGCCACGAAGGACGCCGTGTTGATGATCGAGCCCCTGCCCTGGCGGCGCATGTACGGGATGGCGGCCTTGCAGCACAGGTAGACGGAGGTCAGGTTGACCTCCTGGACGCGCTTCCAGGCCTCCAGGCCGGTCTCCAGGATGGAGTCGTCGTCGGGCGGCGAGATCCCGGCGTTGTTGAACGCGACGTCGACGCTGCCGTAGGTGTCGTACGCCGCCGCGAACAGTGCCTCGACCTGCTCGGGTTCGGTGACGTCGGCCTCGACGAAGATGCCGCCGGTCTCCTCGGCCGCCGCCTTGCCCCGGGTCTCGTCGACGTCGCCGCAGACGACGTGCGCGCCCTCGGCGGCGAGCCGGCGGGCGGAGGCGAGGCCGATGCCGCTGCCGGCCCCGGTGACGACGGCGGTACGGCCGACCAGGCGGCGGCAGATGATGTCCTCGGTCATGAGTGGCTAGGCCTCCGTGCTCGGCGAGACGTTGCTGATGAAGACGTTCTTGGTCTCGGTGAAGGCGGTCAGCGCGTCCGGGCCGAGTTCGCGGCCGAGGCCGGACTGCTTGAACCCGCCGAACGGCGTCCAGTAGCGGACGCTGGAGTGGGAGTTGACGGACAGGTTGCCGGCCCGCACCGCTCGGGAGACGCGCAGGGCGCGGCCGACGTCCCGCGTCCAGAGCGAGCCGGACAGACCGTAGTCGGTGGCGTTGGCCAGGCGGATCGCGTCGGCCTCGTCCTCGAAGGGCAGGACGACGGCGACGGGGCCGAAGACCTCCTCGACGGCCACGCGCGCGTGCGGGTCGACGCCGGTGAGGACGGTGGGCGGGAACCAGTGGCCGGGGCCGCCCTCGGGTGCCTTGCCTCGGATGCCGTCGGCGTCGGCGGGGACGTAGGAGCGGACGCGGTCCAGTTGGGCGCGGGAGATCAGCGGTCCCATGTCGGTGCCGTCGTCGGCCGGGTCGCCGACGCGGACGGCCTCGATCGCGGGGGCCAGGAGGGCGAGGAAGCGGTCGTACACGGTGCGCTGGACGAGGATGCGGGTGCGGGCGCAGCAGTCCTGGCCGGAGTTGTCGAGGAAGGACATCGGCGTGGCGGCTGCCGCGGCCTCGATGTCCGCGTCGGCGAAGACGATGTTGGGGCTCTTGCCGCCGAGTTCCAGGGTGACGGGCTTGAGGAGGGCGGCGCCCTTGGCCGCCACCTGTCGGCCCACGGTGGTCGACCCGGTGAAGACGATCTTCGCGACGCCGGGGTGCTCGACGAGAGCGTCGCCCGCGACGGGCCCGTGCCCGGGCAGCACCTGGAACAGGCCTTCGGGCAGGCCGGCCTCCAGGGCGAGTGCGGCCAGCCGCAGCGCGGTCAGCGGGGTGGTCTCGGCGGGCTTGAGGAGGACCGCGTTGCCCGCCGCGAGCGCCGGTGCCGTGCCCCAGGCCGCGATCGGCATCGGGAAGTTCCAGGGCGCGATGACGCCGACGACGCCGAGGGGTTCGAGGACGGTCACGTCCAGGCCGCCGGCGACCGGGATCTGACGTCCGGTGAGCCGCTCCACTCCCCCGGCGGCGTAGTCGAGCAGGTCGCGGACGTTGCCGGCCTCCCAGCGGGCGTTGCCGACGGTGTGTCCGGCCTCCCGGACCTCCAGCAGCGCCAGTTCCTCCAGGTGCGCGTCCACCGCCGCGGCGAACCGGCGCAGCAGCCGGGCACGGTCGCCGGGGGCGAGCGCCGCCCAGCGCTCCTGCGCCCGTGCGGCCCGTACGACGGCGGCGTCGACGTCGGCGGCCGAGGCGGCGGGGACGGTGGCGAGGACCTCTTCGGTGGCGGGGTTCAGTACGCGCAGTTCATGCGGCTCATGGGACACGTGGGGCCTCACATGCGTTCGAAGGAGCGGCGCAGCTCCCAGTCCGTGACCGCGGCGTCGCAGGCGTCGAGTTCGACGCGCGCCATGTTGCGGTAGTGGGCGACGACCTCGTCCCCGAAGGCGGCCTTGGCGAGGGTGCTGTTCTCCCAGAGCTCGGCGGCCTCGCGCAGGGTGGTGGGGACGTGCGCGAAGTCGGCGGCGTAGGCGTTGCCGGGGCAGGGCTCGGGCAGCTCCAGGCGCTGCTCGACGCCGTGCAGACCGGCCGCCACCATGCCGGCCACCGCGAGATACGGGTTGACGTCGCCGCCGGGGAGCCGGTTCTCGAAGCGCAGGGAGCGTCCGTGGCCGACGACGCGCAGGGCGCAGGTGCGGTTGTCGTGGCCCCAGGCGACGGCGGTGGGGGCGAAGGAGCCGGGCTGGAACCGCTTGTAGGAGTTGATGTGCGGGGCGTACAGGAGGGAGAACTCGCGCAGGGCGACGAGCTGACCGGCGAGGAAGTGGCGCATGACCTTCGACATGCCGCCCTTGTGGCCGCTGGCCATGACGCTGCGGCCGTCGGCGTCCGCGAGCGAGAGGTGGATGTGGCAGGAGTTGCCCTCGCGCTCGTTGTACTTGGCCATGAAGGTGAGCGACATGCCCTCCTGGGCGGCGATCTCCTTGGCGCCGGTCTTGTAGACGGCGTGCTGGTCGCAGGTGACCAGGGCCTCGTCGTAGCGGAAGGCGATCTCGTGCTGGCCGGGGTTGCACTCGCCCTTGGCGGACTCGACGGTGAGGCCGGCGCCGGCCATCTCGTTGCGGATGCGGCGCAGCAGGGGTTCGACGCGGCCGGTGCCGAGGACCGAGTAGTCGACGTTGTACTGGTTGGCGGGGGTCAGGCCCTGGTAGTTGGCGTCCCAGGCCTGTTCGTAGGTGTCCCGGAAGACGATGAACTCCAGCTCCGTGCCGACCTGGGCGGTGTACCCGTGTCCGGCGAGGCGTTCGAGCTGGCGGCGCAGGATCTGCCGGGGTGCGGCGAGCACCGGGGAGCCGTCCTCCCAGGCGAGGTCGGCGAAGACCATCGCGGTGCCCTCGTGCCACGGCAGGCGGCGCAGGGTGGCCGGGTCGGTGTGCAGGGCGAAGTCGCCGTAGCCGCGGTCCCAGGAGGACATCGCGTAGCCGTCGACGGTGTTCATGTCGGCGTCGACGGCGAGGAGGTAGTTGCAGCCCTCGGTGCCGTGTCTCAGGACCTCGTCGAGGAAGAAGCGCGCGGCGAACCGCTTGCCCTGGAGGCGGCCCTGCATGTCGGGGAAGGCCAGGACGACGGTGTCGATCTCGCCGCCCGCGACGGCTGCGTGCAGTTCCTCGACACCGAGCGGGGGTGTGCGGTCTGCCACGGGGAGGGCTCCTTCTGGCCGGGGACCATAAGGTATTGCTGGGAACCATTGCTTGGGAAGGGGGCGCGGCCGCATGCCGGAGCACACCGCGGGGAATGCGCCGGACCGGCTCACGCCGGTGCTGCGGCCGGTGCGGGCGGGGAACGGCTTCGAGGAGGCGCTGGAGCAGATCCTCCAGGTCGTCAGGCTGGGCCTGGTGCCCGCCGGTGAGCGGCTGCCCTCGGAGCGGGAGCTGGCGGAGCGGCTGCGGATCAGCCGGGTGACGCTGCGCGAGGTGCTGCGGGTGCTCCAGGACCAGGGGCTGGTGGAGGCCCGGCGCGGCCGGTACGGGGGCACGTTCGTGCTGCCGCGCCCGGACGCCGGCGGGGAGGTCGAGCTGCGGCGCCGGATCGCCGGGGTGGACCTCGAGGACGTGCTGCGCTTCCGGGAGGTGCTGGAGGTGGGCGCGGCCGGGCTGTGCGCGGCGCACGGGCTGACGGACGGGCGGGCGGCGCGGCTGCGCACGGCGCTGGAGGGCACGCACGACGCGCCGCTGGCGGAGTACCGGCGGCTCGACACGATGCTGCACCTGGCGATCGCCGAGCTGTGCGGCTCGCCGACGCTGACCGCGCAGTACGCGCGCGTACGGGCGACGGTGAACGGCCTGCTGGACTGCATCCCCCTGCTGGTGCGCAACCTGGAGCACTCGCAGCGGCAGCACACCGCGCTCGTGGAGGCCGTGCTCGACGGGGACGCGGACGGGGCGCGGGAGATCATGCGGGAGCACTGCGCGGGGACGGCGGCGCTGCTGCGCGGGTTTCTGGCGTGAGCGGGTTGCCGGCATGGCGTGGTGCGGCAAAGGTATGGGGAAGCGCCATTACCGGCTACGACGGGAGGTCGGAGGTCGCATGACGGACAGGCCGCTGATCGGCGTCAGTACGTACCTGGAGTCCGGGGCGCGCTGGGGCGTGTGGGAGCTGGATGCGGCGTTGCTGCCGGCCGGGTATCCGCGGCTCGTGCAGCGGGCCGGCGGGCTGGCCGCGATGCTGCCGCCCGACGTGCCGGAGCACGCCGCGGCGACCGTCGCCCGCCTGGACGGGCTCGTGATCGCGGGCGGCCCCGACGTCGAGCCGGTCCGCTACGGCGCCGAGCCCGGACCGCGCACCGGCCCGCCGGCCCGGGCCAGGGACACCTGGGAGCTGGCGCTCATCGAGGCGGCCCTGGACGCACACCTCCCGCTGCTGGGCGTCTGCCGGGGCATGCAGCTGCTGAACGTCGCCCTGGGCGGCACCCTCGTCCAGCACATCGAGGGCCACGCCGAGGTGGTCGGCGTGTTCGGCGGCCACCCGGTCAAGCCGGTACCGGGGACGCTGTACGCCGGTGTCGTGCCCGAGGAGACGTTCGTGCCGACGTACCACCACCAGGCGGTGGACCGGCTGGGCACGGGCCTGGTCCCGTCGGCCCACGCGGCGGACGGCACGGTGGAGGCCCTGGAACTGCCGTCCGCCCCCGGCTGGGTCCTCGGCGTGCAGTGGCACCCGGAGATGGGCGAGGACGTACGGGTGATGCGAGCCCTGGTCGACGCATCGACACCGGACTGACCGGAACCTGACGCCCGGCCCGGCGCGCGGGGAGGCGACGCGGCGGGGTGAGCGGGGGCGCGTGCGGGCGGCTGCGGGCGGCTGCGGGCGGCTGCGGGCGGCTGCGGGCGGCTGCGGGCCGAGCCTCGGCGGGCGGCACGGGGCCGTCCAGCGACCACAGCCGCCGCGCCCGTCCGGGAGGGAAGCGACGCGGCGGGTGAGCAGGGACGCGTGTGCGGGTGCGCAGGCGGAGCGTCGGCCCGTGGGCCGGGGCTCCGGTCAGCGGCGACAGCCGCCACGCCCGGCCGACGGAAAGCGACGGGGCTGGTGAGCAGGGCGGGTACGTTCGGCAGCCGGGACGCGTATGACGACCGCCCCGCCCTCCGCCGACGGCCGGCGCCGCGACCGGGGCGGCCCCGACCGTGGAGGAGGCGGCGGCGACGCTGCTGCGGGCGAGAGCCGGTGCGCGCTGGGCGCGAGGTTCGAGAAACGGCGCCCTCGCACGGCAGCTCCGGTGGGCGACGCGACCAGCTCCCGGCGCGGGCGGCGCGATCAGCGTCCGGGCCCGGACGACGCCATCCGCCCCCGGCGCAGTCCGCACGAACAGCCCCGGGGGCGAACGACGAGGTCACCCGGCCCGGGCGGAGCCGCGGGCAGGGTCAGGCTCGGGTCAGGGAGAGGAGTTGGCGGGCCGGGCCCGTCGGGCGGTGGCCCGTTGGCCATACCGCCCGCAGGTCGCGGGCGAGGGCGACGTCGGCCACCGGGACGCTCACCAGGCGCCGGGTCGCCAGCTCCTCGCCGACGGCGAGTTCGCTGAGGACGGAGGGGCCGGCGCCGCCCACGGCCGCCGCCTTCACCGCCGTGGTCGAGGACAGTTCGATCAGGGGGCGGGCCAGTCCGCCCAGCGCCGCGTCGAGGACCTGCCGGGTTCCGGAGCCCTTCTCCCGCAGGATGAGCGGGGTCGCCGCCAGTTCTGCCGCGGCGAGCGGACGTCGGCGACGGGCCCACGGGTGCCCCGGTGCGGCCACGACGATCAGCCGGTCGTGGGCGATGACGGCCGAGTCGAGGCCCGACGGAACGCTGACCCCCTCCACGAACCCCAGGTCGGCCTCGCCGGACAGCAGACGCTCCGCCACCGCCGCGGAGTTCCCGGCGAGCAGCGACACCGCGGTGTCCGGCAGCTGGCCGCGGAGGGCGACCAGCCAGCCCGGCAGCAGATACTCGGCGATCGTCATGCTCGCCGCCACCCGCAGCCGCGAGTCCCGCCGGTCCCGCAGCGCCTGCGCACCCGCGTCGAACGCCTCGGCCGCCTCCACGATCCGGCGGGCCCAGTCCGTGACCAGTGCGCCGGCGTCGGTGAGCCGGGACCCCCGCGGTGAGCGGTCCACCAGGGCGACCCCCAGCTGGCGTTCCATCGAGCGGATGCGGCTGCTGGCGGCCGGCTGGGTGATGCCCAGCTCGCGGGCAGCCCCGCCGAGACTGCCGAGGCGCGCCACCGCCAGCAGCAACTCCATGGCGCCGAGATCCGGAACCCGGTGCGCCAGCGAACCCGCCACCTGCCGCCCCGGTGTGTCCTGACCGCCCTCCGTCCTGCCCGCACCGCCCGTACCACCCGCACTGCTGCTCATAACTCCAGCTTATGCCCTCATAGGAACATGATCCCTGGTCAGGGCCTTCGGCCACCGGGACCGTGGTCGCATGGTCACCGCAGCCCAGCCCCTGTCCCCCGCCGCCGCCCCGCCCCGTCGCGTCCCGGCCGTCCGTCATCTCGGGCCGAACTGGTACGCCTGCGTCATGGGCACCGCCATCGTCGGCACCGCGGGCGCGACGCTGCCGGGGCACGTGCCCGGGCTGCGCGCCGTCTGCACCACGGTCTGGGCGTTGTCCCTCGTCCTGCTCGCCGTCCTGCTCGTGGCCCGGTCCCTGCACTGGCGCCACCACCGCGACCAGGCCCGCGCCCATCTGCTCGACCCGGCGGCGGCCCCGTTCTACGGCTGTCTGTCGATGGCGCTGCTGGCCGTCGGCGGCGGCGCCGTGTCCCTCGGCCGGGACTGGATCGGCACACCGGCCGCGGTCGCCCTCGACGCCGTGCTGTTCACCGCCGGTACGGTCGTCGGACTCGCGGCGGCGGTCGCCGTGCCGTACCTGATGGCCGTACGCCACCGAATAGAGCCTGGGCAGGCGTCTCCCGTGTGGCTGCTTCCGCTGGTCGCGCCGATGGTGTCCGCGGCCGTCGGTCCGCTGCTGGTCCCCCATCTCCCGCCGGGGCAGCCCCGCGAGACGCTGCTGCTCGCCTGTGTCGCCCTGTTCGGGGTGAGTCTGCTCGCGACCCTGGTGACGCTGCCGGTGATCTTCGGCCGGCTGCTCACCGGCGGCCCGCTCCCGCTCGCGCTCACCCCGTCGCTGTTCCTGGTGCTCGGCCCGCTCGGGCAGTCGACGACCGCGGTGGGAAAGTTCGCGGACGTGGCCCCGGGGGTCGTACCGGGCCCCTACGCCGAGGGCTTCGGGGTGCTCGCCGTGCTGTACGGCGTGCCCGTGATGGGCTTCGCCCTGATGTGGCTGTGCCTCGCCGTCGCGCACGTCGTCCGGGCCCGGCGGGCGGGCATGGGCTTCTCGATGACGTGGTGGTCGTTCACCTTCCCGGTGGGCACCTGTGTCACCGGCGCCGAGGCGCTGGCCCGGCACACGGGCCTCGCCGCCTACGACGGACTCGGCGTCCTGCTGTACGCCGTCCTCGTCGTCGCCTGGGCGGTGGCCGCCGTGCACACCGCGCGCGGCGTGGTCAGCGGTGCGCTGCTCGCAGGGCCGCGCCCAGCACCCGGGGCGCCTCACCCAGCGACGGCCCGTACCACGTGAGGCAGCGCCCGTCGACGAGGGCGCAGGGCAGACCCGGGAAGCCCTCCGGCCCGTCGTCGGCGGTGAAGCGGTACGGCTCGTCCGGCAGGACCACGATGTCCGGGCGGGCCGCCCGCAGTTCCTCGACCGGGATCTTCGGATAGCGCTCGGCGTGCCCGGCGTACAGGTGGTCGACGCCGAGGCGGGCCAGTACGTCGCCCGCGAAGGTGTCCCGGCCCAGCACCATCCAGGGTCTGCGCCAGATCGGTACGACGGCCGTGCGGCGCGGCTCGGCGGACGGCAGGGCCGACCAGGCCGCCTCCGCCTCGTCCAGCCACCGGGGCCGGGACGCCGCGCCGCAGGCCGCCAGCACCCGGGCCAGCTCGGTGAAGGCCTGCGGCACGGTACGCACCTCGGTGACCAGCACCTCGACGCCCGCCGCGCGCAGGGCGTCCAGATCGGGGGCGCGGTTCTCCTCCTCGTTGGCGACCACCAGGTCGGGGGCGAGGGAGAGGACCCGCTCGACGGCGGGGTTCTTCGTGCCGCCGACGCGTACGACGTCGAGGCCGGCGGGGTGCGTGCACCAGTCGGTGGCGCCGACCAGGGCACCGGGGACCGTCACGGCCACGGCCTCGGTCAGCGACGGGACGAGCGAAACGACCCTCACCGGCGTGGCCGGTCACGGACCGCCTCGATGTGCTCGGCGACGGCGACCACGACGAGCCGGGTGTCGGGCACCGTGGCCCGCCAGCGGTGCCGCACCCCGCCGGTGAGGTACAGCGTGTCGCCACGCCCCAGCCGGTAGGCGCGGCCCTCGGCCTCGATCTCCACGGCTCCCTCGGCGACGTACATCAACTGGTCGTTGCGGTACTGCAGTTCCCGGCCCGCGTCGTGGTCGCCGGTGAACTCCGAGGCGTGCATCTGGTGGTGTCCGCGCACCAGGGAGCGCACCTGGGGGGCCAGCTCCGGGTCCGGGTCCTCGGCGCGGACCACGTCCACGCTGCACGCGGGGTCGGCGGCGGCCAGCAGCTCCACGGCGGTGGTGCGCAGGGCGTCGGCGACCTTCTCCAGGGAGGTCTGGCTGGGCCGCGCCCGGTCGTTCTCGATCTGGCTCAGGAAGGGCACGGACAGACCGCTGCGCTCGGACACTACGGCGAGGGTGAGCTCGAGGGCCCGGCGCCGCCGCCGTACGGCCGCGCCCACCCGAAGGTGCTGATCTTTGTGGTCGCCCATCGCTCCGGCTCCCTCCTTCACTCGTCGCCGTACCGCCGCGGCACCCGCCCCCGGGCGCCGTCCTCCTGATGAGTTCTCTGCACCCTACGCATGTTCGGCAAACCGTTTCATGCGGCCGTCACATCGACGTCACGGTGCGGTGGCCGGGACCTCACATTTCTCGCCAACGGACGGCCACCCCGTCCACCACGCCGGACACCTCACCGGTTCAAGGCGTGGACCGCACTCCATGTTCCCACCCGTCCGTCCCGCCCCGGTACCCGAGGCTCAGGCGGGGGCTTGGCGCTCCGTGGTTGTCCGGATCCTTACCGTGTCCCCACCGAGGACGACCCGAGGGGTGGGCCGGGCCGCGCCGTCAACGGGCGCGACCGGCCCACCCCTCGGGGAACCGACCGTACTGCTCGTACTACTGCGGGGTCATCCGTTCGACCATGTCCGGGTGCTCCTCCAGCCAGGCCGCGACGGCTTCCTCCTCGTGGCCCTGACCGCGGTTCTTGATCTCGGCCTCCAGGGTGCCGAGCTCGTCCTCGCTCATGTGGAAGCCCTTGATCCACTTGGTGAGCTGCGGATACTGCTCGGGGAACTTCTTGCTGGAGATGGTGCGGATCGTGTTGCCCTCACCGAAGGCCTTCTTCGGGTCCTTCAACTTGGTCAGCTCGTACTCGCTGTACGCCCAGTGCGGCGACCAGAGCGTGACCGCGACCGGCTCCTTCTTGGCCAGGGCGCGCTTGAGCTCGGCCAGCATCGCCGGCGTGGAGCCGTCGACGACCTCGTACTCGTCCTCCAGGCCGTAGCCCGGCATGACCTCGTTCTTGAGCAACTGCATCTCACCGGTGCCGGGCTCGATGCCGATGATCCTGCCGTCGAAGAGGTCGGCCTTGCCCTTGAGGTCCGCGAGGGACTTGACGTCCTTCACGTACGAGGGGACGGCGATCTCCAGTGAGGTCGGCTCGTACCAGGTGCCCAGGTCGGTGAGGTTGTCCTTGTTCTTCTCCCAGTAGTTCTTCTGGGCGTGGGGCAGCCAGGCGTCGAAGTTGAGGTCGAGGTCGCCGGAGGCCAGGCCGGTGTAGACCGGGCCGACGTCCATCTGCTTCAGGTTCAGCTTGTAGCCGCGCCGCTCGAGGACGTTCTTCCACAGGTAGGTGACGGCGATGTCCTCGTCCCAGGGGAACCAGGCCACGTCCACGGGCCGCTTGGCCTCGGCGGGGGTGTCACCGGAGCCGCCCTCGACCGGGGCCAGCTTGTCGACGACGCCCGGGTTGTCGTTCAGCCAGGCACGGACGGCGTCCTGCTGCTTGCCCTTGCCGGCCTTGTTGATCTCGGCCTCGAGGCTGGTGAGCTGCTTCTCGGTGAGCTCGAAGTCCTTCAGCCACCGGGCGACGGCGGGGTCGTCGCCGGCGAAGCCCTTGCGGGACAGCGTGTGCACGCCGTCGCCCTCGCCCCAGGCGCCCTTGGGGTCCTCGAGCTTCTTCAGGTCGAGGTCGTTGTACGCCCAGTGCGGGGACCAAAGCGTGACGACGATCGGTTCCTTCTTGCTCATGGCCCGCTTCAGCTCGGCCAGCATCGCCGGGGTGGAGCTGTCGACGACCTTGTACTCCTTGTCGAGGCCGTACTCCCCCAGCACCTTGCTCTTCAGCAGGGCCATCTCACCGGCGCTGGCCTCGATGCCGGTGATCTTGCCACCGAAGAGGTCGGCCTTGCCCTTGAGGTCCGCCAGCGAGTTGACGTCCTTCATGTACGCGGGGACGGTCAGCTCCAGCGACGTCTCGTCGTACCAGGAGCCGAGGTCGTCGAGCCGGTCGCCGTACTTCTGCCAGTACTGCTCGTGGGTGGTCGGCAGCCAGGAGTTGGTGACGATGTCGATGTCGCCCTGCGCGAGGGAGGTGTAGAGCGGCCCGGCGTCGAACTGCTTGGCCTCCACCTCGTAGCCGCGCTGTTCGAGGATCTCCTTCCACAGGAAGGTGGAGGCGACGCCCTCGTCCCACGGGACGTAGCCGAGGGTGACCTGCTTGCCCTGGCCGACGTTCTTGCCGTCGGCGACGTTCTTGGCGTCGCCGGAGCCGCCGAACATGCCCATGCCGCCGGCCACCAGCGCCAGGATCACGACGCCGACCATGGCGACCTGCGGGCGCGGCCGGTAGGACCAGATCTTCAGGCCGCCCATGCTGCGGGCCTTGGCGGCGGCGCGCCGACCGAGCGGCGAGACCTGGGTGCCCAGGGCGCTGGTCATGCGGTCCAGGTAGATCGCGAGGATCACGATGGCCACGCCGGACTCGGAGCCGAGGCCGACGTTGAGCTGGCCGATGGCCTCGTTGACGTCGCCGCCGAGGCCGCCGGTGCCGACCATGCCGGCGATCGCGGCCATGGACAGGCCGAGCATGATGACCTGGTTGACGCCCGCCATCACCGTGGGCAGCGCCAGCGGGAGCTGGACGCGCAGCAGGGTGTTGCGGGGGGTGGTGCCGAAGGCCTCGGCGGCCTCGACGAGCTCCTTGTCGACCTGGCGGATGCCCAGCTCGGTCATGCGCACGCCCGGGGCGAGCGCGAAGATCAGGGTGGCGACGATGCCCGCGGAGGCGCCGGTGCCGAAGAACAGGATCGCCGGGATGAGGTAGATCATCGCGGGCAGCGTCTGCATGAAGTCCAGCACGGGCCGGACGATGCCGCTGACCCGGTCGGAGCGGGCCGCCCAGATGCCCACGGGCACCGCGACGACCAGCGCGATGATGGTCGCGACGAGCACCAGCGCCAGGGTGATCATCGCGTTCTCCCACAGCTCCATGGAGACGATGAACGCGAATCCGAGGAAGGTGAGAACACCGGCGAGCGTGCCGCGCAGCCAGAAGGCGATGACCGCGAAGATGCCGACGAGGAGCAGCGGTTCGGGCGCCTGGAGGACGGCGTTGATGCCGTCGTAGGTGCCGGTGAAGACGGTCTTCAGGAAGTCGAAGAGCCACGCGACGTGTTCGAGCAGCCAGTCGACGGCGTTGTTGACCCAGTCGCCGAGCGGAATCCTAGGCACGGGCCATCACCTTCTCGGGGCCCTTGTCGCGCGGGGAGTCGCAGGTGCCGGCGTCGGCCTGCTCGTCGCCCAGGAAGCCGATGAGACGGCGCGAGGGCACCACGCCCACGAGGCCGCCCTCGCCGTCGACGACCGCCACGGCGTGCGGCACGCGGGCGCTGATCGCGCACAGCTCGGTGAACGGGGTCTCGGGCGTCGCCGTCTCGCAGGCGCAGTCGGCCTCGTCGCCGCGCAGTTCGGTCTCCATGACGGCTCCGGCGGTGAGCACACGGGAGCGGTCGACGTCCTGGGTGAAGGAGGCGACGTAGTCGTTGGCGGGACGTATGAGGATGTCCTGCGCCGTGCCTATCTGCACGATCTCGCCGTCGCGCATGACGGCGATGCGGTCGCCCAGGCGCATGGCCTCGTTGAGGTCGTGGGTGATGAAGACGATGGTCTTCTTCAGGGTCTTCTGCAGCTCGATCAGCTGGTCCTGCATGTCGCGGCGGATCAGCGGGTCCAGCGCGCTGAAGGACTCGTCCATGAGCAGCAGGTCGGCGTCGGTGGCCAGCGCGCGGGCCAGGCCCACACGCTGCTGCATGCCGCCGGACAGCTCGTCGGGCCAGGACTTCTCCCAGCCGGCCAGGCCGCACAGGGCGAGCGCCTCGTCGGCGCGGCGTTCGCGCTCGGCGCGGGGCACGCCCTGCACTTCAAGACCGTAGGCAGCGTTGTCACGGACGCTGCGGTGCGGGAAGAGCGCGAAGTGCTGGAAGACCATGCTGATCTTCTTGGAGCGGACCTCGCGCAGCTGGCGCTCACTGATCTCGGTGAGGTCCTCGCCGCCGAAGCGGACGTGCCCGGCGGTCGGCTCCAGCAGACCGTTGAGCATGCGCAGCAGCGTGGACTTGCCGGACCCGGACAGCCCCATGACCACGAAGATCTCGCCGGGCTCCACGGCGAAGGACGCGTCGATGACGGCGGCCGTGATGCCGTCGGCGCGCAGTTCCTCCCGGTTGGCTCCCTTGCGCAGTCGTTCGACCGCCTGGTCCGGTTTTCTACCGAAGACCTTGTACAGGTTCTCGGCCTCTAGCCTGGCTGACACGCTTACCTCTTGGATCGGGAACAGGGACCGGGAAACGAAGCCTTGCTAACAGTTGAATGCATCAACCAGCTTCGACCCGGGTGCGCGCCTGCCCTGATCTTTATGCGTCAAACATTTAAGTGATCCAGTTCACACACCCTCCCTCACCCGACCACATGACCTGCGGCATGATGCGAGGCGTGACCGGACGACTGATGCTTCTCGACACCGCCTCCCTCTACTTCCGCGCCTACTTCGGCGTACCGGACTCCGTGAAGGCGCCCGACGGCACCCCGGTGAACGCCGTGCGCGGACTCCTCGACTTCATCGACCGCCTGTTGAAGGACCACCGGCCCGACCACCTGGTCGCCTGCATGGACGCCGACTGGCGCCCGCACTGGCGGGTGGAGCTGATCCCCTCCTACAAGGCGCACCGCGTCGCCGAGGAGCGCCCCGCGGGCCCCGACGAGGAGGAGATCCCCGACACGCTCTCGCCGCAGGTGCCGGTCATCGAGGCCGTCCTGGACGCGCTCGGCATCGCCCGCGTCGGCGTGGCCGGCTACGAGGCGGACGACGTCATCGGCACCTACACCGCGCGCGCGGCCGGCCCGGTCGACATCGTCACCGGCGACCGGGACCTGTACCAGCTCGTCGACGACAGCCGTGGCGTGCGCGTGCTCTACCCGGTCAAGGGCGTCGGCACGCTGCACCTCACCGACGAGGCCGCGCTGCGCGAGAAGTACGGCGTCGACGGCCGCGGGTACGCCGATCTGGCGCTGCTGCGGGGCGACCCGAGCGACGGACTGCCGGGCGTGGCGGGCATCGGCGAGAAGACGGCCGCCAAGCTCCTCGCGGAGTTCGGCGACCTGGCCGGGATCCAGGCCGCCGTCGACGACCCGAAGGCGAAGCTCACGCCCTCGCAGCGCAAGCGGCTGACCGAGGCCCGGCCCTACCTCGCGGTCGCCCCGAAGGTCGTCCGGGTCGCCGACGACGTCCCACTGCCGGACGTCGACACCGCGCTGCCGCACGCCCCGCGCGACGCCGCGACGCTGGACGGACTGGCGGCCCGCTACGGCCTGGGCGGATCACTGCAGCGGCTGCTGACGACGCTCACCGCCCGCACCGGCACCGCCTGAGCCGGCCCGAGCCGCGCCGTCCGGGCAAGCAATGCCTGCGCGGCGCGGCGCATCGGAGCCCCGGCGAGGGGAAGCCGTACTGACGCGACAAGTGGGGCGGGGATGCTAACTTAGGTAAACCTAAGTCAGTGGACCTGGGTCATGGAACCCGCACGCAGGGAGCAGGGAGGCCGTCATGGCAGACCGTCCGGGACGCAAGCCGCGCAAGCCGCACACCGCGCAGGTCGTCCGCACCGAGCGGCTCACCCCGCACATGCAGCGCGTGGTCCTCGGCGGTGAGGAACTCTCCGCGTTCTCGGCGGACACCTGCACCGACCACTACGTGAAGCTGCTCTTCCCCGCCGGAGGCGCGACCTATCCGGAGCCCTTCGACATGGAGCGGATCCGCGAGGAGTTCCCCCGCGAGCAGTGGCCGGTGACCCGGACGTACACGGTGCGCCAGTGGGACGCCGAGCACCGCGAGCTGACGCTGGACTTCGTGATCCACGGTGACGAGGGACTGGCCGGCCCCTGGGCGCAGCGCGTCCAGCCGGGCGAGACCGTCCGCTTCATGGGCCCCGGTGGCGCCTACGCCCCCGATCCCACCGCCGACTGGCACCTGCTCGCCGGTGACGAAAGCGCACTGCCCGCGATCGCCCGTTCCCTGGAGGCGCTGCCCGCCGGCGCCCGCGCGTTCGCCTTCGTCGAGGTCGCCGGGCCCCAGGAGGAGCAGAAGATCGACTCCGACGTCGAGGTCGTCTGGCTGCACCGCGGTGACCGGCCGGCCGGTGAGGCCCTGGTCGAGGCCGTGCGCGCCCTGGACTTCCCCGAGGGCCGGGTGCACGCGTTCGTGCACGGCGAGGCGGCCTGTGTGAAGGAGCTGCGGGCGCTCCTGCGGGTGGAGCGCTCGATCCCCCGCGAGGACCTCTCGATCTCCGGCTACTGGCGCCTCGGCCACAACGAGGACGGCTGGCAGGCGTCGAAGCGGGAGTGGAACGCGCGCATCGAGGCGGAGCAGGAGGACGCGCCGGCCGCCTAGGGCTCGGCTTCGCTCGCGCGGGAGTGGCCCCCATATGTTGCCGCCCTCCTCCGCCTTGCAGCTGGACGCACCAGACCCCGCTCACCTGCGACGATGACATACCGCCGCTTGCCTGCGGCCTGATCCGCCGGACGGGCCCCGGCGGGCGCCGGCCGCCTGGACACCCGGAGGGTGACCGCGCACCTCGCCTCAGTCGCCGCGTACGCGCGCGTGGAGGTGCATGTCGTGCCAACCGTCGGGGTGCAGGGCCGCGCTGCGCTTCGTGCCCTCCAGGGCGAAGCCGGTCTTCTGGGCGACCCGGCAGGAGGCCGGGTTGGCGACGGAGTGGTGGAGTTCCAGTCGCTGGAAGCCGGTCTCGTCGAGGGCCCAGTGGGCGAGTGCGGTCGTGGCGCGGGCGGCGACGCCCCGGCCGCGCGCTGCCGCCGTGGTCCAGTACGCCACCTCGGCCACTCCGTCGCCGAGCAGGATCTCCCGCAGCGCGACCCGGCCGAGCAGCCGGTCGTCGGCCGCGTCGGCGACGGCCCACTGCACGCTCCGCTCCTGTTCCCAGGCCTGCTGCCAGTCGGCGATCCAGCCGCGCACCTCCTCCTCGGAGTCGGCGGCGCGCACGTGCCACTGGTGCATCACCGGGTCCTGGAAGGCCGCATGGACGGCCGGGGCGTCCTCGGCCCGCCAGGGGCGCAGCAGCAGCCCGTCGCCGGTGGCGATCGTGGGCTGCGGGGCGCGGGAGAGGGTGCCCGCGGGAAGTACGGGGCGCGTCAGATAGGGCATGCCCCCGCATCCTGCCAACGCGCAGGCCGACGGCCCAGCGGTTTTCCGCCGGCGTCCCCCGCCCGGTCCGCTGGCTACGCTGGCGGGTGATGAGACGCCGTACCCCTCCCCCGCCCTCACCCCTCCCGCAGCGCGACGGCATCGACGCGGTGCGGGTACGGCTGCCCGTGGCCGGACCGTGGTCCACGGTGCGGGAACACCTGGTGGAGCGGCTGTCCGGCGCGGGCGCCGGCGTGGTCGACGGCATGTTCGACGCCGGGCTGGTCGTCGGGGCGGACGGACGGGCCGTACCGGGGGACGCGCCGTACGAGCCCGGCATGTTCGTGTGGTTCCACCGCGAGCTGCCCGCCGAGGTCCCGGTGCCCTTCCCGCTGGAGATCGTGTACCGCGACGAGCACATCGTCGTCGCCGACAAGCCGCACTTCCTGGCCACCACCCCGCGCGGCGGCCATGTCACCGAGACCGCGCTCGCCCGGCTCCGCCGGGAGCTGGGCATCCCGGCGCTCGGCGCCGCGCACCGACTGGACCGGCTCACCGCCGGACTGGTCCTGTTCACGGTGCGCCCCGAGGAGCGCGGCGCGTACCAGACGCTGTTCGGCGACCGACGGGTACGCAAGGAGTACGAGGCCGTCGCCCCGTACGATCCCGCGCTCGCCCTGCCCCGGACCGTGAGCAGCCGGATCCTGAAGGAACGCGGGGTGCTGGCCGCCCGGGAGGTGGCGGGCGAGCCCAACGCCGTGAGCCGCGTCGAGCTGATCACCCACCGCCCCGGCCCGGGGCCCGGACCGGGGCTGGGACGCTACCGGCTGGTGCCGCGCACCGGCCAGACCCACCAGCTGCGCGTCCACATGAACTCGCTCGGCGTGCCGATCCTCGGCGACCCCCTCTACCCCGAGGTGGCCGCCGCGGTGCCGCCCGGTGACTTCCGGCGCCCGCTGCAACTGCTGGCACGGGAACTGGGGTTCACCGATCCGGTCACGGGGCGCGAGCACCGGTTCCGCAGCACACGGTCCCTCGACGCCTGGTCGGCGTACGAGGACTGGGCCGGCTCCCGGGTGCGGTGACTAGTAGCCGCGCCACCAGAGCAGGAACCGCTGCCAGACACCGCTAGGACGCGGCCGGTCCGGTCCCGGCACGTGTTGGGGCCGCGCGGCCGTCGGCGACACGGTCTCCGGCGCGACCGACGGGACCGACGGGGCGGGCGCGACCGACGGGGCGGGCGGAGTCCGCGGGGCGGTCCGCGGCATGCCGACGTGCCAGTCGGCGCGCAGCGGCTCGGCCGGCGCGTGGCGCGGCTGCTGGGTCACCTCCTGCTGCGCCTTGGGTTCGAACCGCACCGGCAGCTCCACCAGGTGCCGCGACGCGATCGACGAACGCCACCGCAGTTCGTCCTCGTCGCAGTCGAGCCGGACGTCCGGCAGCCGCATCAGCAGCGCGTCGATGCCGGCGTCGGCGATGGCACGCCCGATGTCCTGGCCGGGACACTCGTGCGGGCCGCCGCCGAAGGCGAGGTGGGCACGGTTGCCCTGCATACTGGCGGCCAGGTCGGGGCGGATGCGCGGGTCGACGTTGCCCGGTGCGATGCCGAGCAGCAGCCCGTCGCCGGCGCGGATGCGCTGACCGCCCAGTTCCGTCTCCTGTTTGGCGAAGTAGGCGAAGACGGTGCTGAACGGCGGCTCGTCCCACAGGGACTGCTCGACCGCCTCGGGCACCGTCATCTGGCCGCCGCTGAGCTGCGCCCGGAATCCGGGGTCGGTGAGCACCACGCGCAGCACGTTGCCGATGAGGTTGACGGTCGCCTCGTAGGCGGCCAGGAGGACCACCCGCAGGTGCTCCCTGACCTCGTCGTCGGTGAGGCCGGCGGGGTGGGTGACGAGGCGGCCCGCGATGTCGTCCTCGGGGTTGGCCCGGCGGGCGGCGGTGAGCCGTCCCAGGGCCTCCATGACGAAGGCGTGACTGGCGATCGCCGTCTCGGTGCCCTTGAGCGTGTCGCGGGCGGCCTCCACCATCCGGTCGCTGTACTCGTCCGGCATGCCGAGGAGGTGGCACATCACGCCCATGGGCAGGTGCTCGGCGAACTGGCCGACGAGGTCGGCGCGTCCCTCCTCGCAGAACCGGTTGACGATGCGCTGGGTGTACCGCTTGATGTGCCGGCGCAGCTCCCGGAAGTCGATGTCGGACATGGCGGCGGTGACCGCGCCGCGCAGCCGCTTGTGTTCGTCGCCCTCGGCGTGGGAGCAGATGGGCTGCCAGGCGATGTGCGGCATGAGCGGGTGGTCGGGCTTGACCATGCCCTCGGTGAGCGGGGTCCAGGTGCGGCTGTCGCGGCAGAACTGGGCGGGCGTGCTCACCATGTGCAGGTTCTCGGCGTGCCCGAGGACCACCCAGATCGGTACGTCGTCGTGGAGCAGCGCCGGCGCCACCGGTCCGTGCTGCGCGCGCAGCTTCTCGTAGAGCTCGTCCAGGTCCTCCGCCTCGTGCAGCCGGTGCAGTCCACCGGGTCCGAGGCCGTGCGCGGGGCAGCCGGGCGGTGGATCGAGCAGGGGGTCGCCCGTTCCGGTCAGGGAGTGGCGTTCAGGCGTCACAGTGTCGCTCCGCAACAGAAGTGTGGGTCAGGGGTGTGGGGTCGGGGGCGGCCGCGCCGGGTCAGGTGAGCGCGCCCTTCATGGCGAGGGAGTGCAGGAAGCGCATCAGCGTCATCAGGACGTCCCGGCTGGAGGCCCGGCGCCGGACGTCGCAGTCGAGGATGGGGATCTCCTCGGGCAGGTCGAGTGCCGTCCGCAGCTCCGCGACGGGGTATCGGGGGGCGTCGGGGAAGGAGTTGACGGCGACCACGAACGGCACGCCGCGTTCCTCCAGCCGCCCCATGACGTCGAAGCTGACCTCCAGACGGCGGGTGTCGACGAGGACCACCGCACCGAGCGCGCCCTCGAACAGGCCGTTCCACAGGAACCAGAAGCGCTCCTGGCCGGGCGTGCCGAACAGGTACAGCACCAGCTGGTCGGTGATGCTGATGCGGCCGAAGTCCATGGCGACCGTGGTGGCCGTCTTGGACGCGGAACCGTAGTTGTCGTCGACGCCGATGCCGGCCTGGGTCATCGTCTCCTCGGTGGTCAGCGGCCTGATCTCGCTGACCGAGCCGACCATAGTGGTCTTGCCGACCCCGAAGCCGCCCACGATGACGATCTTCACGGCGGCCTCTGCCGTCTGCGGCAGCCGGTCCTCGGTCCGTGGGCCCGGGATCGTGTCAGAGTTTTTGAAGTCCATGCATCACCGCTTCGAGGAGGGTTCGGTCGGCGACCTTCTGGCGGACGATCGGGGCGCGGGCCTGCACCAGTTCGGTCGCCAGGAGGTCGGTGAGCAGCACGGTCACCACGCTGAACGGCAGGCTCAGATAGGCCGACAGTTCGGCCACGGACAGGGGTGCGGCGCACAGCCGCAGCAGGGCCGCCTGTTCCGGGGTGGCGGACACGGGCGGGTCGGCGCGGGCCACGATCAGCGTGACCAGGTCGAGGTCGGCGCGCTCGCCTCCTCCGTCCCCGCCGATGACGAACAGCCGCTCGGGGTTGCTGATCTCGCCTTCCTTGGGGGCCGGACCGGCGGAGTCGGCCGCGGCGGGCGGTTCCTGACCGGGAGTTCGCCTCTGGCGCTGCGGAGGAGTCATACGGTCTGCCCGTTGCGCCGCGCGGGACTGGTCAGATGGGGGCCGATCCGGGCGACCAGGTCGGCCATGCTGAGTCCCATCCGGCCAGGCTCGCACCGCACGTCGGAGAGCACGGCGAGGTAGGCGTTGGGACCGGCGGCCATCAGGTAGAAGTAGCCGCCGTTCATCTCGATGAGGACCATCTTCATGTCGCCGTCGCTGGTGGGGATTTCCTGGGAGACGGCTCCGGCCAGGCTCTGCAGGCCCGCGCAGGCGGCGGCGACCCGGTCGGCGGCGTCCGGGTCACCGGAGTAGCGGGCGATGCGCAGGCCGTCGGCGGAGAGCACCACGATCATCTCGATGCCCGGGACGCCGTCGTAGAGATCCTGGAGCATCCAGTCGAACTTGCCTTGCTGCTCGATCACTTGAGGTTCCCCTCGTCGTCTGCCGGGGCGTGGGCCGGCTCACTGCTGGACTGCTGGTGGGCTTGGGTGATGCCCGGATGCTGCTTGAGGCCCTCCCAGAAGGCGCCGATCCAGTGCCCCGGCGGGAGTTGCTCGGTCTTCTCGCTCTCGGGCTCCGGTGCCGTGACCGCCGGGATGCCGTTGCGGGCGCGTTCGGCCGCCTCGCGGGCCTCGCGCTCGGCCTCCTCGCGTTCCCAGGCCGCCTGTTCGGCGAGCCGCTGGCTGAGCGGCATCTTGACCCGGCTGCGGCGTTGCGGCAGGCCGCCCGCCGTCCACTCGGTGACCTCGGGAACGTCGTCCTCCAGGGAGACCGTGGCCGGGATGCGGGGACTGGTGGGGCGGCGCTTCTTGGGCCGGCGCTCGGGACCGGGGAGGGCGTCGGGGCCGGGGGTGGGGATCGAGGTGGCGCCGATGCCGTGGGCGAGTCCGACGCCGGGCTCGGTGGTCGTCATGTTGCTCGGGACGATGAGGATGGCCCGGACCCCGCCGTACGCGGAGGCGCGCAGGGCCACGTCCATGCCGTACTGCGTGCACAGCCGGCCGACGACGGACAGGCCGAGACGCGGGTGCTGGCTGAGGTCCTGCACGTCCGTGCCGCGTTTGGCGTCCTCCAGCAGGCCCTCGATGCGGGCGCGGGACTCCTCGCTGAGGCTGACGCCGGCGTCCTCGATCTCGATGCACACGCCGCTCTGCACCTCGGTCGCGGTGACGTGCACCTTGGAGCCGGGCGGCGAGTAGCGGGTGGCGTTGTCGAGGAGTTCCGCCGCGGCGTGGATGACCGGCTCGACCGCGGTGCCCTTGATGTTGACCTTGGCGATGGAGGCCAGGTTGATCCGGCGGTACTGCAGGATCCGCGACATGGCGCCGCGCAGCACGCTGTAGAGGGCGACCGGGTTGGGCCACTGGCGGCCGGGGCGGCCACCGCCGATGACGGAGATGGAGTCGGCGAGGCGGCCGATCAGCGCGGTGCCGTGGTCGATGCGCAGAAGGTCGTCGAAGACCTCGGGGTTGCGGCCGTGGTCCTCCTCCATCTCTCGCAGTTCCTTGTTCTGCTGATGGACGATCGCCTGGACGCGGCGGGCGATGTCGACGAAGGAACGCTCGGCGGACTCACGCATGGCGTCCTGGTGGTCGACGATCTCGCACACCATGCGGATCAGCCTGCGCTGCGGCTCGCCGAGGGCGGTGTACGAGGGGTCGATGTCACCGAGGTGACGCATCGTCTCCGCGGGGGTGTTGCCCCGGCGCAGGTAATCCAGCACCTTCGGCAGGACCTCGGCGCCGAGGTGGACCATTTCCTCGTGGTGGCCGGCGACCCGGCGTTCCAGATACGCACTGTGACGGGCGTGCTCGACGCGCAGGGCCCGCAGGATACGGCCGCGGCGTACCGCTTCGGCCGCCGCGGCGATCACCAGGAGCGTGGCGACGGTGCCGCACAGGGCGACGGCGAGCCGGGCCGGTTCCGTCACGAGGGCGACGGCGGCCCCGGTGACCGCGGCCATCAGTACGGCCGGCAGCAACAGCGTTCGCGCGTAGGGAAGTTCACGGCGACCTGGAGGGGAATCAACACTCACCATGTAGGCCCTCTGAAAACGAATCGGCTGGGATGGGGGAGCTTGCAGCGGGGTATGTCAGTGAGTTGTCGGGATATTCGGCGCATTGGAAACAAATACGCGAATCCACCTCAACTCGGTGCGCTGCGGGCGAGCCTAGTCCGAGCGGATCATCGCCGTGTCATATTCGGCAAGCACCTGAGACGGGCCTGGGAAGTGGAGTATGGTCGGGCTCATTTACACGCTAAGACACCATTCGAACACTCTTAGTAGGTGCGCACGGGCTGGCGTGAGTGACTCACCGTCATGAGCGAATGACAGAGGCCCGGCGGGGTGCCGCCGGGCCTCTGGGACGTGGGGGGCTAGCCCACGGACGAGTAGGCGACCACCCCGCGCAGCAGTGCGTCGACCGCCTTGCGCGCGTTCTTCGGAACGGTCGAGCCGTCGGTGGGCGCGGCGGCCGCGATCTGGCCGAGGACGTCGATCACCTGCTTGCACCAGCGTACGAAGTCACCGGCCGGCATCTCCGCCTCGCGCAGCACCTCGTCGAGGCCCTTGCCGGACGCCCACATGTACGCCGCCCAGGCGAAGCCGAGGTCGGGCTCGCGCTGGCCGACTCCCTCGGTCTGGCTGATCCGGAAGTCCTCCTCCAGGGCGTCGAGGCGGCCCCAGATGCGGACCGTCTCGCCGAGCGCGGCCTTGGCCCTGCCCGAGGGCAGCTTCGGCGCCATGGCGTCGTCGGCGACCCGGGACTCGTAGACCAGTGCCGAGACGCAGGCGGCGAGCTCGGCCGGGGACAGCCCCTCCCAGACGCCCTCGCGCAGACACTCGCTGGCGAGCAGGTCCAGCTCGCCGTAGAGCCGCGCGAGGCGCTTGCCGTGCTCGGTGACCTCGTCGCCGCGCAGGTAGTCCAGCTCCGTCAGCAGCGCGACGATCCGGTCGAAGGTGCGGGCGATGGTGTTCGTCCGGCCCTCGATGCGGCGCTCCAGCTGCGAGGTGTCGCGCAGCAGCCGGTGGTAGCGCTCGGCCCAGCGGGCGTGGTCCTCGCGGTCGTCGCAGCCGTGGCAGGGGTGGGCGCGGATGGCCTTGCGCAGCCGGGCGATCTCCCGGTCGTCGGCGGCCTGGGAGCGCTTCTTGCGGGCCCGCTCCGGCGGGATGTGCCCCGCCTTGGTGCGCAGCGCGGAGGCCAGGTCGCGGCGGGACTGGGGCGAGCGCGGATTGAAGGACTTCGGGATCCGCATCCGCTCCAGCGCCTCGACCGGCACCGGGAAGTCCATCGACGCCAGCCGCTTGACCTGCCGCTCGGCGGTCAGCACCAGCGGGCGCGGCCCGTCGTGGTGCTCGAAGCCCCGGTGGCCGTTGGACCGGCCGGCGGGCAGGCCCGGGTCCAGCACCAGCGCGAGGCCCGCGTACTTGCCGGTGGGGACGTGGATGACGTCGCCCGGCTTCAGCTTCTCCAGGGCCACGGCGGCCTCGGCGCGCCGCTGGTGGGCGCCCTGCCGGGCCAGCTCGGTCTCGCGGTCCTTCAGCTGGCGACGCAGGCCCGCGTACTCGTCGAAGTCGCCGAGGTGGCAGGTCATGGAGGCCTTGTAGCCCTCGAGCCCCTCCTCGTTGCGCTGCACCTGCCGGGAGATCCCGACGACCGACTTGTCCGCCTGGAACTGCGCGAACGACGTCTCCAGCAGCTCCCGCGAGCGGTGCCGCCCGAACTGCTCGACCAGGTTGACCGCCATGTTGTACGACGGCTTGAAGCTGGAGCGCAGCGGGTACGTGCGCGTGCCGGCCAGTCCCGCGAGGTGCTCGGGGTTCATGGCGCGCTGCCACAGCACGACGGCGTGGCCCTCGACGTCGATCCCGCGGCGTCCGGCCCGGCCGGTGAGCTGGGTGTACTCGCCGGGGGTGATGTCGGCGTGCTGCTCGCCGTTCCACTTGACCAGCTTCTCCAGCACCACGGAACGGGCCGGCATGTTGATGCCGAGGGCGAGGGTCTCGGTCGCGAAGACGGCCTTGACCAGCCCGCGCACGAACAGCTCCTCGACGACCTCCTTGAACGTCGGCAGCATGCCCGCGTGGTGGGCCGCGATGCCCCGCTCCAGGCCCTCGAGCCACTCGTAGTAGCCCAGGACGTGCAGGTCCTCGGTCGGGATGGAGGCGGTGCGCTCCTCGACCAGGGAGCGCACCCTTGCCCGGGCGTCCTCGTCATTGAGCCGGAGCCCGGCGTACAGGCACTGCTGCACGGCGGCCTCACAGGCGGCGCGGCTGAAGATGAAGGTGATCGCGGGCAGCAGCCCCTCGGCGTCGAGCCGCTCGATGACCTCCGGCCTGCTCGGCGTCCAGATGCGGGAGCGCTGTCGGCGCTCCCGCTCCCGGTCGGCCTCCTTCATGGCACGGCCGCGCCTGCGGTCCTGGTAGGACGGGCGGCTCGCCTCCATGCGCGCCATGCGCGTGAGGTCGGGGTTGACGGCCTTCTTGTGGCCCTCGCCCTCCTCGAACAGGTCGTACATCCGGCGCCCGGCCAGCACGTGCTGGAACAGCGGCACCGGCCGGTGCTCGGAGACGATCACCTGGGTGTCGCCGCGGACGGTGTCCAGCCAGTCGCCGAACTCCTCCGCGTTGGACACGGTCGCCGACAGGGACACCAGGGTCACCGACTCGGGGAGGTGGATGATCACCTCTTCCCAGACGGCGCCGCGGAAGCGGTCGGAGAGGTAGTGCACCTCGTCCATCACCACGTAGCCCAGGCCGAGGAGGGTCTGTGAGCCGGCGTACAGCATGTTCCGCAGGACCTCGGTGGTCATCACGATCACCGGGGCGTCGGAGTTCACGCTGTTGTCGCCGGTGAGCAGGCCCACCTTGGCCGCGCCGTATCGGCGGCACAGGTCGGCGTACTTCTGGTTCGACAGCGCCTTGATGGGTGTCGTGTAGAAGCACTTCTTGCCCTGCTGGAGGGCGAGGTGGACGGCGAACTCGCCGACGATCGTCTTGCCGGAGCCGGTGGGCGCGGCCACCAGCACGCCCTTGCCGGCCTCGAGTGCCTGGCAGGCCTCGATCTGGAAGGGGTCGAGGCCGAAGTCGTACATCTCGCGGAAGGAGGCGAGCGCGGTGGCCTGCTCGGCAGCGCGCTGACGGGCTGCCGCGTACCGCTCGGCCGGAGAGAGATCCTCTGTCATCGTGCTTTCGAGCGTACCGGGCCGCACTGACAACCGGACGATCATTATCGGGATCGGCCGTGCGGTGGTTCCGTGCCGTGGTTCCGTGGGGCGGCGACGCCTGCCGTCACCGCCCCGGTGACCCTCAGGTCACGTCGTCGTAGCCGTTGACCCGGTCCTTCGTGGCCTGCTCGGGCAGGGCGCGGGCGGTGGTCACGGGCTCGATCTCGCCGATGTCCTCGGGGGTGAGGTCCAGGTCGGACGCCTCGTCGTCGTCGGGCTCGAGGGCCTCGCGGCGGGATCTGCGGCGGTCGTTCAGCAGGGAGACGGCGACGGCGCCGAAGTACAGGACCCAGATCGGGCCGGCCAGCATGACCATGGTCAGGGGGTCGGTGCTGGGCGTGGCGATGGCCGCGAACAGCGTGATGCCCATGATCATCGCGCGCCACCAGCCGAGCATCCGCTTGCCGGTCAGCACTCCGGTGAGATTGAGCATCACCAGCAGCAGCGGCAGCTCGAAGGAGAGACCGAAGACGATCACCATGCGGGTGACGAGGTCGAGCAGCTCGTCCAGCGGCAGCAGGTTGTCGACGTCGCTCGGGGTGAACTCGATCAGCACCTTCGCGGAGGTGGGCAGCACCGCGTAGGCGAAGTAGGCGCCGATGAGGAACAGCGGGGCGCCGGTGGCGACGAACGCGTAGGCGTACTTCTTCTCGTTCCTGTGCAGCCCCGGGGCGACGAACGCCCACAGCTGGTAGAGCCAGACCGGCGAGGCCAGCACGACACCGGCGGTCAGGGACACCTTCAGCGCCAGGGTGAAGGGGCCGAGCAGACCGTTGATGGTGATCTGCGCGCACGGCTCCGAGCCGGCCGTCGACTCGGCCAGCTCCGCGAACGACTTCTCACAGCCGACCGACTCGAGGATCGGCTCGGTGAGGAAGTTGATGATCTCCTGATAGAAGAAGGCGGCGGCCACCGTGATGACGACGATGGCCAGCAGCGCCTTCGCGAGCCGGTTGCGGAGCTCACGAAGGTGCTCCGCGAGCGGCATCCGCCCCTCGGGATCCTTCTCCTTGTTGCGGGCAGGCTTCAGCAACCCACGTTCCCATCTCGTGCGGCGGGCCGGTGGTCACCGGCCCTGCGTCAGCGCTTGGTCGTGTCCGTCGGCTCGGTGACCGGCCGGGAGCTGGTCACGTCGCCGGGGGCGGCCTGGATGGTGCGCTGGTTCGCGGCCTGCTCGGGGTGGGGCGGATCGGCCGGGGCGGCGTCGTCGGACTTGCTCTCGCTCTTCATCGCCTTCGCCTCGCTCTTGAGGATGCGGGCGGACTTGCCGAGCGACCGCGCCATGTCCGGAAGCTTCTTCGCGCCGAACAGCAGGATGATGACGACGAGGATGAGAATGATCTCGGGGGCGCCGAGCCTTCCGAACATAAGTCTTTACCTTCTCACCGAGGCGGCTGGGTGGGGGTGCTGTCCGACCGGTCGGACATACGTCCGATCGATCGTCTTGTGCAGCGATCGTAACGCTCAGGGGTAAACGTGAGGCAATCCCTGTGCGTACTCCCGTTCGCGGCCGGGCCTCGTTTTCCTGGCCGCGACCAGCAGCGTACCGTCACGAGACCGTGAGGTGACAGGGCGAAGTGCCCCAAAACGCATCTCACAGCGACCCGTCAGGTCATGCACAGAGTCCGGCGGCTGCTTCCGGCGTTCACAGCGTGTCCACGGCTCGGGCGGCGCGGGCGGCGCTCTCGGTGGCGCGCTCCAGGTCCTCCGCGGCCCGGCTGATCCTGCGGGCCGAGTCCGTCACCTGCCGGCCCAGGCGCTGCGCCTCGACGAACACCCGCACGGCGAGCACCGCGAGAACGGCGAGACCCAGAAAACCCACGGCAACCGCGAACATCGGCCAGAACATGACGACGAGCCTAGACGGTGGAGTGCAGCCGCAGGGTCCTGACCCCGCCGCCCGTGAGCAGCTCCACGACCCGCTCCCCCGCCGGCTTGCGGACGGCGGACCCGCACTCGGGGCACGTGAACGAGTAGAACGTGGTGCGGCTCGTCGCACCGATGGCCAGGCGCAGGGCGCTCGCGGCGAGCTCGAAACGGCCGCGGCAGTCCGGGCAGCCCGCCCTGAAGACGACCGGCGACACGCGTCGCATGCCGGCGAAGGCGGTCGCCGCCGTCATGCCCGGCCCCCCTGACGCCGCCGACTCGCTCACAGTCCTCGCTCCTGCCCGTCGTGCCGCCCGTCGCCCGGCCCGCCGCCCGCCGTGCCGGCCCCGGCCGCCTCGATGCCGTCGTACGCCGCGAGCGCCTCGCGGGCCGCCTGCCGGGCGCTGTCGGCGAGCTCGGGCGGGGAGACGATCCGCCCGTCACGCCCGAGCCGCAGCGCCAGCCGCCGCAGGGACGCCGGGTCGGGGGTGCGCAGCGTGATGCGCAGCCCGCCGTCGGCCAGCTCGTCCGCGCTGTCGTGCGGGTAGTACTCGGCGACCCAGCGCCCGCCCGGACCGACCTCGACGACGACCTCGGGATCCTCGGCGGCGGGCTGCACCAGCCCCTCCGACAGGTCCCGCAGCTCCACCTCGGGCGGCGCGGACGGCTCGTCCAGGATCCGGATCTCGGCGACCCGGTCCAGCCGGAAGGTGCGCCGGGCCTCGGAGCGACGGCACCAGGCCTCCACGTACGTGTGCCCCACGCTGACGAGGCGGATGGGGTCGATCTCTCGCTCGGTGACCTCGTCGCGGGCCGGCGAGTAGTAGCGGATCCACAACCGGCGGCGCTCCGAGATCGCCCGGTCGACGTCGGCGAAGACGCCGCCCTCGGACTCGAAGGTGACGGACAGGCGCGAGCTGGCGCCCGCGGCCTCGCCCGCCGCGGTCTCCACCTTGGCGGTCGCCCGCAGCAGCGCCTGCCGGTCGCTCTCGCGCAGCCCGGGCAGGGTCGCCACGGCCCGCGCGGCGACGAGCAGTGCCGTGGCCTCGTCGGCGGCCAGCCGGAGCGGCTCGGCGGCCTCCGCGCCCAGGGCGGCCGGGTTGTGCCACCAGATGCGCTCGCCGTCGGTGTCGATGTCGAGGAGATCGCCGCCGCGGAAGCTGGTGCCGCACATGGGCAGCACGTCGAGGTCGGAGACCAGCTCGTCCTCGGTGATGCCGAAGGCGCGCGCCACGTCCTCGACCCGGGCGCCGGGGCGCTCGCGCAGATACGTCACCAAGGACAGCATCCGCCGGGTCTGGTCGATGGCGTTCACGGGCCTGACCGGTTTGCCTGCCACTGTGTTGTCCGCTCCCCCTCAGCCCTTGGCGACGGCACGCAGCCGGTCCACCACGTCCGCACGCAGCTCCGCGGGTTCCACGACCACCACGTCCGGCCCGAACTCCACCAGCCAGGCGTCCAGGCCGTGCCCGTACGGAATCTCCAACTCGTCCCAGCCGTCACCCAGTTCCCGCACGGCGGAGGCCTTCGCCCGAAGGGGGTAGCCCGCGCCCGTGCGCAGCCGGATCCGCGCGGAACGGTCGGCGGTCTCCCCGGCCCAGCTCGCCACCGTCTCGCGGACGGTGACGACGTCGGGCACGGGGGCCGTGAACCGCGCACCGCGCGAACGCACCCTGCCGGTGATCCGCGACAGCCTGAAGACCCGCTCGGCCCCGCGGTCCCGGTCGAATCCGGCCAGGTACCAGTGGCCGCGCCAGCACTCCAGTGCCCACGGCTCGACGTGCCGCGGCTCGGGCTGTGCGGCGTTGGCCTTGCGGTAGTCGAAGACGACGGGGCGCCGGTCGCGGCAGGCCAGCATCAGCGGTTCGAAGGCCGCCTCGTGCACCGGGATCCGCGGCTCCAGCGCGCTGTGCGCCTCGTACGGGTCGACGTCCTCCGGCAGCCCGGCCGCGCGCAGCTTCTGCAGCGCGCCGCTCGCGGCACCGGCCAGGCGGGCCTGCTGCCACACCTTGGCGGCTAGCCCGAGCGCGGCGGCCTCCTCGGCGTCCAGGGTGATGGGCGGCAGACGGTTGCTGTCGCGGCGGGCCAGATAGCCGACCTCGCCGTCGAGGCCCTCGACGGTCTCGATGACCAGCCCGAGCTCCCTCAGATCGTCCTTGTCCCGCTCGAACATGCGGTTGAAGGAGTCGTCGGAGCCCGCTTCCAGATAGGCCTCAATGGACTGGCGCAGCTCACGCTTGCTGAGTGGCCGCCGCGTCCCGAGCAGACACAGCGCCAGGTTCATCAGCCGCTCGGCCTTGGCAATGGCCATCGACGCCCTTCTCCCTATGGTGCTTACGACGGATGACCGTACCGCCCCGCGGTGGCGTGGCAAAAGCCGAGGGCCCATGCCCGGACAGGCATGGACCCCAGGTGACCGGCTCTGATCACTGTCCGTTCGGACTCCGCTCGAACTGCGACCGGGCGGCGACCGGACTTCGGACTTCGTGCGTCGATCAGACTCCGAGGAGGTCGACCACGAAGATCAGCGTCTCGCCGGGCTTGATCGCCGGGGTCGGGCTCTGGTTGCCGTAGGCGAGGTGGGCCGGGATGGTCAGCTGGCGCCGGCCACCGACCTTCATGCCCTGCACGCCCTGGTCCCAGCCCGCGATGACACGGCCGCCACCCAGCGGGAAGCGGAACGGCGTACCGCGGTTCCAGCTGGCGTCGAACTCCTCACCCGTGCTGAAGGCGACACCCACGTAGTGCACGGTGACGGTCTGACCCGCCTGCGCAACGGCGCCGTCGCCCTCCCAGATGTCCTTGATCTCGAGGTCCGCCGGGGGCTCGCCACCCGGGAAGTCGATCTCGGGCTTGTCGATGCTCACGTGTTCAGCTCCTGCTTGTCTACGGAAAGGCAACGGCCCAAGTCTTACATCTCCCAGGCGTCACATCTTCGCCAGGATGTCCACCGAGAACACCAGCGTCGAATCCTTCTCGATGCCGCTGCCCTGCGGCGGGTTGTCGCCGTAACCGAGGTCCGGCGGGATGACGATGAGGACGCGGCTGCCGACCTTCTTGCCGGTCAGGCCCTGCGACCAGCCCTTGACGACCTGCTGGAGCGAGAACGACGTCAGCTGCTTCCTGCCGTACGTCGAGTCGAACTCCTTGCCGCTGTCCCACACCACGCCCTTGTACTGCACCAGCACGCTGTCCTGGGCACCGACCTCGGCGCCGTCACCCTCCAGGACGTAGTTCGCCACGAGCTTCTTCGGCGCGTCGGCCTTCGGCACCTCGATGGAAGGCGCCGCGCCGTCGGTGTTCGTTCCGACCTTGGGCAGCTTGGCGTCGTCCTGGGGAACCGCCTTGCCCTTGGCGGAGCTCTTGGTGCTGAAGGTGTCCTGGACGTCGACCACGAAGACGAGCGTGTCGGAGCCCTTGATGCCCGCCTCCTCGTTGCCCTGCTCGCCGTAACCCCAGGTGGGCGGCACGGAGAACTGGACGCGGCTGCCGGTCTTCTTCCCCGTGAGCGCGTACCGCCAGCCGTCGATGATGCTGCCCTGGGCGAGCTGGATGACCAGCGGGGTCTTGCGGTCGTAGGAATTGTCGAAGACCTTCGCGCTGGCCCAGATCTGGCCCAGGTAGTTCGCCACGACGAAGTCGTTCTCGGCGACCGCCTTGCCGCCGCCCGCGATGACCGTCTTCACCGCCAGGTCCTTGGACGGATCACCGCTGCCCTTGGCCACGGTCGGCTTCTCGCCGAACTTCGTCCCCGCCGTGATCGCCGGCAGCGGACCGTCGACGATCTTCGGCGGCGGCGCGGACGTGGCCGACGCCTCGGGCGTCTCCGGGTCACCGGCGACGTCCGAACCGGAGTCGTCGTCACCGCATGCGGCGAGCGTGACCAGTCCGGCGGGAACTGCGATGAGGAGTGAGCGTCGGCGCACGGTGGGGGCCTCGTATCGGTGTCGGTCGGTCTTGCTGGATGGCGTGCGCGCAACTCTACGGCGTGAGAAGGGCACCGTACGGATAACGTACGGTGCCCGTGTGGCGTTCCGCCCTTTCGCGCGGAAGCGCGTGTCTCACCTCGACGGCTCACATCCCGGTCACATCCCGGCGATCAGCTTCTCCACCCGGTCGTCCACCGAACGGAACGGGTCCTTGCACAACACGGTGCGCTGAGCCTGGTCGTTGAGCTTGAGATGCACCCAGTCCACGGTGAAGTCCCGGCGCTGCTCCTGAGCACGCCGGATGAAGTCACCGCGCAGCCGCGCCCGAGTCGTCTGCGGCGGCACGGACTTGCCCTCGAAGATCTTCAAGTCGTTGGCGACCCGGGCGGCCTGGCCCTTCTTCTCCAGCAGGTAGTACAGGCCACGACGACGGTGGATGTCGTGGTAGGCGAGGTCTATCTGCGCGACCCGCGGATGCGACATGGTCATGTTGTGCTTGGCCCGGTACCGCTCCAGCAGCTTGTACTTCATGACCCAGTCGATCTCGGTGTCGATGCGGTCGAGATCCTCCGCCTCGATCGCGTCCAGCGTGCGGCCCCACAGCTCCAGCACCCGCTCGACGGTGCCGGTACGGATGCCGCGGCGCTCGCAGAAGTCCACGGCCTTCTCGTAGTACTCCCGCTGCACCTCCAGCGCGGACGCCTCCCGGCCACTGGCCAGACGCACCTTGCGCCGCCCGGTGATGTCATGGCTGACCTCACGGATCGCCCGGATCGGGTTCTCCAGGGTGAGGTCGCGCATCACCGTGCCCGCCTCGATCATGCGCAGCACCAGGTCGGTGGCACCGACCTTGAGCAGCATGGTCGTCTCGGACATGTTCGAGTCGCCCACGATGACATGCAGACGCCGATAACGCTCGGCGTCGGCATGCGGCTCGTCGCGGGTGTTGATGATGGGCCGGGAGCGGGTGGTCGCCGAGGAGACGCCCTCCCAGATGTGCTCGGCCCGCTGGCTGACGCAGTACACGGCACCGCGCGGCGTCTGCAGCACCTTGCCGGCACCGCACAGCAACTGCCTCGTCACCAGGAACGGAATGAGGATGTCCGCGAGCCGCGAGAACTCCCCGTGCCGGGCCACCAGGTAATTCTCGTGACAGCCGTAGGAGTTGCCGGCGGAATCGGTGTTGTTCTTGAAGAGGTAGACGTCGCCCGCGATTCCCTCCTCGTGCAGGCGTCGTTCGGCGTCCACCAGGAGTCCCTCGAGAATGCGCTCGCCCGCCTTGTCGTGGGTGACGAGTTCGATCACGTTGTCACATTCGGGTGTCGCGTATTCCGGATGTGATCCCACGTCGAGATAGAGGCGGGCCCCGTTGCGCAGAAAGACATTGCTGCTACGGCCCCATGACACGACACGGCGGAAGAGGTACCGCGCCACCTCGTCAGGCGACAGGCGGCGCTGTCCCCTGAACGTGCACGTGACGCCGTACTCGTTCTCCAGCCCGAAAATGCGGCGGTCCATGACTGAACATTACGCCTGATGACCCGAACTGAAACGGGGTTCGACGGCACGGTTTGGATCATTTTCCGATGAAGCCGCAACCACCGCCTCCCGGGCGGGAGCTGCAAGGACCCGCCCGGTGCACGCCAGCACGAGCAACGACACCGCCCCCGCCGCCCCGGGCAGCACAAAGCCCCACAACGCCCCGCCGTGCTCGACGACCGGCCCGGCCAGGCCCGTTCCCACCGACGCACCCACGGTGAACGTCGTCACCAGCCACGAGAACGCCTCCGTCACCGTGCCCCGCGGCGCGTGCACGTCGACCAGCACGAACGCGCAGGCGATGCACGGCGCCAGGAAGACACCCGCCAGCACGGTCAGCAGCACCATCGCCACCGCCCCCGGCATCAGCGTCAACGGCAGGTAACACACCGCCAGCAGCGCCACGAGCACCCGCAGTCGCCGCGCCGGGTCACCCGCCCACTGCCGGGCCCCGTACACGGCACCCCCCACCAGCGCGCCGAGACCCAGCGCCGCCATCAGCCAGCCGTAGACGGCGTCGCCGCCGTGCTCGTCGGCATACGGCACCGACGCCACGGTGATCGACCCGAGCGCCATCCCGATGAACAGAAACGCCCCCAGCAGCGCCAGCAGCCCGGACGAACGCAACGCGCCCAGCCAGTGCGCCTCGCGCGGCGCCGACCGCCACGCACGCGAAGGCGGCGACACGACCACGGACAGCGCACCCAGCACACCCACCGCGTTCAGCACGAGCAGCGCCACCTGGGGCGACCACAGCGACACACACACCGTGACCAGCAGCGGCCCGACCGTGAACATCACCTCCTGCGCCACGGCGTCCATGGCATACGCCGTGTGCACCTGGTCCTCCTTGGGGAGCACACTGGGCCACAACGCCCGCAGACCGCCCTCCAGCGGCGGCGTGAACAGCCCCGCGGCCCCCACCGCCACGTACGCGAGGGCGACCGCCCCGGTACCGACGAAGGCGAACAGCGTCATCGCCAGCCCCGACAGCACCGCGGCCGGCAACTGCACCCGTGGCTGCCCGTGCAGATCCACGAGCCGGCCCAGCACGGGCTGCCCCACGGCGTTGGCGACCCCGTACACGGCCGCGAGCGCCCCCGCCAGGCTGTACGAGCCGCCCTCGGCCCGCACGAACACGACCCACCCCTCTCTCTGGAGTGAAGCGCCCCGGAACGAACCAGCCCCGACCGAACCGGCCTGGAACGAACCAGCGACGTTTTACGTATAACTACCGCCGTCATACGTACCATGTCGCCTGACTACGCGTCCAGACAAGAGAGCAGGCCAACGGTGGCACGAGGCAGCACCCGCCCCACCAGCCGGGACGTCGCCCAGGCCGCCGGCGTCTCCCAGGCCGCGGTCTCCCTGGTACTCGGCGACAAATGGCGCGGCCGGGTGTCCGAACCCACGGCCCAGCGCGTCCGCCAGGCCGCACACGAACTGGGCTACCGCCCCAACCTCGCCGCCCGCAACCTCCGCCTCGGCCACACCCGCACGGTGCTCCTCGTCGTCCCCGCACTGACCACGGAGTTCTTCGCCGAGGTCTACACGGGCGCCGCACGAGTCGCCGCCGAACACGGCTTCGGCGTGGTCCTCTACCCCTCCCCCGAAGGCATCGGCCCCGCCAGAGACCCCTTCGCCTCCGCACAGGCCGCCCTCGACGGCGTCATCGCCTCCTCCATGGCGGCCGACGCCCTCACAGCCATCCGGGGCGACCAGCTCCCCCTGGTCATGCTGGACAGCGACCCCGAGGGCAGCCTCGGCGCCGCGACCGTCAACCTCGACATCGCCGACGGCATCCGCCAGGTCGCCGAGCACCTGCTGTCCCTGGGCCACCGCCGCTTCCTCCATCTCGCGGCAGACGTCCCGTCCTGGACCTTCGAAGTACGCGCCCGCGAACTGGCCACACGGCTGGCCGCCGTCCCCGGCACCGAGCTGAGCACCATCCACGCCCCCATCTCGATCGAGGGCGCCAGGACCGCCACGGAAGCCGCGCTCGCCGCCCCCGGACCCCGGCCCACGGCACTGGTCTGCGACGACGACAAACTCGCAGCCGGTGCCTACAAGGCAGCCCGCCGCGTCGGACTGCGCATCCCCGACGACCTCTCGATCACCGGCCTGGACGACCTCGGCCTCGCCACCGCCATCGACCCCGAACTCACGACGGTCCGCCTCGACGCGGAACGCTTCGGCGAACACGGCATGCGAGCCCTACTGGCCGTCCTGGACGGCCGGCCCCCCGAGGAGGGCGACATCCCCGTGCACCTCGTGATCCGCGGCTCCACAGCCCCACCACGCTGAACGCCTCCGGGCCCGCACCCGACACGGGTGCGGGCCCGGAGGCGGGTGACGGGACGCGCTACGCCCCGTCCTTGCCCTCGTCCTCGCCGTCCTCCAGGGACACCTCGGCGCCACCCGAAGCCAGCAGCCGCGACAACTGACCCCCCACGATCCGCTTGAACTTCCGCTTCTGCGGACGCGTGCGGTCCAGCACGGCCACCTCCAGCCGCTCCGCCGGAATCTCCCGCTCGCTGCCGTTCGTGTCACGCGACAACGCCTGCACCGCGAGCTTCAGCGCCTCGGACAACGTCATGTCGTCCCGATGCCGCTGATCCAGATACCCGCTGATCTGCTCCGCGTTGCCCCCGACAGCGACCGACCCGTGCTCGTCCACGATCGAGCCGTCGTGCGGCAACCGGTAGATCTGGTCACCGTCGGCACTGTCACCGACCTCGGCGACAACCAGCTCCACCTCGTACGGCTTCTCGGCCTGGCTGGAGAAGATCGTGCCCAGCGTCTGCGCATAGACGTTGGCCAGACCCCGGGCGGTCACATCGTCACGGTCATAGGTGTAACCCCGCAGGTCGGCGTACCGCACCCCACCGATCCGCAGGTTCTCGTACTCGTTGTACTTACCGGCGGCCGCGAAGCCGATCCGGTCGTAGATCTCGCTGAACTTGTGCAGCGCACGGGACGGGTTCTCGCCGACGAACACGATGCCGTCGGCATACTGCAGCACGACCAGGCTGCGGCCACGGGCGATGCCCTTACGGGCGTACTCCGCCCGGTCCGCCATCGCCTGCTGGGGTGAGACATAGAACGGCGTCGACACCGGTTACCCGTCCCTTTCTGTCGAAGTCACTGGACCACCTGCCCTCAACACAACAACCCGCCCGCTACAGCAGCGCGGCCCGCGGGCCGTCGGGCTGCTCCAGCCGCCGCTCCAGAACCGAGCGGGCGAGCTCCGAGGACTCGTCCTCGGACAGCCGGCGGAAGCCGTCCTCGGTGATCACAGTGATGATCGGATAGATCCGGCGCGCGACATCGGGACCACCGGTCGCCGAATCGTCGTCCGCCGCGTCGTACAGCGCCTGGACCACGAGCGTCGTGGCCTGCTCCTCGCTCAGATCGTCACGGAAGAGCTTCTTCATCGCACCGCGCGCGAAGACCGACCCCGACCCCGTGGTCGCGAAGTTCTTCTCCTCGGACCGCCCACCCGTCACGTCGTACGAGAAGATGCGCCCGATGCCGCGGTCCACGTCGTACCCGGCGAACAACGGCACCACGGCCAGGCCCTGCATCGCCATGCCCAGGTTCGACCGGATCATCGTGGACAGGCGGTTCGCCTTGCCCTCCAGGGACAGCTGGGCCCCCTCGACCTTCTCGAAGTGCTCCAGCTCCAGCTGGAACAGCTTCACCATCTCCACGGCCAGCCCCGCCGTACCGGCGATACCCACCGCCGAGTACTCGTCGGCCGGGAAGACCTTCTCGATGTCCCGCTGCGCGATCACGTTACCCATGGTGGCCCGCCGGTCACCGGCGAGAACGACACCACCCGGGAACGTGACCGCCACGATCGTCGTGCCGTGCGGCGCCTCGATCACACCCTGCACGGGCGGCAGCTGCCGGTTGCCCGGGAGCAGCTCCGGCTGGTGCTCACCGAGGAAGTCCATGAAGGAGGAGGATCCCGGCGTCAGGAAGGCAGCTGGTAGACGCCCGGTGCTACGAGTGTTGGCTTCCACGCGTTTCCTTCCAGGTAGTCGGCAGCTCGGTTCATCACGTCGGGGGCATCCCTCAACAGGCCGAGGCCGGAATTGCAGTTGAAGCACAGTACGCCACGGACCCTACCCGTCTTGTGGCAGTGATCCACCTGAACGGCAGGAGCCTTGAGACAGATCACGCAGAGCCCCGCCTGAGTGGCCACCATCTCGGCACGCTGGGCTTCAATGAGGCCGTACTTCCGGCGAAGGTGACCTGCCGGATCAGTGGCCGCCTTGCAGGCCTTGCAGCGGCTCGCAAGGCCATCGGGCGCACTGGCCGTGCGTGGCCACTCGCCATGAGGCTTCACCTCGCCGCAGCCCCGGCAGTGCTTGCGCCCCGGCGGGACAGGCACTCGCGCACGGCCCGCCCCTTGGCCGCCTGCCGGGAGTGCTCCGCGGAGCACTCCCGGCAGTACGCCTGAAGGCCATCACCCACGGAGCCCGCCGTCAACCTTCGATTCGAAGGAGAAATGGGCTTACTGCCCACCCTTTTGAACGAAGGAACGCACGAAGTCCTCGGCATTCTCCTCGAGCACATCGTCGATCTCGTCCAGGACGGAGTCCACGTCGTCGTTGAGTTTCTCCTGGCGCTCCTTGAGGTCCTCGGAGGCCTGCGCGTCCTGCGCCTGCTCCTCGACCTCCTCGGTGGAACGCGTGGCCTTCTGCTGCCCGCCGCCGGTGTCCTTGGTCGCCATAACCCTCACCCCGCTCGGTTCGCCCGACACAATTGCTCGGTCAAGATCAGACCCTACAAGCCGGGTCCGACATCGGCCCCGCAGTTTCTCCAACGTACGGGGGCCATCTCGATGGTTCCCGGACCCGGTGACTTTGCACCCTGTCCGGCGGTCTCCTCCGTGTACCCGCTCGGTACTGTCACCCCCCGGACAGGACCCTGACCAGGTCCTCCGCGGTGCGGCAGCGGTCCAGGAGCTCCTTGACGTGATTACGCGTTCCGCGAAGCGGTTCCAGGGTTGGCACCCGCTGGAGCGAGTCCCGGCCCGGCAGATCGAAGATCACCGAGTCCCAGGAGGCCGCTGCGACATCGTCCGCGTACTGCTCCAGGCAGCGCCCGCGGAAGTACGCCCGGGTGTCCTCCGGCGGCTTCGTGCGGGCCCGCTCGACCTCCTGCTCGTCCAGCAGCCGCTTGATGCGGCCGCGGTGCACCAGCCGGTTGTACAGGCCCTTGTCGGGCCGTACGTCGGCGTACTGGAGGTCGACCAGGTGCAGCCGGGCGGCGTCCCAGTCCAGGTTGTCCCGGCGCCGGTAGCCCTCCATGAGCTCGCGCTTGGCGACCCAGTCCAGTTCGCCGGCGAGGCTCATCGGGTCGTTCTCGAGCCGGTTGAGCGTGTCCTCCCAGCGGCCCAGGACGTCCTTGGTCTGGTCGTCGGCGTCCGCGCCGTAGCGTTCCTCCACGTACTTGCGGGCCAGCTCGTAGTACTCCATCTGCAGCTGGACCGCGGTGAGTGTCCGGCCGCTGCGCAGGGTGACCAGGCGCTTGAGCGTCGGGTCGTGCGAGACCTGGTGGAGGGTGCGCACCGGCTGGTCCACGGCGAGGTCGACGGCGATGAATCCGTCCTCGATCATCGACAGGACCAGGGCGGTCGTGCCCAGCTTGAGGTAGGTCGAGATCTCCGACAGGTTCGCGTCGCCGATGATCACGTGGAGGCGGCGGTACTTCTCCGCGTCCGCGTGCGGTTCGTCCCGCGTGTTGATGATCGGCCGCTTCAGCGTGGTCTCCAGCCCGACCTCGACCTCGAAGTAGTCGGCGCGCTGGCTGAGCTGGAAGCCGTGTTCGTGTCCGTCCTGGCCGATGCCGACGCGGCCGGCGCCGGTGATGACCTGGCGGGAGACGAAGAAGGGCGTCAGGTGGCGCACGATGTCCGAGAAGGCGGTTTCCCGCTTCATCAGGTAGTTCTCGTGGGTGCCGTAGGAGGCGCCCTTGTTGTCGGTGTTGTTCTTGTAGAGGTGGATGGGCTGGGCGCCGGGGAGCTGTGCGGCCCGCTCGGCGGCCTCGGCCATGATGCGTTCGCCGGCTTTGTCCCACAGGACGGCGTCCCGCGGGTTGGTGACCTCCGGAGCGCTGTACTCGGGGTGGGCGTGGTCGACGTAGAGCCGTGCTCCGTTGGTGAGGATCACGTTGGCGAGGCCGATGTCCTCGTCGGTGAGCTGGCTGGAGTCGGCGGCCTCACGGGCGAGGTCGAAGCCTCGCGCGTCCCGCAGCGGGTTCTCCTCCTCGAAGTCCCAGCGGGCCCGGCGGGCCCGGTGCATCGCCGCCGCGTAGGCGTTGACGATCTGGGACGAGGTGAGCATGGCATTGGCGTTCGGGTGGCCGGGGACGGAGATTCCGTACTCCGTCTCGATGCCCATTACTCGCCGTACGGTCATGCGGCCCTCCTTGCCCGGCGGTGCCCGTGGTGGGCGCCGCTCAAGTACCGCTGGCGCTCCGATGCGTGTGCGGTGCCCGTCCCCGCACTGCGCGACTCGGCGGTACGGAAGAGCCTAGAACGCCTTTGCGCTGGTGGGGAGATCATTTGCGGCATTGCCTTGCTCCAGTCGGGGCTCCGGAAAACAGTCGGCTGCGGGTACCCGGTGAGGGCACCCGCAGCCGCCCCGCCTTTTACAGGTACTGACCGGTGTTTGCCACCGTGTCGATGGAGCGTCCGGTGTCCGCGCCCTGCTTTCCGGTGACGAGGGTGCGAATGTAGACGATCCGTTCGCCCTTCTTTCCGGAGATCCGGGCCCAGTCGTCCGGGTTGGTGGTGTTGGGCAGGTCCTCGTTCTCCTTGAACTCGTCCACGCAGGCCTGGAGGAGGTGGGAGACGCGGAGCCCCTTCTGGTTCTTCTCGAGGAAGTCCTTGATCGCCATTTTCTTGGCGCGGCCCACGATGTTTTCGATCATGGCGCCGGAATTGAAGTCCTTGAAGTAGAGGACTTCCTTGTCGCCGTTGGCGTAGGTGACTTCCAGGAAGCGGTTTTCCTCGGTTTCGGCGTACATCTGTTCCACCGCCGTCTGGATCATGCTCTGGACGGTGGCCGCCTTGTCCTTGTCGTGTTCCGAGAGGTCTTCGACGTGGAGGGGGAGGCGCTCGGTGAGGTACTTGCCGAAGATGTCCTTGGCGGCTTCGGCGTCGGGGCGCTCGATCTTGATCTTCACGTCGAGCCGGCCGGGGCGCAGGATGGCGGGGTCGATCATGTCCTCGCGGTTGGAGGCGCCGATCACGACCACGTTCTGCAGGCCTTCCACGCCGTCGATCTCGGCGAGGAGCTGGGGGACGATGGTGTTCTCCACGTCCGAGCTGACGCCGGAGCCGCGGGTGCGGAAGAGGGATTCCATTTCGTCGAAGAAGACGATGACGGGGGTGCCCTCGCTGGCCTTCTCCCGGGCCCGCTGGAAGACCAGGCGGATCTGCCGCTCGGTCTCGCCGACGTACTTGTTGAGCAGCTCGGGGCCCTTGATGTTGAGGAAGAAGCTCTTGCCGGCGGCCTGGCCGGTCACTTCGGCGACCTTCTTGGCCAGTGAGTTGGCGACGGCCTTGGCGATGAGTGTCTTGCCGCATCCGGGGGGCCCGTAGAGCAGGACGCCCTTGGGCGGGCGCAGCTCGTGCTCGCGGAAGAGGTCGGGGTAGAGGTACGGGAGCTCGACCGCGTCGCGGATGGCTTCGATCTGTCCGCCGAGGCCGCCGATCTGCTCGTAGCCGATGTCGGGGACCTCTTCGAGGACGAGTTCCTCGACCTCGCTCTTGGGGACGACCTCGTAGACGTAGCCGGAGCGGGGTTCGAGCAGGAGTGCGTCGCCGGGTCGGATGTTGATGCCGCGCAGTGGTTCGGCGAGGCGTACCACCCTCTCCTCGTCGGTGTGCCCGAGGACCAGGGCGCGCTCGCCGTCCTCGAGGATCTCCTTGAGGGTGACGATGTCGCCGACGCTCTCGTACTCCATGGCCTCGACCACGTTGAGTGCTTCGTTGAGCATCACTTCCTGGCCGCGTCGGAGCTCGTCGAGCTCGACGCTGGGGCTGACGTTGACCCGGAGTTTGCGGCCGCCGGTGAAGATGTCGGCGGTGCCGTCCTCGTTGGCCTGCAGGAAGACGCCGAAGCCGGCGGGCGGCTGGGCCAGCCGGTCGACCTCTTCCTTGAGGGCCACGATCTGGTCTCGGGCCTCGCGGAGTGTGTTGGCGAGTCGCTCGTTCTGGGCGGATACGCCGGCCAGGTTGGTCTGCAGCTCGACGATCCGCTCTTCGAGAATTCTCGTGTGCCGCGGAGAGTCGGCGAGCTTGCGTCGCAGGACGGCGATCTCCTGCTCAAGATAGGCGACCTGCCCGGCCGGGTCCTCGGACCCGCGTCCCGGGCGGATGCCGCGGTTCATGTCGTCGTCGTGGGCTGCCACGGTCCTCACCTCCTCCAAGGGGAGCTGGACGCTTCCAGACCCTACCTGGGTGGGTGTCGATTGAAACCCCTAGATCACAAAGACGGTCGGGGTGTGTCCGATCTTCACCCTTGCGCTCTCCCTCACGCCAGGGGAATACCCACGGAACGTGGATGGAACCCAGGCGAAGGTAGGGTCGAAGTGTTCAACACCCGTCGGAGCTGGCCGGATTCCCGGACCTGCTCGGCGCAGGAAACGGCAGGAGAGATGAGCGTGCAGCAGGAGGCCTCGGTCGTCGGTGAGGCACTGGAGGTCTGGATCGACCAGGATCTGTGTACGGGTGACGGCATCTGTGCCCAGTACGCGCCGGAGGTGTTCGAGCTGGACATCGATGGTCTGGCCTACGTGAAGGGCGCGGACAACGAGCTTTTGCAGGCCGAGGGGGCGGCAACGCCCGTGCCGTTGCCGCTTCTCACGGATGTGGTCGACTCCGCGAGGGAGTGTCCGGGCGAGTGCATCCATGTGCGTCGAGTTTCGGACAGGACCGAGGTCTACGGTCCGGACGCAGAGTGACCCAACTGTGACTCAATCCGCACGCTGAGTGACCGATGTGCGATGCGTCACAGGGCGCGTCGCCTCATCCGTCACAGGGGTGCCGGTCACACGGTCCGTGCCTGTGAGGGCGTGTCACGGACGAACGTGCCGTTCTTCCACTGCCACTTCGCGTCGTCGGTGACGTCGGGGCAGCAACTGGGCACGTCGGTCGACGAGTAGCCGAGGAGCGTGGCGAGGACGGCGCCGTCGTGCACGGAGAAGTCGGTGACGGTCTTGCGGTCCTTGGGGTCGACGAGGGTGGCGACGACGCGGGGCTTGCCGGCGTCGGTGTCGTGCGTGATGACGTACACGCCGTCGGGCGGGGTGCCCATGGGTGCGTCGCAGTGCACGACGGCGACTGTCTCGGGCCGGCCGTCTCCGTCGAGGTCGCCGGAGGCCTTCTTCTGCACGACCGCTTGGACGGGGCCGCATTCCAGGGGGAACGTGACGGCTGCCGGGTCGGGCGGTGCGGTCTGTGCGGGGGCGTTCCTGGGTGAGGGGGCGGCGCTCTGCGCGGCTGTCGCGGCGTCGGGCTGCAGGACCGAGGACAGTGCCACCACTGCGGCGAGGGCCGTGGCGGTGGCGACCCAGTGGATCGGGCGGGTGTGCGTGTGCGACAGGTCCGGAACGGCGGGGTGCTGCACGAGGAGTGTCTCCTGTGAGGGCTGTGCCGGCGGGGGGTGGCCTGCATCGTGCCACACGTCACAGTGCGGGGGAACGGCGGGGTGGGCGGTCCGTGGGGTTTCCGGTAACGCGAAGGCGCCGTGGTGGAGTTCCCGAGAGCGTTCGGGAACTCCACCACGGCGCCTGTACGTTGTGTGCGGTGCGGGGCCGTCTCAGCGGCCGGAGCCTCCGCCGGCGTTGGGGCCTTCGTAGTCCTCGCCGTAGGCGCCCTTGGCGGGGCGGCGGCGGCGCATGGGCGGCTCGACGCCGTCGGCGAGGCGGCGGGCGGTGAGCAGGAAGCCGGTGTGGCCGATCATGCGGTGGTCGGGGCGGACGGCGAGGCCTTCCACGTGCCAGTTGCGGATCATCGTCTCCCAGGAGGTCGGCTCGTTGAAGCAGCCGATCTCGCGGATGGACTCGACGGTCCGGGCGAGCTGGGTGGTGGTGGCCACGTAGCAGCACAGGATGCCGCCGGGCACGAGGGCCTTCTTGACGACGTCCAGGCACTCCCAGGGGGCGAGCATGTCGAGGATGACGCGGTCGACGTCGGTGTCGGACAGGTTGTCCTGGAGGTCGCCGACGGTGAGCTGCCACGCGGGGTGGGGGCCGCCGAAGTAGCGCTCCACGTTCTGCCGGGCGATCTCGGCGAAGTCCTCGCGGCGCTCGTAGGAGTGCAGCATGCCCTGGTCGCCGATGGCGCGCAGCAGGAAGCTGCTGAGGGAGCCGGAGCCCACGCCGGCTTCCACGACGCGTGCGCCGGGGAAGATGTCGGCGAAGGCGAGGATCTGCCCCGCGTCCTTCGGGTAGACGACGGCTGCCCCGCGGGGCATGGACAGGACGTAGTCGGGGAGCAGGGGGCGCAGCGCGAGGTAGGCGACGTTCCCGGTGGTGCGGACAACGCTGCCCTCGGGAGCACCGATCAGTTCGTCGTGGGGGAAGGAACCCTTGTGGGTGTGGAAGTTCTTCCCGGCCTCGAGCGTGAACGTGTAGTGGCGGCCCTTGGGGTCGGTCAGCTGAACCTGGTCCCCGACCTTGAAGGGCCCGCGCCTGCGGGCGGCACCGGTCGGTTCGGACATGTGACCAGCCTACCGGTTTCCTGGCGGGGACTTTACCGGCGCGGGGGCGGGGCGGGGGTGGGCGGGTTCAGCTGGGTCGTGCCATGGCCTGGACGAAGGCGCGCTCGACGTCGGCCGCGGACAGGACGCCGTAGATCTCGCCGGTCTCCTCGACGACCAGGTATTCGGTCGCCGGGTTGGCGCGCAGGGCGTCGAGGAGCTCTTCGCCGGTCAGTTCTGCGGAGACGCGCATGCCGTCGGTGAGGTCCTGGGCGAGGGTGCTGACCGGGACCCAGGGGCGGCGGTGCTCGGGTACGCCGACGATGGCGGCCTCGCGGACCAGGGAGACGGGTACGCCGTCGCTGTCGACGACGACGAGGGCGCGGGCTCCCGAGGCGTTGGCACGGCGCAGGGCTTCGGAGAGCGGGGTGTCGGCGGGGACGGGGACGGCGCGTCGGGTGAGGGCGCGGGCGCGCAGTTCGGGGAGGTGTTCGCGCAGGCGGGCCATGCGGAGGCTGTTTCCGGCTCCGGTCCAGATGATCGCCGCGAGGATGGCGGCGAGCAGGGCGTCCATGACGGTGTCCATGCCGACGTTGTCCACGGCGTCGGTGCCGAGGGCGCCGGACTGGGTGAGCAGGGGGAGGCCGATCAGGACGGAGACGGCGAGGGCCCGGCCGACCCAGGCTGCGGCGATGGTGCCGTGCATGGGTTTGCCGGTGATTTTCCAGACGACGGCGCGGAGCATCCGACCGCCGTCGAGGGGGAGGCCGGGGAGCAGGTTGAAGGCGGCCACGATGAGGTTGGAGATCATCAGGCCGGCCAGGAGGACGCCGGGGACGGTGCCGGGTTCGACGGGCAGCAGCGCCAGGTAGAAGACGCCGGCGAGGACGAGGGAGAGGAGGGGGCCGACGAAGGCCAGCACGAATTCGCGGCCGGGGGTTTCGGCCTCCTTCTCGATCTCGGAGACGCCGCCGAAGAACTGGAGCTGGATGCGGCGGACCGGGAGTTTGAAGCGGAGGGCGGCGACGGTGTGGGCGAGCTCGTGGACGAGGACGGAGGCGTAGAAGGCGACGGCGAAGAAGAGGGAGACCAGGTAGCGGGCGGCGCCCAGCTCGGGCAGTACGCGGTCGAGCTGGCCGCCGAACACCCAGGTGATCAGGGCGGCGACGAGGAACCAGCTGGGCGCGACGTACACGGGGACGCCGAAGGGCTTTCCCATGAGGAGCCCGCCGCCGGGTTCGGGGCGGCGCTGCGGCGGGCGTCCCGGGCCGGTGCCGGGTCCGGTGGACGCGTGGGCGTCGGCGCGGGTCCGGTCGGGGGTGCTGGGCGTGGTTTCCGCGGGCGGGTGGGCCCGGTGGTCGCTGCCGGTGGCCGGGTCCGAGGGGGCGGGGCCGGCCGGGGTGGCGTGGTCCGCGGTGTTGTTGCCGGTCTCCTCCCCCGGTGTCGGGGGGCGGTCCGCGGGTCGTTCCTCGGGCGGACCGGAGTCCGCGGGTCCCGGGTGTGCGGGGCCGGTGGCCGGGGTCGTGGGTTCTGCCCGGGGCTCGGCCGACTCGTCGTTGCCGGACCGCGGGTGCCCGCTCCCGCCGCTCACGTCCACGGTGTCCCCTCGTTCGAAGCGTCTCCCGCGCCTGCCGGACGGGAGGGTCTGCTGTCGATGGTATGCGTCCGTCGCGGCCCGTTCCGCCCCGGCACCCCTGTGCTTCCCTTCCGTCGCACGGGTGACGGCCGCGGGCTGGGTCACTGTCAGTGGTGGGCCGTAAGGTCTGTGGGCATGGAGACGAGCACGGAGGATGTCGCGGAGGGCGCCGGCGGGCCCGCGCGACCGGCGGCGACGGTGGAGCAGGGGGACGTGCCGGGTGAGGCGGCCGCCGCAGGCGCGGCCCCCGCGCCGGTGCCCGTCGCCGTGGCGCCCGCCTCGCTCTCCCCGTCCCGGGCCGGCGACTTCATGCAGTGCCCGCTGCTGTACCGGTTCCGGGTGATCGACCGGCTGCCGGAGAAGCCGAGTGAGGCGGCGACCCGGGGCACTCTGGTGCATGCGGTGCTCGAGCGGCTCTTCGACGCCCCGGCGGCCGAGCGCACGGCGCCGCGGGCGAAGGCGCTGATCCCGGGCCAGTGGGACCGGCTGCGGGAGAGCAGGCCGGAGGTCGGTGAGCTGTTCGCGGACGATCCGCGGGGCGAGCGGCTGGCGCAGTGGCTCGCCGAGGCGGAGCGGCTGGTCGAGCGCTGGTTCACCCTGGAGGATCCGAGCCGGCTGGAGCCGGCCGAGCGGGAGCTGTTCGTCGAGGCGGATCTGGATTCCGGGCTGCGGCTGCGCGGCATCATCGACCGGGTCGACGTGGCGCCGACGGGCGAGGTGCGGATCGTCGACTACAAGACGGGCAAGGCGCCCCGGCCGCAGTATGCCGAGGGTGCGTTGTTCCAGATGAAGTTCTACGCGCTGGTGGTGTGGCGGCTGAAGAAGGTCGTCCCGCGGCGTCTGCAGCTGGTGTATCTCGGCAGCGGTGACGTGCTCACGTACGACCCGGTCCTCGCCGACCTGGAGCGGGTGGAGCGCAAGCTGCTGGCGGTGTGGGAGGCCATCCGGCTGGCGACCGAGACGGGTGACTGGCGGCCGCGTCCGACCAAGCTGTGCGGCTGGTGCGACCACCAGGCGCACTGTCCGGAGTTCGGCGGCACTCCCCCGCCCTATCCGCTGCCGGTGAGGGCGGCCGAATCCGGTGCCGGTGAGCAGGGCAGAATGGGACCGGACTAGCGAAGGAGACTTACGTGGCCATCCGCGTCCTACTGGTCGACGACCAGCCGCTGCTGCGCACGGGCTTCCGGATGATTCTGGAGGCGGAGCAGGACCTCGCGGTCGTCGGCGAGGCCGGAGACGGCCTTCAGGCGCTCGACCAGGTGCGGGCGTTGCAGCCCGATGTGGTGCTGATGGACATCCGCATGCCGCGGATGGACGGTGTGGAGGCGACCCGGCAGATCACCGGACCTGAGCGGGACGGTCCGGCGAAGGTGCTGGTGCTGACCACCTTCGACCTCGACGAGTATGTGGTGGAGGCGTTGAAGGCGGGGGCCAGCGGGTTCCTGCTGAAGGACGCTCCGGCGAACGAACTGGTGCAGGCGATCCGTGTCGTCGCGGGCGGGGAGGCGATGCTCGCGCCGAGCATCACCCGGCGGCTGCTCGACAAGTACGCCACGCATCTGCCGTCGGGGGACGAGCCGGTGCCGGACACTCTGCACACGCTGACCGAGCGTGAGGTGGAGGTGCTGAAGCTGGTGGCCCGCGGGTTGTCCAACGCGGAGATCGCCGCCGACCTGTTCGTCAGCGAGACCACCGTGAAGACGCATGTGGGGCATGTGCTGACCAAGCTGGGTCTGCGCGACCGGGTGCAGGCCGCGGTGTACGCGTACGAGAGCGGCCTGGTCCGTCCCGGCGCGCAGTAGGCCGCTGCGTTCCGCGCCGGCTCAGGCGCCGCGAACCCCGAAGGGCGCCCTCTTCCTGTCGGAGGAGGGCGCCCTTCGTGTGGTGTCGGGTGGCGTCAGCCGCTGACTCCGCGGCCCAGCTCCCAGAGCTGGAGCGTCGAGGAGGAGTTGAGGACGTAGGCCGTGCCCGTGATGTCGTCGCGGGTGGCGACGTACTGCTTGCCCTGCCACAGCGGGATGAGCGGGGCGTCGTCGGCGGTGATGTCCTGGATCTCGGTGAGACTGTCCACGGCGGAGAGCCGGTCGGCCTCGCCACGGGACTCGGGGATCAGGGTGTTGATGATCTCCGGGTTGACGTACCCGTTGTTGAGGAAGTTGTCCTTGTCGAGGAACGGCGCGCTGAAGCTGTCGGCGTCCGGGAAGTCGGGGAACCAGCCCATGCCGAAGACGCCGTACTCGCCCTTTCGCTGCGCCGGTTGGAACTTGTCCCAGGGCACTCCCTCGATCTCGACCTGGAACAGACCGCTGTCGTTCAGCTGCTTCTGCAGCTGCTCGAACTCCTGCTTGGTCGCGGCGCCGTAGTGGTCGGTCGTGTAGTACAGGGTCAGCTTCACCGGCGTACTGATGTTCGCGTCCTCGAGCAGGCTCTTGGCCTTGCTCACGCTCGGGTCGCCGTACTTGTTGAAGAACGAGTTGGAGTGGCCCGTGATGCTGGCCGGAACCATCGAGTAGAGCGGCTCGGCCTGGGAGCCGTACACCTCGGAGACGAGTTGGCTGCGGTTGATGAGCTGGGCCATCGCCTTGCGGACGGCCTTGTCCTTGACCGTGGGTGCGGCCGTGTTGAAGGCCAGGTAGCGGATCTCGAGGCCACCCAGCTCGATCAGGTCGACGTCGCTGTCCGTGGCGTTGGAGAGCTTCTGGATCTGGTCCGGCGTCATCGCGCGGGTCATCACGTCGATGTCGCCCTTCTCGATCGCCTTGCCCATGGACTCGGCGTCGTCGAAGAAGACCATCTCGACCTTGTCGTTGTTCACCTTCAGACTCCCCTTGTAGTCGGGGTTCTTGGTGAACACGGCCTTGGTGAGCTCGTCGTCCTTGACCTCGGCCTTCATGGTGTACGGGCCGGAGCCGTCCAGTTCCCAGCCGGCGCGCAGCTTGTCCTTGGGGTAGTCGTCGGGGTTGACGATGCCGGCGACCGGGGTGGACAGCTTGTACGGGAAGGTCGCGTCCGCCGTGTTGAGGTGGAAGATGACCTCGCGGTCGCCCTGCGTCTCGACGGTGTCGACGGTCGACAGCAGGGTGAACACACCGCTGTCGTCCTTGATGGTCAGGGCGCGCTCGATGGAGTACTTGACGTCCTCGGCGGTGATCGGGTCGCCGTTGGCGAACTTCAGACCGTCACGCAGGGTGCACGCGTACCGCTCGTTGCCGGTGTCGGTGAACCCGCACTTCTCGGCGGCCTCCGGCACGGGTTCGCCGTCGCCGCGAGGCTGCACCATGAGGGTCTGCGTGGTCTGTCGCAGGACGTTCCACAGGCCGACGTCGTAGGCGTACGCGGGGTCGAGGGGCGCGGGCGCTTCCTTCGACACGCTGAACCGGTCCGTGGTGCCGACGACGATCGCGTCCCCGCCGCTGCCACCGTCGGACCCGCCGCAGGCGGCGAGTACCGGCGCGAGCAGGCCGACGGCGGCCGGCAGCACCAAAGTCTTGCGGTTCATGCTCGAGTTTCTCCAGAGCTGTCGGTCCGTGTATCCGGCATGCAGGGGTGTCGCGGCGGATCACGGGGGTAGTGGCCTGATGTTCTCGCGACGAGATTAGTCCGCGCCCGCACGGGGGTTCGCAGCCACCGGAGTTGAGGGCTCATCACGGAGCGAAACCGGGTGTGGACACACCGAAAACCCGACAGTGGAAGGATTGGTGCAGCGTTTCACCAATCAGGACACAAGGTCACCTCGACAACGTTCGCCGGGCATGCGGCAGCACGCCCGCGCCACCTTGTCGACCCCCGGGAACGTGGGGAACGTCACATGCGGCGACGGTCGGGGGCCACCGTATTCGGGCCGTCCGAAGGGGGCGGGAATTCCTCCGCCCGCGCCCCCGGTGTTGTCCCGGACGGCCGTTCCCGAATTACCGCGCTAACGCCGCTGCACGCTGGGTGAACACCTAGGGCATTTGTGTCATCAGGCCGCGCAGAAATGTCAGGTCGACCTCTTCCAGCGAGCCGACCACGGTTCGGCGCGCTGCCGGGGTGATGGGGGCGACCGAGGGCACGGCCACGACGTGGCAGCCGGCGGCCTCCGCGGCGGCGACCCCGGTGGCGGTGTCCTCGACGACGGCGCAGCGGGCGGGGTCGGCGCCGAGTCCGGCCGCGGCGAGCAGGTAGGGGTCCGGGTGGGGCTTGGTGCGCGGCACCTCGTCGCCGGCGATGGTGAGGCCGAAGTGCTGGGCGCCCAGCGAGGTCAGGACGCGGTCGATGATGCGCCGGTGCGAGGCGGAGACCAGGGCGGTGGGGATCTCGTGCGTCGACAGCTCGGCGAGCAGCCGGGCGGCTCCCGGCATGAGCGGCAGAGCGCGGTCGATGCGCTCTTCGAAGCCGTCGTTGAGCAGCACGCTGAGTTCGGCGAGCGAGATGTCGGCCCCGGTCACCTCGATCAGGAATCCGGCGCTGCGGCTCATGGGGCCGCCGACGACCACGTGGCGCCAGGAGTCGTCGAGGGTGTGGCCGAGGGAGGCGAAGACCTCCACCTCGACGTCCCACCAGAAGCCCTCGGTGTCCACCAGGGTGCCGTCCATGTCGAGGAGCACGGCCTGCAGGGCGGAGCCTTCGGCCGTACGGGTTCCGAGCGCGGGGACCGTACTGGTCATCCACATACCTCCTTGAGGGACGATCAGGCCGGTTCCCACGAGGGGAACCGGCCTGCGGTGGACCGACCAGTGTACGTCGTGCGGGACCAGAACGCCTGGTGTGACGCCGGAGCCCCGTGGAGGGGCCCGCGGCGGCCTCAGCGGGCGTTGAAGTACTTCGCCTCCGGGTGGTGGATCACGATGGCGTCGGTGGACTGCTCCGGGTGGAGCTGGAACTCCTCCGAGAGGTGGACGCCGATGCGTTCCGGCTGGAGCAGGTCGGCGATCTTGGCGCGGTCCTCCAGGTCGGGGCAGGCGCCGTAGCCGAGGGAGAAGCGGGCGCCCCGGTACTTCAGGGCGAACATGTCCTCCATGTCGGCGGGGTCCTCCCCGGCGAAGCCGAGTTCGGAGCGCACGCGCGCGTGCCAGTACTCGGCGAGGGCCTCGGCGAGCTGCACGGACAGGCCGTGCAGTTCGAGGTAGTCGCGGTAGGCGTTGGCCTCGAACATCCGGGCCGTCTCCTCGCCGATGCGGGAGCCGACGGTGACGACCTGGAAGCCGACCACGTCGACCTCGCCGGACTCCTCCGGGCGGAAGAAGTCGGCCAGGCACAGGCGCCGGCCGCGCCGCTGGCGCGGGAAGGTGAAGCGGGTGCGCTCGTTGCCGGCCTCGTCGAGGACGATCAGGTCGTCGTCCTTGGAGACGCAGGGGAAGTAGCCGTAGACCACGGCCGCCTCGAGCAGGTTCTCCGTCTGGAGGCGGTCCAGCAGCCCGCGCAGCCGGGGCCGGCCCTCGGACTCGACGAGCTCCTCGTACGTGGGTCCCTCGCCGGTACGGGCCTGCTTCAGGCCCCACTGGCCCTTGAAGAGGGCGCCCTCGTCGAGCCAGGAGGCGTACTCCTTGAGCTGGATGCCCTTGACGACGCGGGTGCCGCTGAAGGGCGGGGTGGGGACGGGGTTGTCGGTGGCGACGTCGGAGCGGACGTGGCCCTCCTCGGGCCGGTCCTCGATCTCCACGGTGGCCGCGCGGACCCGGCGCTGGCGCAGCTCGGGCAGCTTGGCGCCGGGCACGCCCCGCTTGATGCCGATCAGCGCGTCCATCAGGCGCAGGCCCTCGAAGGCGTCGCGGGCGTAGCGGACCTCGCCGTCGTAGATCTCGTGCAGGTCCTGCTCGACGTAGGCGCGGGTGAGGGCGGCGCCGCCGAGGATCACCGGGTAGTCGGCGGCCAGCTTGCGCTGGTTGAGCTCCTCCAGGTTCTCCTTCATGATCACCGTGGACTTGACCAGGAGTCCGGACATGCCGATGACGTCGGCCTTGTACTCGTCGGCCGCTTCGAGGATGGCGGAGACGGGCTGCTTGATGCCGAGGTTGACGACGGTGTAGCCGTTGTTGGACAGGATGATGTCGACGAGGTTCTTGCCGATGTCGTGGACGTCGCCGCGGACGGTGGCCAGCACGATGGTGCCCTTGCCCTCGTCGTCGGTCTTCTCCATGTGCGGTTCCAGGTGGGCCACCGCGGTCTTCATGACCTCGGCGGACTGGAGCACGAACGGCAGCTGCATCTGGCCGGAGCCGAACAGTTCGCCGACGACCTTCATGCCGTCGAGCAGGGTCTCGTTGACGATGTCGAGGGCCGGACGCTCCTGGAGGGCCTCGTCCAGGTCCCGCTCCAGGCCGTTCTTCTCGCCGTCGATGATGCGGCGCTTGAGGCGTTCCTCCAGCGGCAGGGCGGCCAGTTCCTCGGCCTTGGAGGCCCGCAGCGACTTGGCGGTGGCGCCCTCGAAGAGGGCCATCAGCTTCTGCAGCGGGTCGTAGCCCTCGCGGCGGCGGTCGTAGATCAGGTCGAGGGCGGTGGTGACCTGCTCCTCGTCGAAGCGGGCGATCGGCAGGATCTTGCTCGCGTGCACGATCGCCGAGTCCAGTCCGGCCTTGACGCACTCGTCGAGGAAGACGGAGTTGAGCAGGATGCGGGCGGCCGGGTTGAGGCCGAACGAGATGTTCGACAGGCCGAGGGTGGTCTGGACGTCCGGGTGGCGCCGCTTGAGTTCGCGGATGCCCTCGATGGTGGCGACGCCGTCCTTGCGGGACTCCTCCTGGCCGGTGCAGATGGTGAAGGTCAGGCAGTCGACGAGGATGTCGGACTCGTGGATGCCCCAGTTGCCGGTCAGGTCCTCGATCAGGCGTTCGGCGATCTCGACCTTCTTCTCGGCGGTGCGGGCCTGGCCCTCCTCGTCGATGGTCAGCGCGATCAGCGCGGCGCCGTGCTCGCGCGCCAGCTGTGTGACGCGCGCGAACCGGGACTCGGGGCCGGCGCCGTCCTCGTAGTTCACCGAGTTGATCACCGCTCGGCCGCCCAGCTTCTCCAGCCCGGCGCGGATGACGTCGACCTCGGTGGAGTCCAGCACGATCGGCAGCGTCGAGGCGGTCGCGAACCGTCCGGCGAGCTCCTCCATGTCGGCGACGCCGTCGCGGCCGACGTAGTCCACGCACAGGTCGAGCATGTGCGCGCCCTCGCGGATCTGGTCGCGGGCCATCTCGACGCAGTCGTCCCAGCGGCCGTCCAGCATGGCCTCGCGGAACTTCTTCGAGCCGTTGGCGTTGGTGCGCTCGCCGATCGCCAGGTACGACGTGTCCTGCCGGAACGGCACGCTCTGGTAGAGCGAGGCGGCGCCCGGCTCGGGGCGCGGTTCGCGCTCGGTCGGGGCGGTGCCGCGGACCCGCTCCACGACCTGGCGCAGGTGCTCGGGGGTGGTGCCGCAGCAGCCGCCCACCAGGGACAGGCCGTACTCGCGGACGAAGGTCTCCTGGGCGTCGGCGAGCTCGGGCGCGGTCAGCGGGTAGTGGGCGCCGTCCTTGGTCAGGACGGGCAGGCCGGCGTTGGGCATGCACGACAGGGGGACGCGGGAGTGGCGGGCCAGGTAGCGCAGGTGCTCGCTCATCTCGGCGGGGCCGGTCGCGCAGTTCAGGCCGATCATGTCGATGCCGAGGGGCTCCAGCGCGGTCAGCGCGGCGCCGATCTCCGAGCCGAGGAGCATGGTGCCCGTCGTCTCCACCGTCACGGACACGATCACCGGGAGGTCGAGGCCCAGGGCGTCCAGGGCACGCCGGGCACCGAGCACGCCGGCCTTGGTCTGCAGCAGGTCCTGGGTGGTCTCCACCAGGAGCGCGTCGGCGCCGCCGGCGACCAGTCCCTCGGCGTTGCGCTGATAGGCGTCACGCAGGGTGGTGTACGGGGCGTGGCCGAGCGTGGGGAGCTTGGTGCCGGGGCCCATGGAGCCGAGCACCCAGCGCTGCCGGCCGTCCTGGGCGGCGAACTCGTCGGCGACCTCGCGGGCGACGCGGGCACCGGCCTCGGACAGCTCGTGGACGCGCTCGGGGATGTCGTACTCGCCGAGGGCGGAGTGGTTGGCGCCGAACGTGTTCGTCTCGACGCAGTCGACGCCGGCGGCGAAGTACTCCGCGTGGACCGAGCGGACGATGTCGGGGCGGGTCAGGTTCAGTACCTCGTTGCACCCCTCCAGCTGCTGGAAGTCGTCCAGTGAGGGGTTCTGCGCCTGGAGCATGGTGCCCATCGCCCCGTCGGCCACCACCACTCGGGTGGCGAGTGCCTCGCGGAGGGCGGACACACGGGTCCTGGTGTCGGCGGACGGGGTGGACGGCGACGAGGCCATGAAGGGGCTCCCTAGGATGCGACGGCTGTCGGCTTTGCGCTGTCCGGGACCGCTCGCACGGAACGTCCCCGGAGAGAACGCACGCCGCCAGGGTAGCCGGGAGCGCGGACCGATGGTCGGGGGCGTCCACCACACGGACGGGTCCGGCGGCCGTTCGGTCCCGGGCGGCGGCTCGGCCGGCGGGCGGGGCGGCCCTGACCCCGGCGGGAGCACGGGCAAGTGCAACAGTTGCCCGCCGACCATTGGCGGGAGGTCGGCATGGACCGGTAGTGTTCGGCATTGCCGAACGACGTCAGCGACGCCGAGGTCGGCAGTCGAAGGGGACGGAGGCAGTACGTCGATGGCACGGAACATCCAGTCGCTCGAACGGGCGGCCGCGATGCTGCGCCTGCTCGCGGGCGGCGAGCGGCGGCTCGGCCTGTCGGACATCGCCTCGTCGCTCGGCCTGGCCAAGGGCACGGCGCACGGCATCCTGCGCACCCTCCAGCAGGAGGGCTTCGTCGAGCAGGACGAGGCCTCCGGGCGCTACCAGCTGGGCGCCGAACTGCTGCGCCTGGGCACGACCTACCTCGACGTGCACGAGCTGCGGGCGCGCGCCCTGGTGTGGACGGACGACCTCGCGCGGTCCAGCGGCGAGAGCGTCCATCTCGGTGTCCTGCACCAACAGGGCGTCCTGATCGTGCACCACGTGTTCCGGCCCGACGACAGCCGGCAGGTCCTGGAGATCGGGGCCATGCAGCCGCTGCACTCCACGGCGCTGGGCAAGGTGCTGTCGGCGTACGACCCGGTGGCGCACAGCGAGGCGTTGGAGGCCGAGCGCAAGGCGTACACGGACCGGACCGTCTGCGAGCCGGAGGGGTTCGAACACATCCTGGACATCACGCGCGCGCGTGGGTACGCGTGCGACGTGGAGGAGACCTGGGAGGGCGTCGCGTCCATCGCCGCCCCGATCCACGACCGGCGCCGCATGCCGGTCGGCGCGGTCGGCATCACCGGCGCCGTGGAGCGGCTGTGCCGGGACGGCGAGCTGCGGCCGGAGCTGGTGGCGGCGGTGCGGGACTGCGCCCGCGCGGTGTCGCGGGACCTGGGCGCCGGGCGGTTCTAGCCGGGGTCACACGGGGAGCGGGTAGGGGCCGGAACGCCGATGGGCGTTCCGGCCTTCGACGTTCCGCCGCCCCGAGGATCGGGATCGGTGATCGGTGAACGCTCGTGATCGATGATCGATAGTTCGCGCCGATCAATAACGATCGTGCTTTCGATAACAGAGCTCTTGACGCACGCGTGACGCCGAAGCGAGACTCGCGTCCATCGGTCGGCATTGTCGAACACCTACCGGCAATACGCGTTAGAGTGTGACAACGCCAAGGGCCGCCATCGCTCTCACACCGAGGGCGCCGGAACACCCGGAGGGACCCGGGGGTTCGGCTTCCCCTGGACGAAGGACAAAGGAGTCGCGGGTGTCCAGCTCCGACATCTTCATCGGCGAGACCATCGGTACCGCCATACTCATCCTGCTCGGCGGCGGCGTGTGTGCCGCCGTGACGCTCAAGGCCTCCAAGGCGCGCAACGCCGGCTGGCTCGCCATCGCCTTCGGGTGGGGCTTCGCCGTCATGACGGCGGCGTACATCTCCTCGCCGCTCTCCGGCGCCCACCTCAACCCGGCCGTGACGGTCGGCATCGCGATCAAGGACAGCGACTGGAGCAACGTCCCGGTCTACTTCGCGGGCCAGTTCCTCGGCGCCATGATCGGCGCGGTCCTGGTGTGGATCGCCTACTACGGCCAGTTCCAGGCCCACCTCACCGACCGCGAGATCGTCGGCGGTCCGGGTGCGCAGGACACGACGGCCAAGTCCGTCGAGGCGCAGGAGAAGGGCGCCGGCCCCGTCCTGGGCGTCTTCTCCACCGGCCCCGAGATCCGGCACACGGTCCAGAACCTCGCCACCGAGATCATCGGCACCTTCGTCCTGCTGCTCGCCATCCTGACCCAGGGTCTGAACGACGAGGGCAACGGCCTGGGCATCCTGGGCGCCCTGATCACCTCGTTCGTGGTGGTCTCGATCGGTCTGTCCCTCGGTGGTCCGACGGGCTACGCGATCAACCCGGTCCGCGACCTCGGCCCGCGCATCGTGCACGCCCTGCTGCCCCTGCCCAACAAGGGCGGCTCCGACTGGGCCTACGCCTGGATCCCGGTCGTCGGTCCGCTGATCGGCGGTGCGATCGCCGGAGGTGTCTACAACGTCGCGTTCGCCTGAGCGGGCCTCCGCTCGGCCATCATCGAGCCGCAGAACACGCGCCGTAGGCACCAGCCACCCCACCACGGAACCCAGGAGCACACAGTGACCGACGCCCACACCGCAGGCCCCTTCATCGCCGCCATCGACCAGGGCACGACCTCTTCGCGCTGCATCGTCTTCGACCGCGACGGGCGCATCGTCTCCGTCGACCAGAAGGAGCACGAGCAGATCTTCCCCAAGCCGGGCTGGGTCGAGCACAACGCCACCGAGATCTGGACCAACGTCCAGGAGGTCGTCGCCGGGGCGGTCGAGAAGGCGGGCATCACCCGCGACGACATCAAGGCCATCGGCATCACCAACCAGCGCGAGACCACCCTCGTCTGGGACAAGAACACCGGTGAGCCGGTCCACAACGCCATCGTCTGGCAGGACACCCGCACCGACGCCCTGTGCCGGGAGCTCGGCCGCAATGTCGGGCAGGACCGTTTCCGCCGCGAGACCGGCCTTCCTCTCGCCTCCTACTTCGCCGGTCCCAAGGCCCGCTGGCTGCTCGACAACGTCGAGGGCCTGCGCGAGCGCGCCGAGGCGGGCGACCTGCTCTTCGGCACGATGGACACCTGGGTCATCTGGAACCTGACGGGCGGCGTCGACGGCGGCAGGCACGTCACCGACGTCACCAACGCCTCCCGCACCATGCTGATGAACCTGCACACCATGCAGTGGGACGAGAAGATCGCCGAGTCGATCGGCGTGCCGCTCCAGATGCTTCCCGAGATCCGCTCCTCCGCCGAGGTCTACGGCGAGATCAAGGGCGGCAGGCTGGGCGAGCTGCTCGGCGGCATCCCCGTCGCCTCCGCGCTCGGTGACCAGCAGGCGGCCCTGTTCGGCCAGACCTGCTTCTCCGAGGGCGAGACCAAGTCGACGTACGGCACCGGCACCTTCATGGTGATGAACACCGGCGACAAGATCATCAACTCCTACTCGGGCCTGCTGACCACGGTCGGCTACAAGATCGGCGACCAGGACACGGTCTACGCCCTGGAGGGCTCGATCGCCGTCACCGGTTCGCTGGTGCAGTGGATGCGCGACCAGATGGGCCTGATCTCCACCGCCGCCGAGATCGAGACCCTCGCCCTGACGGTCGAGGACAACGGCGGCGCCTACTTCGTCCCGGCCTTCTCCGGCCTGTTCGCTCCGTACTGGCGCTCCGACGCCCGCGGTGTGATCGCCGGCCTGACCCGGTACGTCACCAAGGCGCACCTCGCGCGCGCCGTCCTGGAGGCCACCGCCTGGCAGACGCGGGAGATCGCGGACGCCATGACGAAGGACTCCGGCGTGGAGCTGACCGCCCTCAAGGTCGACGGCGGCATGACCTCCAACAATCTGCTGATGCAGACGCTCTCGGACTTCCTGGACGCCCCGGTGGTGCGCCCGATGGTCGCCGAGACCACCTGCCTCGGCGCCGCCTACGCCGCCGGTCTCGCCGTCGGCTTCTGGAACAGCACCGACGACCTGCGCGCCAACTGGCGGCGGGCCGCCGAGTGGACCCCCCGCATGGACGCGGAGACCCGCGACCGTGAGTACAAGAGCTGGCTCAAGGCCGTCGAGCGGACCATGGGCTGGCTCGAGGACGAGGAGTAAGAACCGCAATGACCACTCAGTCCACCCTGCAGTCCGTGCCTGCCCTGGGGACGCACCCGGCCTCCGGCTCGAACCCGAGCCGGGCCGAGACCCGGGAGCAGCTCTCCAAGGCGTCGTACGACCTTCTCGTGATCGGCGGCGGCATCCTGGGCATCTCCACCGCCTGGCACGCCGCGCAGTCCGGCCTCAGGGTGGCCGTGGTCGACGCCGGCGACTTCGCCGGCGCCACCTCCTCCGCCTCCTCCAAGCTGCTCCACGGCGGTCTGCGCTACCTGCAGACCGGCGCGGTGAAGCTGGTGGCGGAGAACCACTTCGAGCGCCGTGCGGTCTCCCGCCAGGTGGCCCCCCACCTGGCGAACCCGCTCACGTTCTACCTCCCCGTGTACAAGGGCGGGCCGCACGGCGCGGCGAAGCTGGGAGCCGGTGTCTTCGCGTACTCGGCTCTGTCGGCCTTCGGTGACGGCGTCGGCCACCTGCTCTCCCCGGCCAAGGCCGCGCAGGACGTGCCGGAGCTGCGCACCGACAACCTCAAGGCCGTGGCCGTGTACGGCGACGACCAGATGAACGACGCCCGCATGGCGCTGATGACCGTCCGCGCGGCGGTCGACTCGGGCGCGGTCGTCCTCAACCACGCCGAAGTGACCGGCCTGCGGTTCACCAGGGGCCGGGTGACCGGTGCCGAGCTGAAGGACCGGCTGACCGGCGACGAGTTCGGGGTCGACGCCCGCCTGGTGCTCAACGCCACCGGCCCCTGGGTCGACCACCTGCGCCGCATGGAGGACCCCAACGCGGCGCCCTCCATCCGCCTGTCGAAGGGCGCGCACCTGGTCCTCAAGCGCACCGCGCCCTGGAAGGCGGCGCTGGCGACCCCGATCGACAAGTACCGGATCACCTTCGCCCTCCCCTGGGAGGACATGCTGCTGCTCGGCACGACCGACGAGGAGTTCGAGGGCGACCCGGCGGACGTCGCGGTCAACGACAAGGACATAGCCCAGATCCTCGACGAGGCCGCGTTCTCCATCCGCGACCAGCAGCTCGACCGGGACCTCATCACGTACTCGTTCGCGGGTCTGCGCGTGCTGCCGGGCGGCCCCGGCGACACCGCGAAGGCCAAGCGCGAGACGGTCGTGACCGAGGGCCGGGGCGGCATGCTGTCCGTCGCGGGCGGCAAGTGGACCACCTTCCGCCACATCGGCCGCACGGTCATGAAGAAGCTGGAGGCGCTCCCGGGCCACCCGCTCGGCGACGACTTCGAGCCGATCTCCTCGCTGCCGAAGAAGCTGCCGCTGCCCGGCGTCGCCAACCCGCGTGCGGTCGCCCACCGGCTGCTGGTGGACGGCCCGGCGCCCGGCCCGCGCATGGCGGCGGACACCGCCAAGCACCTGGCCACCCACTACGGTTCGCTGGCCTTCGACATCGCCCGGATCGCGAACGAGAGCCCGGAGCTCGCCGAGCGCGTCCACCCGGACGCCCCGGAGATCTGGGCGCAGGTCGTGTGGGCCCGGGACCACGAGTGGGCCGAGACGGCTGACGACGTGCTGCGCCGGCGGACGACGCTGACGATCCGCGGCCTGGCCACGGACGACGTCCGCGCGAAGGTGCAGGACCTGCTCGACAAGAAGTAGGGCCTGCGTCCTTCCTGGCGCCCCCATAATGGGGGGGGGGATACATCGGATGTCTGAGCGGCATCCCGGGAACACAGGGAGGTCGGCCGTGGCGGTCACCGACGAGGCGATCGGGAAGATCAAGGACATGATCGTCTCCGGCACGCTGCGGCCCGGCGACCGGCTGCCCAAGGAGAGCGAACTCGCCGCCGGCCTCGGGCTGTCCCGCAACTCCCTGCGCGAGGCCGTACGCGCCCTGTCGCTGATCCGTATTCTGGAGGTGCGGCAGGGCGACGGCACCTACGTCAGCAGTCTGGACCCGCAACTCCTGCTGGAGGCCGTCAGCTTCGTCGTCGACTTCCACCGCGACGACACCGTGCTGGAGTTCCTCGCCGTGCGCCGCATCCTGGAGCCGGCCGCGACAGCGATGGCGGCCTCCCGGATCAGCGACCGGGAACTGGACGCGCTCGGCGCCCAGTTGGACGCCCTGGGCGCCGAGCCGTCGGTTGAGGAGCTGGTCGCCGGGGATCTGGAGTTCCACCGCGGCATCGTGGGTGCCTCCGGCAACTCGGTGCTCTGTTCCCTCCTCGACAGTCTCTCCGGCACGACCACCCGGGCCCGTGTCTGGCGCGGCCTGACCCAGGAGGACGCGGTCGGCCGCACGCTGCACGAGCACCGGGCGATTCTCGGCGCGCTGCGCGACCGGGACGCGGAGGCGGCGCGTTCCTGGGCGACGGTGCACATCGCTTCCGTGGAGCAGTGGCTGCGCTCCACCCTCTGATCCACCGTCCGATCCGGCATGGGCGACGGGTGTCCGACCCCCGGGAACGGGGCAGTGATCCGTTCACTCCCCCGCGCAAGGGGGCTGCGGGCGGCCCCTCGGCACGCCGTAAGGTTGGGGGGTACGCGAGGGCACGTCGGAAGGAGGCACTGGGTGATCGAGCTCGAGGGGGTACCCGAGCTGGTCGACCCGGTCATGGTGGCCGCGTTCGAGGGCTGGAACGACGCCGGCGACGCCGCCTCCACCGCGGTCGCGCATCTCGACCGGGAGTGGAAGGGCGAGGTGTTCGCCGCGCTGGACGCCGAGGACTACTACGACTTCCAGGTCAACCGTCCCACGGTGTTCATGGAGGACGGCGTCCGCAAGATCACATGGCCGACGACCAGGCTGTCGGTGGTCCGGGTCGGCGGCGACAAACCGCGCGACCTCGTCCTCGTCCGCGGTATCGAACCGTCCATGCGCTGGCGCTCCTTCTGCAACGAGCTGCTCGGCTTCGCCCACGAGCTGGGCGTCGAGCTGGTGGTCGTCCTGGGCGCCCTGCTGGGCGACACGCCGCACACCCGGCCGGTCCCGATCAGCGGCACGACGTCGGACGCCGACCTGGCCCGGCGCATGAACCTGGAGGAGACCAAGTACGAGGGGCCCACGGGCATCGTCGGCATCCTCCAGGAGGCGTGCACGCACGCGGGCGTACCGGCCGTCTCCCTGTGGGCCGCGGTGCCGCACTACGTGTCGCAGCCGCCCAACCCGAAGGCCACGCTGGCCCTTCTGAACCGGCTCGAGGATCTGATCGACGTGCGCATCCCGCTGGGCGAGCTGCCCGAGGACGCGCGTGCCTGGCAGGTGGGCGTGGACCAGCTGGCCGCCGAGGACAGCGAGGTCGCCGAGTACGTCCAGTCGCTGGAGGAGGCCCGGGACACCGCGGAGCTTCCGGAGGCGTCGGGCGAGGCGATCGCCCGCGAGTTCGAGCGGTATCTGCGGCGCCGGGACGGATCCGGGCCGGGAGGGCCGGGAGGACACGCCACGGCGGACGGCGGCGACGGTACGCCCGGGACGCCGTATCTGCGGGACAACCCGAGCGGCCGGACCCGACCGCCGAAGCCGCCGAAGGCGGGCGGGGACGACGAGGAGTCGTCGGAGGACTGAGCCGGACGCGGGTGAGGGGCGCTTCCCTGAGGAAGCGCCCCTCACCCGTGTCCGGAGCGTTCGTCTAGAGCGCGACGCCCAGCAGCGCGTCGACCGCGCGGGAGACGACGCCGGGGGCGCCGGTGTCCGTGCCGCCGGTCTCCTGCTGGAGCGCGGCCCAGCGGTCGACGGCGTCGAGCGCGGCCGGGGAGTCCAGGTCGCCCGCGAGGGCCTCGCGGATCTCCTCGACGAGGGCCTCGGCGGACGGGCCGTCGGGCCGGGACACGGCGGCGCGCCAGCGCTCCAGCCGGGCGACGGCGTCGCGCAGCACCTGGTCGGTCCACTCCCAGTCGGAGCGGTAGTGGTGGGCGAGCAGCGTGAGGCGGATGGCGGCCGGGTCGACGCCGTCGCGCCGCAGCTGCGAGACGAAGACCAGGTTGCCCTTGGACTTGGACATCTTCTCGCCGTCGAGACCGACCATGCCGGCGTGGACGTACGCCTTGGCCATGGGGAACTCGCCGGTGAGCACCTGGGCGTGCGAGGCGCCCATCTCGTGGTGCGGGAAGGCGAGGTCGGAGCCGCCGCCCTGGACGTCGAAGCCCATGCCGAGGTGGTCCAGGGCGATGGCCACGCACTCGATGTGCCAGCCGGGACGCCCGCGACCGAGGGAGCCGCCGTCCCAGCTGGGCTCGCCGTCGCGGGCCGCCATCCACAGCATCGGGTCGAGCGGGTTCTTCTTGCCCGGCCGGTCCGGGTCGCCGCCGCGCTCGGCGGACAGGAGCCGCATGGCGGCGGCGTCGAGGCGGGAGACCTGGCCGAAGTGCGGGTCGGACTCGACGGAGAAGTAGATGTCGCCCTCGAGCTCGTAGGCGGCGCCGGCGTCGCGGAGCCGCTCGACGAGCGGGACGATGCCGGGTATGGCCTCCACGGCGCCTATGTAGTGCCGCGGCGGGAGCATGCGCAGTGCCGTCATGTCCTCGCGGAAGAGGGCGGTCTCCTTCTCCGCGAGGGCGGTCCAGTCGACGCCGTCGCGCACGGCCCGTTCGAGCAGTGGGTCGTCGACGTCGGTGACGTTCTGGACGTAATGGACCTGCCGCTTGGTGTCGAGCCACACGCGCTGCACGAGGTCGAACGCGTTGTAGGTCGCCGCGTGCCCCATGTGGGTGGCGTCGTACGGAGTGATGCCGCAGACGTAGATACGGGCGACGGGACCGGGGTCGAGGGTGACCGGGCCGCCGGTGGCGGTGTCGTGGATCCTCAGGTCGCGGCCCTGACCAGGCAGGGCGGGGACCTCGGAAGCGGGCCAGGCATGCATGTCATGAGCGTAACCGGACGGATGTTCCGTACACGAACCGGACCGGGCCGGATGGCCGGTGAGGCACTCTTGCGCGACACCGGCCGTCGTGCTGGTCGGGCCCCGGACAGCCCCTAGACCGGCGGCCAGGGGATGGCGGGCCACTCCCCGCCGGGTTCCGGGTGCCTGCCGGACGCCAGCAGGGCGTCGACACGCGCGCGGGTGGCGTCGAGTTCGGCGGGGGTGATGAGGGGCGCGAGCCGGATCGCCAGGGCCCCGCCGTCCTTCAGTGCCTCCTGGAGGACGTCGAGCACCGTCAGGGCCTCCGCGGTGAGCGGGTCGCCCGCCCAGCCCCACAGCAGGGTCCGCAGCTTGTTCTCGGCGTGGAAGGTGACCCCGTGGTCGATGCCGTACAGCCGTTCGTCGCCGCCGGGCAGCAGGTGGCCGCCCTTGCGGTCGGCGTTGTTGAGTACGGCGTCCAGGACCGCGAGCCGGCGCAGCCGCTCGTCGTCGGCGTGCACGAGGAGCGCGGTGCGGCCCTCTCCGACCTCGGCGAAGGCGATCGCCTTCCAGCCGGGGCCGGGTTCCTCCTCGTCCACCAGGGCGAGCAGTTCCGTCCCGGGCACCGCCTCGATCCACAGCTGGCACATGCCCTCGCCGTACGGCCCGTCGCGCAGCACGGTGGGCGGGACGAGGCCCCAGCCGGTCGCCTCGGAGACCTCGTAGGCGGCGACCTCGCGCCGGGCGAGGTTGCCGTCGGGGAAGTCCCACAGGGGGCGCTCCCCGGCGACCGGCTTGTAGATGCAGGCCGCCTCGCGTCCCTCGTGCGTCACCGTGCAGTACAGCGCGGCGTTGGAGGCGTCACGGATGCGTCCGCGCACGGTCAGCTCGCCCAGGGCGAGCAGTTCGGCGGCCGCCGCGTCGGTGGTCACGCTCCGCGGCGGTATCCGTTCTGGCGCGGACATACGTGTCCTTCCGGGTCGAGCGGGAGGCTGCACAGCGGGCACGGCGGCCGCCCGGCGTTGACGACGTCGAGGGCGCGCTTGGCGAAGGCCCTGGCCTGCGCGCCGGTGAGCCTGACGCGGAGCATCGGGGGGCCGTTCTCCTCGTCCTGGAGCAGCCGCTCCTCGGCCTCCGCCAGGTCCTCCTCGGACTCGGCGTCCAGCTCCACGAGGGCCTGCGCCTCGACGATCATGCGCTGGTCCTCGCCGTCCCAGGCCAGTGCCATCGTGCCGACCCGGAACTCCTCCTCGACGGGGGTGTCCAGCGGGGCCGTGTCGACGGTCTCCGTGGGGGCCATGGCGGGGACGACGGGGCTGCCGCCGCTGCGCCGTACGACCTCGTCGAGGAGCTCGTCCATGCGCTCGGCGAGAGCGGCGACCTGGGTCTTCTCCAGGGCCACGCTGGTCACCCGGGAGCCGGCGGAAGCCTGGAGGAAGAACGTACGCCGCCCGGGCAGTCCGACCGTACCGGCCACGAAACGTTCCGGTTGGTCGTAGAGGAACACCTGACGGGACACGTCCTGTCTCCATGAGAAGTCGTAAGAAGCGGAAGGCGGGGGGGCTGGGCACTGCTGCGATCGCTTCACCCTACTGCGGGCGACGATCACGGTGCGCCCGCACCACCACCGACCGGGGCGTCGTCGCCCGTGGGCTCCTCGTGCGGGGCCAGGGCGGCGAAGTCACCGGTGTCGCCGAGGCGGACGAGGTAGGGCCGCAGGCGGGTGTAGCGGATCGCCGTGACGGAGCACGGTTCGACGGAGATCCGCTGGAAGAGGTCGAGGTGGAGGCCGAGCGCGTCCGCGACGAGGGACTTGATGATGTCGCCGTGGGAGCACATGAGGTACACGGCGTCGGCGCCGTGGTCGCGCTCCACGCGCGCGTTCCACTCGCGTACCGCTTCGGCGGCGCGGGTCTGCATCGCGCGCATCGACTCGCCTCCGGGGAACGCCGCGGCGGAGGGGTGCGCCTGCACCACCTCCATCAGGGGTTCGTCCTTGAGCTCGGCGAGCTTGCGGCCGGACCAGTCGCCGTAGTGGCACTCCCCGATCCGTTCGTCGGTGTGCGGGCGCAGCTCGGGCCGGGCGTCCAGCAGCGGGCGGATCGTCTCCTGGCAGCGCTGCAGCGGGCTGGTGACGATCTCGGAGAGCGGCAGGCCGGCGAGCCGCCCGGGCAGCGCGGCGGCCTGTGCGGCCCCGCGTTCGTCGAGGGCGACGCCGGGCGTCCAGCCGGCGAGCAGCCCCTCGGTGTTGGCGGTGGAACGTCCGTGCCTAACCAGGATCAGCGTGGGCATGCGGCCAGGGTAGGGGTACGACACGGTGCGAGGGCGCCGGGGCGAGGGGAGAATGCGTTCGGTGATCGTGGACTGTGCCATCTACCGGGACGGGCGCCGCACGGACGGGCCCGACGACTTCTCCGACGCGGTCGACGAGGCGCGGAGTGCGGGCGGGTTCGTGTGGATCGGGCTGTACGAGCCCACGGAGGAGGAGTTCGACCTGGTCACCGAGGAGTTCCGGCTGCACCCGCTGGCCGTGGAGGACGCCCTGAAGGCGCACCAGCGGCCCAAGCTGGAGGTGTACGACGACTCGCTCTTCGTCGTCCTCAAGCCGGTGGTCTACGAGCCGGACAGCGACGCCGTCTCCTCCGGCGAGCTCATGCTGTTCCTGGGCGACTCCTTCGTGGTCGTCGTCCGGCACGGCGAGGGTTCGCCGCTGAAGGCCGTACGGCAGCGCCTGGAGCACGAGCCGGAGCTGCTCGGCAAGGGTCCGACGTCGGTGCTGTACGCGATAGCCGACGCCACGGTCGACCACTATCTGGACGTGGCGGTCGAGCTGCAGAACGACCTGGAGGAGCTGGAGGCCGAGGTCTTCTCACCGGACGGCGGCGGCTCGCGGCACACCGCGTCCCGGATCTACACCTTCAAGCGGCAGGTCCTGGAGTTCCGCCGGGCCACCGGTCCGCTGGCGCCGCCCCTGGCCCGCCTGTCGGGGGCGTTCGGCGCCGGGGTGCCGTTCGTGAACGAGAAGGCGCGGCCGTTCTTCCGGGACGTCAACGACCACCTCACGCGCGTGAACGAGTCGGTGGAGGGCCTGGACCGGCTGATCTCGGACATCCTGGCGGCGCATCTGGCGCAGACCGGCGTCCGGCAGAACGACGACATGCGGAAGATCTCCGCGTGGGCGGCCATGGCGGCGGTCCCCACGATGATCGCGGGGGTCTACGGGATGAACTTCGAGCACATGCCGGAGCTGCGCCACGCATGGGGCTACCCGGCGGTCATCGTGCTGATGGCCGTTCTGGAGGTCCTGCTGTTCCGGCAGTTCAAACGCCGGGGCTGGCTGTAGGTGTCGCGGTGTCCGGTCCGCCGAGCGCGTCGCGTCGTTCGGGCATCCGCAGCGTCACCATGCGGCGCCAGCCTCCGAGCCGCTCGTAGGCGTAGACCGCGCGGATGCCCGCCGCGAGCAGCGCCGACCGGTGCCTCGGCCAGCCGAGGACGCGCCCCATGTGGGCCATCACCGCGAGGCTGACGTCCCGGTGGACGCGGATCTCGGCGAGCGCGCATGCACGCAGGGTCGACTGGATGTACCGGCCGTGCCCGGCGGCGGCGAAGCGCAGCAGCTCCTCGTGGGAGTAGGCGAGGTGGTTGTCCTCGTCGGCGGAGATCATCCGGACGGCCCGGCCCAGGTCCGGGTGGTCCGCGAAGTGGGTGCGGAGCATCGCCATCTGCTCGGCGGCGCGCTGCTCGGTGACCCTGCTGTGGGCGAGGTAGGTGATGATGTCCCGCACCGTGAGGGGCTGCTCGGCCTTGAGCTTCTCGTGCGCCAGTCCGATGCCGCGCCGCTCCAGGAGCATGGTGTAGTCGGTCTCGGGGGGCACCTCGACGGGTTCCAGTCCGCGCTTCTTCAGCAGGGCGTTGAAGATCCGTCCGTGCTTGTCCTCGTCCGCGCCGTGCCGGGTGATCCGGGGGGCGAGGGCGCGCTCGCTCTCCGGCACCAGGGCGGCGATGCGCGCGTTCTCCCAGCCGCCCTGCGACTCTCCGCTGGCCGCGATGGAGCAGAAGAGACGGAACGACTCGTCGTTGTCGACGATCTCCTGGAACAGACTCTTGGCCGAAAGCATCGGTGGCACCTCTCTGCCTCTGCAAGTTCCGCAGGTTCCGCAGACTCCGCAAAGAACGAGTCAAGTGCGGGAGGCGAGGCTCGGCAACAGGTACGGCGCCCAATTCCGCCAAAAGACGGACGACCACCGGCACGAGGAGGCGTAACCACACGCGCGCGGGGGCGTTGTTCCCGTGACGGCCGTGGCGGGGTAGACCCCCGAGCCCCCACCACGGCCGCAGAGACCTACGACAGGCCGGACAGGCCCTAAGCCAGCCCGGCGCGCTCCAGGGCGTCGGTGCCGGCGCGGAGCGCGGCGATCCGCTCGTCCAGGGTGAAGCCCGCGGGGGCGAGGGTCAGCGTGGTGACACCGGCCGCGGCATAGGCCTTCATGCGGTCCGCGATGCGGTCGACGGAGCCGAGCAGCGTGGTCTTGTCGATCAGGTCGTGGGGTACGGCGGCCGCGGCGCCCTGCTTGTCGCCCGACAGGTACTTGTCCTGGATCTCGGCGGCCTCCCGCTCGTACCCCATGCGCTGGGCGAGCTGGTTGTAGAAGTTCTGCTTGCGGCTGCCCATGCCGCCGACGTAGAGGGCGGTGTAGGGGCGGAAGGTGTCGGCGAGCGTGGTGACGTCCTTGTCGTCGCCGAGGGCGAGCGGCAGGGTCGGGCAGACGTCGAAGCCGTCGAGGGTCCTGCCGGCCTTCTCGCGTCCGGCACGCAGGTGCCCGATCGCGGTGTCCTCCAGGTGTTCGGCGGAGGGGAAGATCAGCAGGGCGCCGTCGGCGATCTCGCCGGTCTGCTCCAGGTTCTTCGGGCCGATCGCGGCGATGTACAGCGGGATGTGCTCGCGCTCCGGGTGCACGGTCAGCTTGATCGGCTTGCCGGGGCCGCCGGGCAGCGGCAGCGTCCAGTGCTGTCCCTCGTAGGAGAGGCGTTCCCGGGTCATCGCCTTGCGCACGATCTCGACGTACTCGCGGGTGCGGGCGAGCGGCTTGTCGAACTTGACGCCGTACCAGCCCTCGGAGACCTGGGGGCCGGAGACGCCGAGGCCGAGGCGGAAGCGGCCCTTGGAGAGGGAGTCCAGGGTGGCCGCCGTCATCGCGGTCATCGCGGGCTGGCGGGCCGGGATCTGGAAGATGGCCGAGCCGACGTCGATGCGCTCGGTCTGTGCGGCGACCCAGGTGAGCACGGTGGCCGCGTCGGAGCCGTAGGCCTCGGCGGCCCAGCAGACGGCGTACCCGAGCCGGTCGGCCTCCTGTGCGACGGCCAGGTTGTCCGCGTCCATTCCGGCACCCCAGTAGCCGAGGTTGATCCCGAGCTGCATGGCCGATTCCCCTTACCGATCAGTAACGTCCGTTGGGCCGACCTTAGCGTGCCGAAATCGGTTGTCCACAGGCCCCCACAGGGCAAGCCGTGGCCAGTAATGTCGGCGTTCATGGAGCAGAGGCATCTCGGCCGCACCGGCCTGCGCGTGTCCCGCATCGGTCTCGGTACCCTGACCTGGGGCCGGGACACCGACGAGCACGACGCCGCCGACCTCTTGAAGACCTTCTGGGAAGCGGGCGGGACCCTCGTCGACACCGCGGACGTGTACGGCGACGGGGAGGCCGAGTATCTCCTCGGCCGGCTCATGGAGGGCCTGGTGCCGCGCCGGGACCTGGTGATCTCGACCAAGGCCGGCAGCGTGCCGGACCCCGACCGCCGCTTCGACGGTTCGCGCGCCCATCTGCTCTCCGCGCTGGACGCCTCGCTGGCCCGCCTCGGCACGGACCACGTCGACGTGTGGCACCTGCACGCCTTCGACCCGGACACTCCGCTGGAGGAGACGCTGCACGCCCTCGACGTGGCGGTGAGCAGCGGCCGGGCCCGCTACGCGGGGGTGTCCAACTTCTGCGGCTGGCAGCTGGCCAAGGCGGCGACCTGGCAGCTGGCGGCGCCGGGCGTACGGAACCGGGTGGCGAGTACGCAGATGGAGTACTCGCTGCTCCAGCGGGGCATCGAGCGCGAGGTGCTGCCGGCCGCGCTGGACCTGGGCGTCGGTCTGCTGCCCTCCTCGCCGCTGGGCCGCGGGGTACTGACCGGCAAGTACCGGGGGGACGCGACGCCGTCGGACTCGCGGGGTGCCTCGGAGCACCTGGCGCCGTTCGTCGCGCCCTACCTCGACGACACGGCCGGCCACATCGTGGAAGCGGTGGCGACGGCGGCGGACGGGCTGGCGGTGACGCCGCTGCAGGTGGCGCTGGCGTGGGTGCGGGACCGGCCCGGGGTGGTCGCCCCGATCGTCGGCGCGCGCACTGCGCAGCAGCTCACGGCGGCGTTGTCAGTGGAGACCCTTAGTCTTCCTGACGAGATCTGCCGGGCGCTCGACGATGTGTCGACGCCCGTGCACCGCTATCCCGATCACGACTGGAGCACGCTGTGAGCACGGAGCCCGAGGCCGCCTCTGAGGACCCCACGGACGCCGTGGACGCCGGGCCGGGGACGCCGGGCGCCGCCGAGGACGAGGCGCCCGCCGGGGCGCGGCAGCCGGGCCGGGAGACCCGGGACGACGTCGCCGGTCCGGAGGGCGACGGTACGGCCGAGGAGGCCGGTGCGGCCCCGGGCGCTCAGGCCGCCGAGGCAGGGCAGCCGGGCAGCGAGGGCGCGGGGGCCGCCGACCCGGTGGACGACGGGAAGACCGAGCAACCTGCCGACGAAGGCACGGAGGCCGCCGGCTCGGCGGCAGACGGCTCGGCGGCAGACGGCTCGGCGGCAGACGGCTCGGCGAGCGACCGCGCGGCGGACGACGACACGGCGCCGGCCGCCATGACGGGCGACGACACGGCGGACGACCGTGCGGCGGACGACGAGACGGCGGGCGACGGCGCCGCAACTGACGGCGCGGCGGCTCAGGCCTCCGAGGCTGAGGCCGAGCTGGCTGCTCAGCGGGTCGAGCGGGAGCGGATCGAGCGCCGGAAGGCGGAGAAGCAGGCACCGATCGACGCCGGGGGCAAGCTCAGCGGCACGGCGGCCGACCTGCTCGCCGCCGTGCGGGCCGTGGAGAGCGGCGCGAAGCCGGCGGCCACGGTCTTCGGCGACTCCGCACCCCCGCCGCGCCGTCCCGCCCCCGAGCCGGTGCGGCGGCCACAGCCGGCGCCGGCCGAGCCCTCCGTCGTGCACGCGGGACCGGCGCCCGAGACCGTCCAGGCCGTGGGCCGCGTGCTGGCCGAGGGCGGCGCCCCCGAGTCGCTCGCACCGCAGACCGCCGCGTTGCTCGGCGAGGGCGCGCAGGACGCGCTGCGCGCGGACCCCTGGCAGCTGCTCCGGGTCGGCGGGGTCCGGCCGGAGCAGGCCGACGGGTTCGCCCGGGCGCTGCTCGGCGCGGAATGCGGTCCGGACGACGAACGTCGCGGCCGTGCGGTCACCGTGTGGCTGCTGGAGCAGGCGGCCCTGGCCGGGCACACGGCCGTCGAACTGCCTCGGCTCACGGCCGCGCTGGCCCAGCGGGGCGTGCCGGACCCCGACGCCGCCGTACAGAGCACGCTCGCCGAGGCCGAGGCGCTGGCCTTCCAGGACGCCCTGGAGGAGCCCGGGGTCCGCACGCCGAGCCCGAGTCCGGCGGCCGGAGCGGACGAGGAGGAGGGTGAGGGCGAGGAGCGCCCGGTCCGGGTGCTGGTCGGCCTGGAGCGGTACGCGCTCGCGGAGGAGAGCCTCGCCGACGCGCTGGCCCGGCTGGTCGTCTCGACGCCGAAGCAGGGCGGTTCCGTGGCGGACTGGGAGCGGGTGGCCGCCTCCGCGCAGGGTTCCGCCGGCGACCTGATCCGCGCGGTCGCCGAGCACGGGCTGGTCCTGCACACCGGTGGGGAGGCGTCCCTGGCCGAGCCGGCAGCCCTGCTGCACGCCGCGCACGTCCTCGGTCTGCGTGCCTGGGCCGCCGCGCCCGGCGCGCTCGGCCGGGACCGCTTCGCCGCCCTGCTGGGCAACCGGACGCCCGAGCCGGACCCGGACTCCGGCACACCGGGCGACAGCGGTGCGGACGGCTCTGTTCCGGAGGGCCCCGCCGTCGCCACCGTCGCCGGGCTGCTGGCCGGGACCGCGGGGCCCGGACGGGACGCCGACGGAGCGCTGGACCTCGATCTGCTCGTCGTGCCCGACGCGCCGCAGCTGGACGTCGAGACGGGCGCCCTGCTGGCGGAGTCGCTGCCGGACGGGGCACGGCTGGTGCTGGCCGGGGATCCGTCGGTGCTGTGGTCCGCCGGACCCGGGCGGGTCTTCGCGGATCTGCTGGCGGCTCGGATCTGCCCCCAGATCGCCTCACGGCGCCCCGACCCCGGCCCCCTCGGCGAACTGGTCTCCGGCGTCGGCATCGGAGAGCTCGGCCAGGTGGAGGCCCCCGGCAAGGAGGTCGTGATCGTGCCGGTGCGGGACGCGGGCGAGGCCGTGCACCGCACCGTCCAGCTCGTCGCGGACTCGGTGCCGCGCGCGATCGGCGTCCCCGCCGAGGAGACCCAGGTGATCACGCCGGGCCACGGCGGCGCGGCCGGCACCCGCGCGCTCAACGCGGCGCTGAAGGAGCGGCTGAACCCGGGCCCCGGCCGGTTCGGCGGCTTCGACCCCGGCGACCGGGTCGCCTACTCCCCCGCGCCGGGCCGTACCCTGCCGGGCCGGGTGGTGAAGGCCGATGCCGACGGGCTGCACCTGTCGTGCGCGGGCGAGACCGTCGTCGTACCGAAGGAGCGGGTGGAGCAGTCCGTACGGCACGGATGGGCGCTGACCGCGCACCAGGCGGTGGGCGGCCGGTGGCCCGCGGTGGTCGTGGTCCTGCCCGGGGATGCCGCGCAGTCCCTCAGCCGTCCTTGGGTCTACACGGCGTTCGGCCGGGCCGCCCGCCATCTGTCCGTGGTGCACGGTGTGGAGCAGGCACTGCCGCGTGCCGTGGCCGAGGTTCCGGCCAAGCCGCGCACGACCCGGCTGCCGGTGCTGCTCGCCCCGCAGGTGCCTGCCGCCGACTGATCCGGGCACCCCGCTCCGTCACCCCGGCCTCAGCGATCGGCCTCCAGCCGCGCCGGCGCACCGTCGTCGTCGACGTCGTCCTCGATGTCCTCGATGTCGTCCTCGAACTCGTCGTCGAACACCGTGCTCACGTCGAAGCGGCAGACCACCCGTTGCGGATCGACCTGCTCGAACGGGGCCTCCAGCCACTCGCCGGGGTCGGCGGGCTCGTCCGCGGCCGTCACCCAGAGTGTGGAGTCGGCCTCCTCCAGGCCGAACTCCTTGTGCCGGGAGGCGATCTCGTCCGCCTCGAACTCGCCGAACAGGATGCCGAGCGCCCCGTGGACCGTGGCCGAGGCGTCCGCTCCCGCCCCCTCGTCGTCCGCGGCCTCGATCCGCCGGGCCTGGGCCATCAGCCGCTGCGGCTCGGCCACGGCGTAGTCACGGCGGATCAGGACGCTCAGCGCGTTCGGCTCCTCGGGGCCCGTGTACGGCGGGAGGGTGTCCTCCGCCCCGGGAATCTCGAAGGGGGTGACTTCGTCGTACCGGTCGTAGAGCAGTTCGTCGTACGCCTCCGCGGCCGCGGCCAGCTCGTTGAACGCCTCGTAGACGGTCGGGTCGTCCTCCCCCGACCTGTGTTCGACCGCGGCCAGGTGGCGGTCGAGCGCTGTCTTGACCGCCTCGGCGGCGGCGCGTACCTCGGCAGCGGTGGGCTGCGCAGCATCAGACATAGTGCAGACGCTATCCGTACCGGGCCCCAGCCCGCACAATAGATTCGATGCCGGAATACGAATTTGTCGACGTGTACGTGCCGCGCGGGGTCACCCGCAAGGAGACGACACGTCTGCTGACCGAACACGCCGAGTACGGACACTGGGAGTTGTACCGCCTGACCCTGCTGCGCGACGGCAGCCGCAAGGTGCGGCTGCGCCGGCGGATCATCCGCCAGGTACGCGCCACCTGGTGACGGAAACGGAGCGGGCCCCGCCGATGCGGGGCCCGCTGCGTGTGCCGGTCTCGCCGCGTCACGCCGAGGCGCGCGCCTTGCGGTAGAGCACCGTGCCCGCGAGCAGCGCGCCCGCGCCCACCGGCAGGGCGAGGCCCAGGGGCAGGTCGCTGCCGGTACGGGCGAGCTGGGCGTCGCCCCGCGGCTGGGCGACGGTCTGGGCGCCCGGCTGGTTGACGTGCGAGGAGCCGCCCGGCGTCTCGTCGCCGGGGCCGCCCGGGTTGTCCGGCTCCCCGGGGTTTCCGGGGTTACCGGGCGGCGTCTCATGGTCGCCGCCGGGCGGGGTGGGGTGATCCCCGCCGCCTGCGTTGGCGCAGTCGTTGCCGGTGGTCGGGTTGAGGGCGCCGATGATGTCGATGCTGTTGCCGCACACGTTCACCGGCACATGGACCGGCACCTCGACATGATTGCCGGAGCCGACCCCGGACGAGTCGGTGGCGTGCCCGTCGGCGTGCGAGCCCGCGTGGGAGCCGTCGTGGCTCCCGGAGTCGCCCTGTCCGCCGGACGATCCGCCGCCCTGGTTGGCGCACGCGTTGCCCATCGCCGGGTTGAGGATGCCGACGACGTCGACGGTGTTGCCGCAGACGTTCACGGGCACGTGCACCGGCGCCTGAACCGTGTTGCCGGACAGTACGCCGGGTGAATTCGAACTCGAGCCGTGCGCCCCCGAATCCGCGTGGGCGGCGCCGCCCGCGGCGGCGATCACGCCGGTGGCCGCCGCCATCGTCATCAGGCCCTTGCGGGTGACCTGTCGCATTTCCTGAATCCCTGCCTTGCCCTGGTCCGTGGTACCGGGAAGCCCGAGTAGGGCGATTCCGGAGTACGGAGAATCCCGAGTACGGCGATTCCCGAGTGCGGAGAATGCCGAGAATTCCGAGTTGCCGTCGCTTCCCCGCCCGGGGTCCCTGGAAGGCCGCCGGCCCCGGAGCGCGTGGCGCGCGCTCCGGGGCCGGCGGACTCAGGACCTCATGGGGCGAGGCTCAACGTCACTTGTTGACGCAGGTGTTGCCGAAGGCGGGGTTCAGCAGGCCGATCACGGAGATCGTGTTGCCGCAGGCGTTCACCGGGACGTGAACGGGCACCTGCACGACGTTGCCGGAAACGATGCCGGGCGAGTGCACGGCGGCACCCTGGGCACCGGAGTCCGCGGCGGCCATGCCCGCGCCCGCGAGAACCAGACCACCGGTGGCCGCCACGACGGCTACGACCTTCTTGAGCATTATTCCTCCTAGTTGGCAAAAGCGATCCAGGTTGCTGATCGCATCACTTGTAACGAGGAGGGAGTAATGAGGCTACGAGCTTATGAGCGTATTCACCCTTCCAGGTCGCGTCCCGTACGCGCGGCCGAATTCCGGCGAGTTCAGGACGCGTCGATGAAGCGGTCGAGCACCCGTACCCCGAACTGCAGCCCCTCCACCGGCACGCGCTCGTCCACCCCGTGGAACATGCCCGCGAAGTCCAGCTCCGGCGGCAGCTTGAGCGGCGCGAAGCCGAAGCAGCGGATGCCGAGGTCGTCGAAGGACTTGGCGTCGGTGCCGCCGGAGAGCATGTACGGCACCGCCCGCGCGATCGGGTCCTCGGCGCGCAGGGCGGTCTGCATGGCGTCGACGAGCCTGCCGTCGAAGTCGGTCTCCAGCGCCTTGTCGGCGTGCACGTCCTCCCGCCTGACGCGCGGGCCGAGGATGCGGTCGAGGTCGGCGAGGAACTCTTCCTCGTAGCCGGGCAGGAACCGTCCGTCGACGTGCGCGGTGGCCTGGCCGGGGATCACATTGACCTTGTAGCCGGCGCCGAGCATGGTGGGCGCCGCCGAGTTGCGCAGCGTCGTGCCGATCATGCGGGCGATGCCACCGAGCTTGGCGAGCGTCTCCTCCATGTTCTCGGGGTCGAGCTCGGTGCCGAGCGCGTCGGACAGCTCGTCCAGGAACGCCCGTACGGTCTTGGTGACCCTGACCGGCCACTTGTGCCGCCCGAGTCGCGCCACGGCCTCGCACAGCTCCGTGATCGCGTTGTCGTCGTTGGTCATCGAGCCGTGGCCCGCCGTGCCGTCCACGGTGAGCCGCATCCAGTGCATGCCCTTCTCGGCGGTCTCGACGAGGTAGAGCCGCAGCTTCTCGTTGACCGTGAAGGAGAACCCGCCGACCTCGCCGATCGCCTCGCTCACGCCCTCGAACAGCTCCGGGTGCTTGTGCACCAGGTGCTTGGCGCCGTACGTCCCGCCGGCCTCCTCGTCCGCGAGGAACGCCAGCACGATGTCGCGCGGCGGCTTGCGCCCGCTGCGCAGCCGGTCGCGGACGACCGCGAGGGTCATCGCGTCCATGTCCTTCATGTCGACCGCGCCGCGCCCCCACACGCACCCGTCGGCGATCTCGCCGGAGAACGGGTGGTGGGTCCAGTCGTCCGCGTTGGCGGGGACGACGTCGGTGTGCCCGTGGATGAGGAGCGCGGGCCGGGACGGGTCCTCGCCCTCGATCCGGGCCACCGTGGACGCGCGTCCCGGGTGGGACTCGAAGATCTGCGGCTCGAGTCCCACTTCGGCGAGCTTCTCGGCGACGTACTCGGCCGCCTTGCGCTCGCCCGGACCCGAGTGGTCGCCGTAGTTGCTGGTGTCGATCCGGATCAGCTCGCGGCAGAGGTCGACGACCTCGTCCTCGCCGGTGACGCTCCTGGCCGTGTCCGACTCGCTCACGTGCTTCCTCCCGCGGTCGCTGCTGAAGTCACTGCTGGTGTCAGTGCTGGTCGGTACCCCTCATCCTCCCCCTCCGGTCGTCGGCGCCCAAGGAGGGGGTGATCGGCCACCCTGGAAAGCCTGGTAATGTTTACGTCGTCGCCGCGGGCAACGCCCCGCACGACAGACACCTTGTCCGGGTGGCGGAATGGCAGACGCGCTAGCTTGAGGTGCTAGTGCCCTTTATCGGGCGTGGGGGTTCAAGTCCCCCCTCGGACACCAGCTGAGACCCCTGCTGAGCAGGGGTCTTCTGCTTTCCCAACCATGCGCGCAGCGGGCACAATGGCCGCCATGACCACGCGTCCCTGCCCGTGCGGGCTGTCCGAGCCGTACGAGAAGTGCTGCGGCCGATTCCACTCCGGTGCCGCCGCCGCGCCGACCGCCGAGGCCCTGATGCGCTCGCGGTACAGCGCCTTCGTGCGTCTGGACGCGGGCTATCTGCTGCGCACCTGGCATCCGCGGACGCGGCCGGCCCAACTGAACCTCGACCCGGGCATGCGGTGGACCGGTCTGGAGATCCTGGACACGACCGAGGGGTCCGCCTTCCACGCCGCCGGGACCGTGACCTTCCGGGCGTCCTACCGCGGGGGCTCGCTGCACGAGCGGAGCCGCTTCGAGCGGGTCGACGGTGCGTGGGTGTACGTCGACGGGGAGTTCCTGGCGTAGGAGCGCCGGACGGGGTCCTACGGCGCCAGGATGTCCAGTTCCTGCAGCGCCCCGACCGTGATCTCCCGGGTCAGCCGTTCGGCGCGCTCGGCGTCGCGTGCGCGCACCGCCTCGGCCACCTGGACGTGCAGGGTGACGGCGGCCGGGTCGGGGTCCTCGAACATCACGGCGTGGTGCGTACGGCCGGCCAGGACCTCGGCGACGACGCTGCCCAGGCGGGCGAACATCTCGTTGCCGGAGGCGGTCAGGATGACGCGGTGGAAGGCCACGTCGTGGAAGAGGTACCCCTCCAGCTGGTGACCGCGTGAGTTGGCGACCATGCCGAGCGCGCACTCGGTCAGCTCGGCGCACTGTTCCGGCGTGGCGAGGCGCGCGGCCAGCCCCGCGGCCACCGGTTCGATCGCCGAGCGCAGCACGGTCAGAGAGCGCAGCTGCCGCGGGCGCTCGGAGCCGGCCAGGCGCCAGCGGATGACCTGGGGGTCGTAGACGTTCCACTCGCATTCGGGCAGGACGGTCACGCCGACGCGGCGGCGCGACTCGACCAGGTGCATGGACTCCAGCACCCGGACCGCCTCGCGCATCACGGAGCGCGACACCTCGAAGCGCTGTGCCATCTCGTCGGTGCGCAGGACGCTGCCCGCCGGATACTCGCCCGCTGTGATCGCGGGGCCGAGGGTGTCCAGTACGCGGCCGTGCAGCCCCCGGCCCGGTGTGCTCATGCACTCAGCGTACGGGGCAGGTCACGGGAAGAAAAAGTCAGACTTATATGTCACAGACTCTTGAATTCGTCGTACCTAATGGGTTTCAGTTGCGTCGACATCACGTGTCGACGAAGACAGCAGACAGCGAGAGTGCGATGCAGCAACTGCACACCCCCCATGTCGTCGTGGTCATGGGCGTAGCGGGCACCGGGAAGACCACCATCGGCCCCCTGCTCGCGGCCCGGCTCGGCGTTCCCTACGCCGAGGGCGACGACTTCCACCCGCCGGCCAACATCGCCAAGATGACGGCCGGCACCCCGCTCACCGACGAGGACCGCTGGCCGTGGCTGGACGCCATCGGCGGCTGGGCGCACGGGCGGGCGGGTCTCGGCGGGGTGGTGAGCAGCTCGGCCCTGAAGCGGTCCTACCGCGACCGGCTGCGGGCCGCCGCTCCCGGTGTCGTCTTCGTGCATCTCACGGGCAGCCGCGAGCTGATCGAGGACCGGATGTCGCACCGCCAGGGGCACTTCATGCCGACGGCCCTGCTCGACTCCCAGTTCGCCACGCTCCAGCCGTTGGAGCAGGACGAGGCGGGGGTCGCGGTGGACGTCGCCGGCAGCCCCGAGGAGATCACCGAACGGGCGGTTCAGGCCCTGAAGGCCCTCCCCGAACCCGGCCCCGTGACCCGGTAGTCCCGTACACCCCCCACGACCTCCCCCGGGGCCGTGCCACGCCCACCGGTGTGCACGGTCCCGTCTCCCCCGCATCCCCATCACCGCAAGGGAATCACCGTGACCAGACTCAGCGTCGAGATGCTGGCAGCGGACACCGTCGAGCCGATCACCTCGGCCGGCCACGCCCAGCTGGGCATCGCCGTGCTGTTGGGCATCGCCGTCATCGTCCTGCTCATCACCAAGTTCAAGCTGCATGCCTTCCTGTCGCTGACCATCGGGTCACTGGCGCTCGGCGCGTTCGCCGGGGCGCCGCTGGACAAGGTCATCACCAGCTTCACCGCCGGCCTCGGCTCCACCGTGGCGGGCGTCGGCGTCCTGATCGCCCTCGGCGCGATCCTCGGCAAGATGCTCGCCGACTCGGGCGGCGCCGACCAGATCGTGGACACCATCCTCGCCAAGGCCACGCCTCGTTCGATGCCGTGGACGATGGTGCTGATCGCCTCGGTCATCGGACTGCCGCTGTTCTTCGAGGTCGGCATCGTGCTGCTGATCCCGGTCGTGCTGATGGTCGCCAAGCGCGGCAACTACTCCCTGATGCGGATCGGCATCCCGGCGCTGGCCGGTCTGTCCGTGATGCACGGTCTGGTCCCGCCGCACCCCGGCCCGCTGGTCGCGATCGACGCGCTGGGCGCCAACCTCGGTGTCACGCTCGCGCTGGGTGTCCTGATCGCCATCCCGACGGTGATCATCGCCGGTCCGCTGTTCTCGAAGTACGCGGCCCGCTGGGTGGACGTTCCCGCTCCCGACCGCATGATCCCGCAGCGCGCCTCCGAGGAGCTGGAGAAGCGTCCCGGCTTCGGCGCCACCCTGGCGACGATCCTGCTGCCGGTCGTGCTGATGCTGGCCAAGGCGCTCGTCGACATCGTCATCGACGACCCGGACAACGTGGTGCAGCGCACCTTCGACGTCATCGGCAACCCGCTGATCGCCCTGCTCGCCGCCGTGATCGTCGGCATCTTCACGCTGCTGCGCCCGGCCGGCTTCGGCAAGGACCGCCTCTCGGGCCTGGTCGAGAAGGGCCTGGCGCCCATCGCGGGCATCCTGCTGATCGTCGGCGCGGGCGGCGGCTTCAAGCAGACGCTCATCGACTCCGGTGTGGGCCAGATGATCCTGGAGATCTCCGAGGACTGGTCGATCCCGGCGCTGCTGCTGGCCTGGCTGATCGCGGTGGCGATCCGGCTGGCGACCGGTTCGGCGACAGTGGCGACCGTCTCGGCGGCCGGTCTGGTCGCCCCGCTCGCGGCCGACATGTCGACGACCCACGCCGCCCTGCTGGTTCTCGCCATCGGCGCCGGCTCGCTGTTCTTCAGCCATGTGAACGACGCCGGCTTCTGGCTGGTGAAGGAGTACTTCGGCCTGAACGTCGGCCAGACCATCAAGACCTGGTCCGTCATGGAGACGATCATCTCGGTGGTCGCGGGCGCTCTGGTCCTGCTCCTCTCACTGGTCATCTAGGGACGCCTGGTCGTCCAGGAGTACGGTCTGGTGATCCAGGAGTACGCCCCGACGCCCAGGGATACGACGACGACGGCCCGCCCTCTCCTCCAGGAGGGGGCGGGCCGTCTCGGCATGCACGGGCGGGTGTCGGCGGCGTCGATGGCGACGACCCGTACGACCTCGATGAGCAGCAGCACGCCCAGCACGCGCGCGTCGACGTCGATCTTCAGCCGTCCCAGCGTGCCGACCGCGAGCACGGCCGGCAGCGCCGGTGTCCACCAGGCGACCTCGAGGTCGGCGCAGGTGGCGAGCAGCCCGGAGACCCGGATGCGGCACTCACCCGGCACCCCGGCCCCAGCGCGCTTAGAGTCGGCTCCTACGCACCCGTGGCCCGACTGACGATCGAGGTACGCAGCGTGTCGGTTCTGGTTCTGGTCCTCGCCGTGAGCGCCGCGTGCTGCTTGGGCTGCGGTTTCGTCCTCCAGCAGAACGCCGCTCAGCGCGCTCCGCTGGGCGACTTCCTCTCGCCCCGCCTCCTGCTGGACCTCGTACGGGTGCCGCGCTGGCTGTACGGGACGGCGCTGATGGTGGCCGGGATGGTGATGGGCGCGGTCGCGCTGGCCGGCGGCGAGATCACCCTCGTCGAGCCCCTGCTGGCCACGCACCTCCTCTTCGCCCTGGCCCTCTCCCGTGTGCAGACCCGGCAACCGCTGGGTCGCCAGGGCTGGGCGGGGCTCGCGCTGCTCGCGGGCGGGGTCAGCGCGTTCATCGTGGCGGGTGAGCCGCGTGGGGGCAGCGCGGTGACCGACCCGGTGCGTCACTGGCTGCTCATCGGGGTGATGCTCGGGCTGGCCCTGCTGCTCACGGCGTGCGCCGGGCGTCTCCGGCTGACCTGGGGCCCTACGCTGCTGGCACTGGCCGCGGGGCTGGTGTACGGGGTACAGGACGCGCTGACCCGGGTCAGCGGCCGGCGCTTCACCGCGGGCGGCCCGGCGGAACTGCTGACCGGCTGGGAGCCGTACGCGGTGGTGGTGCTGGGCGTCACCGGGCTGGTCCTGGTCCAGAGCGCCTTCGAGACGGCCCCGCTGCGCAGGTCGCTGCCCGCCCTGACGGCCACCCAGCCGCTCGCGGGCATCGCGTGCGGGGTCGGTTTCCTCGGCGACCGGCTGCGGACCGACGCCGGGGCGCTGGCATGGGCGGCGGGCGGGCTCGCGGCGGCGGTGACGGGCGTCGTCCTGCTGGGCCTGCACCCGGCGATGCCGCAGGGCACGGGCGAGAGCGGGCACGATCGGGCCCTGCAGCGGCGCTGACCTGCTTGGATGGGCGGCATGAGCGCTGCTGACGAGATCCTCGACATCGTCGACGAGAACGACCAGGTGGTCGCGCAGGCCCGGCGGGGCGACGCGTACGCGCGGGGGCTGCGCCACCGGTGCGTGTTCGTGTGGGCCCGGGACGCGGAGGGACGCGTCTTCGTGCACCGCCGCACGGCGACGAAGCTCGTGTTTCCCTCCCTGTACGACATGTTCGTCGGCGGGGTGGTGGGCGCGGGCGAGTCCTACGACGACGCGGCGCTGCGGGAGGCGGAGGAGGAGCTGGGCGTGACCGGGCTCCCGCGCCCGGAGTACCTCTTCAAGTTCCTGTACGACGACGGCGCCGGGCGGACCTGGTGGTCTGCGGTGTACGAGGTGCGCTGCGAGGGGCCGGTCGCTCCGCAGGTGGAGGAGGTGGCGTGGCACGGGTTCCTCACGGAGGGGGAGGTCGAGCGGCGGCTCGCCGAGTGGGAGTGGGTGCCGGACGGGGTGGCGGCGTATGCGCGGCTGCGGGCTTGGCGGGGGTGAGGTGGGGCGGGGCCGGTCGGACCCGGCGTGGGGGCGGGCCGGCGCTACGGGGTGCCGCTGCGCCCACCCGTGCCACCCTGGGGGTACCTCCCAGGCCGTTCAGGCACTGGGGGAGGCACGGGTGCCCGCATCTGCGGGCGATAGGGTCCGCAAGTGATCGAATTCGTTCGGAACGTTCGGCTCTGGTTCGTGCCCGAGGAGGTCCGGCAGGAGGGCAGTACCCCCGACTACCGGTTCTCGCTCGCCAACGAGCGCACCTTTCTGGCCTGGCTGCGCACCGCCCTGGCCCTGATCGGCGGCGGTTTCGCGGTGGACCAGTTCCTGCCCGACCTGCGCTGGGGCTGGCGGGTGGGGCTCGCCCTCGCGCTGCTCGCCGCCGGCGTGCTCTGCTCGCTGCGTGCGGTGAACCACTGGGTGCGCTGCGAACGGGCCATGCGGCGCGGCGAGGACCTCCCCGTCTCCCGTTTCCCGGCCCTGCTCAGCCTGGTCGTGGCGGTGGTCGCCGTAGCCATGGTCGTCGTGGTCCTCGTCGGCTGGGAGGCCTGAGCCCGTGAGCGCCGACAGCGGCGCCGACGTCCGCGCAGATTCCGGCGGCCCGGACCGCGACCCGGGGCTCCAGCCCGAGCGCACCCGGCTGGCCTGGCGCCGCACGACCCTGTCGGCCACCGTCGTCGCCGTACTCGCCGCGAAAGCCGCCCTGCACGGCGGCGCGACGCCCCTCGCGGTCGTCGCCGTCGTCCTGTGCTGCGCCCTGTGGCTGGCGTTCCAGTACATCGCCAACCGCCGCATCCGCGCTCTGGCCTCGGCGAGCAGACCCGGGGCCCTCTCCCCGCCGTACGCCGTGGCGGCGACCCTGTGCACGGTGGCGTTGGCCGTGTGCGGCGCGGCGCTCGTCCTCTGAGGTCCGTCAGGCCCCTCGCTCCTCCCAGTCCACCGTCACCACGATCTTCCCCCGCGTCCGCCCCTCCTGGTTCCGCCGGTGTGCGTCCGCCGCCCGCTCCAGGGGGAACGTCTCCGACACGTGCACGGTCACCACGCCCTGTTCCGCCAGCTCGGTCAGCCGCAGCAGATCCTCGGCGTCCGGGCGCACGAAGCAGTACTGCCCCCCGTAGTCGACGACGTCCCCGTCGGCGATCGACACCAGACGGCCCCCGGGAGCCAGCAGGTTCGCCGAGATCTTCAAGGTCTCGCCGCCGACCGTGTCGAACACCGCGTCCACGCCCTCGGGCGCCAGCCCCCGCACCCGCTCGGCCAGCCCCTCCCCGTACGTCAGCGGTTCCCCGCCCAGCCCTCGCACGTAGTCGTGGTTGCCCTCGCTCGCCGTGCCGAGGACCCGCGCCCCCAGATGCCGGCCCAACTGGACGGCGACCGACCCGACCCCGCCCGCGGCGGCGTGCACCAGGACCGTCTCGCCGCGCTTCACCCGCAGCGCCTTCACCAGGACCTGGTAGGCGGTGAGCCCGGTCAGCGGCAACCCGGCCGCCGCCTCGTAGGAGAGGTTGCGCGGCTTGCGGGCCAGGGTGCGGACGGGCGCCGCCACGTACTCGGCGAACGTGCCCCTGGAGAGGACGTCCTCGCGGACGTAGCCGATGACCTCGTCCCCGACGGCGAACTCCGTGACGGCGGGGCCGGGCTGCACCACGACTCCGGAGACGTCCCAGCCGGGAACGACGGGGAAGACCGGCTGGAGGATGGCGTCGAGATGCCCGTCGCGGCACTTCCAGTCGACGGGATTGACAGCGGCGGCCCGCACCTTGACCAGCACCGAGTCGGGACCGACCCGCGGCTCACGGACCTCTCCGTACTCCAGCACCTCGGGACCGCCGTACTGCGCGTAGCTGATCGCCTTCATGGCTCCGACCCTCCGGGGTACCCGAACTCCGCGCAAGCCGAATATCCGGATATGCACCGATAAGGTGAGCGCCATGACCACTCTCCACCAGGAACACACCACCCACACGCACACCCACGGCCCCGGCTGCGGGCACACCGAGGTGCCGCACGGCGACCACGTGGACTACGCGCACGACGGGCATCTGCACCGCGCGCACAGCGGCCACTGGGACGAGTGCGAGCCCGCCGGGCACACCGCCCACGAGAGCCACGACCACCGGCACGACGAGAACTGCGGGCACGCGCGCGTGCAGCACGGCGACCACGTCGACTACCTCCACGACGGCCACCGTCACGCCGCGCACGACGGGCACTGGGACGACCACTGACCGAACACGACACCCGTCCGGCACACGCCGAACACACGACACACGTCAAACACACCGAACACACCGAACACACCACCATCACGCCTGACACAGCTCCTCGCGCCCCGCGCCGGGAGCTGTCGGCCTATCGTGGCTCCGATCACGTTCCGCTCCCCCTCTGGACGGCATACCGACCGGTCGGCATCATGAGTCGGGTATTGTTCCCCTGCCCGTAGGAGCGACGATGAGCCCCGACCACCCGCCCGGACTCGATCTCGAACGGTTGCGCGGCCTGCTCGACCGCGAGCGGCCCGGCCTGGTGAGCGGCCCGCTGTCCGGCCGGCTCATCGAGGGCGGACGCTCGAACCTCACCTACGCGGTCGAGGACGGCACCGCGAAGTGGGTGGTCCGGCGCCCCCCGCTCGGCCACGTCCTGGCCACCGCACACGACATGAAGCGCGAGCACCGGGTGATCAGCGCGCTGCACCCGACGAACGTACCGGTACCGCGCCCCGTGCTCCTCTGCGAGGACGAGGAGGTCCTCGGGGCGCCGTTCTACGTCATGGAGTTCGTCGAGGGCACCCCGTACCGCACCGCCGACCAGCTCGCCCCGCTCGGCCCCGAGCGCACCCGGGCCGCGGTGCTGAACCTGGTCGACACGCTCGTCGAGCTGCACGCGGTGGACCCCGCGGAGGTGGGCCTCGCGGACTTCGGCCGCCCCGAGGGCTTCCTCGACCGGCAGTTGCGGCGCTGGGCCAAGCAGCTGGACGCCTCCCGCAACCGTGACCTGGCCGGCATCGACGAGCTGCACGCCACGCTCGGCCGGGAGCTGCCCGGCTCCCCCGCCCCGACCGTCGTGCACGGCGACTACCGCCTCGACAACGTCCTGATCGGCGGGGAGAACGACGAGATCAGGGCGATCCTCGACTGGGAGATGTCCACCCTCGGTGACCCGCTCACCGACCTCGGCCTGCTGGTGATGTACAGCAGCCCGCTCGGCATGCCCGACTCTCCCGTCTCCACCACGGCCCAGGCCCCCGGCCACCCCTCCCCCGCCGAGCTGGTCGAGCGGTACGCCGCCCGCTCGGGGCGCGACGTGTCGGCGGTCGCCTGGTACACGGCGTTCGCCTGGTTCAAGCTCGCCGTGATCCTGGAGGGCATCCACTACCGCTACACGCTGGGCCAGACGGTCGGCCGCGGCTTCGACCGCATCGGCGACCTCGTCCCCGTCTTCATCGAGCACGGCCTGACCACCCTTCAGGAAGGCTGATCCGTCATGGACTTCGCGTACGACGCACGCACCGAGGAACTCCGCGCCAGGCTGCTCGCCTTCATGGACGAGTACGTCTACCCGGCCGAGCAGGTCGCCCACGAGCAGCGCGCCCGCCTCGCCTCCCCGTGGGACACCCCGCAGGTCGTGGAGGACCTGAAGGCCGAGGCCCGCCGCCAGGGCCTGTGGAACCTCTTCCTCCCCGACGCGGAGTACGGCGCGGGGCTCACCAACCTCCAGTACGCGCCGCTCGCCGAGATCACCGGCCGCAGCCCGCAGCTGGCGCCCACCGCGACGAACTGCGCGGCGCCCGACACGGGGAACATGGAGGTGCTGGCCCAGTTCGCCGACGAGCGGCAGAAGAAGCAGTGGCTCGAGCCCCTGCTGGCCGGTGAGATCCGCTCGGCGTTCGCGATGACCGAGCCGGACGTGGCCTCCTCGGACGCCACGAACATCACGACGCACATCGAGCGCGACGGCGACGAGTACGTCATCACGGGCCGCAAGTGGTACATCTCCGGGGCGATGAACCCGGACTGCAGGATCTTCATCGTGATGGGCAAGACGGACCCGGAGGGCGAGGACATCCGCCGCCAGCAGTCCATGGTGCTGGTCCCCCGCGACACGCCCGGCGTCACCGTCGACCGGGCCATGCAGGTCTTCGGGTACGAGGACCACTACCACGGCGGCCACGCCGAGGTGACCTTCGACCACGCGCGCGTGCCGGTGTCGAACCTGATCGGCGAGGAGGGCGGCGGTTTCGCCATCGCCCAGGCCCGGCTGGGCCCCGGCCGCATCCACCACTGCATGCGGCTGATCGGCATGGCCGAGCGGGCGATCGAGCTGATGTGCAGGCGCGCGGTGTCCCGCGAGGCCTTCGGCAAGGCACTGGCCCAGCAGGGCGTCGTCCACAACTGGATCGCGGACGCGCGCGTCACCGTCGAGCAGCTGCGGCTGCTCGTCCTCAAGACGGCCTGGCTGATGGACACCGTCGGCAACCGGGGCGCCCACACCGAGATCCAGGCCATCAAGATCGCCACGCCCCGCGCGGTGGTCGACATCATCGACCGGGCGATCCAGCTGCACGGCGCGGGCGGCGTGAGCCAGGACTTCCCGCTGGCCGAGCTCTACGCCGGCGCCCGGACGCTGATGATCGCCGACGGCCCGGACGAGGTCCACCAGCGCTCACTGGCGCGCCGGGAGATCAAGAAGTACCTGTAGCGCCCGTCGGTGAAGCGGGCAGGTGGGCCGGCGAGGCCGGAGCGGGTACCGGTGACCCCGCTCCGGCCTGCCGGTCGCCGCTACAGCAGGTTGTAGATGTCGTAGCCCCAGCCGATCTTCACCGGCTTCTCGTACACGGCCGGAGAGGCCGTGCCGGAGTACCGGTACAGGTCGCCGTCCGGCTCGCGCGCGACCAGGTCCGACGTGCCGTCGGCGTCGAGGTCACCGACCGACAGCAGACGGTCGTACATGTTCCAGCCGCGACCGATCTCCGTACGGGGCGCGAAGGGGGCCTTGTAGTCGCCCGTGCCCTTGTAGAGCCACAGCACGCCGGCCTTGTCCCGGGCGACGATGTCGGCCCTGCCGTCGCCGGTCAGGTCGCCCTGGCCGGCGATCTGGGTGTACTGGTCCCAGCCCTGGCCTATGCGTACGCGAGAGGTGACGGTGCCGTCCGGGTAGGCGAGGTAGACCCACAGGACACCGGCTTCGTCGATGCCGATGAGATCGGCCTCCTGGGCACCGCCGAGGTCGCCGGGGGACAGCAGCGTGGTGTAGATGTCGTAGTTCCAGCCGACCTCGTGGCTGTGGTGCTCGAGGTTGTCGTCGATCCAGCTGTAGTCCAGCGTGCCGTCCTTGTGGAGGTACCAGGTGCCGTCGCTCCACCCGTCCCTGTCGTTGTCGACGTCGATCGCGTCGGCGAATGCTTCGAAGGTGACGCCCACGGAGTAGCGGGGCTCGAAGCCGCCCGCCTCGTCCGCGAAGTACAGGTACAGCTCGTCGGTCTGCTTGTCCACGGCGGTCATCGAGAACGTGGGCGTCGTCACCGGGACGGCAGCGGCGCGGGCGCTCGGCGCGGGGCTCGCGGTCTTCTGGCGGGCCTGCTGCTCGGCGACGGCCTCGGTGCGGGCCTGCTCGGGCCCGGCCGGGTCACCGGCGGCGAAGGCCGTACCGGCGGTCGTGGCCAGGGCGACCGCGACGGCGGTGACGGTGCCCCGCAGCGCGGACCGGCGTCGGGTATTGATCATGGAGGTTCCCCCCTGCGATGGGCTCAACAGCGCGGCTTCCGCGCCGCGTTGATCAAGCCTCTCACAGGACCCTCATAAACCTCACCGGTAATTCATCGCCTCTTCAACCACTGGAGACCCGGCCGCCGCGGCACGCGGTACCACGGGCGGCGGCCCTCGTCGATCACCTCACGGGCGCAGGGACCGCAGCAGCAGGTCGGCCAGGTGGTCGGCGACCTCCTGGGGGCTGAGCGGGCCGTCGGGGCGGTACCAGGTGGACAGGTGGTGGACGGAACCGAAGTGGTAGTCCACCACGAGGTCGGCCGGGGCCTCCTTGGTGAAGACGCCGGCCTGCTGGCCCTCCTCGATGAGCGCGCGGAACCGCTCGTGGTAACGCCGGCGCTCGGCGCGCACCTGTTTGTTCTTCTCCGGGCTCAGCTGGTGCATGGAGCGGAAGAAGATCGACGCGTCGTCGAGGTTCTCGATGGTGGTGACGACGACGTCGGCCGCCGCGTCGCGGACCCGCTTCTCCACCGGCTCGTCGGAGTCCGCGAAGGCGTCCAGTCGTTCCTGCTGGAGGCGCAGCACGCGCGCGTACACCTCGTGCAGGAGGTCGTCCTTGGAGCCGAAGTAGTGGTACAGCGCCCCCTTGGTGACGCCGGCCGCCTCGACGATCTCCTGTACCGAGGTGCGGTCGTAGCCCTGCTCCGCGAAGAGCCGGGTGGCGGCGGCCAGGAGCCGCTGCGGCACCGGAGTGCCGTCCCCGTCCGTGGTCCTGGGCACTGCCGTCACCTGCCTTTCCTTTTCAGTGGCCGTTCCGTGGCCGTTCCTGTTCGCCCTGTTGCGTACGGGAACGCAGTTCCCGACGGAGGATCTTCCCACTCGCCGTCTTCGGCAGGTCGGGCAGGATCTCCACCTGGCGCGGGTATTTGTAGGCCGCCAGTCTCTCCTCGCAGTACGCGGCGAGTGCGTCCGGGTCCGTGTCGGCGCCCGGACGGAGGCTGATGTACGCCTTGACGGTCTCCCCGCGGTACCCGTCGGGCACCCCGACGACGGCGGCCTCGCGCACCGCCGGGTGGGTGTAGAGCACGTCCTCGACCTCGCGCGGCCAGACCTTGAACCCGGACGCGTTGATCATGTCCTTCTTGCGGTCGACGACGTAGAGCCAGCCCCGGTCGTCCATGAAGCCGATGTCGCCGGTGCGCAGCTCGCCGCCGGGGAAGGTCTCGGCGGTGGCGTCGGGGCGCCGCCAGTAGCCGGGGACGATCTGGGGGCCGCTCACGACGATCTCGCCCTGCTCCCCGAAGGGCACTTCGGCGCCCTGCTCGTCGACGATGCGCACGACGGTCTCCGGGCCGGGCACCCCGACGGCGAGGGTGCCGGAGACCGGGTCGACGGGCGCCTCCAGGTGCGGCGGGACCGAGGCGCACGGGGCGGTGCACTCGGTGAGTCCGTAGCCGTTGCGGATGTAGGGCCCGAAGCCGGCACGGAACTTCTCCACCAGGGCGGGCGGCAGCGGTGCGCCGCCGGAGGAGATGTTCGCGAAGGAGGCGAAGTGCTCGCGGGTGACGGACGGGTGGGCGGCCAGCGCCATGAAGGCGGTGGACGGGCCGACCGTGTAGTGCGGGCGGTGCTCGGCGAACGCGTCCAGCACGACGCCCGCCTCGAAGCGGTAGGCCAGCACGAGCGTGCCCGTGCTGTTCAGGCAGGCCCCGAACTCGCAGACCATGCCGGTGATGTGGAACAGCGGCGCCAGCGCGAAGTAGACCGGCGCCTCGGGCAGGCCGAGCCCGGTGCGCTGGCGCTCGGCGTTGTACATGATGTTGCGGTGCGTGTTGGTGGCGCCCTTGGGTGTGCCGCTGGTTCCCGAGGTGTAGCTGATGAGCGCGGTGTCGCCGGGCTCCGGGTCACGTCCTTCCGGAGCCTTGCGCCCGGCGCGGGCGGCCTTTGCGAGGTCGTCGGCGTCGGTGGCGACCGGCAGCCGCTCGAACGTCAGCACGCGCGCGTCCTGGCGGGTCTGGAAGTCCAACTCGCACCCGGTGAGCACGATCCGCACCGGCGTGTCGGCCGCCGTCTCGCGCAGGTACGACTCCCAGGCGCGGTCGGAGCAGATCAGCGCCGCCACCTCGCCGTCCCGCAGGACGTGGCCGACCTCCCCCGCCTTGTACATCGGGTTGACGGGCACGACCACCGCGCCCGCCTTCCAGGCGCCCAGCACCGCGAGCACGAAGTGCGGCGAGTTCTGCAGCAGGACCGCGACCCGGTCGCCGCGCTCCAGCCCCCGCGCGGCGAGGTGCCCGGCGACGGAGTCGCTCAGCTCGTCCACCTCGCGGTAGGTGAGGCGGCCGTCGAAGTAGGCGAGGAAGGCGCGGTCGGGGGCCTCGGCGGCGGCCCGGCGCAGGGCGTGCACCAGGGAGGCGTCCGGGTCGAGCGGGGCCTTCTGGGCGTCGGTCAGCAGGTCCAGCCAGGGCTTGGCCGCGTAGCGGGAGCCGGTCATCGGGCCGTCGCCTCCTCCCACTGCCGCTGGAGGCGGTTCATGCCGCGCAGCCAGCGGTCGGGCTCGGCGGCCCGCGCCTCGTAGTACTTGGCGACCTCGGGGTGCGGCAGGATCAGGAAGCGGTCCTGCTCGATGCCCTCGAAGAGGGCGTCCGCCACGTCCTCGGGCTCGATCGCGGTCGGCGCGAGCACCAGGTCGCCCGCGCCGCCGCTCGCGGTGAGCATGTCGGTGCGCACGCCCTGCGGGCAGATGGCGTGCACCTTGATCCCGCGGTGGCGGTACGTCAGGGACAGCCACTCGGCGAAGGCGTACGCGCCGTGCTTGGTGACGCTGTAGGGGGCGGCGCCGATCATGGTGAGCAGTCCGGCGGCCGAGACGGTGGAGACGAACCGACCGCTGCCGCGCTCCAGCCAGTCGGGGATCAGCTCGTGGGCCGCGCGGACGTGGGCCATGACGTTGACGTCCCAGGCGAGCGCCCATACGGCCTCCTCCGCGGCCTCCGTGCCGCCGGAGCCGACACCCGCGTTGGCGCAGTACACGTCGACGGTGCCGCCCAGCGCCTCGCGGGCCTCGGTGACGATCGCGGAGGCGTCGCCCGGAACCGCGATGCCACCGATCTCGTCGGCGACGGCCTTCGCCCGGTCGGCGTCCAGGTCGTTGACGACGACCCGGGCGCCCCCGGCGGCGAAGCGGCGGGCCAGCGCGGCGCCGATGCCGCCTCCCGCCCCGGTGACGACGACTGAGGCATTCTGCACGGCTTCCACCATCGGTCTCCTTCGACACGGCTGCGGCACCACATGCGTGGGACAGGCGCGGGCCTGCTGCAGCGCCAGACTAACCAGTCGGTATGTGCGACGGAAGAGGCGAACCGCGGTCTACTCCATTCCGTACGGCCCAGGACGCGGGTTAGCGTGCGTGCGCATGACACCCGCCGCGATCACGGAGGTCACCGCATGACGCTGTCCAGACGCAACCTGCTCGTCACCACGGCCGCGGTGGCGGCCGGCACCACGGCCGTCACCGCCGGCCCGGCACAGGCGGCGCCCGGCGGCCAGGGCGGCCGCCGGCTGCGCACCGGCTTCGAGTGCCTGGCCGACGACGGCTACGCCCCGCTCGAGGGGCAGCGGGTCGGCATCGTCACCAACCCGACCGGCATCACCCGCGACGTACGCCACATCGTCGACGTCATGCACGCCGACGACCGCGTGGACCTGATCGCCGTCTTCGGCCCCGAGCACGGCTTCCGCGGCACCGCCCAGGCGGGCGGCTCCGAGGGCCGCTACGACGACCCCGCGACCGGGCTGCCGGTCTACGACACGTATCTGAAGAGCGGACAGCCGCTCGCGGACATCTTCACGGCGTCCGGCGTGGACACCGTCGTCTTCGACATCCAGGACGTCGGCGCGCGCTTCTACACGTACATCTGGACGCTGTTCGACTGCATGGAGGCGGCGCGGCTCGCGGGCAAGCGGTTCGTGGTCCTGGACCGGCCGAACCCGGTGACCGGGCGGGCGGCCCTCGGCCCGGTCCTGCACGAGGAGTTCGCGACCTTCGTCGGCCGCAAGCCCGTCGCGCAGGCGCACGGCATGACCGTCGCCGAGCTGGCGCGGCTCTTCAACGGCGAGTTCCTGACGTCGCCGGTGCCCCTGGAGACCGTGGCGATGACGGGCTGGAAGCGGTCGGAGTTCTACGACGCCTCCGGGCTGCCCTGGGTGCCGCCGAGCCCGAACATGCCGACGCCGGAGTGCGCGCTGGTGTACTCGGGGACGTGCCTGTTCGAGGGCACGAACCTGTCGGAGGGCCGCGGCACCACCCGCCCCTTCGAACTGCTCGGCGCGGAGGGGATCGACGGACGCTGGGCCGCCGCCGCGAACGAGCTCGACCTGCCCGGCGTGCGCTTCAGGGAGGCGTACTTCGCGCCCACCTTCTCCAAGTTCCAGGGGAAGACCGTCGGCGGCGTACAACTCCACGTGCACGACCGGGCCGCCTTCGACCCGGTGCGCACCGGAATCGCCCTCCTGGTGACCGCCAGGCGGAGCTGGGGCGGCTTCGCCTGGCGGTCGGACCACTGGATCGACAAGCTCACCGGCTCCACGCAGGTGCGCACGATGATCGACGCGGGCGCGGACACCGACGAGGTGGTGGGCGGATGGGAGGCGGAACTGGCGGCGTTCCGCAGGACGCGCCGCCAGTACCTGCTCTACAAGTAGGCGCACCGCCCCCTACCGGTGGGACGTGAACTCCACGACCTGCTGGTAGGTCGGCCGGTTCTGCCAGCCGATGCCGCCGTGCCTGATGCCGCCGAGGGTGCGGTGGATCACCGAGTCGGCGCACCACTGGTCGCCCGCCGAGCAGGTGGCGTCGCCGGGATAGACCTGGGCGGCCGTCCGGCCCGCGGCCTCCTTCAGGGTGGCGACCAGGGTGTCCCGGCAGGCGGCGAGGTCGCCGCCACCGCAGTACGCGCGCGCGAGCGGGCCCTCGACCGGTTCGCCGAGCACGGCCCGGATGTCCTTGTCGACATAACTCCACCAGCCGTACTGGAAGGCGCTGCCGGCGTGGGCGCCGGTCGGGCCGTGGGCGGCGGACGGGGACTCGTCGACGGGGAGGTTGCGGGTGAAGGCGGTGTACAGGTCGCTGCCGAGGCCGGGTTCGAACTCGGCCTTCACCAGCAGCGGCCACCAGGCGTCCAGGGTGCGGATCGCGTCGGCGTGGGCGTACCGCTTCGCGCCGGCCGAGGTCTCCGTTCGCAGGCTGCCCGCCGCGAGCCATGCCCGGAGCCGGTCCACGGCCGTCTTCGTCGCGGGGTCGGTCACCGGCGCGGAGTCGATGACCTTCAGCAGGTCGGGCACCACGTCCTCGGCCCGCAGGTCGGCGAGGCCCGCCTCGGCCATCACCTTGACCAGCGCGGCGCGGGTGACGCCGCCGTCGGCGACCAGCTTCTTCACGCGGTCGTCGAGGAGGTTGCCGCGGTGGACGGAGCCGTTGCCCCAGGGCGCGGTGGTGTAGTCCCGGGCCTGCTTGTTGTTCCAGGAGACGTAGTAGTCCTGGTCCCGTGACTGCGGGTGTGCGGCGGGCGGGGTGTAGCGGGCCGTGTTGGCGGCCGGGTCCCAGTCCCGCCACTCGTGCGCCGGGCGGGCCCAGACCGGGAAGTCGGCGTCGACGCCGTCCGCCCGTACCGGGTTGTCACCGCTGTTGTAGTACGCGGTGTGCTCGGAGTCGGCGTAGAACCAGTTGAAGGTGTAGTTGATGTGCTGGACGGCGCTCTGGAAGCGCTCGGGGCTGTTCAGGTAGTCCGGGTCGTTCAGCATCTGGAAGCCGATGATCGAGTCGGCCTCGTGCAGGTACGAGGAGCGCAGGGAGGTGTAGGCGACCTTCTTGCCGCCGACCGTGGCGCGGTACTCGACCGGGCCGTACTTGGTGCGCCAGACCCGCATCGTGTAGGAGCCGGCCGCGGTGCCGTCGGCGACGGTGGGCTTCCAGGCGTTCTTGCGCTCGATCTTCTCCATGGGCGTGCAGGTGCCGCGGTAGAGGTAGTGGTGGTCGTCCTGGCACAGCTCGACCGCGTAGGTGTCGATGATGTCCTGGCCGGAGGTGGTTGCGCTCCACGCGTAGTCCTGGCCGCGGCCGAGTTCGACGTACATGCTCAGGCCGGCGAAGGAGGCGCCGCGGGCGCTGATGCCCGGGCCCTGGATCTCCTGGAGCATGAGCAGCTGCGGCGCGAAGTAGCCGGTCTGCGGGCCGAAGACGGCGACCGGGTGGCCGCTCGCGGTGTGCTCGCCGCTGACGACGAGGGCATTGGACATGCCGCGCCGGGCCGAGGTGACGGCCGCGTCCGCCGCGGTGGCGGAGGCGCCCGTGGCGCTCGGGGCGGCGGCGCTGCCCGTACGGTCGTACACCAGCGGTTCCGCCTCGACCGAGCCGGCGTCGGGAAGGGCACGGCCCCGCGGGTCCTCCGGTGCGGTGAGGTACGGGAAGCTGCCGTCCTGCTGGGTGAGGACCGCCTCGGGGTCGTTGCGCTGGCGGAAGGACTCCCAGACCTCGGTGCCCTCTTCGACGCCGTACTTCTCCTGGGCGGCGAGCAGGGAGAGCGCGTTGGTGACCTCGCCACCGCCTCCGGAGCCGAAGAGGGAGCCGATGACGGAGGCCAGGGCGATCAGGTCGGTGCGCTGGAAGTGCTCGATGGTACCGGCGTTGGTGAGGGCGTCCTTGTGGCCGGTCAGGACGTACTCGCCGGGGAAGTAGCGGCCCTTGTCGGAGGCGTCGATGTAGGCGTTGATGCCGGCGACGTAGGCGTCCACGTCGGCCAGGGCCAGCTTGCCGCGCTCGCCGGCCTTGGCGGCGGCGCCGACGATCTGGGCCTCGAGGTCGGCCTCGGTGTAGGGGGCGCTGCGCCAGAACTGCTGCTCCAGGCCCTGGTTGGCGGGGGCACCGCCGGCGAAGGGGGTCAACTGGCCGCGTCCGACGTGCCGGAAGAGGTCCATCAGCCACAGCCGGTCCTGCGCGGCCGCGTAGCCGGCGCCGAACTCGGTGCCGTAGCGGGTGGTGCCGGTGATGTGCGGCACGCCGGTCTTCCTGTCGCGGACGATGGTGACGTCGTCGCGGCCGGCGGGGCGGACGGTGGAGGCGACCTGGCCCTCGGGGACGCCGAAGGAGGCGTCGTTGAAGAAGGTGTTGATCGTGTCGTTGGTGAGGCCGGAGTAGCCGGTGGCGAGGTTCGCGTAGGGGCCGAGCTGGTCCTCGGCGTGTGCGGGCTGGGTGCCGAAGGCCTGGTTGAGGAGGATCTGGGCGAGGGTGGCGTTGCCGTTCTGGCCGGGCGGCAGGATGTCGGAGCACTGGCCGCCGCAGTGGTCGTCGGCCGACGCCTGTGGGGTGGGTGCGGCGGGGGCGCCCGTGTCGGCTGCCATCGCCGGGGAAAGCGGTGACAAAAGACCGGCAATGAGGGCGCATACGGATGCGCCCTTCAGGAACCCGTGGAAGCCGCGGGGAGTTCTCAGTCCAGGACTTCTCGGTCTGTCGAGGGCGTTGCGTGGGGTGCGCCGTGGCATGGCAGCTCCTCCCGACGGGGGTTGGCCGGACGTTACCGCCGGTATCCCCGAGGGGGAAGGTGAGCATGCGTCACTTTTTCGAGCGGGTGGGTCGGCTGATGAGGGGCATCGGAAATCGGATGGAGCCGAATCGCGTGTCGATACGTCTATTCGGCGACGTCCGTTGGACGACGCCGAAGTGACCGAAGTACAGCAGCAGGTGTGACGGAGGTGCAGGGCGATGGCCGGTTTCCGGAGTCTGGCGAGACAGGTCCGCGATCCACGGTGCGACCTGGCGCTACGGCGCTATTCGCTGCGCAAGTGCCTTGAACGGTTCGCCCCTTACGGGCACCGGGCGACCTGGGACCACCTGTGCTCCCGGGCGGGTTTCGGCCTCGAGGACCGCTCCCCCGACCCGGCGCGGCTCGTGGCCGCACTGGAGGAGCTGGAGGAGGCGCGTTCGGTGTGGCTGGCCTATGAGGTCGCGTTCGCCGAGCGGCGCAGGAAGGAGAAGCACGACGGGCTGCGCAGGCCGGGCAGCGTGGACGACTGGCACCGGCTGACCTGGGGCGGCTTCGGGGTCGCCTGGTGCGACGACCCCCGGATCCATCCCGACGGGCCGCTGGCGGAAGTGCTGCGCCGGCTCATCTCCGCCCTGGAGCGCGAGCCGGGGTCGGTGTGCCCGGTGTGCGAAGGGGGCCGCCTCGTCTGGAAGTACGACCTCCACCACGAACCTTCGACGGGCCCCGTCTGCACGGACTGCGGGATCCTGGTCCCGCGGCCCGTCCTCACCCCGGACGCGCTGGCGGAGGCCAGGCGGGGGCGACGGCTGCTGATGTCGGCGTAGCCGGCCCGGGGGTGTGCAGGGGATGCCGCACCCCCGACGGCCCGTACGCGCTCACGGCCGGCAGGCAGCCGCCGGCGCCGGATGCGAGGGAACGCACCGTGGCCGCAGGTGCGTCAGCGTGCCGTCGGCCTCAGCACTCCGTCGCCCGTTCACGGGTCCGGCCCGCGCGCCTGGGGACGGTGGCGTCGCGGCGCTCCGCCAGAAGGCGGGAGCCGGTGAGGCGTTCCCCGAAGACGTCGTCGGGGTTGGACAGGACGCAGGTGTCCAGCGACAGACAGCCGCAGCCGATGCAGTCGGTCAGGTGGTCGCGCAGCCGGTTCAACTGCTTGATGCGCTCGTCCAGTTCGGAGCGCCAGGACGCGGAGAGCCGGGCCCAGTCCTCCTCGGTGGGCGTGCGCTCCTCCGGCAGTTCGGCGAGGGCCTCGCGGATGGTGGCCAGGGGAATCCCGACCCGTTGGGCGGCGCGGACGAAGGCGACCCGGCGCAGCGCGTCACGGCTGTAGCGGCGCTGGTTGCCCGAAGTGCGACGACTGGTGATCAGGCCCTTGGACTCGTAGAAGTGCAGGGCGGAGACGGCGGCGCCGCTGCGCGCGGCGAGCTGGCCGACGGTGAGCTCGTGGATCTTCTCGGGAATCTGGGGCACCCCTCGAAGCCTACCCACTCCGTCACCCGCCCGGTCCGTTGACATGGGCCTCGACGACGACCATGCTAAGCAGTCGCTTAGACTTCGACGCGGGAGGCCGGGACATGGCAGAGCCGAGGATCTTCACATCCGCCGACGATGTGAAGGCGGCGGTGGGCGAGCAACTGGGATACACCGACTGGCTGGAGGTCGACCAGAAGCGGATCGACCTGTTCGCGGAGGCCACGGGCGACCACCAGTGGATTCACGTGGACCCGGAGAAGGCCGCGGCGGGCCCGTTCGGCACCACCATCGCGCACGGGTATCTCACCCTGTCGCTGCTCCCGCTCTTCGGCCCGCAGCTGATCCAGGTCGAGGGCGTGAAGATGGGCGTCAACTACGGCACCAACAAGGTCCGCTTCCCCTCCCCCGTCCCGGTCGGCTCGCGGCTGCGCGCCACGGCGACGATCACCGGCGTCGAGGACGTCAAGGGAGGGATCCAGGTGGCCGTCGCCTTCACCGTGGAGCGCGAGGGCGGCGACAAGCCGGTGTGCGTCGCCGAGTCCGTCTCGCGCTACTACGTCTGAGGGCCGGCCGGCCGGCTCCGGTCGGCGGCGGGCGGCTGCGCCCCCACCATCCGCAGCACGAGGTCGGCGTAGAGCGCGCCGACCTCGTCGGGCGTCCGGGGGCCGTTCACGTTGAACCAGCGGGCCACGTCGATGCAGAGCGACAGCACGGCGAGCGTCGTGCCGTGCACGTCCGGCACGTCGAACTCGCCCGCGGCCACGCCCTCCTCGATGATCCCGCGCACCTCGGCGTCGACCTGCCGGCGCAGCGCGAGGATCTCGTCGCGGGCCTCGGGCCCGAGCGCGTCCAGCTCGTACTGCACCACGCGCGCGGTGGTGCGCCGCCCCGCGTGCCAGCGCACGAAGGAGCTCACGGCGTCGGCGAGCCGCTCCGTGGCGTCGCCCTCGCCCTGGGCCGCCGTCCGCAGGATGCCGAGGGCCCGGTCGTGGCCGATGCGGCTGATGCGGTGGAGCAGCTCTTCCTTGGTCTTGTAGTGGATGTAGAGCGCGGCCGGGCTCATGCCGGCGCGCCCGGCGATGTCGCGGGTCGTGGTCGCGTGGTACCCGCGCTCGGCGAAGGCCTCCACGGCGGCGACCAGGAGCCGCCGGGCCGCGTCCGGGGTGACCTCTTCCCACGGCTCGATGTCGCCGCACGCCGTCTCGGCCGCCGTACTCATCGCTTGTTCGCCCCTCTCGGTGACAGGAGCACCACCATACCGCCGAAGCTGAGCGGTCGCTTAGCGGTGATGTCCGGCGGACGTGTCAGCCGAGCTTCTCGAAGGGGTCGTGTTCGGCGAGGAGCTTCTCCAGCCGGGCCTGGTCGACACGGCTCACGATCTGCCCGGCCTCCTGGCGGTCCCGGATGATCTTGGCCAGTGTGAAGGCCGAGGTGACCAGGTACAGGACGGCGATGGCGAGGAAGGCACGCACCCAGGCGTCGGCCTGGAGGTTGTAGATGCCGACGGCGGTGGCGATCATGGCGACCGCGAAGGACGCGACGGCCTGCCCGTAGAAGGCGGCGGTGCTCTGCTGCTTGACCGGTGTGTCACTCATGGGGACAAGGGTCGGCGGATGTGGCACCCGCCACATCCGCCGACGTACTCAGTTCGCGTACTCAGAACGCGCTCGAAGCCCCTCAGAAGGCCGAGACCCCGGTCAGCGCGCGTCCGATGACCAGCTTCTGGATCTGGCTCGTGCCCTCGTAGAGGGTCATCACGCGGGCGTCGCGCAGCAGCTTGCCGGCCGGGTACTCGTCGATGTAGCCGTAGCCGCCGAAGACCTGGAGGGCGTTGTTGGCGGCGCGGACGGCGGCCTCGGAGGCGAACAGCTTGGCCTTGGAGGACTCGACGGTGAAGGGCCGCCCCCGGTCGATCAGGTCGGCGACCCGCCAGGTCAGCAGCCGGGCCGCGTCCACGTCGAGGGCGATGTCACTGATCAGCTCCTGCACCAGCTGGTGGTGGGCGATGGTCTTCCCGAACTGCTCGCGCTCGCCCGCGTACCGCACGGCCGCGTCCAGCGCGGCCTGGGCTATGCCGACGCAGCCGGCCGCGACCGACATCCGCCCCTTGGCGAGGGCCGACATGGCGACCGAGAAGCCCTTGCCCTCGGGGGCCAGCATCGCGGAGGCGGGGACGCGGACGTCCTCCAGGACCAGCTCGGCGGTGGCCTGCCCGCGCAGCCCGAGCTTGCCGTGGACGGGGCGGCGGGTCAGGCCGGGCGTGTCGGTGGGCACCAGGAAGGCGGAGACGCCCTTGTGGCCGGGGGCGTCGGTGGAGCGGGCGAAGAGCAGGACGACGTCGGCCCAGGTGCCGTTGGTGATGAACATCTTGGTGCCGTTGACGACGTAGTCGTCGCCGTCGCGGACCGCGCGGGTGGAGAGGTTCCCGGCGTCCGAGCCGGTGCCGGGCTCGGTCAGGCCGAAGCAGCCCACGTACGCGCCGGAGGTGAGTCCCGGCAGCCAGCGCCGCTTCTGCTCCTCGTTCCCCCAGGCGGCGATGGTCTTGGCGACCAGGCCGAGGGAGACGGAGACGATCCCGCGCACGGAGCTGTCGCCGCGGCCCAGCTCCTCCGTCACCAGGCAGTACGCGAGGTGGTCGCCGCCCGAGCCGCCGTACTCCTCGTCGACGGTCAGGCCGAGGAAGCCGACCTCGCCGAGCTTCTTGACGAGGGACCGGTCCACCTCCTCGGCGCGGTCCCAGGCGACGACGTGGGGGGCGATCTCGCGCTCCACGAAGTCCCGGGCGAGCTGCCGGACGGCAGTCTGCTCCTCGCTGAGCTCCAGGTTCATGACGGGTCACCCCACAGAAGACGATCGCGAAAGAAGGGCCCGGCAGGCCGGACCTCGAACAGCGGACTTTTAAATTAGCACTGCTAGTTTAAATCCGCAGCCCTACTATGAGCGCCATGGCCCGACCGCGCAAGCCCCTGCTCAGCACCGACCGGATCGTCGAGACAGCCCGCGCGCTGGTGGACGCGGAGGGTCTCGCGGCCGTCTCCACACGCCGGCTCGCCGCGGAACTGGGCGTCAGCGGGCCCTCGCTCTACAACCACTTCCGCACCAAGGACGAGATCCTGGAGGCGGTCGCCGACTCGGTGAGCGCGCAGGTCGACCTGTCGATGTTCGAGGACGGCCGCGACTGGCGGACCGCGCTGCACGACTGGGCCGTCTCCTACCGGGCGGCCCTGCGCGACCACCCCAACATCGTCCCGGTGCTGGCCCACGGCCCCGGCCGCCGTCCGGCCGCGCTGCACCTCGCGGACGCCGTCTACGGCGCGATGGTCGCGGCCGGCTGGCCCCCGGCGCAGGCCACGTCCATCGGCGCGCTGATGCGGTACTTCATCATGGGCTCGGCCCTCGGTTCCTTCGCCGGGGGCTTCGTGGACGACGCCGGCGCCTACGACCCCGCCGACTACCCGCACCTCCAGCAGGCCCATCTCCTCGCCGAGCAGCAGGAGAAGATCGACGAGCGCGCCTTCGAGACCGGGCTGACGGCGCTGCTGGACGGGCTGGCGCAGCAGTACGAGCAGGCGGCGGAGAACGTCTGAGGAGACCCCTCCGAGGACACTTCGGTGCCGGCCGAACCGTGCGTACCGCATCCTGGACGGCATGACCGAGAGGGACGCCGAAGCACCCGGGCTCGCACGGCTGGCCGGGCTGATCGCGGACGAGACGCGCGCCTCCTGCCTGCTGGCCCTGCTCGACGGGCGGGCGTGGACCGCCGGTGAGCTGGCCCGGCACGCCGGGGTCGCCGCCTCGACGCTGAGCGAGCACCTGGGCAAGCTCGTCGCCGGCGGTCTGCTCGCCGAGGAGCGGCAGGGGCGGCACCGGTACGTACGCCTGGCGGACGAACGGGTCGCGCAGCTGGTGGAGGACCTCGCGGCGCAGGTCGCACCGGATGCGGCGGCACGGCGTCCGCGCACCCTGCGGGCGTCGAGCGCCGGGTCGGCGATGGCCCGGGGGCGCACCTGCTACGACCACCTCGCCGGGCGGCTCGGCATCACGGTCACCGACGCGCTGACCGGGCGCGGGCTGCTGCGCCAGGACACCGGGTTCGCGCTCACGGACGCCGGGCTGGGCTGGTTCGAGGACGCCGGGATCGCCCTGCGGCCCACCGGTCGCCGGCCGCTGGCCCGGGCCTGCCTGGACTGGACCGAGCGCCGGCCCCATCTCGCGGGCGTCGCCGGCGCGGCCCTGTGCCGGCACGCCCTGGACCGGGGTTGGTGCGTGCGCATCGGCTCGGAGCGGGCGGTGAAGGTGACACCGGCCGGCGAGGACGCGCTGTCCGAGCTGCTGGGCATCGACCCGGTGGCGCTGCGCTGAGGCGCCGGCGCCCCGGGACCCGGTCCGAAAACCGCCGGTCCCCGCATCCTTTCCTTCCTAGCCTCGGGAGCATGATGAGTACCGCCCGCACCGCCAGTACCGCCCGCACCGCCCCTGCCGCCCCCTCGCGCCGCCCGGACCTCCTCGCGGCGGGCGCGGCCACGGTCACCGTCGTCCTGTGGGCCTCCGCCTTCGTCTCGATCCGCAGTGCCGGCGAGGCCTACTCGCCGGGCGCGCTGGCGCTCGGGCGGCTGCTGTCGGGTGCCCTGGCCCTCGGGGTGTTCTGCCTGCTGCGCCGGGAGGGACTGCCGCCACGAGCGGCGTGGCGGGGCATCGCGATATCGGGGCTGCTCTGGTTCGGCCTGTACATGGTCGTCCTGAACTGGGGCGAGCAGCAGGTGGACGCCGGTACCGCCGCCCTCGTGGTCAACGTCGGCCCGATCCTCATCGCGCTGCTCGGCGCCCGGCTGCTGGGCGACGCGCTGCCGCCGCGGCTGCTGGCGGGGATGGCGGTGTCGTTCGCCGGTGCGGTGACCGTGGGTCTGTCGATGTCCGGCGAGGGCGGTTCGTCGCTGTTCGGGGTGGTGCTGTGTCTGCTGGCCGCCGTGGCCTACGCGGGCGGGGTCGTCGCCCAGAAGCCGGCCCTGGGACACGCGAGCGCGCTCCAGGTGACGACGTTCGGGTGTCTGGTCGGGGCGGTGCTCTGTCTGCCGTTCACGGGGCAGCTGGTGCGCGAGGCGGCCGACGCGCCCGTCTCGGCGACGCTCAACATGGTGTACCTGGGCGTGTTCCCGACCGCGCTGGCGTTCACGACGTGGGCGTACGCCCTGGCCCGTACGACCGCCGGCCGCATGGGCGCGACCACCTACGCCGTGCCCGCGCTCGTCGTCCTGATGTCGTGGCTGGCGCTGGGCGAGGTGCCGGGGCTGCTCACCCTGGCGGGCGGTGCGCTGTGCCTGGCCGGCGTGGCGGTGTCGCGGTCCGGGAAGCGCGCGGCGGCGGTTCCGGAGCGGGGCGAACCCGCCCCGGAACCGCGCGACGACGCCGCCGGCAGGGTCTGACCCGGGGCTTACTGGAACACCACCAGCGCCCGGCCGCCCTTGCCCGCCAGCATGTTCTCGAAGGCCGCCGGGATGCCGTCCAGGGCGATGCGCTCCGTCACCAGGGAGCCGAGGTCGAGGCGGCCGGCCCGGACGTGCTCGGCCAGCACCGGGAGGTCCCGGGCCGGGTCCGCGTTGCCGTACACGCAGCCGGACAGGGTGCGGCCCCAGTGGAAGATCTCCAGGGCGTTGAAGGTGACCTGCTGGTCCTTGCCGCCGATGCCGACGACCGTGGTGCGTCCGCCGCGCCGGGTGGATTCCCAGGCCGTGCGGATGGTGGCCGCGCGGCCGACGCACTCGACGGCGACGTCGACGCCCTGTTTGCCGGTGAGGGCGCGGATCTCGCGGGCGGTGGTGTCGGAGGCGAGGAGATAGTCGGTGGCGCCGGCGGCACGGGCCAGCTCCTCCTTCTCGGGGGACACGTCGACGGCGACGATCTTCGAGGCGCCCGCGATCCGGGCCGCCTGGAGGGTGGCGAGGCCCACGCCCCCGACGCCGAACACCGCGACCGTCTCGCCCTCGCGGACCTTCGCCGAGTGGTGGACGGCGCCGTAGCCGGTGAGGACGGCGCAGCCGAGCAGCGCGGCGTCGGTGAGCGGGATGCCGTCGGGGCAGGGCAGCACGCACCCGGCGTCCACCACGGTCTCCTCGGCGAACGCGGCGACGTTGAGGCCGGGGTGCAGGTCGGTGCCGTCGTCGGCGCGGCGGGCGTGCACGTTCGCCGCGCCGGCCAGGGCGTTCGCGCACAGCCACACCTCGCCGAGCGAACAGGCGTGGCAGGCGCCGCAGGACGGGGCCCAGTTGAGGACGACCCGGTCGCCGGGGGCGACGTGGGTGACGCCCTCGCCGACCGAGAGGACCGTGCCGGCGCCCTCGTGGCCGAGGACGGCGGGGACCGGCACGCGCATGGTGCCGTTGGACAGGGACAGGTCCGAGTGGCAGACCCCGGCGGCGGCGAGCCCGACCCGGACCTGGCCGGGGCCGGGCTCGGGCAGCTCTATGCCGGTGACCTCCAGCGGGGCGCCGACGGCGGGTACGACGGCGGCACGGACAGTGGTACGGACGGCCATGACGTGGGCAACTCCCCTGGACTAGAACTGGAGGGACTTGGTCTGGAGGTACTCGGCGAGCCCGTGCGAGCCCAGTTCGCGGCCCACGCCCGACTGCTTGTAGCCGCCGAAGGGCGCCAGCGGGTTGAAGCGGCCGCCGTTGATGTCGACCTGGCCGGTGTCCATCCGGCGGGCGAAGGCGACCGCCTCCGCCTCGTCCCCGGCCCAGACGGCCCCGGCGAGGCCGTACACCGTGCCGTTGGCGATCCGCAGGGCGTCCTCCTCGTCCTCGTAGCGCAGGATGGACAGGACCGGCCCGAAGATCTCCTCCTGGGCGACGGTCATCTCCTCGGTCACGTCGGCGAAGACCGTCGGGCTGACGAAGTAGCCCCGCTCGCGCGGGGATTCGGGACCGCCCGCGACGAGGCGCGCGCCCTCGGCGACGCCCTTGTCGATGTAGCCGCGCACCCGCTCCTGCTGCTTGGCGTTGACGAGGGGGCCGATGCGGTCGCCGTACTTCGCGGCGGCCTCGGCGGCCAGCCCGACGGCCTCGTCGTACTGGTCGCGGTGGACCAGCATCCGGGTCCAGGCGCTGCACGTCTGGCCGGAGTTGGACATGACGTTGGCGACGCCGACGTTCACGGCCCTGGCCAGGTCGGCGCTCGGGAGGATCACGTTGGCCGACTTGCCGCCGAGTTCGAGCGCGACCTTCTTGACGGCGGCACCGGCGAGGGCGCCGATGCGCCGGCCGACGGCCGTGGAACCGGTGAAGGAGACCAGGTCGACACCCGGGTGCTCGGCGAGCGCCTGGCCGGCGACCGGGCCGAGGCCGGTGACCAGGTTGAAGACGCCCGCCGGGACGCCGGCCTCGTGCACCGCCTCGGCGAAGAGCTGGGCGGTGAGCGGGGTGTCCTCGGCGGGCTTCAGTACGACGGTGCAGCCGGCCGCGAGCGCCGGGGCGACCTTGGCGACGATCTGGTGGAGCGGGTAGTTCCAGGGCGTGATGGCGCCCACCACGCCGACCGGCTCGCTGTGGACGACCGAGTTGCCGACCTTCTCCTCGAAGGCGTACGTCGCCGCCAGCTCGGCGTAGGAGCCCGCGACCGCGATCGGGACGCCGGCGTGCACGGCCTGGGAGAACTTCAGCGGCGAGCCCAGCTCGGCCGTGACGGTCTCGGCGATCTCGTCCGCGCGGGCCGCCAGTCCGTCCCGCAGGGCGGCCAGGCGCGCGGCGCGTTCGGCGGGCGGGGTGGCGGCCCAGCCGGGCAGGGCGGCGCGGGCGGCCCGTACGGCGGTGTCGACGTCCAGGGCGGTGCCGGCGGGGACCTTGCCGATCACCTGCTCGTCGGCCGGGTTCACGACGTCGATCGTGTCCCGGCCGTCGGCGGGCCGCCAGGCCCCGTCGATGTACATGCCGTCGTGTGCCTTCATCGGGTTCCTTCTTCCGGGCGGGCCTCGTCGTCGCGCCCCAAACTAGCGCCGATAGTTTTACGGCACCAGGGGCGGCCACCATGGTGGCGCGGCTCACCCTCCCGGAGGGCCGGATCCCGGCGGGATCACTCCTCCAGGTCCGGCAGCCGTGCCGGGGCGGGGCAGATGCGGTCGCCGTGCTGGTCGAAGACGAACAGGTGGGCGAGGTCGACGAGAAGAGGAACCTGCATGCCGTGCCGGAGGTGGATGTCGGGTGTGGTCCGGACGATCAGGTCGCCGGGCAGGCGGCCGTCGGGGGCGGCGACCGCGGGGCCCGCAGGCTCCTCCGGGTCGTCCAGGACCACCACCGGCCCGGCGCGCAGGGCACCCGCCCGCTCCTTCAGGCGCTCCAGGACGGTGCCGTCGCGGCGCCGGCGCCTCGCCGGGCGGGCACCGGGCCGCGGAGCCTCCAGGTCGGGCACGACGGCCGGCTGCGAACCGGTGTTGAAGTGGACGAGGACCTCGTGCCCCTGGAACTCGACGTGCTCGACCAGGCCGGTGAGCAGCACCTCGCCCGGACGGGCGGAGGCGGGCTCCCCGATCCGGACGGCCTCCGAACGCAGCCCCACGATCACCTCCCGGCCCTGCTGGACACGGAGCAACTGGTGGTCCAGGGAGAGCGGTTCGGGCAGCCGCAGGTACTGCTTGCCCAGGCTGACGGTCATCGCCCCGTCGAGCGGCGCACGGACGAGGCCGCGCAGCAGGTTGATGCGCGGGGTGCCGATGAAGGCGGCGACGAAGACGTTGCGCGGCAGGGCGTACACGGCGCGCGGGGTGTCCACCTGCTGGAGCACGCCGCCGCGCAGCACGGCCACGCGGTCGCCCAGGGACATCGCCTCGGACTGGTCGTGGGTGACGTAGACCGTGGTGACGCCCAGTTCCCGGGTCAGCCTGGTGATCTCGGCGCGCAGATGGTTGCGGAGCTTGGCGTCGAGGTTGGACAGCGGTTCGTCCATCAGGAAGACGGTGGGGTGACGGGCGATGGCCCGGCCCATGGCGACGCGCTGGCGTTCGCCGCCGGAGAGCTGGGCGGGGAAGCGGTCGAGGAGGTCCTCGATGCCCAGCATGCGGGCGGTGGCGTCCACGCGGGGGCGGTGGTCGGCCTGCGGGTCCTCGATGCGCAGCGGGAAGCCGATGTTCCCGCGGGTCGTCATGTTGGGATACAGGGCGAAGTTCTGGAAGACCATCGCCATGCGGCGCTCGGCGGGCAGCAGGTCGTTGGCGTACGCGCCGTCCAGCAGCAGCCGGCCGTCGGTGATCTCCTCCAGGCCGGCGATCATGCGCAGCACGGTGGACTTGCCGCACCCGGAGGGGCCGAGCAGGACGAGGAACTCGCCGGGCGCGATGTCCAGCGACAGCCGGTCCACCACGCGGACGCCTCGCGCGTAGGTCTTGCTCACGTCGTGCAGGGAGATGGCGCGTGTCATGGGAGGTGCCCCCGGGGGCTCACTGAGCGCTGGTGCTCCGCGGTCGGACGCCCACGTGCGGGTCGTACGGGGCGCGTGAGTCACGGAAGTTAACGGACCGTGCGCGGCCGGGGGAAGACACTGGACCGAATCCTGGTGCAACCGTCCGAATGGCGAGAAAGCGGACGGCCGGATTCAGGGCGCGGGACGTCTCACGAGGTGATCGGCGACCCGTGCCTCAGTCGTCCGAGCCGCCGCGGTTCCGGTTCCCGCCGGAGCGGCCGGACGCACGCACCAGTTCGCCGGCCAGCAGGGTCGCCTTCGCCACCGCACGCGTCCAGGGCGGGCCGCCCCGGGCCGCCCACACGACGCAGACGCACCCGCCGACGGCGAGGACCAGGACTCCGACCAGAACGATCACGACCACGCTCATCCCCCTTGCTTGCCGACCCGGTCCCTTGTCGCCGGCGCCGTGCGCGTCATCCTGCCAGCCCGTCAGGCACCTTCTCGCACCGCCCGCCCCCAGCGGGCCGCCCCCGACAGGCCGCCCGGCCGCGGCTATCGCGGCGTGCGGCGCAGCGGGCGCGAGCGGCGGGGTGTGTCCTCGGTGGGCGGGGAGTCGTCGGCCGGGCGGGCGGACGGGGAGCGCAGGGCGACTCCCGAGGAGAGCAGGAGCAGCACCCCGAGCATCACGAACGGCGCGGCCACACCCGCGACCCCGGCGATCAGGCCCGCCGCGGCGGGCGCGGCGACCTGGCCGAGGCGGTTGCCGGTCAGGCGCAGGGCGAGGGCGGTGGAGCGGGCCTCGTCGGGGGCCGCCTGGACGACGGTCGTCATGGACAGCGGCTGGCCGACGCCGAGGCAGAAGCCGAGGACCACCAGCATCAGCGCGAGCACCCACACGGGCACCGGCAGCGCGACACCCGCGCACAGCAGGGCGGCCAGCAGACAGGTGACGGTGAGCAGGGCGGTGCGGCCGAGCAGCCGGAGCAGGGGCGTGAGCACCAGCCGGCAGGCGATGGTGGCCGCCGCGCGCAGGCTGAGCAGGACGCCGATCACGGCCGGGGAGATGCCCCGGTGCTCGCCGACCACCGGCAGGTAGGCGGTGAGGATGTCGGTCGCGGACAGCACCGACAGGCTGATCAGGATGCCCGCGGGCACGCCCCGGGCGCGCAGGATGCTCCCCACGGGGACGCGCGCGCCCCGTTCCGTACGGGATTTCGCGGCCGCCGGGTGCTCTATGCGCCACAGCGAGGTGAACGCCACGGCCGCGCCCGCGCCGGCCACCACCAGCGCGAGGGCGCTGCTGCCGGCCATGTCCCGGCCGCCGATCAGCGCGCCCGCCGCGATGGGCCCGATCAGCTGGCCGAGCGAGGCGCCGATGGTGAAGTGGCCGAAGTTGCGGTCCTGTTCGTGCGGCGCGGACTGGCGGGCCACCAGCGACTGGGCGCCGATGACGAAGCAGAGGTGGCCGAGGCCCATGACGCCGCTCCACAGCGCCATCGTCCACAGGGACCCGGCGATGCCGCTCAGCGCGCAGCCGCCGGCGATGAGCACCACGCCGACGGGCAGCAGCGGCGCGCAGCGGCCGTGGTCGGTGCGGCGGCCGAGCGGGACGGCGGCGAACAGCGGCAGCAGCGCGTACACCCCGGCGATGACGCCGATCGCCCGTTCGTCCGCGCCCAGCGCGAGGGCCCGGTAGGAGACGGCGGGCCGGGCCATCGACACCGCCCCCTGCGCGAAGCCGAAGGCGATGACGAGGCGGAGCAGCCAGCCGCGGTTCCCACCGGGCACCATGATCGTGTCCTCCCAGGTAGATCAGATGATGCCGAACAGGATGCCCGCTCCGAGGACGACCAGGCAGGTGAGGGCGGCCCACTTCACCACGAACCGCGTGTGGTCGCCGAACTCGACCTTGGCCATGCCGACCAGGACGTACACGGCCGGCACCAGCGGGCTGGACATGTGCAGCGGCTGGCCGACGATGGACGCGCGGGCGATCTCCAGCGTGGACACGCCGTGCGCCTGGCCGGCCTCGGCGAGCACGGGCAGGACGCCGAAGTAGAAGCCGTCGTTGGACATGAAGTAGGTGAGCGGCAGGCTCAGCAGGCCGGTGACCAGGCCCATGTGCGGGCCCATGCCGTCGGGGATGGTGTCCACGAGCCAGTTGGCCATGTGGTCGACCATGCCGGTGCCGGTGAGGACGCCGGTGAAGACGGCGGCGGCGAAGACCATCCCGGAGACGTTGAGGACGTTGTCGGCGTGGGCCGCGATCCGGGCCTTCTGGTCGGGGATGTGCGGGAAGTTGACGGTCAGCGCGAGTGCGGCGCCGAGCAGGAACAGCACCGGGATCGGCAGCAGCTCCATGATCATGGCGGTGAGCAGGGCGACCGTGAGCAGCGCGTTGAACCAGTACAGCTTGGGGCGCAGGGTGTCCCGGTTCGGGTCGAGGCCCTGGAATTCTTCGTCGGACTCGCCGTCCTGGGCGGCGGCGAGGTCACCGGACCCGCCGGTGCCCGCGGCACCCCCGGACGCCTTGCCCGCACCGGCACCGGAGACCGAACCCGCACCCGACGCCGAACCGGCACCCGCACCCGCACCCGCACCGACCAGCACCGTCTCGCTCTCCGGCTCCCGCGCCAGCGCCTCGTCCAGCGTGAGCGTGCCCACCCGCCGGCGCTCGCGCAGACCGAGCACGTACGCCAGGACAAGGACGGCCAGCAGACCGACGGCCAGCGCGGGGATCATCGGGACGAAGATGTCGGTGGCGTCGACCTTCAGCGCGGTCGCGGCCCGGGCGGTGGGGCCGCCCCAGGGCAGGGTGTTCATCACGCCGTTGGCCATGGCGGCGACACCGGTCATCACGACCAGGCTCATCTTCAGCCGCTTGTACAGCGGGTACATCGCCGAGACGGTGATCATGAAGGTGGTGGAGCCGTCACCGTCCAGCGAGACGATCGCGGCGAGCAGGGCCGTACCGACGACGATCCGCATCGGATCGGCCTTGCAGAACTTAAGGATGGCCCGGACGATCGGGTCGAAGAGCCCGACGTCGATCATCACCCCGAAGTAGACGATCGCGAACATGAGCATCGCCGCGGTGGGGGCGAGGCTGGACACGCCGTCGATGACGTAGTCGCCGAGGTGGGCGCCCTTGCCGACGAACACGCAGAACAGCGCGGGAATCAGCACGAGCGCCGCGATCGGCGACATCTTCTTCATCATGATCAGGACCAGGAAGGTCGCGATCATGGCGAAGCCGAGGATGGTCAGCATGTATGGATACCTAACGTTCGCCCTTGAACATCCCACCGGGGCAGGCGGTGCGACGACGTTAGGTGCCGCGAAGCAGCGTTAACAAGATGTTGACACGCGAGCAATAAGCGCAAAACTCCAGGTCACAGCTTTGCGCCGGTCAAAGGCCTGAGCTTTACGGGTACGCCGTTGAGGACCGCGTTGCCCGAGAGCGGGTCCAGCAGGGTGCCGTCCAGCAGCTGGTTGACGTTGACACCGGGGTCGGTGGCGGCGTGGGTGAGGCGGGTGCCGGGCCGGTCGTGGCCCCAGCCGTGCGGGAGGCTGACCACACCGGGCCGGACGGCGTCGGTGACCTCGGCGGGGGCGGTCACCTCTCCCCCGGCGCCCTTGACGCGCACGGGTTCCCCGCTTCGCACGCCGAGCCGTTCGGCGTCGTCGGGGTGGAGGTGCAGGGTGCAGCGGTTGGAGCCGCCGGTGAGCGCCGGGACATTGTGCATCCAGCTGTTGTTGGACCGCAGGTGGCGGCGGCCGACGAGGACGAGTCCGTCGGGGCGCTCGGCCAGGGCCTGCCTCAGGCGCGGCAGGTCGTCGGCGATCGGCCCCGGCAGCAGCTCCACCTTTCCGCTGCGGGTCCTCAGCGGCTGCGGCAGGCGCGGGCGCAGCGGGCCGAGGTCGATGCCGTGCGGGTGCGCGAGCAACCGCTCCAGGGTCAGCCCGTCGGGTCGTACGCCGAAGCCGTCGCCGTAGGGGCCGAGGCGCAGCATCATGTCGAGCCGTCGCTCGGGGCCGTTGTCGCCGGTGAGCCGTGCGGTCAGTTCGCCCGGGTCGCGGCCGTGCACGGGTGAGTGCGGGTCCCGCACCGCCTTGCCGAGGGTCTGCTCGATCACCATGGCGTCGACCGCGGCCGGGTCGGCGCCGTGCATGCCGGTGGCGGCCAGGGTCAGGCGGGCCAGGATCTCGGTCTCGGCCATGCGGCCGGGCTCCAGGGGGACGGCGGGCCGGGTGTAGCGGACCTGGTTGCGCACGGCGAGGGTGTTGAAGGCGAAGTCGTGGTGCGGGCTCTGGGCCGGCGGGGGCGGCGGCAGGACGACGTGGGCGTGGCGCGAGGTCTCGTTGAGGTACGGGTCGACGCTCACCATGAAGTCGAGCGAGCCCAGCGCCTTGTCGAGCCGGTCGCCGTCGGGCGCGGACAGGACGGGGTTGGCGGCGACGGTGATCAGCGCGCGCACCGGCGCCCCCTCGGCGGTGGCGGTGTCGATCTCCTCGGCGAGGGCGGACAGGGGCAGTTCCCCCTTGGCCTCGGGATGCCCGCTCACCCGGGAGCGCCAGCGGCCCAGCGCGAAGCCGCGGCCGGGCCCGGCGGGGCGGGGCGTCCTGTCGGTGGCCGCCTGGGGGAAGAGAGCACCGCCGGGGCGGTCGAGGTTGCCGGTGAGGATGTTGAGGACGTCCACGAGCCAGCTGGCGAGGGTGCCGTGCGGGACGGTGCAGCTGCCGATGCGGCCGTAGACGGCGGCGGTGGGAGCGGCGGCGAGTTCGCGGGCGAGGGCGCGCGTCACGCCCGCGTCCACGTCGCAGGCGGCGGCGACGGACTCCGGGGTGAAGTCGCGTACGGCGTCGGCGAGTTCCGTGACCCCTTCGACGTGCGGGGCGAGCGCGCCGAGGTCCACCAGGTCCTCTTCGAAGAGTACGTGGGCCATCGCGGCCAGCAGCAGCGCGTCGGTGCCGGGGCAGATCGCCACGTGCCGGTCGGCGAGCTTGGCCGTGCGGGTGCGGCGCGGGTCGATGACGGTGAGGGTGCCGCCGCGGGCCCTGAGGGCCTTGAGGCGGCCGGGGAAGTCGGGTGCGGTGCACAGGCTGCCGTTGGACTCCAGCGGGTTGGCGCCGATGAGGAGCAGGTGGTCGGTGCGGTCGAGGTCGGGCACGGGGATGGCGTTCGCGTCACCGAAGAGGAGTCCGCTGGAGACGTGCTTGGGCATCTGGTCGACCGTCGACGCCGTGAAGAGGCTCCGGGTGCCGAGGGCGCCGAGCAGGACGTTCGGGTAGAGCGCGCCGGCCATGGTGTGCACGTTGGGGTTGCCGAGCACGACGCCGACGGCGTGTGGCCCGTACTGCTCCACGACCGGCCGGATGCCCGTGGCGACCGCGTCGAACGCCTCCTGCCAGGTCGCCTCGCGCAGCTCGCCGTCCCTGCGCACCAAGGGGCCGCGCAGCCGGTCGGGGTCGGAGTCGACGGCACCGAAGGAGGCGCCCTTGGGGCAGATGAACCCGCGGCTGAAGACGTCGTCGCGATCGCCGCGGGCGGCGGTGACCGTGGCGCCCTCGAGGGTGAGGGTCAGGCCGCAGGTGGCCTCGCACAAGGGGCAGATACGCAGGGCGGTGCGGGACACGGGTCCTCCCGGAGGCGGCGGCGGTGACGCACGGACGTGGAACCTCGCGGCGAGCATACCGACCGGTAGGCATGTTGGGGAGCCCCTGCGGACGGGCCGTACGGCAGCGGACCGCACCGGCCCGCCCCGTCAGTCCAGCACCCGCCCCAGATACGCCCGCAACAACTCACGGGCCTCCTCGATGATCCTTTCGTCACCGTCCGGCGCGACCCGGAAGGCGAGCTGCACGAGGGTGTCGGCGGTCTCCACGGCTACGAGGAAGGCGCGGCGGAGGTCGTCGTCGGGACGGCGGCCGAGGTAGCCGCAGATCAACTCGGTGAGCCGGTCGGCGACGCGGTGGTTGGGCACGACGTGACGGCCGCCGACCGGGATCTGGTTGCCGAAGTCGATCAGGGAGAAGCCGGCCGCGGTCCGCTTCATGGCCAGGTACTCGTCGAGCACCGCGTCCAGCGCCCCGCGCCAGCCCCCGTCGCCCGCCTCGGTCAGCCGCTCGGTCACGCGCTCCGCGTAGCGCTCCAGGTTGCGCTGGGCCAGCGCGTCGGCCATCTGCCGCTTGTTGCCGAAGAAGCGGTACACCGACCCGATGGGGACGTCCGCGCGCAGGGCCACGGCCCGGGTGCTCAGGGCGTCGTAGCCGACCTCGTCGAGGAGGTCGGCGCAGGCGTCGAGGATCCTGGTCAGTCGTTCGGCACTGCGCCGCTGCACGGGGGCACGGCGGAGCGAGGTCGCGTGGGACACGGTGCTCATGATGCCCTCCCGCCGCCGTCCGGTGAACTGTGACCTCGAGTACGGGAACGGGGGGCGGATCGACTCACCGGGCGCCCATGGGCCGGGGTTCCCGCCCCTTCGCGGCACCTCACGGCTCGGCGACCTCGCCCTGCTGCGCGATCTCCCCCGGCTCCGCGGTCCCCGTCGGCTCCGGGTCGGACGCCGTGAGGTCCGCCGTGCTCTCGACGGGCTCGCCGTCCACGGCCCAGACGGTGCCGTCGTCGGCGTACAGGCGGACCGTGACCTGGTGCGTGCCGCGCGGCACGAGGCCGGCGGGGAGGCGGTACTCCGGGCCGTGCAGGCGGGTGACGAGGTCGCCGTCGAGGAAGAGGTGGGCGACGCCGCGGCCGGCCACCGCCTTCGCCTCCGCGTCGGACGGCGAGAAGCGGAAGTCGCGGACGGTCAGACGGACGTCCCAGCCGTCGTCGGCCTCGGGCTGCACCTCGATCCCGACCTCGGGCGCCCGCTCGGCGTCCACCTCCCGGTAGCGCCGGCCCTCCTCGTCGGTGTCGTCGAGCAGCCTTCCCACCGGCGTGGCCGAATCCCCGGCCTCCGGTTCACCCCCGTCACTGGAGCCGCAGCCCGCGGGTCCGGTCAGCAGCAGGACACAGACCGCGAGCGCGGCGAGCACTCCCCGCGTCCACGACATGACGCGAGACTAGAACACGGGTCCGACAGTCCGGATCCCCCGGGGGTCTGGTTCCGGTCATCCTCCCGGGGGATGACCGACCTCTTGCGCGCGCGAAACCGCAATCCTACGGTGTCCCATAGGAATCGGGTGGGAATCGGGTTGCGAGGGAGCGATCAATGAGCGGGGACGCGCGGAAGACCGCGGAGGGGCTGGCCTACCTGTCCGGCTTCGGCAACGAGCACAGCTCGCAGGCCGTTCCGGGCGCACTGCCCGAGGGCCGCAACTCGCCGCAGCGGGCGCCGCTGGGCCTGTACGCGGAGCAGCTGAGCGGCACGGCGTTCACGGAGCCGAGGGCGGAGAACCGGCGCTCGTGGCTGTACCGGATCCGCCCCTCGGCCGCCCACCCGGCGTTCACCCGCACGGCCAACGGCGCGATCCGCACGGCGCCCTTCACCCAGGCCGTGCCGGACCCGAACCGGCTCCGGTGGAACCCGCTGCCCGAGCCCGAGGCCGGGACGGACTTCGTCGCGGGCCTGTGGACGCTCGGCGGCAACGGCGACGTCACCCAGCGCAGTGGCATGGCCGTGCACCTGTACCACGCCACGGCCTCCATGGAGCGCGTCTTCAGCGACGCCGACGGCGAGTTGCTGATCATCCCGGAGCGCGGCGGCCTGCTGCTGCGCACGGAGTTCGGGCTGCTGCACGCCGAGCCGGGCCATGTGGCGCTGATCCCGCGCGGCGTCCGCTTCCGCGTCGAACTCCTCGACGCGGACGCCCGCGGCTACGTCTGCGAGAACTACGGCGCCCCCTTCCGCCTCCCCGACCTCGGCCCGATCGGCGCCAACGGGCTGGCCAACGCCCGGGACTTCCTGGCACCGGTCGCGGCCTACGAGGACACCGAGGGCCCGGTCGAGGTGGTCAACAAGTTCTGCGGCAACCTCTGGACGGCCGTGTACGACCACTCCCCGCTCGACGTGGTCGCCTGGCACGGCAACCATGTGCCGTACCTCTACGACCTGCGCCGATTCAATGTCCTCGGCACCATCTCCTACGACCACCCGGACCCGTCGATCTTCACGGTGCTGACCTCCCCGTCGGACACCCCCGGCCTCGCGGGCGTCGACTTCGTGGTCTTCGCGCCGCGCTGGCTGGTGGGCGAGGACACCTTCCGGCCGCCGTACTTCCACCGGAACGTGATGAGCGAGTACATGGGCCTGATCGAGGGCGCCTACGACGCCAAGGCCGAGGGCTTCGTGCCCGGCGGCGGCTCGCTGCACAACATGATGTCGGCGCACGGCCCGGACCGGGAGACCTTCGACCGGGCGAGCGCCGCCGAGCTGAAGCCCCAGCGGATCGAGGACGGGCTGGCCTTCATGTTCGAGACGCGGTGGCCGGTGACCCTCACGCCCCAGGCGGCCCGCGCCGAACACCTGCAGCAGGGCTACGACGACGTCTGGCAGGGCCTGCAGCGTCACTTCCGCCCCTTGCACTGAGCATTCCCGACCGGTACGGATGGCCCCGTGACCTCCTTCGCCCCGGACTCCATCGTCCTGAACCGCAAGCTGCCGCTCTGGTACCAGGTGTCGCAGTCGCTGCGCGCGTCGATACTCGGCCGCTCGCCCAGGGACCCGCTGCGCCTGCCCACGGAGGAGCAGTTGGCCGGCCACTACGGGGTGAGCGTGCTGACCATGCGGCAGGCGCTGAAGGAGCTGGAGGACGAGGGGCTGATCACCCGCCATCGCCGACGCGGCACGTTCATCGAGCCGGACGCCCGGCGTGGTTCCCCGGTGCGGCTGCTGGGCTCGGTGGACGCGATCGTGGCCCAGCAGTCCGGCATGAAGGCCGAGCTGCTGGACCACGGGACCGGCCCGGTGCCGCCCGGACTCGCCGAGTACTTCCCGGAGTTCGCGGAGGTGGCGACGTACCACCGGCTGCGCTGCGACGAGAAGACGGGCGAACCCACCAACCACGCCCGCAACTACGTCCGTCCCGAGGTCGCCGCCCGGATCGACGTGGACGACCTGGCCCGCTGGCCGATGACCAAGGTGCTGCGGGACGTGGTGGGCATGGACATCAGCCGGATCACGGACACCGTGGAGGCCCGGCTCGCCGACCCGGAGACGGCGCGGCTGCTCCAGGTCCCGCTGCTCAGCCCGATCCTGCACTACACGGGCATCACCTACGACCCGGCGGGGCGGGTGCTGGACGTGGCGGTCATCCACTACCGGGGTGACCGTTTCTCCTTCACGGTCACCCTGGATGCCACCTGAGGCCGCGGCGGGCCGTCGTACGATGCCCAGCGTGACGCACGACGACGCTCCGCCGCTGGCGGACCTCATGCCGTGGTCCGTCGCACCGCCGCGGCTCGGCCGGGGGTGGCCGACGGCCCCCGACGCGGCATCCCTGAAGACCCGCTGGGACACCCTGGTGAAGGCCGAGGGACCCGATCGCGAGGCCCTGTTCGAACCGACCCGCTCGCGCACGCTCCACACGGCGGTCGGGCAGCTGCCGGGCGGATCCGGCGGCACGGAGCGGCTGGTGCGCACCTCGGGCCCGTGCCCGGAGCCGGTCCGCGTGCTGCGCGCGCCCTTCGACGAGCAGTGGCTGATTCCCGACCATCGGCTGATCGACGCGGCCCGTCCGGAGCTGTGGCGGGTGGCGGACGAACGGCAGGTCTTCGTGGTGGAGGCGCCCGACGCCGCCGGCCCTCCCCTGCTTCTGGCGACCTCGCGGCTGCCGTTCATCGGCGGCGCCCGGGTCCGCCCGCTGTACCGGCGTCCCGGCGGCGCGGAGCCCAACCTGGCCCCCGGTCTCCTCGATCATCTGGCCGCCCGGCTCGGGCGCCGTCCCGACCCGGTGGACGTGCTGGCCTGGGCGGTGACGGCCGTGCGGCCCGGCTCCGTGGTCCCGCTCACCGCGGACCCGGCCCAGTGGGAGCACGGCGTCGAGCTGGGCCGGCGTGCCCTGTGGCTGATGCGCCGCGACGGTGAGCGCCCCAAGCTGCCCGGCGGCCGCCGCCCCTACGTCCGCGCCCCGCTGCCGCCGCGCCCGCTGACCCTGCGCTACGACCGGGACGAGGAGGCGCTCCTCCTCGACGAGGGGCGCGTCTCCCCCGTGCCGCCGGGCGCCTGGGACTTCGAGGTGGGCGGGGTCCGGGTGCTGGAGCAGTGGTTCGCGGCCCGCACCTCCGAGGGCGGGCCGGGCACGCTGGCGGCGATCCGCCCGGCCGGCTGGCCGCAGACGTGGACGTCGGAGCTGCTGGAACTGATCACCGTCCTCGCCCTGCTCGCCGAACTCCGGCCGCAGTGGAGGGAGTCGGCGGGGACGGCGGTGACGGCTGAGATCACGGCGACCGAGCTGCGGGAGGCGGGCGTACTGCCGGTGCCTTCGGCGGCCCGGGGACCGGCCTCCGTCCTGGACGGGCAGGAGGAAGGTCCCGAGGGGCAGTTGGCGCTGCTGTAGGGCCCTGGACTTCCCAGGCGTGTCGGCTCGGGCGTGTCGGCTCAGGCGAATCCGTTCAGCACCCGCGTCAGCGCCCGCTCGAAGACCGCCTCCAGGTCGATCGGGCCGGCGTCCTCCGCGAAGGACGCCGCCAGCCGCGGATAGGCGCCGCTCGCGATCTGCCGGCCCAGGTAGCCGATCCGCGCCGCGTTCTCCTGCTCCTGGGACCAGGGCAGCGAGCGGGTGCGTTCGGCGGTGGCGAGTTCATTGGCGACGTAGGTCGTGACGACCCCGTTCACCATCGCGATCAGCTCCATCTTCGTGCCGTAGGGCGCCTCGAAGGAGTCGAGGCAGGCCAGGCAGTGCTCCAGGAAGCGCAGGGCGTTGGGGCTGAATCCGTAGACCGGGGACATCAGACGGGGCAGCCAGGTGTGGCGGTGCATCAGCGCACGGGTCCGGTGGGCGACCCGGATCATGTCGGCGCGCCAGTCGCCGCTCGGCTCCCACAGCTCGTGCTCTCCGCTGACGGCGTCCATCATCAGCTCGTACAGGTCCTCCTTGCGGGGGACGTAGTTGTAGAGCGACATGGTCCCGCAGCCCAGCTCGCCGGCGACGCGGCGCATCGAGACCGCGTCCAGGCCCTCGGCGTCCGCGATCCGCACCGCGGCGGCGGCGATGTCGGCGCGGGTGTACGCCGGCTTCGGCCCCCGGCCGGTGCGCTCGGGGCGCGCCCAGATCACTTCGGGTACGGCCGCTCGGCCCGCCATCGTCATCACCTCGGCCACCATCCTAGTTACGTACAGCGTACGTAGTGCGCTATGGTCGACCCATGACTACTACGTACGCAGTACTTAGTGAGGGTCTGGAGAAGCGCTTCGGCGAGGTGCACGCGCTGCGCGGGCTGGATCTGGCGGTGGCCGAGGGCACGGTGTGCGGGCTGCTCGGGCCCAACGGGGCGGGCAAGACCACGGCGGTGCGCCTGCTGACCACGTTGCTGCGGCCGGACGCGGGTTCGGCACGGGTCGCAGGGCACGACCTCGTCCGCGAGGCCGCCGCCGTCCGGCGCCGGATCGGTGTCACGGGGCAGTACGCGTCGGTGGACGGGGACCTCACCGGGCGCCAGAACCTGCGGCTGTTCGCCCGGCTGCACCGGGTGCGGGACGCCTCGGCGCGCGCCGCCGAGCTGCTCGACCGCTTCGCGCTGACCGACGCCGCCGACCGGCCCGCGTCCACCCTGTCGGGCGGCATGCGGCGGCGTCTCGACCTGGCGGCGAGCCTGATCCGCCGGCCCGAGGTGCTGTTCCTGGACGAGCCGACGACCGGACTCGACCCGGCCAGCCGGAACCAGATCTGGGACGCCGTGCGCGCCCTGAAGGAGGACGGCACCACCGTGCTGCTCACCACGCAGTACCTGGAGGAGGCCGACCGCCTCGCCGACGACATCGCCCTGGTGGACCGGGGCCGGGTCGCGCACACGGGATCGCCGGCCGAGCTCAAGGCGCTGGTCGGGGCGCACGCGGAGGCCGTCGTCGCGGACGCGGACGCCATGGCGCGGGCGGCGGCGGTCCTCGACCGGCTCACCGGCGCCGAGCCGACGCTCGACCACGAGCGCCGCGCCGTCGGCGCGGTGAGCACGGACCCGACCCTGACCCTCCCGCGCCTGGTGCGCGAACTCGACGCGGCCGGCGTGCACCTGGTGGACGCGAGCCTGCGCCCGCCGACCCTCGACGACGTCTTCCTCCGCCTCACCGGTGACAACAAGGAGCTTGTGGCATGAGCACGGTGGCCTACGACCTGGCCCACGACGGCACCGCGATGCTGGGGCGCCAGCTGCGCCGGATGCGGAACAACCCGGGGCTGCTGATCCTCACCCAGACCATGCCGGTCACCATGCTGCTGTTCTTCGGCTACGTCTTCGGCAGCGCGCTGGCGATGCCCGGCGCCGAGTACCGGTCGTTCCTGGTGCCGGGCCTGCTGGTGGCGACGGCCGCGAACGGCCTGATGACGGGCATGTTCCAGGCCGCGCAGGACACACACCGGGGCGTGACGGACCGCCTGCGCACCCTGCCGGTGAGCCGGGCGGCGGTGCCGCTCGGACAGGCGGTCGCGGATGTGCTCGTCACCGCCGCCGGGACGGTGCCCTTCCTTCTGGTCGGGCTCGCGGTGGGCTGGCGGGTGGAGGGTGGCGTGCTCGGCGCGGTGGGTGCCGTGGGGCTGTTGCTGCTGTTCCGGTTCGCGACGACGTGGATCGGCATCTTCCTGGGACTGCTCACCCGGAATGAGGAGGCCGCCGGTCAACTGGGCGGCGCGACCTTCATCCTGCCGCTGCTGTCCAACGCGTACATCCCGACCGAGGGGATGCCGGGCTGGCTGCGCACGGTCGCCGAGTGGAATCCGATCAGCGCGGTGTCCACGGCGCTGCGGGACCTCTTCGGCAACGCACCCGTGCCGGAAGGGGCCGCCTGGCCGGTGGCGCATCCCGTCGCGGGGTCGCTGGCCTGGTGCGCGGTACTGCTGGCGGTGTTCGTCCCGCTCGCGGTACGCCGGTACGCGCACGGGGAGCGCTGAGCGGGCCCGAAGGCGTCACCGCCGGGTGGGGAGGGCGGGACGGGGCGCGGGGGGACGCGCGTAGACAGGGGTACGAGGACGGCCGTACGGAGACGGTGTGCGGGGAATACCCGCGCTCGGGGGCACACCGGGGCGCCGCTGCGTGCCGTGGGGATGACGGACGAGTGCGCGGCGCCGCGCCGGGACGGTGTGACCGCCGGGGCGCGGGCCTCAGTTGCCGCCGAACAGCGAGCGGCGCAGTCGGCGCAGCGGCGCGAACAGCGAGACCCGGCGCACCCTGGCGCCCCTGCTGCTGCGCTTGTGCGCGGGCTCACGCGCGGTCAGCTCACGCATCAGCGACGTCGCCTCCACCGTCTCCCGCTGCGGGAGGGCAGGCCCTCCGAGCACCGCGAGATGGCGGTCGAGACGAGAGCTGGTCGCGCTGCTCCCGCAGGTGATCGCAGGAACCCTTGCCCTGCTGCGCACTGTTATCTGTTCCATGTCACTCCCCACCCGTACGAGTCCACCCGGCCCGGGCAGGGTAACCCTATCGCCCCGGTACGGCATGCGTGTATCGCGGTCACAGGATTCACCTTCCCCGTAAGGGTGTTGACGATTACTCTCCGAATCCAACAGATTCCAGGGAGAGTTGGACAACCGGCCTGCTCGTCGGGCGGGCCGATCCCCCGCCGGGCTCGACCGTCACCGCCAGTGACGCCGCCGAGGGGTTCAGACCGGAGGCGATCAGGGGCGTGTCGCCGTCGAAGAGCCCGAGGGAGCGCGGCCCGGCGCCGGGGCGCACGAGCCACAGTTGGTGCACGCGGTCGCCGGCCGGCTCGCCGTACCCGCTCAGGGTGACGACCGCGCGCCCCTCGGATACGGAAGCGACCACTCCGATGCCGCGCCCCCGGTCGTCCTCGCCGCTCGTCGCACGGGCGTCCGGAGCGGCGAGAACGTGGGCGATCTCACGTGCCCGGTCCCGCGCGGTGTCCAGTTCGTCCCGCATCCGGTTCGCCTGCACGGCGAAGAGCGAGGCGACCACGAGGGCCGCGGCGGCGGTCGCGGTGGCGAACGGCACGTACAGGGGGCGCGGCCGGGAAGCGCGGGAGCGCTCCGGCGGCGACTGCACGCCGCCCCACACATGGGCCGGCAGCCGCCGCACGGGCCCGCGCCCGGGCACCGGCTCCTGCGGTGTGGTGCGTACGGCGGCCAGGACGCGCTCGCGCAGGGCGGCCGGCGCCGGGGCGGCCGTGGACCAGGCCAGCCGGACGGCGTCCTCGGACAGCGCCCGCACCTCGGCGGCGCAGCCCTCGCACCGCGCCAGGTGCCGCTCGAAGCGGACCCGTTCGGCGCCGTCGAGGGCGTCCAGGGCGTAGGGGGCGGCGAGCGAGTGGAGGTCGCCGCGGCGCGGCAGCCGGCCGAAGGGGCTCATGCGGCATCTCCCAGGCAGTCGCGCAGGCGGTTGAGTCCGTCCCTCATCCGTGTCTTGACCGTGCCCAGCGGGAGGGAGAGGCGCTCGGCCACCTCCCGGTAGGTGTAGCCGTCGTAGTAGGCGAGGGTGACCGACTGGCGCTGCAGGGCGGTCAGCCGGTCCAGGCAGCGGCGCACCCACTCGCGTTCGAGACCGGCCTCGACCTCCTCCGCGACCTGGTCGAAGGCGGGGTGGTGGGCGCGCCGGGCCTCGCGCTGCTCGCGTTCGCCGGCCGCACGGGCGCTGCGCACCCGGTCGACGGCGCGGCGGTGGGCGACGGTGAGGATCCAGGACAGGGCGCTTCCCCGGCGCGGGTCGAACCGGGCGGCGGACCGCCAGAGTTCGAGCAGCACCTCCTGCGCCACCTCCTCCGACTGGGCGGGGTCGCGCACCACGCGCCGCACGAGTCCGAACACCGGGCCGGACACCAGCCCGTACAGCTCCTCGAAGGCCTGCTGGTCGCCGTCCGCCACGAGCATCAGCAGCTCGTCCACCTCCACCCGGTCCCCCTTCCGCGGGCCGCGCCCGGCCCGTCGACGTCACCGCCGGGCGCGCGCGACGGCCCGCCCTCGGGAGGACTTACGGATCGGCGGGCGGAAAACGCGGGTCGGCCGGTTCCTCGGGTCCGGATTGCTGTTCAGGGGGCGGCATTCGCTCTCGGCTGAGCTACTTTGGGGAGGAATGAGGTGACCGCCGCCCGGCAGGCGGGAATTGTCGGACAGGCCCAAAGGGGGCGCCGGTGTTCGAGGAACCCGGCAATGAGCGTGTGCTCGCCGGCCGCTACCGTCTGCTGTCCCCTCTCGGCGAGGGTGGCATGGGCACGGTGTGGCGCGCCCGCGACGAGGTGCTGCACCGTGAGGTCGCCGTCAAGGAGGTGCGCGCGCCCGCCGGGCTGCCGGACGCCGACGTGCAACGGATGTACGCCCGGCTGGAGCACGAGGCGTGGGCCGCCGCCCGGGTCGCCCACCCCAACGTGGTCACGGTGTACGACGTGGCCACCGACGGCGACCGGCCCTGGATCGTGATGGAGCTGGTCCGGGGACTGTCGCTGGCCGATCTGCTGGAGGCCGAGGGCCCGCTCGCACCACGGCGCGCCGCGCACATCGGCGCCGAAGTGCTGGCCGCCCTGCGGGCCGCGCACGCGGCCGGGGTGCTGCACCGGGACGTGAAGCCGGCCAACGTCCTGCTGGCGAACGACGGCCGGGTGGTGCTCACCGACTTCGGGATCGCCAGGGTCGAGGGCAGCTCCGCGCTCACCATGACCGGCGAGGTCGTCGGCTCGCCCGAGTTCCTCGCCCCGGAACGGGCGCTGGGCCGCACGCCCGGCCCCGAGTCCGACCTGTGGTCCCTGGGCGTACTGCTGTACGCGGCGGTCGAGGGCGCCTCGCCGTTCCGTCAGGACACGCCGCTCAGCACCCTGCGGGCGATCGTCGACGAGGAGTTGCCGCCGCCGCACCGGGCCGGTGCGCTCGCGCCCGTGATCGAGGGTCTGCTGCGCAAGGATCCGGCCGAGCGGCTGCCGGCCGAACGGGCCGAGCGGGAGCTGCGGCTCGTGGGGGCCGGCGGCAGCCCCGCTGCGGGGGACACATCCCGTGCGGCCGGCGCGTACGCCCCGACGGTCGCGGGCCACCCCGGGCCGGCGGCCTCGCCGACACCCCCGGTGCCCGGGCCCGCGACGACGGTCACGACCGGGCCCGCACCCGGCACCCGGGACCGGCGCGCGCGGGCCGTGCTGGTCCTGGGGCTGGCCGCGCTCGCGCTGGCGCTGGCCGGACTGACGTACGCGCTGCTGAACCGCTCGGACGGCGGTGGCGGCACGGAGGGTTCGGGCGGGAGCGCGGGCCCGGGGGCGAGTTCCGCCGCACCGAGCCGGACCGGGCGCAGTGAGGAACCGAGCCCGTCGGCCTCCTCCGACGGCCACAGCCCGGGGAGCAGTCCGCCGCCGCAGTCGGTGAAGGTGTCCGTGGCGGGCTCGCACACCGATTACACGGGGCCCTGTCCCCCGCCGCACGACCGGGCGCCCGCCTTCACCGCGACGTTCACCGTGGGGCGACTGCCCGCGCAGGTCGGCTACCGCTGGGTGTCGGAGGACGGGTCGGTCTCCGACCCCGGCTGGCGGACGCTGTCCTTCCCCGCCGACGGTGACCGCTCGGCGAAGGACACCGTCGTGGTGACGACGAACGGCGACAACGGCACGTTCGCCGGCACCGTGCGCGTGGAGGTGCGGGCCCCGGTGGAGGCCACGTCCAACGCGGTGGCGTTCTCCGTGTCCTGCGAGGCCGGGTCGGGGACGGAGACCCCGACGGGCGGGGCCTCCTCCCACACCTCTTCTCCTTCTCCTTCCTCTTCTCCTTCCGCTTCGGGTCAGGCTGCGCTGTTGAGGACCGGCAGGTAGCCGCCGGACTGGCCGGCCGCGGTCGGGTGGTACGACTCGCCGATGTTGAGCCAGTTCACGCTGTGCAGCCAGGAGCTGCCGGAGCAGATCTCGTGGCCGGTGAAGGGGGAACGCACGTCGCCGAAGGTGAAACCGTGGTCGGCGGCGCGCTTGGCGATCGCGGTGTTGAGGTGGTCGGACGCGTCGTTGATCGCCTTCCGCTTGGTCTCGGAGAGGCCGACGCAGGAGGTGCCGAGCCGGTAGAAGCGCGGGTAGCCGATGACGACGACGTGGGCGCCCGGCGCCCTGGTGCGGATCGCCGAGTAGACGCTGTCGAGGTTGCCGGGCAGCGTCGAGTCGACGTACGCCTTCGCGGTGGCGATCCGCGACAGGCAGGCGCTGTCGGACTGGAGCACACAGGTCGTCATGACGTCGGCGAAGCCCGCGTCGTTGCCGCCGACGCTGATCGAGACCAGGCCGGTGGAGGAGTTGAGCGGGCCGAGCTGTCCGGCGAGAACATCACCCGTACGGGCGCCGGAACAGGCGGTGAAGTCGAACGTCGAGGGTGAATGGGCGGCGGCCCACAGGTACGGGTGGGCCTTCGTGCTGCGCTTGCAGTCGCCGCTGGAGCCGATGTAGCTGCCCGCTCCGACACCGGAGGAGTAGGAGTCGCCGAGCGCCACGTAGCCGCCGGACGCGACGGGTTGGGCGGCCTGTGCGGTCGCGGCCCCGGTGAGGGCGGTGCCGGCGGCGAGGAGGAGTGAACTCAGGAAGCCGACAAGTCGGGAACGTCTCATGGAACCTCCCTTTAGCAGGATCTCTGCGTCAACCGTGGTAGCAGCTACGCGTGTTGACAGGAAGTGTCCATGCCAAGATTTGGCTGACGGTCGTTCAAAATCGGACGAAAACCGCTGGGAACACCAGTGCCGTCTTGACGGTCCAAGGCGAGCTGCGTCACATTGAGGCCCGGCATCTTGGGCTTCGGGGGGCAAAGCGGAACGGTCCGGGGGACCGACACCGCGGCACAAGCCCCTTCAAGAAGAACGGATGACGGCAAACCAACAAAAACGTGAGACCTGACTCCAGGTCTTGCCATACGGGTTCAATCGTCAATACCGTCATACATCTCCCGCATCGGTACGTCGGCAAGCGGCTCAGGGGAGGGCTCGAGGCCGCGGCGGACCGGGGCGGGACGCGCGGTAGGGGGGTGCCGTGCTCGGTGACCGCATCGGTGACCGGGCCGTGCCGCGCGGTCGGTTGCCGTTTCCTTCCGGCGCCGACAGGCTTTGCCAGCTCACCGGGCACGCACGGAGACACAACCCGTCGCGCCGTGGGTGAGAACCCCCCTTTCGAACCGGATACAGAGCCGGACCGCCCCTGGGGCGGGCGGTCCGCCGGACGAGAGGGACCAGACTCATGAGCTCAGTTCTGCAGCCGGCGTCGACGGGCAGCGATCCGTCGTCCGACCCGTCATCCGACCCGTCGTCGGCCGAGAAGTACCGGCCCGTCTCCTCGCACCTGGCGATAGCGCCGCCGGTGAGCGTGGTGATACCCGCCATGAACGAGGCGGAGAACCTTCCCTACGTCTTCAAGACGCTGCCCGACTGGATCCACGAGGTCGTCCTCGTGGACGGCAACTCCACCGACAACACCGTCGAGGTCGCCCGGGAGCTGTGGCCGGACGTCAAGGTCGTCGAGCAGCGCGGCAAGGGCAAGGGAGACGCGCTGATCACCGGCTTCAAGGCGTGCACCGGGGACATCATCGTGATGGTCGACGCCGACGGTTCGGCCGACGGCCAGGAGATCGTGTCGTACGTCTCCGCCCTGGTGTCCGGCGCGGACTTCGCCAAGGGCTCCCGCTTCGCCAACGGCGGCGGCACCGACGACATGACCTTCATCCGCAAGCTCGGCAACCGCGCCCTGTGCGCGGTTGTCAACCGGAAGTTCGGCGCCCGCTACACCGACCTGTGCTACGGCTACAACGCCTTCTGGCGCCACTGCCTGGACAAGATCGACCTCGACTGCACCGGCTTCGAGGTGGAGACCCTGATGAACATCCGGGTCGTCAAGGCCGGCCTGAAGGTGCAGGAGATCCCCAGCCACGAGTACCTGCGCATCCACGGCGTCAGCAACCTGCGGGCGGTGCGGGACGGGCTGCGGGTGCTCAGAGTGATCCTGGACGAGCGGTCCAACCGGCGTGCGCTGCGCAGCCGTACGCACTCGCCGACGCTGGCCTCGGTGACCCCGGTCAGCCCGGTCGTCCCGGTCCGGAGGAAGGCGTCTTGAGCGGTTCCGACGCCTCCCTCACGATCTCGGTCGTGATCTGCGTCTACACCGAGGACCGCTGGGAGGACATCCTCGCGGCGGTCTCCTCGGTGCGGGCACAGTCCCACCCGGCCCGGGAGACGCTGCTGGTCGTCGACCACAACACGGCGCTGAGAGACCGGCTGTTGAAGGAGTACAAGGAGCAGCAGGACGTGCGGGTGCTCGCCAACGCGGGCCCCCGCGGTCTGTCCGCCGGCCGCAACACCGGCATCGCGGCCTCGCGCGGGGAGGTGATCGCCTTCCTCGACGACGACGCCGTGGCCGAGCGCGACTGGCTGCGGCACTTCGCCGAGGGGTACACCGACCCGCGCGTCATGGCCGTCGGCGGGCGCACGGTGCCCATCTGGGCGTCGGGGCGTCGGCCGGCCTGGTTCCCCGAGGAGTTCGACTGGGTGGTGGGCTGCACGTACCGCGGCCTGCCGCCCGGCCGGGTCCGGGTGCGCAACGTGCTGGGCGGCAACGCCTCCTTCCGGCGCGAGGCCTTCGACGCCGCGGGGGGCTTCGCCACCGGCATCGGACGCGACGGCGACAAGCGTCCGCTGGGCTGCGAGGAGACCGAGCTGTGCATCCGGCTCTCCCGCGCCCGGCCCGACGCGGTGCTCCTGATCGACGACCGGGCGGTGATCCACCACCGGGTGCCCGAGGCGCGCGAGCACTTCGGCTACTTCAGCACCCGCGCCTACGCCGAGGGTCTGTCCAAGGCCCTGGTGGCGCGCAGCGTCGGCGCCGCCAAGGGTCTCGAGTCCGAACGCCGGTACGCCACCCGCGTGCTGCCGGCCGGTGTGGTGCGCGGTCTGCGCGACGCCGTGCTGGCCCGGCCGGGCGGCGCGGGCCGGGCGGGCGCGATCGTCGCCGGGGTGCTGACGACGGCGGGCGGCTATGTGGTGGGCAGCGTACGGGCGCGGCGGGGCGGCACCAGGTTCACCGTGGCGCCCGTCGAGGGGGGCGCGCATGGCTGACGCCCACGGGCACGAGGGGTACGACGCGCGGGTGCCGGTCCTCATGTACCACGCGGTCGCGGCCGCTCCGAACGACGCCACCCGCGCGCTGTCGGTGTCCCCCGAGGCGTTCGCCGAGCAGATGGCGGCGATCGCCGACCGGGGCCGCACCCCGATCGGCACGGCGGAGCTGGCCGCCGCCTGGCGCGGCGGGCGCCCGCTGCCGAAGCGGCCCGTCCTCATCACCTTCGACGACGGTTACGAGGGCGTGCACCGGCACGCCCTGCCCGTCCTCGCCAAGCACGGCTTCCCGGCCACCCTGTTCGTCTCGACCGGCTGGCTGCGCGGCCCGTACGACACCGGGGGCGCCCTGGACACCATGCTCGACTGGGACCAGGTCCGCGAACTGGCCGCCGCCGGCGTGGAGATCGGCGGGCACAGCCACACGCATCCACAGCTCGACCAGCTCGACCGGGAGCGCCTGCGGTTCGAACTGATCCACTGCAAGGAGATCATCGCGGACCAGCTGGGCACCGTACCGGCCTCGTTCGCGTATCCCTACGGCTACTCCGACCGCCGGGTGCGGCAGGCGGTGCGCGAGACGGGGTACGCGCAGGCGCTCGCCGTCGGCAACGGCCTGGCGCGCCGCGCCCAGGGGCCGTACGCCCTGCGCCGGGTCACCGTGCGCCGCAGCACGGGGCCGGACGAGTTCGCCCGGCTGGTCGAGGGCCGGGCGATCGCCCGTACCTTCGTCCGGGACCGGGCCCTCACCAAGGGGTACGCCGTGCTCCGCAGGACACGGCAGGCGCGGGTGCGGACACGGGGGCGGGTGCCGGGGGCCGGTGCCTGAATCTCCGGCCGCCCCTCGTCCCGTGCGCTCTGCGTCGGGTGCGCCGTGTGCGTCGTGTGCGCCCGGGAAACCGGGTGCACACGGCGTGCGGGTGCCGGATCATGGCGGCATGTCCGTGAACCCGCACGACGCCCTGCCGATCCGGCTCAACGTGGACGACAGCGACTCCCCCTCCGATGTCGTCGACGCGCTGTTCCTCGGCCGTTTCGCCACGGGCGAGCAGCCGTTCGCACACGCGGCCAACATCGACCGCGTACGGTCCGGTGCCACGCTGCTGCCGCCCGGCGCGCGCGTGCTGCGGGTGGCCCGCGACGACGACCGCAGTGCGACGCTGGCGGAGGGCGAGGGCTGGACGCTGCTGATCTCGCGCTGGAGCCGGGGCGCCGACGTCACGGTCACGGCGACCACCGCCGACCTCGCCGAGAAGGTGCTCGGCGACGCGACGGACGGCGCGGCGGACGAGCCCGAGCCGCAGCCGGAGAACGTCACGATGGGCTTCTGGTACGTCTCCCCACGGCGCGGCCCGCACCGCACCACCCGGCAGATCGCGGCGGGCACCTGGGACGAGGTGCGGGCCAACTACACGGCGCCGGTGGCGGACGCGATGGACCGCCTGATGAAGACCACGCCCGAGGACATCGCGGGCCGGCTGCTCCTCCTGCACGGCCCCCCGGGCACCGGCAAGACCTCGGCGCTGCGCACCCTGGCCCGCTCCTGGCGGGACTGGTGCCAGGTGGACTGCGTCCTGGACCCGGAGCGGCTCTTCTCCGACGTCGGCTATCTGATGGACATCGCCATCGGCGAGGAGGACGCCACGGGCAAGGGCCGCTGGCGGCTCCTGCTGCTGGAGGACTGCGACGAGCTGATCCGCGGCGAGGCCAAGCACACGGCGGGCCAGGCACTCTCCCGGCTGCTGAACCTCACCGACGGGCTCCTGGGCCAGGGCCGGAACGTGCTGGTCGGCGTCACGACCAACGAGGACCTGGAGCGTCTCCACCCCGCCGTCGTCCGCCCCGGCCGCTGCCTCGCCCGTATCGAGGTCGGCCCACTGACCCGCCGGGAGGCGATGGACTGGCTCGGCGCCGACGCCGCGGGCCGGGAGGAAGCCGTGGGCCGCGAGGGCGCCACGCTGGCGGAGCTGTACGCGCTGCGCCGCGGCACCTCGCCGACCACGCTGCCCCAGCCGCGGGACGGGGCGGAGGCGGGGCTCTACCTGTAGGTGCTGTGATCTGCTCGTAGCTGCTTTGATGGGGATATGACCCTGTTCGTCGGCACGTCGGGCTGGCAGTACCGGGACTGGCGGGAGGCCCTCTACCCGCCCGGTCTGCCCGTCCGGCTCTGGCTGGAGCGGTACGCGGCCGACTTCGCGACGGTCGAGATCAACAACGCCTTCTACCGGCTGCCGACGCGGGAGACGTTCGCGGCGTGGCGGGAGCGGGTGCCGGCGGACTTCGTGGTCGCGGTGAAGGCGAGCCGCTACCTCACCCACATCAAGCGGCTGCGGGACCCGCAGGAGCCGGTCGACCGCCTGATGACCCACGCGGCCGGCCTGGGCGACCGCCTCGGTCCGGTCCTGCTCCAACTGCCGCCCACGCTGCGCGGCGACGCGGATCTGTTGGACGCCTGCCTCGCCTGCTTCCCGCCCGGCACACGGGTCGCGGTGGAACCCCGGCACGATTCCTGGTGGACGCCCGAGGTACGGGACGTCCTCACCTCCCGGGGGGCGGCCCTGTGCTGGGCGGACGTCCGGGCCCGCCCGGTCGCTCCACTGTGGCGCACCGCGGACTGGGGGTACGTCCGCTTCCACGAGGGGCGAGCCGCGGCGTGGCCGCAGTACGGCCGCCGCTCCCTGGCGACGTGGGTCGACCGCATCGCCGCCACCTGGCCGGACGACCACGACGTGTTCGCGTACTTCAACAACGACCCGAACGCGGCGGCCGTACGGGACGCACAGGTCTTCGCCCGACTGGCGCGCACGTTGCATCTGACGGTCACCCGAACGCCGTCAGGGGCGCGGGGCTGAGACGTTGTGCGGCTTCGCCGCGCGGACGCGCCCGGCCACAACGAACCCGCAGCCGGGACCCGGGCCCCGCCAAAACTGCGCTCAGTCCCCGTAAGCCGCCCGCAGGGCATCCCGCACGGCGCTCAGGGCGTCGGCCTCCGTGAGCCCGAGCCGCCGGGCCCGCTCGGCGTACACCTGCGCGGCGGACGCCAACTCCCGCTCCGCCGCGGAGCCCGCGGCCGCGACGAACGTGCCGTTGCGCCCCCGCGTCTCGATCACCCCGTCCCCCTCCAGCGCGCGGTAGGCCTTGGCGACCGTGTTCGCGGCGAGCCCCAGGGACTCGGCCAGCCCGCGCACCGTCGGCAGCCGGTAGCCGACCGGCAGCGCGCCCGACCGCGCCTGTTCGGAGATCTGCGCGCGCACCTGCTCGTAGGGCGGCGTGCCGTCGTCGATATGGATCTTCAAGGTCACGCGGTGATTGTCCCGTATCCCCGCGAAAACAAGAGGCATCCGGCCCCCTTCCGCCGTAGCGTGCGCCCTCATGACCGTTCTTGTACGCGACCTGCGTCGCGACGATCCGCCTGACGTCGCGGCCTTCGCCCATGTCCGCCATCTCGCCGTGCCGTTCATCCTGTGGACCCCCGAGGCCGTCGTGCACCGGCTCGTCCACACCCACCCGGACGCGCGGAGCCGGTCCCTGGTCGCGGAGGAGGACGGGGAGGTGATCGGCACGGCCCAGATCGGGCTGGTGCACGACAGCCCGGAGCCGGGTCAGGCCTTTCTCAACATCTACGTCCACCCGGAGAGGTTCCGGCGCGGAGCCGGCGGACTGCTGGTGCGTACGGCCGAGGAGTACCTGACCGGCGAGGGCGCGACGAAGCTGTACTCCTGGGTGCTGGACGGGCCCGCCAACCTGGCCTTCGCCGAGCGGCACGGCTACGAGCGGCGGCGCGCCGCGCACTTCCTGCGGCTGGACCTGGCCCACGCCATGCTCCCGCCGCTGAGGCCCCTTCCCCCGGGTGTCGAGCTGCGCACCGCAGCCGACTTCGCGGACGACCCGCGGCCGATGTTCGAGCTGGACGCGGAGACGGTGGCGGACGAACCGAGCGACGTCGACGTCGAGTTCACGGACTACGAGGCCTGGCTCGCGGAGACCTGGCGGCACCCGCTGCTGAACCGTGAACTGACCACGGTCGCGGTCGTCGACGGCCGCCCCGCCGCCTTCAGCGTCGCCCACACCGACGGCACCCGGTACTCGACCGCGATGACGGGCACGGTCCGCGCCCAGCGCGGCCGGGGCCTGGCCAAACTCGCCAAGACCGACTCCCTGCACCGGGCCCGCGCCGCCGGGTACACGGAGGCTTTCACCGGCAACGACACCGACAACGGCCCGATGCTCACCATCAACAAGTGGCTCGGGTACGAGGTCTGCGCGACGGAGGTGCGCCATGTCCGCGAACTCGGCTGAGACACCGACCGGGGTGGAGGTCGTCCTGGTCAAGGCGGGACGTACGAAGATCCGGTACGCGAGCGTGCTGCTCCACGACGACGGCACCCGCCTCGCCGTCCGCGCCCCCTGGGCCGGCGACGGCGTCCGCGACTTCGGCTTCGTGCGCTTCGAGGCCGGTGACGTCTTCACCGAGTACTACTGGCGCGACCGCTGGTACTCCGTGAAGGAGGTCCGCACGGCGGCCGGTGCGCTGAAGGGCTGGTACTGCGACATCACCCGCCCCGCCGTGCTCACCGGCGGCGAGCTGGTCGTCGAGGACCTCGACCTGGACCTGTGGCGGTCCGCGGACGGCACGGACGTACGACGCCTGGACGAGGACGAGTTCGCCGAGAGCGGTCTGGCGGAGCGGGACCCGCAAGCCGCGGCCGCCGCCGTGGCCGCACTGGACGAACTGGAGCGCCTGGCCCAGGGCAACGACTTCACGAACCTGCTGGCCTAGGACGGCACCGCGACCACCACGTACCGCTCGTCGTCCACCTCCTTGCCCCACAGCGACGGGTCGTCCGACAGACGCTCCGCCCGCACCTTCCCGGCGAGCGGGGCGAGGAGGGCGGTGAGCCGGTCGGCGGGTATGCCGACCGGGGTGACGCTCCCCCACACGCCCTCGACCAGGACCAGTCGGCCGCCCGGGCGCAGCAACTCCCGCCAGTGCCGCAGGGCCCGGCCGGGGTCGGGCAGGGTCCACACCACGTGCCGGGCCAGCACGGTGTCGAAGCGCTGCTCGCCGACGGGCGGCGTCGCCGCGTCACCGGTGAGGAACACCGCGTCACGACCGGCGAGTTTGCCCCGGGCCAGCTCCACCATGGCCGGGGACCGGTCGACGCCGGTGACGCGGTGTCCCTGCTCGGCGGCGAGGAGCGACAGACTGCCCGTGCCGCAGCCGAGGTCGAGGACGTCACCGGCCCGGTCGGGCAGCCAGGACCGCAACCGGGCGGTCCAGGCCCGGCGGACAACAGGGTCGCGCAGGCCGTGGTCCGGCTCGTCGTCGAAGGTGGCGGCCATCACGTCCCAGTCGATACTCAACGCGGTCGTTCCGTCACTGTCGTTCATCACGTTCCCAAGAGTGACACTCGCCACTGACAGCCACGCATCGATGAGTAACTCTCGGGGAAGGGGTCTACCTCCGTGAGAACGCGGAACCCGGTGGATCCGTAAGGAGGCAGCCATGCGCCGTCTGACCGTGCAGAAGCCCCTGAAGAAGACCGACGCCCGTCGAGTCCGCGAGGAGGCGGACGAGCGCCCCTCGGGACGACCGGAGGTCCGCAAGGACATCGCCCGCACGTGGTGGCCGGACAGCTGACCGGGGCGATCGGGATGAGACGCGTCAGAGCAGCCGCTTACGGTAGTGGATGCGGTCGTAGGGTCCGTCCACCCGGCGCTCCACGACCTCGTACCCGTACTTCGGGTAGATCTTCTGGTTCTCCCACATCTTGGCGTTCGTGTAGAGCCTGACCTCGGGCAGGCCCAGCGCACGCGCGCGTGCGTCCACGAACCGCAGCAGCCGCCGCCCCACGCCCGTACCGTGCGCGTCGGGGTGGACGGCGATGCTGTCGAGGAACAGATGGTCCGGGCACTCCTCCAGGACCACGAGCCCCACGACGGGCTCACCCAGCACGAACACCCGGCCCGCGGCCACGTTCGCCGCGTGGTCCGCCTCCATGGGCTGCGGCACCACCCCGATGCGCTCGATGTAGGGGCGGTACGCGGCGTCCGTGACGGCCCTCACCGCGGATGCGTCGCCGGCGGTGGCCGGCCTGATCTCCTCGTGCGTCATGCCCCGAACGGTAGTTACCTCAGGACAGCCTGAGCACTCCCTTAACGCGACCATAAGGATCTCCGTCACCCGCCTCCAACAGGCGATTCCACGGTTTCTTGGGGCTAGCTTGCTGATCAACCCCACGGGTTCCGGCCCAGGTTTCCAGCCCAGTTCCCAGTGACCGTTCGAGGAGTTCCCCATGCCCGCACTGTCCGCGCCCCGCAGGGTCGCCGTCGTCGCCGCCGCAGGCCTCGCCCCGCTCGCCCTGACCACGCTGGCCGCCCCGCCCGCCGCCGCGCACGGGTCGATGGGCGACCCGGTCAGCCGGGTGTCGCAGTGTTACGCGGAGGGTCCCGAGAGTCCGAAGTCCGCCGCGTGCAAGGCGGCGGTCGCGGCCGGCGGCACGCAGGCGCTCTACGACTGGAACGGCATCCGCATCGGCAACGCCGCCGGGAAGCACCAGGAGCTGATCCCGGACGGCAAGCTGTGCAGCGCGAACGACCCGCAGTTCGCGGGGATGGACCTGGTCCGTGCCGACTGGCCCGCGACCAGCGTGAGCAGCGGCTCGTACACCTTCAAGTACCGCGTGACGGCCCCGCACAAGGGCACCTTCAAGGTGTACGTCACCAAGCCCGGCTTCGACCCGGCGGGACCGCTGGGCTGGGGCGACCTCGACCTGGCCAACCCGGTGGCGACGGTCACCGACCCGGCCGCCTCGGGCGGGTTCTACACCTTCTCCGGCACGCTGCCCGAGCGCTCGGGCAAGCACATGCTGTACGCGGTCTGGCAGCGCTCGGACAGCCCGGAGGCCTTCTACTCCTGCTCGGACATCTCCTTCGGCGGCGGCAGCGGCGGCGTGGAAAGCCAGTCGGCGGGCGGTGCCGCCCCGGCCCCCTCGGCCTCCGCCCCGACCGAGGAGCAGATCGCGGCCGCGGCCGACAAGTCGACGATCGAGCACCACGGCCACGGCGACCAGGACGCCGAGACGACCACGGACCCGACCGACCCGGCGGCCCCGGCCGAGGCCCCGGACGAGGCGCCGGACGACGCCGCCGAGGCCGCCGAGGCCGCCGCCGGTGAGCCGAACCAGGTCAAGGCCGCCGGCGCGGGCGAGAACCTCGCCGAGACCGGCGGGGACAGCACCACGCCCTACATCGCCGTCGGTGGCGCCGCCGCCCTGGCGCTCGGCGCGGGCGTCCTGTTCGCGTCGGTCCGCCGACGGGCCGCCACCGGGGGCCGGCACAGCGGCTGACCCCGGGAAACGGGGGGACGCGGGGCCCGTCCGGCGGCTCAGGCCGGACGGGCCCCGCGTGGCGTGCCGGACCGGACACCAGGGGGTCAGTCGAAGACCGAGGCGCAGGTGGTGGGCGTGGCGTGCGCCGGGTCCAGGGCGTTCGCCACCTCGTGGAAGGCGATCCGGTCGAAGAGCCCGATCGCCAGGTGCTCGGACAGGTCGAGCGGGCACAGGTCCTGCAACAGGACGTTGCGCACGCCGGGCCCGCTCAGGTACTGGCTGCGGTACGGCGTGACCACCTCGTCGTACCGGGTGGCGAGGACGGTGTAGCGGACGCCGGGCACGGTGTCGCCACCCTCGTTCAGCTTGGTGAGGACGTCGGAGCCGACGACCTGGTCGGCGAGGGCGGGGGTGTGCTCGTTCAGCAGGTCCTCGACGCCGGGGAAGTACGGCAGCAGCTTCGTGAGGCCCAAGAGCGTGGTGCCGTGGTTGCTGGGTGCGATGCCGACCAGGGCGTTCACCTTGGCGGCACCGCCGAGGAACTTCAGGTAGTAGCGAGGCATCATGCCGCCCTGCGAGTGGCCGACGATGTCGGTCTCGGCGGCGCCGGTCGCGGTGAGCACCTTGTCGACGTGGGCGGCCAGTTCTTCCGCCGACTTCTCGACCGGGCCGAGGCCGTGGAAGAACGGGACGCCGGGCAACTGCCCGTAGTCGAGGGAGAAGACGCAGTAGCCGCGGTTCTTCAGATGGGGCGCGAGGCCCAGCCAGTTGTCGACGGAGTTCCCGAAGGTGCCGTGGACCAGGACGACGGGGCGGGGGTGGGCGGCGGAGGGCTTGCAGGAGTAGTCGTTCCAGCCGGCCCCTGGCCGAGCCTCGGTGGCGTGGGCGGTGGTGGCGGGGGCCAGGGCGACCGCGGCGGTCAGCAGCAGCGCGGTCAGCGGTCTGAGCACGCGTTTCCAGGGCAGCATCGGGTGATCTCCTTGCGGCTCAAGGGAGTTGCGATGGCAGGACGCCCTGTGATCCGGATCACGAGGATGCTGTTCACTCGTCAAGTTACGGTCGAGTAGTGCAAGTGTGAAGTTACGCGTCAGTAAAAACTTCCAGCGCTAACCGACGTCACCAGGCGGGCCGGATCGGCCCACCCGGCGCCACCCGCAGCAGACCGTCGGCCAGCGCACGCACCCCGTCCTCGCCGAGCACGTCGACCCAGGCACCCACGGCCTCCGCCGCCGCCTCCTCCGCGGCCCGCGTACAGGCCCACCCCGCCTCGGTCAGTACGACCAGCCGGGCGCGCGCGTCGGCGGGATGCGGCCGGCGTTCGACGTATCCCTTGCGGTCCAGCTCCTCGACCAACTGGCTCGCGGCCTGCTTGGTCATCCCGAGGTGCACGGCGAGGTCGGTGACCGTCGCACCGTCCGGGGCGAGCCGGGTGAAGGCGAAACCGTGCGCGGGGCGTACCCCCTCGAAGCCTCGGGCGACGACACCCTCGTGGATGCGCTGCGTGAGACCGCCGGCCGCAGCGAGGAGGCCGGCCGTCAGGGCCATGGCGTCGGAGTTCTGCACGGTGGCATTGAAACACTCTTGACGTTTTGGTCAAGCAGCTTGACCATGGGACGGGAATTTAGTCAAGCTGCTTGACCATAGGTATTGGGGGACAGTCATGCCCGTAGTCCGCTCGTCCGAAGGCACCACCCACGAGATCCACGGCACCCGTTTCGTCTCGTACGCCGCTCCCCGCACCGGCAGCAGGGAGCTCTGCGCCTGGCGGGGCGAGATCCCCGGGGGGACGAAGACCCCCGCGCACACCGTCAGCCGCGAGGAGATCTTCCACCTGCTCACCGGCGAGCTGCTGGTCACCCTCGACGGCCGCACCGAGCGCGTCACCGCGGGGGACACGGTGATCATCAACGCCGGCGCCGCCTTTGCCGTCGAGAACCCCACCGACCGGACCGCGACCTCCTGGGTCACCACCTCGGTCGGTCTGACGGCGGAGCTGGCCGACGGCACCCGGATCACTCCCCCGTGGGCCAACTGACCCGCGGGGGCCTCACGCCGCCAACGACCCCGGCATCACCGCCCGCGGCCCGAACTTCGCCCGCGCGCGGTCCGCGACCTCCTCGATGCGGCGGACCTTCTCGTCCACGGGGTCGAAGGTGAGCTGGTGGGAGGCCTGTTCGGCGGGGGCGAGGCCCTCGGTGCGCAGGGCGATCGAGCGGACCCGGGCGCGCTGGAGGCCGAGCGCCTCGTACATGCCGTACGCGGCCCGGGTCAGGGCCGCCGAGTGCGCGGTCGGTTCGGGCAGGGTGCGGCTGCGGGTGGTGGCGGACCGGTCGGCGTAGCGGACGGTGAGGGTCAGGGTGCGGCAGACCTTGTCCACGGCGCGCAGCCGGGCGCCCAGTTCCTCGGCGGCCGACAACAGGGCGCGGCGGTGGCGGCCGGGGTCGAGTTCGTCGCGGGTGAAGGGGCGTTCGGTGGCGAGGGACCGGGAGACGCCGTTGGGGACGACCCGGCCGCGGTCGACGCCGTTCGCCTTCTCGTGCAGCTCACGGCCGGCCTTCGCGCCGACCAGACGCTGGAGCGTGGACAGGGGTGCGGCGGCGACCCGGCCGAGGGTGTCGAGGCCGTACTCGCACAGCGTGCGGGCGGTCGCGGTGCCGACGCCGGGCAGCGCGACGACGGGCTTGCCGGCGAGGAAGTCCCGCTCCTCGCCCTCGGGCACCGCGCGGGTCAGCCCCGGCCGGGCGTCCCGCAGCGCCATGCGGGCCAGCATCGGACCCGGACCGGCGCCGGTCACGCAGTCGATGCCGTACAGCGCGAGGGCGCGGACCCGGATCACCGAGGCCAGTTCCACGGCGTCGCGCCCGAAGTACCGCTCGGCGCCGCGCAGGTCGGCCAGCGCGCCGTCGGGTGGCAGCGCCTCGACGACCGGTGTGAACTCCTCCAACAGCCCCAGCAGCTGGGGCAGGGCCGCCTCGTACATCGGCGGCAGCTGGAAACGTACGCAGAGAATGGTCATCCCGCACTCCCCGGACTCTGGTGCCACAACTTCCTTCCAACCGCGGGCCCTTCGCCCGCGGGGCGCAGATCGACCCAGGGGTGCATCTCGTACCCGGTGGGCATGCGGATCTTCCGCTGCTGCTCCATCGGGTCCTGGGCCGCGGAGCCGGCCGGCGCGGGCTGCCCGTCCGAACCGGCGAGGCGGCGGCGCGCCGGGCCGCCCCCGGGGTCGTCGCCTCCCTGGCTTCCGCCCGCTCCGGCCAGCCGGGCCGCGACGCCCTCCAGGCCCTCCTCCCGGCGCACCTCCAGCAGGTCGGCGAGGTTCCAGGCGGCGGAGCCGACCACGCTGAGGCTGCGCGGGCCGCGCCGCTGCACCACCCCGCGCACCAGCAGCAGCCAGGAGTGGAAGACGGTGTGCGCGCAGGCGTCGTGCGAGTCGTCGAAGAAGGCCAGGTCGACCAGGCCGGAGCCGTCGTCGAGGGTGGAGAAGATGACCCGGCGGCCGGAACGGATCGGCGGCGTCTGGGTGGCCGCCTTGGCACCCGCGACCAGCACCGTCTCCCCGTGCCGGGCCTCGCGCAGCCGCTTGGCCGACACCACGCCCAGCTCGCGCAGGAAGGTGCGGTGGTCGTCCATCAGGTTGCGCGAGGCATCCATGGAGAGCACGCCCAGTTCGGCGCTGAGCTTCTCCGCGGAGGTGAGGTCGGGCAGTCCGGCGGCGGCGGTCCTGCGGCCGCCGGACAGGGGGAGCTGGTCGCCGCGTCCGCCCCGGGCGCCGCGGTGCAGTTCGGTCAGGTGCAGTTGCAGGTCGCGGCGGTTGGCGCCGAACGCGTCCAGCGCGCCGACCTGGGCGAGCCGTCCGGCCAGCGGCCTGCTGGGACGGGCCCGTTCCCAGAAGTCGAGCAGGGAGGCGTAGGGCTGCCCCTCGGCGATCCGTGCCGCCTCGGCCTCGCTGATGCCGTGCACGTCGGAGAGGGCGAGACGCAGCCCCCAGCGCTTTGATTCAGACACCAGTTCGATACGGTGTGCGACCCCCGACTTGTTCACGTCCAACGGCAGGATCGGCACCCCGCGCCGCCGCGCGTCCGCCAGCAGCAGCCGCTTCGGGTACATGCCGGGATCATGGGTGAGCAACCCGGCGTAGAAGGCGGCCGGGTGATGGGCCTTCAGCCACGCCGACTGGTAGGTCGGCACGGCGAAGGCGACCGCGTGCGCCTTGCAGAAGCCGTACGACCCGAAGGCCTCGACGATCTCCCAGGTCCGCTGGATCGTTTCCGCGTCGTATCCGTTCGCCGTCGCGTGCTGGGCGAACCACACCTTGATCCGCCCCTGCGACTCCGGGTCGGAAAGACCGCGCCGCACCCGGTCCGCCTCGCCGCGCCCGCAGCCGGTCATGATGGCGACGATGTCGATGATCTGCTCGTGGAAGACGACGACCCCGTACGTCCCCTCCAGCGGCCCCGCCAGGTCCTCGTGCGGGTGGCGCACCGGCGCCCGCCCGTGCCGGGCCTCGATGAACGGCCGCACCATGTCGGCGGCGACCGGCCCCGGCCGGAAGAGCGAGATGTCGACCACGAGGTCGTGGAAGGTGGCGGGCTGGAGCCGCCCGACCAGGTCCCGCTGACCCGGCGACTCGATCTGGAAGCAGCCCAGCGTCTCGGTGGAGCGGATCAGCCGGTACGTCGCCGGATCGCCCTCCGGCACGGCGTCCAGGTCGATCTCGGCGCCCGTGGCCCGCTTCACCTCGGCGACCGCGTGCGCCATCGCCGACTGCATCCGCACGCCGAGCACGTCCAGCTTGAGCAGCCCGAGGTCCTCCACGTCGTCCTTGTCGAACTGCGCCATGGGGAGGCCCTCACCGCTGGTCGGCACGACCGGCGTACGGGACAGGAGGGAGGCGTCGGAGAGCAGGACGCCGCAGGGGTGCATGGCGACACCGCGCGGGAGGGCGTCCAGTCCCTCGACCAGCTCCCAGAGCTTTCCGTACCTCTCCTGCTCCCCCGCCAGCTCCTTCAGCTCGGGCAGTTCCTCCAGCGCCGCGCGGGCGTCGCGGGCGCGGATGTGCGGGAAGGACTTGGCGACGCGGTCGATCTCGGCCGGGTCCATGGACAGGGCGGCGCCCACGTCCCGGATGGCGTGGCGCACCCGGTACGTCTCCGGCATCGCGACCGTGGCGACCCGCTCGGTGCCGAAGCGGCCGATGATCGCGCGGTAGACCTCCAGGCGGCGCGCGGACTCCACGTCGATGTCGATGTCGGGCAGGACCACCCGCTCCTTGGACAGGAAGCGCTCCATCAGCAGCCCGTGCTCGACCGGGTCGGCGTGCGCGATGCCGAGGAGGTGGTTGACGAGCGAGCCCGCGCCGGAGCCGCGCGCGGCGACCCGGATGCCCATGTCCCGTACGTCGTCCACGACCTGGGCGACGGTGAGGAAGTACGAGGCGAAGCCGTGGTGGGCGATGATGTCCAGCTCGTGGTGCATCCGCTCCCAGTACTGCCGGTGGCCCGGCCGCCGGTCGTAGCCGCGCCGCACCATCCCCGCCGCCGCCCGGGAGGCGAGCGCCCGCTGGGCGGTGCGGCGGCCGGCGCCGACCAGGTGTGGTTCGGGGAAGTGGACGGTGCCCATGCCGAGGTCGTCCTCGGGGTCGACCAGGCACTCGGCGGCCGTCGCCTGCGTCTGCTCCAGCAGGCGGTGGGCCGTGTCGCGCCGGAAGCCGGCGGACTCGACGATCCGCTCGGCGGCGTGCCGCATGGCGCCGGCGTCCTTGAGCCAGGCCTCGCCGGAGTCCAGTTCCTTGGTGGCGTCGATGGGGACCAGACGGCGGGCGGCGTCCAGCACGTCGGCGACCTGGCCCTGGCCCGGGTCGGCGTAGCGGACGGCGTTGCTGAGCACGGGCCGGACGCCCTGTTCGGCGGCGAGGCCGACGGTGCGGGCGGCCAGGCGCAGGGAGCCGGGGCCGGTGCCCTTGCGGCCGTGCCAGACGGCCTCCAGGCGCAGGGCGTCGCCGTAGGTCTCCCGCCAGGGGGTGAGGAGCCGCGCCGCACGGTCGGGGCGGCCGGCGGCGAGGGCGCGGCCGACGTCGGAGTCGGGGCCGAGCAGAACGGTGAGTCCGTCGGCGTGGTTCTCGGCCCAGGGCAGCAGCGGGGTGTCGGGGGCGGTGTGGGCGGCGGACACCAGTCGGCACAGGTCGGCCCAGCCGCGGGCCGCGTCCCGGGCGAGGAAGGTCACCCGCGGGGCCGACTCGTCGACGAAGGCACCTCCGCGCACGGGGGTGCGGTGCCGGTCCCGGCGTACGGAGGTCTCCGTGCGGTCGGCGGCCCCGGACTCGGGGGCGGCCACCGCCAGCTCCGCGCCGAACAGCGGACGGACGCCCGCCTTCGCGCAGGCCTTGGCGAAGCGGACCGTGCCCGCGAGGGTGTCCCGGTCGGTGAGGGCGAGGGCGTCCATGCCCCGCTCGAAGGCACGCTCGGCCAGCCGCTCCGGGTGGGAGGCGCCGTAGCGGGCGGAGAAGCCGGAGACGGTGTGCAGATGCGTGAAACCCGGCACACGCACCTCCCGATCTCATGAACCGACGCCCTATTACGCCTTATCGAACGTCTGTTCCCAACTACCTCACCCCCACCATAGACCAAATTTCGAATGCGTGTGCGACATCCGTTCGGCCCCGCCCCACCTGCGCAAACGCCCGCACCCCCGGACCGTGGGGACATGTCGCACACCCCGGGCACCGGCGCGCGAAACGGCCCCTTCCTCGACGAGTTCAAGGACGCCGTCACCCCACGGGCCACGCTGCTCGTGATCGGCGTACTCGCGCTCCAGCTGCTCTTCATCGCCTCCTACGTGGGAGCGCTGCACGACCCGAAGCCGAAGGACGTGCCCTTCGGGGTGGTCGCGCCCGGGGCGACGGCCGGGCAGACGGTGGACCGGCTGGAGCGGCTGCCCGGCTCGCCGCTGGACCCGCGCACGGTGGCCGACGCGGCGAGCGCCCGGCGGCAGATCACGGACCGGGAGATCGACGGGGCCCTGATCGTCGAGCCCTCCGGCCGCACCGACACCCTGCTGGTCGCCACCGGCGGCGGCACCGCCCTCGCCACCGCCCTGAAGAGCATCGTCACCCGCGTCGAGGAGGCCGAGGGCCGGGCGCTGCGGATCGTCGACGTCGCCCCGGCCTCCGCCCACGACTTCAACGGGCTGTCGTCCTTCTACCTGGTCGTGGGCTGGTGCGTCGGCGGCTACCTGTGCGCCTCGATCCTGGCGATCAGTACCGGCGCCCGGCCGGCCAACCCGCGCCGCGCGGCGATCCGGCTGATCGTGATGATCCTGGTGTCGATCATCGGCGGGCTGGGCGGCGCGCTGATCGTCGGGCCGGTCCTGGGCGCCCTGCCCGGCAGCGTCGTGGACCTGTGGGGACTGGGCGCGCTGATCACCTTCGCGGTGGGCGCCGCCACGCTCGCCCTCCAGGGCGTCTTCGGGATCGTCGGCATCGGGCTGGCGATCCTGCTGGTGGTCGTCGCGGGCAACCCGAGCGCGGGCGGTGCCTTCCCACTGCCGATGCTGCCGCCCTTCTGGCAGGCGATCGGACCGTGGCTGCCGCCGGGCGCGGGCACCTGGACGGCCCGCTCGATCGCCTACTTCAAGGGCAACGACACGACCGTCTCCCTGCTGGTGCTGTGGGTGTGGGCGGTCGCGGGGACGGTGATCACGGTGCTGGCGGCCGTGCTGCGCCTGCGGCGGCAGGAGGCGGAACTGCCCACTCAGGCCGGCTGACCCGCCGTACGCACGCGGGCACGCGGAAGTCCCGCCCCTCGCGCGCGGGACGGGACTTCTGCCTGCGATGGGCGGGCGCTCAGCCGATGCACTCAGCCGATGTGCTCAACCGAGGCGCTCAGCCGATCTGCGTACCGGTGGCCGACAGGGCCTCCGTCACCGGCTGGAAGAAGGTCTCACCGCCCGAGGTGCAGTCGCCGCTGCCGCCGGAGGTGAGGCCGACGGCCTGGTCGCCCGAGAAGAGCGAGCCGCCGCTGTCGCCGGGCTCGGCGCAGACGTCGGTCTGGATCAGGCCGTTGACGATGTCGCCGTTGCCGTAGTTCACGGTGGCGTCCAGGCCGGTGACCGTGCCGGAGTGCACCTGGGTGGTGGAGCCGCTGCGGGTCACCTCCATGCCGACGGTGGCCTCGGTCGCGCCGGAGATCGCCTGGGAGGAGCCGTCGTAGAGGTTCACCTCGCTCGGGTGGTCCACCTCGGCGGTGTACTTGACCAGGCCGTAGTCGTTGTCCGGGAAGCTGGACGCCTCGTTCTCGCCGATGACGTTCCCGGAGGAGTCCGACCAGGTCGTGATGCCCTCGGTGCAGTGACCGGCGGTGAGGAAGTACGGCTCCCCGCCCTTGGTCACGTTGAAGCCGAGGGAGCAGCGCCCGCCGTTGCCGGTGATGGCGTCGCCGCCCGCGACGAAGGGCTTGTACTCGCCCTGGGTCCGCTTGAGCTCGGCCTTGCCGCCGAGCCCCTCGACCACCTTGGTCAGCTTGGCCCACTCGGCCTTCGAGACCGTGCGGTCGGCGGTGACGACGACCTTGTTGGTGGTCGGGTCGGTCGCCCAGGAGGTGCCCGGGATGGTGGCGTCCTCGGCGAGGGTGGTGCGCGCGCTCTTCAGCTCGGCGAGCGAGTTCTCGACGATTCTCGCCTTGGCGCCGGCCTCCTCGACGGTCTGCGCGGCGGCCTCGTCGAGCACGTTGACCACGAGGCTCCTCGCCTGCGCGTCGTAGTACGTGCCCGCGGCGCCGGTGCCGAGGTCGCCGAGCAGCGTGGAGGCGAGCTTTCCGGCCGCCGTGACCGACAGGGTCTCGGGGGCGGAGGCCTTCGGGGCCTCGCTGGCGTTCGCGCTCTGGAAGGTGACTCCCGCGGCGACCAGTGCGGTGATTCCCGCACCTACCACGGCGGCCCGCCGCCTGGGTATGCGTCGGTGCTTCAACTCACGTCCTCCTGTGGGGGGTCGGCCCGTGGGTCGTGGGGGACCTCATGGGCCGGAAGGCTGGTTGACGAGCGTTAACTTTTCCGATTCCACAGGGTGCACACAAGGTCGACTCAAGGACGTGCGCACGACAACTCCAGTGCGGTCACACGACCTTCACCATTCATGTCCCTTCAAGGAGGAGCCCCCGCACACCGGCTGGTGTACGGGGGCTCGTGGTGCGCTGCTGGCTGCGCTCCGGTGAACGAACTGCCGGCCGGACCGCCGAAGCGGACCGCCGAAACGAACTAGTAGACGCTGACGCCGTAGGCGCTCAGGGCCTCCGTGACCGGCTGGAAGAACGTCGTACCGCCGGAGGAGCAGTTGCCGCTGCCGCCGGAGGTCAGACCGTACGCGGTGCCGTTGCTGCCGTAGAGCGCGCCGCCGGAGTCGCCGGGCTCGGCGCAGACCGTGGTCTGTATCAGCCCGCCGACGATGTCGCCGCCGCCGTAGTTCACGGTGGCGTTCAGGGCGGTGACCCGGCCGCTGTGGGTGCCGGTCGTGGAACCGTCGCGGATGACGGTGGTGCCCACGCTCGGGGTGGCCGCGCGGGTGATGTCCACGCCGTTCGCGGTGCCGGGACGGCTGACGGAGCCCGAGTACCGGACGAGGCCGTAGTCGTTGCCCGGGAAGCTGGAGCCGGCCGTCGAGCCGATGACCGTGGTGCGCCCGGAGTTGGAGTACCAGGTGCCGGCGCCGTCGGTGCAGTGACCGGCGGTCAGGAAGTACTCGGTGCCGTTGCTGCTGCGGACGTTGAAGCCGAGGGAGCAGCGCCAGCTGCTCGCGTAGATGGCGTCGCCGCCCTGGATGAGCTTGCTGAACGTGCCGGGGGTGCGCTCGATCTTGAGGGCGCCGGCCTTGTCGCCGGCCTGCTCCTTGATCTTCGCGATCTCGGCCTGGGAGACCGTGCTGTCGACCGTGACAAGCACCTGGCCGGACTTGCTGTCGACGGCCCAGGCGGTGCCCGGGACATCGGCCTCGAGCACCGCGCCGCTGGCGCTGTTGAGCTCGGCGGCGCTGAAGGCGGCCGGGGTCGGTGCGGCGTTCGCGCTGGGGATCGCGATCGCGGCTGCGGCCACGAGGCCGGTGGATACGGCGATCAGCCGGGTCCGTCTCGTGATGCCGCTGCGGGGGGTGGTGCGCTTGATCCTCACTTTTCGTTCCTCCACAGGGGAAGTCGGGGGCCCTCTTGTGGGGTGGGGGCCCGTGAGGCGCAGCCAGGGACGGACCTCCGGGTTCCGGATAGGTCGTGCCCCTGACAAGCGCTGAGGTTGGAGTATTCGGCCGAACGGCCGGTCGGCGCAAGGGTGCCTTTCGGCCGTCAACCTTTGAACGACTTTTACCAACCCCCGCCGGACCTCAGCGCAGTTCGCGCTCTCCCGCCTCGATCCGGGCCGCCAGTGTGTTCCCCGGCGGCGGGAAGGGGCAGACGAAGTGGTCGGCGAACGCGCACGGCGGCAGCAGCGCACGGTTGAAGTCGACCGTCGTACGGCCCTCGGCGTCCGGCGCGGCCGGGCGCAGGAACCGGAAGCGGTAACTGGTGCTGCCACTGGTGGCGTCGGCGAAGACGCCCCACAGCGAGCCGTCGTCCTCGACGCTCACCTGGAGCGTGAGTTCCTGCCCGCCCAGCTCGAACGCCAGCTCACCGCCGAGACCCAGCCCGCGCTCCCGGCCGTCCGCGTTCGGCACCCGCACACTGCGCCGCCCGGTGACGTACGGCGTGAAGCGCCCCGGCACCGACCAGCGGGGGTCGTACGGCGTGGCCGCGATGCCCCGGAACGCGCGCCGCGCCGGTGCGCCCGGGTCGAAGTCGCGCACGCCCCACAGGCCCTCGCGGACCAGGACGACCAGGCGCCGCTCGCCGTGGGCCACCCGGGCCGCGCTCGCCGGTCCCGGGTCGGCCGTGAGCCGCACCTCGCCGTCGAGGGGCCGCCCGTCCACGGTGAGCCCGTCCGTCCCGGCGGCCGTCAGCAACACCGCGTCGCCGTCCGCCGTCCAGCGCCCGGGGATGTCCGGAAGCCGCCCGTCCGGATGGTCCCCCAGCCAGTACGTGCCGGTCAGCGCGAGCGGCCCGTAGGGCGCCGACACCGCCGCGACGCGGTGCTCGTGCCACCGCTTCCACTCGTCCGATGCGTCTGTCGTCATGGGACGAACCCTTCCACACCGGGTCGCCCCACCAGGCCGACGGCGCCTCAGCAGCTGCAGCCGCAGTCGCAGCCGTCGCACCCGCACCCGTCGTCCCCGCAGCAGTTGCCGCAGCACTCGCAGCAACTGCAGCAGTCACCGCACCCGCTGCAGTCGCAGTTGGCGCACGTCCCCTCCTTGCGCTCCCCGCTCCACGGGTCGTGATACGTGCCGCAGCACAACTGGCACGTGCAGGCCAGCCCCACCCACACGGCGCACCCCGCGAGCAGCCCGCGCCGGTCGCGGCGGGGCGGCTCCGGGGGCATCGGCCCACCGGGGCCGCCGGGGGCGCCCGGGGTGCCGGGCGGGGCGTACGGGTGGCCGCCGTGGGCGCACGAGACGGTGCCGAAGGCGCGGTCGACGGAGTTGCCCAGCTCGTGCGCGAGCAGCCGGTGCACCAGGCGCCCGTCGGTGAACTCGGCCTCGCGCAGCGCGAGCCGCACTCCGTGCACGGCGTCGTCGGCCAGCCGCCGGGCCTCCGTGAGCGGGGTCCCGGTGGCGGTGAGCGGGTTCCAGGCGCCCGACGCGGCGTCGGCCTCCCGGTCCTCCACGGCGTCCAGGAGGTGGGCGAGCCGACCGAAGAGGCGCCCGGCCTCGGCGAGCGGCTCGGCGTTGTGCGGCCGTCCGGCGAGGTGGGCGGTGTGGGCGAACGCGGCTGCGGTCGCGGTCTCGGTCGGCTCGGTGACGGTGAGCAGGGGCGTGCCGGGCCCGGCGAGCGCCTCGATGCCGCCCTGCCGGTCCACGGCGTCGACCAGTACGGCGGTGTCGAACCCGACGGCACCGCCGCTGCGGGCACCTGCCGCGTCCCAGCCCGCGGCGACCTTGCGGGCGGCGAGGGCCACCGGCCGGCGGGCCAGCAGGCCGTCCCCGTCGGCGACATGGTCGCGCACCTTCGCCGAGGCCAGCACCAGGGAGACGGCGGCCGCGAGCCGGGCGCCCTCGCCGTGCGCGACGGACGCGGTGCGCATCCCGCGCAGCGGGCACGGCCCCGCCGTACGCCGGCCGGCACCCCGGCCGCCGCGGCCGTCGGCCTGAGCCTCCGTCAAAACCGATATGAGCAGCCCGTCATAGTTCGTCACGATCCGCGCGAACTGTCCGTGGTCCTTGCGCAGTGCGAGACACAACCCGCACAGATGCGCCATCCACTGGCTCGTGAGGCTCTCTCCGAGCCGGTGCCTGCATGGCCTGACGATTCCGAACACGACGCTCCCCCGTGGTTCGTACGACGCTGAGCTGCGGCATCGTATCGCCGCGGCGTTCACCCGTACGCACGGCCGCTCACCCGTCCGCCGGGAAGAATCATATTTCACTCACAGTCAGCGGCCGTTTGGGAAACGGCCCTTGGGACACAAGGACTCTCGACGGATTCGCTGTGCACCAGTACCGTCACAAACCCCCCGGGCGGCGTCTATCCACTTGGCGCGACGTCCGCATCATGGATGACCATAGGGATGCGGAAGCACGAAAGACCGCTGTGAGAGGAGGCGTCCATGGGATCGGTACGCAAGGCGAGTGCGTGGCTCGGCCTCGTCGACGACAACGATGACGAGCGCTACTACGACGACGACTACTCCGAGGGCACCGAGTCCGGGGACGCCTGGGTCACGGACCCTCGGGTCAAAGTGGCCTCGGACGTGGCCGAGGAGAGGGGCCGCCGCATCGGCACGGTCACCCCGGACAGCTTCCGGGACGCGCGGGCCATCGGCGAGCTGTTCCGGGAGGGCGTCCCGGTCATCATGAACCTGACGGCCATGGAGGCCACCGACGCCAAGCGCGTGGTCGACTTCGCGGCCGGACTGATCTTCGGTCTGCGCGGTTCGATCGAGCGGGTGTCCACCCGGGTGTTCCTGCTGAGCCCGGCCGACACCCAGGTCATCAGCGGCGACTCCGCCGCCCACCGTTCCGACGGTTTCTTCAACCAGAGCTGAGGCGGGGCCGCACACCACGGCCCCGCCCCCGCCGGTGCACTACCGGTTTCGCCTCACCGGAAGGCGTCGAGTCCGGTGAGCGCCTTGCCCAGCACCAGCTGGTGCATCTCGACGGTGCCCTCATAGGTGAGCACCGATTCCAGGTTCGTCGCGTGCCGCATCACGGGGTATTCGAGGGAGATCCCGTTGGCGCCGAGGATCGTGCGGGCCGTACGGCAGATGTCGATGGCCTCGCGTACGTTGTTGAGCTTGCCGAAGCTGACCTGCTCGGGACGCAGGCGGCCGGCGTCCATGCGCCGCCCGAGGTGGTGGGCGAGCAGAATCCCCTTGTGCAGTTCGACCGCCATGTCGGCGAGCTTGGCCTGGGTCAGCTGGAACCCTCCGATGGGCCGCCCGAACTGCTCCCGCGACTTCGCGTACTCCACGGCCGCCTCGAAGGAGCTGCGGGCCGCGCCCATCGAGCCCCAGACGATGCCGTAGCGGGCGTGGGTGAGACAGCTGAGCGGTCCGCGCAGCCCGGTGACCTCCGGCAGTACGGCGTCGGCGGGCAGCCGTACGTCGTCGAGCACCAGCTCGCTGGTGACGCTGGCCCGCAGGGACCACTTGTGCTTGATCTCGGGCGCGGAGAAACCGGGGCTGTCGGTCGGCACGACGAAGCCGCGGATCCCCTCCTCGGTCTGCGCCCAGACGACGGCGACACCGGCGACCGAACCGTTGGTGATCCACATCTTGCGCCCGCCCAGCACCCAGTCCCCACCGGCGTCCCGCTTGGCGCGGGTGCGCATGTTGGCCGGGTCGGAGCCGTGATCGGGCTCGGTGAGCCCGAAGCACCCGATGATCTCGCCGCCGGCCATGCGCGGCAGCCACTCCTGCTTCTGCTCCTCGCTGCCGAAGCGGTGGATGGCGTACATGGCGAGGGAGCCCTGCACGGAGACCAGGGAGCGGATGCCGGAGTCGGCGGCCTCCAGCTCCAGGCAGGCGAGCCCGTACTGCACGGCGGTGGCACCGGCGCAGCCGTAGCCCTTGAGCGACATGCCGAGCGCCCCGATGCCGCCGAGCTCGCGGGCGAGCTCCCTGATCCCGGGCAGCTCGCCCTTCTCGTACCAGTCCGCGACGTACGGCAGCACGCGGTCGGCGGCCCAGTCCCGCACGGTGTCCCTGATCGCCAGGTCCTCCGGTTCCAGGAGGTCGTCGATGCCGAGGGGGTCGACGGGATCGAACGCGGGCGGCTTCGGGGACGCGGCCATGGAACACCCTCCGGGACGATGAAAACTAGCGGCGCTAGTTACGGCTCTCGTGCCGACGTTACGATGCGGGGCTCCGCACGTCCACCATGCCCGTCTCCCACCCACGCATCACCCGTTCACCGCCGGGACAGAGGCGAACGTCGCCCGCGGGGGTGACCCACCGCCGGCGGCTTGCGGCTAGTGGGGCAGACGGGGGCACCTCGCGGCGGGCAGAGCGGGGAAGCGACGGCGCCTCACGGTGCACGGTGCCCCGGCCGACGAGACGGCACCGCCCCGCAGGGCCACGAGCCGCGGCCGGACCTCTGCCCCTGCCGGGCCACGAGCCACGGCCGGGCCCGTAGCCCGCCAGGCCCCACGAGCCGCAGCCGCCAACGCTCCTCAGCCACCCACGGGCGACGTCCACCCCGCTCCCGACGGTGAACGGGTGGTGCGTGGGTGGGAGACCCATGCCTCACACGGACACGCGTGACTCCACCGCACCCCGAGGCCCAGGCACCGGCACCGCCTCCCCCTCACACTGCATCACCCGCGGCAACCGCAACGCCATCACCGCCCCCACCAACAACAACCCCGCACTCACCACCAACGTCACATGCAGCCCATGCACAAACGCATCCGCGGCAGCCCGCCGCAACGCACCCCCCGCAGAACCCCCCAACTCCCCCGCGACCTCGTACGCCTCCCCCAGCGAATGCCCCGCCGCCACCGACGCCGACGCCGGCACCCCGGGCACACCCCCCGCCAGCCCGGGCGCGTACGCCGCGTTCATCACGCTGCCCAGCAGCGCGATCCCGATCCCGGCGCCCAGCTGGTACGACGTCTCCCCGATCGCCGCCGCCCCACCGGCCTGCTCCTGCGGCGCCTCGCTCAGCATCGACTCGTACGCCCCGAACAGCGTCGTCTCCAGCCCGAAGCCGAGCAGCACGAACCCGGACAGCAGCAGCGCACAGTTGTCGGCCCGGCCCATCGCCGTCAGCAGCACCACCGCCACGGCCGTCAGACAGAACCCGGCGCAGACCATCCGGCGCGGCCCGAACCGCCGCAGCATCCGGGCGCCCGCCAGCCCCGCCGCCATCGCCGCGAAGGTCAGCGGCAGCAGCCTCAGCCCGGTCTCCAGCGGGGACAGCCCGAGCACCAGCTGCAGGTACTGCGCGGCGATCAACTCGAGCCCCACCAGCGCCAGCATCGCCAGCACGATGCACCCCACCGACGTACTGAACGCCGGCCGCCGGAACATCGCGAGGTCCACCAGCGGATACGTACGCCGCCGCTGCCGCCGTACGAAGCCCGCCAGCAGGGCCGCGCCCACCACCAGCGGCAGCACGGTCAAGAGGCTCGCCACCGGTTCGCCGCCGCCCAGCCGTTTCACGCCGAGGACGACCCCGAACAGACCGGCCGCCGCCATCAGCGCGCCGACCACGTCCCAGGGCCCGCGCCCCTCCCCCTTCGACTCGGGCAGCAGCAGCCGCCCCACCGGCAGGCTGACCAGCATCAGCGGGATGTTGACGAGGAAGACCGAGCCCCACCAGAAGTGCTCCAGCAGGAAACCGCCGAGCAGCGGCCCGACCGCCGCGCCCACCGCGGCCACGGCGCTCCAGATCCCGATCGCCAGCGCCCGCTCCCGCCGGTCCGGAAAGACCTGCCGCAGGATCGACAGCGTCGCCGGCATGATCATGGCGCCGCCGACGCCGAGCAGCGCACGGGCCGCGATCAGCACCTGGGCGCCCTCGGCGAGCGCCGCGAGCGCGGAGGCGACGCCGAAGAGCGCGTAGCCGAGCAGCAGGATCCGTCTGCGGCCCACGCGGTCGCCCAGCGTGCCGAACAGGATCAGCAGCGAGGCGCAGACGAGCGGATAGACGTCGACGATCCAGAGCAGTTCGATGGCGCCGGGCCTGAGGTCCTCGGTGACGGCGGGGACCGCCACGTGCAGCACGGTCGCGTCGACGGCGACGAGCAGCAGGCTGACGCAGAGGACGACCAGGACCACCCAGCGGTTGGCACCGGCCCCGGTCGCCCGACGGCGTGGCGCGGCGGCAGCCGTGGTCGTCCCGGACATGCACGTACCTCCAAGATGTTCCCTCGCGTCCGGCGGGCTGCGCGGGGTGGGGACTCCCTGCGGTGCGGCCGGAGAGAAGCGGGGACTCCGGGCCGGGCAACGGAACGCGAGTGACTCGTCAGGGTACGCGAGAGCGAGCACCGCACACGTGGTGGGCCTCACACATCCCGCCCGTCCTGTGTGGCATGCGCCACTGCGCCCCAGCCCGTGCCCGCCCCGGCCGACCGGCCACCCCGGCGCCCGGCCGATAATCGAGCCCGTGACCGATCTTGAAACGCGCGCCCCCGGCCGCGACGGAGCCCTGCGCCGGGCCGCCCCGGCACTGCTCGGCTACGCGGCCGTGCGCGCCCTGGGGCTGCTCGCCCTGGCCCTGTGGAGCGCCGCGCGCGACAAGAGCGCGTACACGCTGCTGACGGCCCGCTGGGACTCCCTCTGGTACACCAGGGTCGCCGAGCTGGGGTACGGCTACGAGGTGCGTCTGCCCAACGGCGACGTCCACTCCAACCTGGCGTTCTTCCCGCTGCTGCCCTGGCTGGAGCGGCTCGGCGCGGCGGTGTCGCCGCTGTCGTACGCCGACGCAGGCTTCGTCGTCTCGCTGCTCGCCTCGCTCGCCGCGGCGTGGGGGATCTTCGCGGTGGCGGAGCATGTGTACGGCCGTCGGGCCGGGGTGTGCGCGGTGCTGCTGTGGGCCGTGCTGCCGGTCGGGATCGTGCAGTCGATGGCGTACAGCGAGTCGCTCTTCACCGCGCTCGCCGCCTGGTCGCTGTACGCGGTGCTGACCGGGCGCTGGGTGACGGCGGGGACGCTGGCCGCGCTGGCCGGGCTGACCCGCCCGGTGGGGCTCGCCGTGGCGGCGGCGGTGTGGGTGGCCGCGATCACGGCCTGCGTACGAAGCCGGAGCGAGGCCGTCCCGGACGGCGCCCACGGACCGGAACGCGCCCCGGGCGAGGGCGCACGGCGTGTACTCGGCATGCTACTCGCGCCCCTGGGCGCCGCCGGCTACGTGCTGTGGGTCGGCCACCGCACCGGCCGGGGCCCGCTCGGCTACCTCGACGTCCAGGCGGGCTGGCGCAACGGCTTCGACGGCGGCCTGGCCTTCGCCCGGTTCACCGCCGAGAAGTTCACGTCGTTCCCGTCGGCCCTGGCGGGCGTCGGCCTGGTCGTCGGTGTCGCCCTGCTCGTCCGGCTGTACGTCGCCTGCGTACGGCAGCGCCAGCCGCTCGCGCTGCTGGTGTACGCGGGGCTGGTCGCCCTCCTCGCCCTGTGCGCGTCGAGCTACTTCGGCTCGAAGCCGCGGCTGCTGCTGCCCGCCTTCCCGCTGCTGCTGCCCCTCGCCCTGGCCCTGGCCCGGCTGAGAACGTCCAGGTCGGCGCTGGTGGTGGGCTCGGTCGCGGTGGCGTCGGCGGCGTACGGGGCGTTCTGGCTGAACGGTTCCGGACCGCCCTGACCGGCGGCGCCGGCCCGGGGCCCGCCGCCGGTGGCTGCCCGGTGGCTGCCCGGGTAATTCCGTACCAGCATTCGGTGAACGAATTCATAAGCACGATAAGACCGCCGACCGGGCCGATCAAAGGAATTGAAGCCCGGGGTTGCGACGGTTTAGGGATTCCTTCGAAATAGCCCGCCGTCTGAGAGGAATCCCACATCACATCGTCATCACAAAGCCGTTGATTCGGCAGGGATCACTCCTCACTCGCTGTAACGTCGATTGGGTGCGTACCGAACGGAAGCTCACCCGGCTGGATCGGGTGTTCGCGAGACTGGACCGGGAGCCGGAACGACCGGCCCTCCTGGCCGTGCCGGAGATGAGCCGGCACAGGTTCGCGCTGTTCGCCGGGAGCCTCGCGTTCTACATCGCGATCGTGTGGGCCGTGCTGATCACCTCGTGGCTGGTCCGGCTCGACTGGCAGGTCATGTTCTTCCGGCCCTACCAGCAGTGGCCGGAGATCCACGCCTTCGTCGACTACTACGTGGTGCTCGGCCAGCGCGGCCCCACCGCCGTGATGGTCGCGGCCTGGCTGGGCTGGCGCTCCTGGCGTCAGCACACGCTGCGCCCCCTGCTGGCGCTCGGCGTCTCCCTGCTCCTGCTGAACGTCACGGTCGGTGCCGCCAAGTACGGCATGGGCCGGCTGGGGCCGCACTACGCCACGACGATCGGCTCGAACGAGATGTGGCTCGGCGGAGATATATTTCCGAGCGGTCACACCGCGAACGCCGTCGTGACCTGGGGCATCCTGGCCTACCTGGCCTCGACGCCCAGGGCGCGGCGCTGGCTGTCGGCCCTGTCGGCGGTCACCTCGCTCGGGGTGGGCATGTCCACCGTCTACCTCGGTACGCACTGGCTCAGCGACGTGCTCCTCGGCTGGGTCGCGGGGCTGCTGATCCTGCTGGCGCTGCCCTGGTTCGAGCCGCTGATCACCCGTGCGGAGGCCTGGATCCTCGACCTGCGCGACCGTTGGTACGCCCGCCGCAGCCGCCCCCGGCCGACGAGGACGCCGGTCAGCGCCCCCGTGGTCCTCACGCCCCCCACCGCGGGCCGGGAGGAGGCTCCGAGCTGCGAGCACGCCGCCACGACCCGCACCCGGGCACCGGCGTACCTGGCCCCGGGTCCGCACACGACCCGCTCGGACCGTACGCCGGTCACCCCGGCCGGCAGCCGCCGGCCGCCGCACGCCGACCGCCACGCACGGAACACGGCCTCGACCGCCCGCCATCCGTCGGGCGGCTGATCCCCGCGCGCGTCAGCCCTTCCAGGCCCGGGCCACCAGCCCGTCCTTGACCTCGAAGTTGAGCCGGCCCACCCGGTACTCCATGGTGATGACCGTCCCCGGGGCGAGCGACCGCACCGTGGTCCAGCCCCGCTCGCGCGCGAGCCGTTCGGCCGCGTCGGAATCGAGGCCGACGTACGTGTCCGGACTGTCCTGCGGTTCGGCCGGTGGTGTCGGAATCGGTGCCATGCCGCCACGCTATGCCCTGCCCCACGACCGTGGAAGCCCAGGCCGGTATCAGGAGTGCCGGATGTCCCTCCGGTCACATTTCTGTCACAGGATCACGGGCCCCGTTTTGAACGAACTCCGTCACACGGATGGGCGGTTCCCCACTCCTTACGCGGGCATTCGAGGTAAACGACCGCGTGTCGCGCCGACCCCTCGAATAGGCGCACGGAAAAGGCTTGCGACCCGCCCACGGCACACCCCGGAAACCTTTCATTCCACGTTCGAACGATTCCGAATCGATTCGGTCATTCCTCACAGGAAACACATCCTCGACTCACAGGTTCTCCGCATCCGGAACCCGCCCCTCGGCTCCGGCCAGGGCGCGGCTGAGCCGGTCGCGGGCCACCCTGATCGTCTCCGTGAGCTCGGCCGGCTCCAGCACCTCGAAGTCGAAGCCGAGCAGCATCACGTGCACCACCATGACGTCCAGGCTCCCGGCGCCGGTGCGCAGCACGCAGCTGTTCGGGCCCTCCGCCTCCAGGACCCCGGCGGTGGGTGAGATCCGCTCGGCGGCCTCCTCCAGGGGCACCAGCAGCCGGATACGCGCGTGCCTGGCGTACGCGCGCGTGGAGACGCCCTCGGAGACATAGGCGGCCAGGTCCTCGGCGGGCGGCTCGCGCGGGACGAAACGGGGGCCGTGCGGCGGCCTGGGCGTGACGCGGTCCACCCGGAAGGTGCGCCAGTCCGCACGGTCGAGGTCGTAGGCGACCAGGTACCAGCGGCGCTCGGAGCAGACCAGCCGGTACGGCTCGACGGTGCGGCGGGACTCGGTGCCGTCATGGCCGCGGTACGCGAAGCGCAGCCGCTCGCCGTCCCGGCACAGGTGGGCCAGCTCGGTCAGGACGGCCGGGTCGACGGCGGCGGGCCCCGGGCCGCGCAGCATCGGCACGGTGAAGGCGTTGAGGGCGCCCACGCGGCGCCGCAGCCGGTTCGGCAGCACCTGCTCCAGCTTGGCGAGGGCGCGGACCGAGGTCTCGCCGATGCCCTCGATGCCCTGTCCGGCCGCCGTGCGCAGCCCGACGGCGACGGCGACCGCCTCGTCGTCGTCCAGCAGCAGCGGGGGCAGCTCGGCACCCGCGCCCAGCTGGTAGCCGCCGCCGGTGCCGGGGCTGGCGTTGACCGGGTAGCCCAGCTCGCGCAGGCGGTCCACGTCCCGGCGCACGGTGCGCGGGGAGACACCGAGGCGGTCGGCCAGGTCGGTGCCGGACCACTCGCGGTGGGCCTGGAGGAGGGAGAGCAGGCGCAGCAGTCGTGCCGAGGTCTCGAGCATGGCGCCGAGTCTGCCAGCGGTTGCGGACAGGTACTGTCCGCGACGGTCTGCCGGTCAGGCGGCCGGCTCGGTGACGGACACCGACAGGTCGTTGTCCCGGGTGTAGTACGGCCCGGCCTCCACGGGGCCGTACGGCGTCTGCACGCGCGCGCGTGGGTAGGTGAAGACGGGCTGCTTGTCGGCGACGTCGTCCAGCAGCCGCGCCAGTCGCACGGCCGGACCGGGCTCACCGGCGGGCCGCAGCCACAGGTCCCACACGCCCGGCGCCAGGCGGTCGTAGGGCACGGTGAAGCCGAACTCCGCCCGGTCGGCCGCGACGTCCAGCCGGTGCACGCCGCCCTCGCCGGTGCCGGGCCGGGCGCGCAGCTCCGCGTGGGCCTCCGGGGCGAGCTGCGTGCCGTACACCCGCCCGCGCACGGACAGCGCGTCCTTGCCGAGGCTAAGCTCCCCCGTCTCCGCGTGCGGGGCACGCAGCCAGCTGCGGACAGTGAGGTTGCCCTGCCGGGTGGCGTAGGGGATGCGGACGGCGACGTGGCCGAGCAGGCCACTGGGGGTGCGGGTGGCGAGGGAGCGCAGGTCGGTGACGCCGGGCACCAGGCGCCGCGGCTCGCCGTCGGACACGCGCGCGTAGGCGTCCCACCGGCCCTCGGGCAGGGCGACGCTGCTGGGCAGGGCGGCGCGCAGCCGGCCCTCGGCGGCCGGGGCGAGCGGCAGGCTGACCTCGTCGTCCGCGTCACGTCGGCGCAGTAGCAACAGGGCCGCCGCGGTGTCCCCGTGCGCGGCGACGTCGAAGGTCAGGCCACCCGCGGAGTCACCGATGCAGTCGGCGCGCAGCGGGGCGGCCGATGTGGTCGGCGGCGTCATGCGGTGCGGTTCCTCCCTGGACATCTCTCGTCCGGTTAGACCCGGAACCCCGTCTTCTGGTTGTCCGTGTCCGATTGCGATGTGGTCACGACGCCACCCATTTCATTCGCCGATTTCCTGATTTGTCGACCTACCGGCACAGTGATCCGTGAGTCACTTCGCCGAGGCAACACCCTTGTGCTGCACGCCACTTGATGGTGACGGGGCGTTCGCGTCCGACCGCGGACCGTGCCCGCCGGGCGGTTCGATTCGGTTGGCCGTGGGGCGTGACTCCCGCCGCGGATCGCCCGTTGTCTTCTTCATGAGCCGGGGACCCACCCGGACACCGGCCGGGAGCCACCCGGTCCGGCCACGTACCGCATCCCGAGGGAGCCACCCGTGCCGCGCATGCTCGACGTCAGCGACGACGTACGCGCCGAGATCGGCGACGAAGAAGCCGACCGCCTGCTCGCCGGGGAGTCCGCCCCGGGCACTTACGACTGTACGTCCTGCCGCACGCCGGGCGACTGCGAGCAGGAGCGCACCAGCTCCGTTCTCTTCATCGGCGACGAGACCGCCGTCCTCGCCTTCGCCCACGCCGGCTGCCTGCCCTCGCAGGTCGTCAAGGTCACCGAGGAACAGCTCCAGGGCGCCGTGCGGTCCATCAGCGCCGACCACGCCCGCCCGGAGCCCCAGGCGGCCCCCGCGGGGCAGGCCGCGCCCGAGCAGGCCGTGCTCGGCGTCACCAGCGGGCTGGTCCTGATCGCCGGGGAGCTGCACCCGGCCCTCGTGGTGGAACCGACCGCCCCCATCGCGCGGCCCGGCACGGCCGGCGCCGGCGACGACTTCCTGCCGCTGCTCATCGAGCAGGGCTTCATGCCGGTCACCGAGCTGTCCACCGCCCCGACCGTGCTGCACGGCTGGTCGGTGCTGCTCGCGATGGGGCAGCTGCACGCGGTGCTCCAGCCGGGCGGGGACGGCGGCCGTCCGGTCGCCTGGTGGCAGGCTCACCAGCCGCTCCAGGTGACCGAGGGCTGGCGCACGGCGGCCAACAAGCACCAGCAGGTACTGATGTACGCGGCACCCGTCGGGACCATCGGGCGCCAGCCGCGCGAGGACCTGCTGCGGGACGCGCTGGACATGGCGGCGGCGAACGGGCAGCTGGTCGCGGCGGCGCTCCCGCTCGCGGGCACCTGAGCGCCGGCGGTGCGGGACCGCAACGGCGGCTGCCCGGGCCGCATCCCTTCCAGCGCGAGGTCGTTTGGACATACGTGCACGCATACGACGCCTTCCACCGCCATGGCGGCCCCTCGGCCACGCCGATCTACGACGCGCTCTACGCCGAGTACGTCCGGTCCTTCCGATCACTGCCGGGCGATCGCAGCGGCGAGGAGGAGCTGGGGTTCACCGCTTTCCGGAGCATCCCGCGCAGCCGAGGCTCGTACAGCGCGTACAGTGCGGGCGCCCGTCTCGGCCAGCAGTCGGTGTGGCAGCGCGTCGGCACGCACGTCCCGGCCGCACTGCCACCGGCCCCACGCTCGGGTACCTGACCGTCGCCCGAGCGACGTGGGTGATGCGAGAGGGCGACCCCGGCCGGGGTCGCCCTCTCGCATCACCCACGTCGTTCTCGCCGCGGTTGCCGCTGCTTCCTCTGCTACTTCTTCTTCGCGCCGCGCTTCTCGCGCACCCGGACCGAGATGTGGATCGGCGTCCCGTCGAAGCCGAACTCCTCGCGCAGCCGGCGCTCGATGAAGCGTCGGTAGCCCGCCTCGATGAAGCCCGAGGCGAAGAGCACGAACCGCGGGGGCTTGGTGCCCGCCTGCGTGCCGAACAGGATGCGCGGCTGCTTGCCGCCCCGCACCGGGTGCGGGTGGGCGGCGACCAGCTCGCCGAGGAAGGCGTTCAGCCGGCCCGTCGGAACACGGGTCTCCCAGCCGGCCAGGGCCGTCTCGATCGCGGGGACCAGCTTCTCCATGTGGCGGCCGGTCTGCGCCGAGACGTTGACCCGCGGCGCCCACGCCACCTGGCCCAGCTCGGTCTCGATCTCCCGCTCCAGGTAGTAGCGGCGCTCCTCGTCGAGGGTGTCCCACTTGTTGTAGGCGACGACGATCGCGCGGCCCGCCTCGACGGCCATGGTGACGATCCGCTGGTCCTGCACCGAGATCGACTCGGAGGCGTCGATGAGGATGACGGCGACCTCCGCCTTCTCGACGGCGGCGGCGGTGCGCAGCGAGGCGTAGTAGTCGGCGCCCTGCTGGAGGTGGACGCGCTTGCGGATGCCCGCCGTGTCGACGAACTTCCAGGTGACGCCGCCCAGTTCGATCAGCTCGTCGACCGGGTCACGGGTGGTGCCGGCCAGCTCGTTGACGACGACGCGTTCCTCCCCCGCCACCTTGTTCAGCAGGGAGGACTTGCCGACGTTCGGGCGGCCGATCAGGGCGATGCGGCGCGGGCCGCCCACGGCGGTGCCGAAGGTCTGGGCCGGGGCCTCGGGCAGCGCCTCCAGGACCTTGTCCAGCATGTCGCCGGTGCCGCGGCCGTGCAGCGCGGAGACCGGGTGCGGCTCGCCGAGACCCAGCGACCACAGGTAGGCGGCGTCGGCCTCGCCGCTGGGACCGTCCACCTTGTTGGCGCACAGCACGACGGGCTTGCCGGCCTTGCGCAGCAGCCGTACGACGGCCTCGTCGGTGTCGGTGGCGCCGACCTTGGCGTCCACGACGAAGACGACCGCGTCGGCGGCCTCGATGGCGTACTCGGCCTGCGCGGCCACGGAGGCGTCGATGCCGAGGACGTCCTGCTCCCAGCCGCCGGTGTCGACGACCTTGAAGCGGCGGCCGGCCCATTCGGCCTCGTAGGTGACGCGGTCGCGGGTGACGCCGGGCTTGTCCTCGACGACGGCCTCGCGGCGGCCGATGATCCGGTTCACCAGGGTCGACTTGCCGACATTGGGGCGGCCGACGACGGCGAGGACGGGCAGCGGGCCGTGCCCGGCCTCCTCGATCGCGCCCTCGACCTCCTCGATGTCGAAGCCCTCTTCGGCGGCCAGCTCCATGAACTGCGCGTACTCGGCGTCGCCGAGCGCCCCGTGGTCGTGCTCCTCGCCCGAGCCCTCGGAGTGGATGTGGTCGTTCATGAAGTCCGTACCTCGTTCATCGTGGTGATCGGTGGAACACCCCTGTACCGGGTGATCCACTACTCAAGTGTCGCCTAGCGGTTGGTGAGCCGCCTGGCGTTTTCCAGGTGGGCGGTGAGCTGCTTCTGGATACGTTCGGTGGCCTCGTCCAGGGCCTTGCGGGTGCGCCGTCCGCTGCCGTCGCCCGCGTCGAAGGGGTCGCCGAAGACGACGTCCACGCGGGAGCGCAGCGGCGGCAGCCCCTTTATCAACCGTCCTGGCCGGTCCGTGCTTCCCAGCACGGCGACCGGGACGATCGGGGCGCCGCTGCGCACCGCGAAGTAGGCGAGCCCGGCGCGCAGCGAGGCGAAGTCGCCCTCGCCCCGGGTGCCCTCCGGGAAGATGCCCAGCACGCCACCGTCCGTCAGCACGCCCAGGGCCCGGGCGATGGCGGTGCGGTCGGTGGAGTGGCGGTCCACCTTCAGCTGTCCGATGCCGGTGAGGAACCGTCCGAGCGGGCCGACGAACGCCTCCTTCTTGATCAGGAAGTGCGTCGGCCGGGGCGCCACGCCCATGACCATCGGGCCGTCGATGTTGTGCGAGTGGTTGACGGCGTAGATCACCGGGCCGGTGGCGGGCACCCGCCAGGCACCCAGCACGCGCGGCTTCCACAGCCCGTACATGAGCCCGACGCCGATGCGCCGTCCGACCTCGGCGCCCCGCGCCGACGGGACGTCGGTCACTTCCCCGCCCGCTTCTCCTCGACGAGGGTGACGACGCACTCGATGACCTGCGGGAGGGTGAGCTCGGTGGTGTCCACCTCGACCGCGTCGTCGGCCTTGGCCAGCGGCGAGGTCTTGCGGCTGGAGTCGGCCGCGTCCCGCTTGATCAGGGCCTCTCGGGTGGCGTTGACGTCGGTGCCCTTCAGCTCGCCGTTGCGGCGGGCGGCGCGGGCCTCCGCCGAGGCGGTGAGGAAGATCTTCAGGTCGGCGTCCGGCAGCACGGTCGTGCCGATGTCGCGGCCCTCGACGACGATGCCGAGCGGGGCGGAGGCGGCGATGGTGCGCTGCAGCTCGGTGATCCGGGCCCGCACCTCGGGGACGGCGCTGACCGCGCTGACCTTGGAGGTGACCTCCTGGGTGCGGATCGGGCCGGCCACGTCCACGCCGTCGACCGTGATGGTCGGGCCGGCCGGGTCGGTGCCGGAGACGATCTCGGGCTTGCCTGCCGCGGCGGCGACGGCGTGCGGGTCGGCTATGTCGATGCCGTTGGTCACCATCCACCACGTGATCGCCCGGTACTGGGCGCCGGTGTCCAGGTAGCTCAGGCCGAGCTGCGCGGCGACGGCCTTCGACGTGCTCGACTTGCCCGTGCCGGAGGGGCCGTCGATGGCGACAATCACGGCCGGGACGGTCGGGGCGGCGCCGTTTTCCACGGGGGGACACCTTCCTGGTGCGGTGCGGTGGGTGGTGTGCGGGACGCGAAGGCGTCCCGCACAAGGTTACTGGCTCCGCGGGACCCCTCCGACAGTCGCCCGGGTACCGCTCCTCACTGCCGGAGCGCCCAGCCCCGCTCCTTCAGGGCCGCCGTCAGCACGGCGGCCGCCTTCGGCTCGACCATGAGCTGCACCAGACCGGCCTGCTGCCCGGTCGCGTGCTCGATCCGTACGTCCTCGACGTTGACCCCGGCCCGTCCCGCGTCCGCGAAGATGCGGGCCAGCTGCCCGGGCTGGTCGTCGATGAGGACGGCCACGGTCTCGTAGACCCGCGGGGCCGAGCCGTGCTTGCCCGGGACCCGCACCTGTCCGGCGTTGCCGCGCCGCAGCACCTCGGCGATGCCGTTGCCGCCCTCGCGGCGCTTGTCCTCGTCGGAGGACTGCAGGGCGCGCAGGGCCCGCACCGTCTCCTCCAGGTCGGCGGCGACGTCGGTGAGCAGGTCGGCGACCGGTCCCGGGTTCGCCGAGAGGATGTCGATCCACATCCGGGGTTCGGAGGCGGCGATCCGCGTGACGTCGCGGATGCCCTGCCCGCACAGCCGTACGGCGGCCTCCTCGGCGTGCTCCAGGCGCGCGGCGACCATGCTGGAGACCAGGTGGGGCATGTGGGAGACGAGGGCCACGGCGCGGTCGTGGGCGTCCGCGTCCATCACCACCGGCACCGCGCGGCAGTGCGAGACCAGTTCCAGGGCGAGGTTCAGCACCTCGGTGTCGGTGTCCCGGGTCGGGGTCAGCACCCAGGGGCGGCCCTCGAAGAGGTCGCCGGTGGCGGCCAGCGGCCCGGACTTCTCCCGGCCGGACATGGGGTGCGTGCCGATGTACGACGACAGATCGAGGCCGCGCGCCTCCAGCTCGCGCCGGGGGCCGCCCTTGACGCTGGCCACGTCGAGGTAGCCGCGGGCGACGCCGCGCCCCATGGCGTCGGCGAGCACGTCGGCCACCAGAGCGGGCGGGGCGGCGACGATCGCGAGGTCGACCGGCCCCACCGGGAGCTCGTCGGTGCCGGCGCCCAGCGCGGCGGCCGTGCGGGCCTGCTCGGGGTCGTGGTCGGCGAGGTGGACGGTGACGCCTCGCTGGGTGAGGGCGAGGGCGGCGGAGGTGCCGATCAGGCCGGTGCCGATGACGAGTGCGGTTCTCACTGGGCGATGTCCTTGCGCAGGGCCGCGGCGGCGCCGAGGTAGACGTGGGCGATCTCGGCGCGGGGCCGGTCGGACTCGATGTGGGCGAGGATCCGGACGACGCGCGGCATGGCGCCCTCGATGTCCAGCTCCTGGGCGCAGATCAGCGGGACGTCGGTGATGCCGAGCCCCCGGGCCGCGGCGGCCGGGAAGTCGCTGTGCAGGTCGGGAGTGGCCGTGAACCAGATGCTGATGAGGTCGTCGCTGGTGAGACCGTTGCGCTCCAGGACGGCCGTCAGCAGGGCCGCGACCTGCTCGTCCATGTGTCCGGCCTCGTCCCGCTCCAGTTGGACAGCGCCCCGGACCGCTCGTACCGCCACGGCGATGCTCCTTGCTGACGTGTTGTGCCGGCGTATCGGCTCTTGGTCCGTCCAGCGTAGTCAGCCCGCGCGGGGCCGGTGCGCGACGCCCGCCTCCTGAGACGCTGGCCGTTGCCGATGTCTGCCCTCCCTCATCCCTCTCGGAGTGACGCCATGAACCACAGCCCGACGCGCCGTACGGCCCTCCTCACGACGGGCGCGGCGGCGCTCGCGGTGAGCTGCGGCGGCGGGGACGACGGCTCCTCGGAGGTCGCGCCCTCCGCCGGTCAGGAGCTGGCGTCGACGCAGGACATCCCGGTCGGCGGCGGCAAGATCCTCGCGGCCGAGAAGATCGTGGTGACCCAGCCGGAGCAGGGCGAGTTCAAGGCCTTCTCGGCGGTCTGCACCCACCAGGGCTGCATCGTGTCGGACGTGCGGGACGGCACCATCGACTGCGCCTGCCACGGCAGCCGGTTCACCGTCGCCGACGGCGCGGTGAAGCAGGGTCCGGCCACGGAGCCACTGCCCGAGAAGCAGATCACCGTGGAGGGAAATTCGGTCCGCCTGGCGTGAGACGCCCGCGTACGCTCCCCCGCATGCGACCCGAGACCCTGGTCCGCGACCACACCGTCTACGCCTGTGTCATGGGCTCGCGCGCCTTCGGTCTGGCGACGGAGGACAGCGACACGGACCGTCGGGGGGTCTTCCTCGCGCCCACCGAGCTGTACTGGCGCTTCGAGAAGCCGCCGACGCACGTGGAGGGTCCGGCGGAGGAGCAGTTCAGCTGGGAGCTGGAGCGCTTCTGCGAGCTGGCGCTGCGCGCGAACCCGAACATCCTGGAGTGCCTGCACTCCCCGCTCGTGGAGTACGCCGACGACACGGGCCGCGAACTGCTCGCCCTGCGCGGCGCGTTCCTGTCCCGTCGGGTCCACGAGACGTTCACCCGCTACGCGTACGGCCAGCGCCGCAAGCTGGACGCCGACGTGCGCACGCACGGCGCCCCGCGCTGGAAGCACGCCATGCACCTGCTGCGGCTGCTGACGACCGCCCGCGACCTGCTGCGCACCGGAGTCCTGACGATCGACGTCGGCGACCGGCGGGAGTCGCTGCTCGCCGTGAAGCGCGGCGAGGTGCCGTGGCCGGAGGTGGAGGCGCGGATGGCGCGCCTGGCCCGGGAGGGCGAGGAGGCGGCCCGGCACAGCCCGCTCCCCGAGGAGCCGGACCGGCGCCGGGTGGAGGCCTTCCTGATCCGCACCCGCCGCGCCTCAGCGCTCCAGCCGGGTCCGTACGACGAGGTCGTGCAGGGCGTCGTACGCGGTGGGCGCGTCGGGCAGGGCTGACGCCGCCTGCGCCCCGTCCAGCACGCCGTGCAGCCCCTCCACGTCGGCACGCACGCGCGCGTGGTCGACGCCGGCGTCCCCGTGCTCTCGCTCCGCCTTGGCGGCGATCAGGTCGGGCAGGTAGCCCGGGGCGGCGTCGACCTCGTCGACGAGCGTGGGCAGATGGGGCTGGAGCTCCGCGGCGCGCATCAGGTGGATGCCGGTGAGCAGCACCCGGAAGGTGTACAGCAGCGGCTTCAGCTCACCGCTCTTCTCGAACAGCCGCCACTGGGTGTTCGCGAACCCCCGGTAGTGGTGCGCGTGGTGGGCGGTGAGGACGCCCGGCGCGAGGGCGGCCAGTTCCCGGTGCGCCCCGGTGGTGTGCACGACCAGCGGCGACAGCAGCTGCTCCAGCACATAGCCGTTGCGCCGCAGCATCAGCCGTACGAACTTGCGCAGGTCGTGCGTGACCAGGTCCATCTCGACGCCCTCCCGGTCCCACATCCGCGACCGCGTCTCCTCCGGCTCGCGCAGCCCGACCAGGTCGGCGGCCGGCAGCAGGTGGACGCCGCGCAGGTCGACGTCCGAGTCGCGGGAGGGGAAGCCGTAGAGGTGGGCGCCGGAGACGGTGGCGAACAGCACCGGGAAGGGCTGCTCGGCCACCACCGGGGCCAGGTCGATGTCGAGGGCGTCGATCATCGCTCAAGCGTCCCAGAGCGCCCCGAGGGCCAGCAGGTCGGCCCGGTACTCGATGCGGTCGGCCCACGAGGACGGCCAGGCGTCGGCGCCGAGGTACGCGCCCGCGAAGGCACCGGCAAGGCAGGCGATGGAGTCGGAGTCGCCCGAGGTGCAGGCGCCGCGGCGCAGGGCGGTCAGCGGCTCGTCGACGAAGAGCAGGAAGCAGAGCAGCCCGGCCGCCATGGCCTCCTCGGCGATCCAGCCCTCACCGACCGCCAGACACGGGTCGGTCTCCGGCGAGACGGTGCGCACCGCGTGCCGGAGCCGTTCGAGGATCGCCAGGCACTCGTCCCAGCCGCGCGCGATGAAGTGCTCGGGTGTGGGGTCCTGGGCGCGGGTCCACAGGTCGCCGAGCCAGCGCTCGTGGTAGCGGGTGCGGTTGTCGTAGGCGTACGACCGCAGCAGCCCGACCAGCCCGGTCGGCTCGGCGCCCTCGGCGAGCAGCCGTACGGCGTGCGCGGTGAGGTCGGAGGCGGCGAGCGCGGTCGGGTGCCCGTGGGTGAGGGCGGACTGCAACTGGGCGGCGCCGGCGCGCTGTTCGTCGCTGAGGCCGGGGACGAGTCCTATGGGCGCGACGCGCATGTTGGCGCCGCAGCCCTTGGAGTGGACCTGGCTGGCGTCCTGCCAGCGGCGGTCCGGTCGCTCCAGGAGGCCGCAGGCCGTGAGGCAGGTGTTGCCCGGGGCCCGGTTGTTCTCCGGCGACCGGTTCCAGGCAATGAACTCCTGCCGTACGGGCCCGGTCATCCCCTCCGGCGCCAGCACTCCGCGGTCCATGGCCGTCCGCAGCCCCTTCCCCAGCGCCAGCGTCATCTGCGTGTCGTCGGTGACGATCGCGGGCCGGGGCAGCTCCATCTCCCGCCACGGGCCGCACTTGGCGAGGATCGACGGGACGTCGTTGAACTCGGTGGGGAAGCCCAGCGCGTCCCCGAGGGCGAGTCCGGTGAGCGCCCCGGTGGCGGCGCGCTTGGTGACGGCGGTCGTGGTCATGCGGGGCGTCCTTCCCGAGGGGTGCGGAGCAGGGGCGGGTGCAGCGTGGTGGCCGGGCCCGCGCGGTACAGCGCGGCCGGTTTGCCGCGGCCGCCGGTGAGCCGGGCGGCGCCGGGGACCGGTTCGACGAAACCGGGGGTGGCGAGGACCTTGCGGCGGAAGTTGGGCCGGTCCAGGGCGGTGCCCCACACCGTCTCGTAGACCTGCTGCAGCTCGCCGAGCGTGAACTCGGCCGGGCAGAAGGCGGTGGCCAGGCAGGTGTACTCCAGCTTGGCGCCGACGCGGTCCCGGGCGTCGGCCAGGATCCGGTCGTGGTCGAAGGCGAGGCCTTCGGCCTTCTCGTACGGCACCCAGCGGGCCTCGGCCGCGTCGGTGCCCGGGTGCGGCTCGGGAGGGTCGGGCAGCAGGGCGGCGAACGCGACGGACACGACGCGCATCCTGGGGTCGCGGTCGGGCTCGCTGTAGGTCCGCAGCTGCTCGAGGTGCAGCCCCGTCACATCGGCCAGGCCGGTCTCCTCGGCCAGCTCCCTGCGGGCCGCCGTCTCCGCCGACTCGGTCGGCAGCAGGAACCCGCCGGGCAGCGCCCAGCGGCCCGCGTACGGCTCCTGGCCCCGCTCGACGAGCAGCACGTGCAGCGCGCCCGCGCGGAGCGTGAGGACGGCGAGATCGACGGTGACGGCGAAGGGCTCGAAGGCGTGTTTGTCGTAGCCGTGCACGACCGGCCACCCCCTTAATAGTCACTCTGACTATAAAAGGGGGCGGCCGGTCGGAACAAGCCCTTGCTCGGGGCCAACCGTTACGACGGGTCGACTAGAGCTCGACCTCCTGCATCAGCATCCCGACCTCCGTGTTGGACAGCCGGCGCAACCAGCCCGACTTCTGGTCGCCCAGGGTGATGGGACCGAAGGCGGTGCGCACCAGCTTGTCGACCGGGAAGCCGGCCTCCGCGAGCATGCGCCGCACGATGTGCTTGCGACCCTCGTGGAGGGTCACCTCGACCAGGTAGTTCTTGCCGGTCTGCTCCACGACCCGGAAGTGGTCCGCGCGCGCGTACCCGTCCTCCAGCTGGATGCCGTCCTTGAGGCGCTTGCCGAGGTCGCGCGGGATCGGGCCCACGATGTGCGCGAGGTAGGTCTTCTTCACGCCGTAGCGGGGATGGGTCAGGCGGTGGGCCAGCTCGCCGTGGTTGGTGAGCAGGATGACGCCCTCGGTCTCGGTGTCGAGCCGGCCGACGTGGAAGAGGCGGGTCTCGCGGTTGGTGACGTAGTCACCGAGGCACTGGCGGCCCTCCGGGTCCTCCATGGTGGAGACGACACCGGCGGGCTTGTTGAGCGAGAAGAACTGGTACGACTGCGTGGCGACGGTCAGGCCGTCGACCTTGACCTCGTCCTTCTCCGGGTCGACGCGGCGGCCCTGCTCCAGCACGATCTCGCCGTTGATCTCGACCCGGGCCTGCTCGATCAGCTCCTCGCAGGCACGCCGGGAGCCGTAGCCCGCGCGCGCGAGGACCTTCTGCAGCCGCTCGCCCTCCTGCTCGGCACCCGGGAAGGTCTTGGGCAGCTTGACGTCCTTCTTGCCCGCGTACCGCTCACGGTTGCGCTCCTCGGCCCGCGTCTCGTACTCGCGGGACGTGGCCGGGGCGCTGCGCCCGCGCTGCTGGGGCCGCTTCGGACCGCCCTTCGCGCCGCCGCGGGCCGAGGGGCCGCGGCCCGACTTCGGACCGTCCTTGGTGGCGCCGGGGCCCACGTCGTAGCGCCGCTCCTCCGGGCGCGGCTTCTTGGGACGGCCGCCCTGCTTGTCGTCGCGGTTGTTACCGGCACCGCGGTAGTTGCCGCGGCCACCGCCACTCCCGCCGCGGCCGCCGCTGTTGCCACCACGGCTCCCGCCGTTGTTTCCGCTGCTGTTCCTGCCGCTGCTGCTTCGCATCAAAGTTCCGTCTTGTCGTCTGCGTCCCCGGAATCGGAATCCGGGGCGTCCGGATCGAACGACGGCACCGCTTCCAGTGTCTCGGCCTCGATCGCCGCGGCCTCCGGGAGGAAGGGCGCGAGCTCCGGGAGCTCGTCCAGGCCGCGCAGGCCCATCCGCTCCAGGAAGTAGTTCGTCGTCACGTACAGGATCGCACCTGTTTCGGGTTCCGTGCCCGCCTCCTCCACCAGACCCCGCTGCAGGAGGGTGCGCATCACGCCGTCGCAGTTCACGCCGCGCACCGCGGAGACGCGGCTGCGGCTGACCGGCTGGCGGTAGGCGACCACCGCGAGGGTCTCCAGCGCGGCCTGGGTGAGGCGGGCGTGCTGGCCGTCCAGGACGAAGCCCTCGACGGCGGCGGCGTACTCGGGACGGCTGTAGAAACGCCAGCCGCCGGCGATCAGGCGCAGCTCGAAGCCGCGGCCCTGGACGGTGTACTCGTCGGCCAGCTCGCGCAGGGCGTCCGCGATCTGCCGCCGGGGCCGCTGGAGTATCTTCGCGAGGTGCTCCTCGGTCACGGGCTCGTCCACGACCATGAGGACGGCTTCGAGGGCGGGCTTGAGGTCGAGGGCGGCGACGGCAGCGGGCCCGCCCGGAACCTCCGTGGTCTCTTCACTCACGCCTTCTGCTCCTCCTTCGGCGCCTCGGGCGGCCGGTCGAACTCGTCGGTCACCACCGGTTCGGTGTCCTCGTCGCCTCCCGTCCAGCGCACCAGCAGGTCACCCAGCGCGGTCTCCTGGTCCAGCGCGACGGCCTTCTCCCGGTACAGCTCCAACAGGGCGAGGAAGCGGGCCACGACGGTCAGCGTGTCCTCGGTGTCCTCGACCAGCACCCGGAAGCTGGCCTCGCCCAGCTCCCTCAGGCGGGCGACGACGATGCCCGCCTGCTCCTGCACGCTGACCAGGGGCGCGTGGATGTGCTCGACGTACACCTGCGGCTTGGGCCTGGGCTGCATCGCCTTCACGGCGAGCTTGGCGAAGCCCTCCGGCCCGATGCTGATGACGACGTCGGGCAGCAGCTCCGCGTGGTGGGGTTCCAGGCCGACGGTACGGGGGTACCGTCGGGCCTCGGCTTCGAGCCGCTCGTTGAAGATCTCGGCGATCTGCTTGTACGCGCGGTACTGGAGCAGCCGGGCGAAGAGCAGGTCGCGGGCCTCCAGCAGCGCCAGGTCGGCCTCGTCCTCGATCTCGGCGGCGGGCAGCAACCGGGCCGCCTTCAGGTCGAGCAGGGTCGCCGCCACGACCAGGAACTCGGTCGTCTCGTCGAGGTCCCAGTCCGGCCCCATCGCCCGGATGTGCGCCATGAACTCGTCGGTCACCTTGGACAGGGCGACCTCGGTGACGTCCATCTTGTGCTTGGAGATCAACTGGAGGAGCAGGTCGAAGGGCCCCTCGAAGTTGGCGAGCCGCACCTTGAAGACACCGCCGCCACCGTCGTCGGACTGCGCCTCGGACGCCTCGGGCGTCTCACGTGCCTCGGGCGTCTCGATGACTGGCGGGACCGGAGGGTCCGACGGGACTGGAGAGCCCGGCGGGACTGGAGGGGCCGGCGGGACTGGAGGGGCCGGTGGGGGCACCCGCGGCTCTGCCGGCCCTCTCCCCAGCGCACGCCGACGGCCGGCGCGGGCGCCGGGGCGGGGGGCGTCGTTCGAGGTCATGGCCCCCGCAGGCTACCGCTAGCGCCCGCGCAGCCGTCGTACGAGGATGCTGGCATCCCCCCGGGTCTCCAGGTCGGCGAGGACCACGGCGACCGCCTCGCGGACGATGCGGCCGCGGTCGACGGCCAGCCCGTGCTCGCCCCGGAGCACGAGGCGGGCGTGCTCGAGGTCCATGAGCTCCTCGGCGGAGACGTACACGGTGATCTTCTCGTCGTGGCGCTCACGGCCGCTGGGGCGGCGTGCGGCGGCCCGGCCGCGCTTGCGGGGCTGGCCGGCGGCGGCAGAACCTTCCTGCGCTCCCGCACCCGGCCCGGCGCCCCGCGCGGAGCGCTCCGCGCTCCGGCTGTGCGGCTCGCCCGCGGAGCCCGGCTCCGCGTCCGCCGCGGTGTGCTCGGCGCCCTCGCCGTCACCGCCCTGCGCGGGCACGGACTGCGGTGCGTCCTCGGCGGCCGCCTGGTCGCTCTCCCCCGCCGGTGCCGGCACCCGGGCTTCGCCGCCCGCCGGTCGCCGCGGGGTGGACGCCTGGAGCGCCATCCCCCCTGTCGTACGGAAGAGTTCGTCGGCCCCCGGCAGACTCACTCGGCGTGACACCGGGCGAGCACCTCCCTGGCGAGCTGGCGGTAGGCGGCGGCACCGACGGAGTTGGACGCGTACGTGGTGATCGGCTCACCGGCGACCGTGGTCTCCGGGAAGCGGACCGTGCGCCCGATGACCGTGTGGTACACGTGGTCGTCGAACGCCTCGACGACCCGCGCGAGCACCTCACGGCTGTGCACCGTGCGCGAGTCGTACATCGTGGCGAGGATGCCGTCGAGCTCCAGGTCGGGGTTGAGCCGCTCCTGGACCTTCTCGATCGTCTCGGTCAGCAGCGCCACACCGCGCAGCGCGAAGAACTCGCACTCCAGCGGCACGATCACCTTGTGCGCGGCGGTCAGCGCGTTGACCGTGAGCAGGCCGAGCGAGGGCTGGCAGTCGATCACGATGTAGTCGTAGTCGTCCATCAGCGGCTTCAGCGCCCGCTGCAGCGTGGACTCGCGCGCGACCTCGCTCACCAGCTGGACCTCGGCCGCCGACAGGTCGATGTTGCTGGGCAGCAGGTCCATGTTGGGGACCGCGGTCTTCAGCAGCACCTCGTCGGCCGCCATGCCCCGCTCCATGAGCAGGTTGTAGACGGTGAGGTCGAGCTCCATCGGGTTGACGCCTAGACCGACCGACAGCGCGCCCTGCGGGTCGAAGTCGACGAGCAGCACCCGGCGCCCGTACTCGGCGAGCGCGGCACCCAGGTTGATGGTCGACGTGGTCTTGCCCACGCCGCCCTTCTGGTTGCACATCGCGATGATCTTCGCGGGACCGTGATCGGTCAGCGGGCCCGGGATCGGGAAGTACGGCAGCGGGCGTCCGGTCGGACCGATGCGCTCACGGCGCTGGCGGGCCGCGTCGGGCGCGAGCGTGGCGGCGTACTCGGGATCCGGTTCGTACTCCGCGTCCGGGTCGTAGAAGTGCCCCTCGGGCAGTTCGTCGTAGTCGGCGAAGTGGTTGCGGGGCGCGCCACTTCCGTCGCCGGCCATGGCGTTCACGTGTTGGCCATCCATACTCATGTGTGCTGTCTGAGTTGCCTGCGGACTCTGGTGGGCGGCTGTGAAGGTGCGCACAGCGACGGAGCCGACAGCCTCGAGACGCCCGGGGCCCTCGGCCCGTGCAGGCATTCCTGGTTGACCACCCCCGGGAGTAAATGTCGACTCATTCACAAGTCGTCTTACCTCCTTGGTGACCAGGAAACTTCTAGACAGGTCAGCGTGGCACCATGCCGACGTTCGGCGACTCTATGGCGTGTCGGCCGTCCGCAGCAACACAATCCGCCGGACCCGGCCCGATGTGTCGGCAATGAAACATCCCCCTGTCAAGGGCGTACGGCCGTCGCACAGCAGGTTTCACCGGTGCGCGAATCGGTTGAAGCGTTACGTTCGAGGCGAGTTGGCCGAGAATCGCAAAGTGACCATACACACACCCGGCCGGACCTTGTCGGGCAAGGTCCGGCCGGGTGTGTGGCGTTGACGACGTCTGTTGACGTATCGCCTTTACCGTTTGATGACTTGGGCGAGTGACCGGCGAGCGACTCAGGCGAGCAGCGAGTCCAGCTCGACGTGCTCCAGGCCGTGCGCCTCGGCGACCTCGCGGTAGACGACCTTGCCGTCATGCGCGTTGAGGCCCTTGGCCAGCGCGGGGTCGCGGCGCAGCGCGTCGGCCCAGCCGCGGTTCGCCAGCTCCACGATGTACGGCAGCGTGGCGTTGGTCAGCGCGTACGTGGAGGTGTTGGGCACCGCGCCGGGCATGTTGGCGACGCAGTAGAAGACCGAGTTGTGGACCGGGAAGGTCGGCTCGGCGTGCGTGGTGGGGTGGGAGTCCTCGAAGCAGCCGCCCTGGTCGATCGCGATGTCGACAAGAACACTTCCGGGCTTCATCCGGGACACCAGCTCGTTGGTGACCAGCTTCGGGGCCTTGGCACCCGGGATCAGGACGGCGCCGATCACGAGGTCGGCCTCCAGGCAGGCCTTCTCCAGCTCGAAGGCGTTGGAGACGACCGTCTGGATCTTCGTACCGAAGATCTTGTCGGCTTCCTTGAGCTTGTTGATGTCCTTGTCGAGCAGGGTCACGTGGAAACCCATGCCGATGGCGATCTGCGCGGCGTTCCAGCCAGAGACGCCACCGCCGATGACGACGGCCTTGCCGGCCAGCACGCCGGGGACGCCGCCCGGCAGCACACCGCGGCCACCGTTGGCGGCCATCAGGTGGTAGGCGCCGACCTGGGGGGCCAGCCGGCCCGCGACCTCGGACATGGGGGCGAGCAGCGGCAGCGCGCGGTTCGGCAGCTCGACCGTCTCGTAGGCGATCGCGGTGGTGCCGGACTCGATGAGCGCGTCCGTGCACTCCTTGGAGGCGGCCAGGTGCAGGTAGGTGAAGAGCGTCTGGTCCTTGCGGAGGCGGTGGTACTCCTCCGCGATGGGCTCCTTGACCTTCAGCACCAGGTCGGCGGCGGCCCAGACCTCGTCGGCGGTGTCGAGGATCCGCGCGCCGGCGGCCACGTACTCGTCGTTGGGGATCGAGGAGCCGACACCGGCGTCGCGCTCGACGACGACCTGGTGACCGTGGCGCACCAGCTCGTGGACGCCGGCGGGGGTGATGGCCACCCGGAACTCGTTGTTCTTGACCTCGCGGGGAATGCCGACCTTCACGTGGATCACGGTCCTTGGCTCAGTTGATGGGGCTATTACGGCTATTACAAGGCATACCCGTCCAGGGGCGGGCACACCGGGAGAGACCGCAAGAACGTGCGGCAGAGCCAGTCTAATGAAGGTGTTCCCGCTGTCTAGCCTTTCAAAGCATCAATCTTCAGTCAGTGTGCTGCGGATTTCGCAGGCATCGGCGGGATCTTCCCTCAACATCTGATCAGCCACGCTCCGCTGCAGGCCGGCCGCCGTGGGGTCGCCGAGTCGGTCGAGGGTGTCGGCCAGCCGCAGATGCAGCGCCGCCTGGAGCCGGACGTCCTCGGCCCGGCGGGCCCATTCGACGGCCTCCTGGCAGGTGCGCAGCGACTCCTCGGGGCGTCCGGCGTACTCCTGGACACGGGCCAGCTCGCTCAACGCCCGCGCGTGGGCCGGGAGATCGCCGGTCCTGCGGTACCCGGCGACCGCCGCGCGCCAGCTGCGCAGCGCCTCGCCGTAGCGGCCGGCGTAGGTGTGGGCGGTGGCGACGCGGCCGTAGATCCGGGCGGCGTCGGCGCGCTCGTCCCGGGCGAGCCGCTGGGCGAGGGCCCGGCCGAACCAGTCGGCGGCCCGGTCGTAGTCCCCGAGCTCCAGGTGGGCGCCGCCTACGGATTCCATCGCGCGGGCGGTCGCGTACGGGTCGTTCGCCTCGCGTCCGGCGTCCAGCGCGGCCCGGTAGCGCACCAGGGCCTCGGCGGTACGGCCGGTGCGGGCGTCCAGGTCGGCCAGGTTCAGCAGGGCCGCCGCCTTCTCGCGGGGCAGCTCGCGCCGCTCGGCCACGTCGAGGACGAGGCGGTGGATGCCGTACAGGTCGGGCGCCGCCGCCTGGGTGCCGAAGTGGGCCACCATGGCCCGGACCAGCTGGGACATCAGTCTCCGGGCGAGGGTGTCCAGCTCCCCGTCGGCGACCGCGAGACGGGCCGCGGCCAGCAGGGCGGGACGGCGGACGCGCAGCCAGTCGGCGGCGGCCCTCGGGCTGGGGAAGCGCAGGGCGCGCGGCATCGCGAGGAGCTTCTCGCGGGCCTGCGGGCTGTCGGTCTCGGTGACCGCACGGCAGGACTGGAGCAGGCGTACCGTCCGCTCCAGCATGCGGGCGCGGGCGAGCTGGAGCTCGGCGGGGCGGTCATGGGCCTCGGCGAGGGCCCTCAGCTGGGCGTGCAGGCAGCCGGGGACCTGGTACTCGGGCAGCGGGGAGTCGACCGCGTGCAGGACGCCGAGGGCGACGAGGTCGTCCAGGACGGTGCGGGCGCCCGTCACGGAGCAGCCGGCGAGCGCGGAGGCGGTGTGCGGGTCGACCAGGCCGGCCGGGGCGAGGGAGAGCAGGCGCAGTGTCCGGGCGGCGGTGCCGGGCAGCGACGCGTAGGCGAGGCGGAAGACCCGGGTGAGCGGGGTGCCCTCGTCACCCTCGGAGCGCACGTGCTTGGCGAGGTCGGCAACGGCGGACTGGGGCCGGGCCTCGAGCCAGCCGCCGGCCAGGGTCAGGGCGGCGGGCTGGGCCTGGCAGACCTCGACCAGCTGCTCGGCGGCCCGGGGGTCGACGGTGATGCGGACCGCGCCCGTGTGCCGGGACAGCAGTTCCAGGGCCGACTTGGTGTCGAGGCCCCCCAGTGTGCACGGGCGGACGTCCGCGATGCCGGTCAGCGGGCCCTCGGCGACCGCGACGACCAGGCAGCCCGGCGTGTCCGGCAGCAGCGCGTCGACCTGCTCGGCATCGGCGGCGTCGTCGAGCAGGAGCAGGACCCGGCGGTCGGCGAGGGCGGTGCGCAGGGCCTCGGTGAGGTCGTCCTCGTCGGCGCCGGGCGGGGCGGGGCGGTCCAGCTCGGTGAGCAGCTCCCGGGCCAGGCGTGCGACGGGCACGCGGGTGCCGTCCGGCTCGCTCAGCCGGGCCCGCAGCACGCCGTCGGGGTAGCGGTCGGCGACCTGGGCGGCCAGTTCTTCGGCAAGCGCGGTGCGACCGGAACCGGGCCGGCCGGCGATGAGCAGTACGCGCGCCCGGGGGGCCTTGCGACCGGAGAGGGTGTCCAGACCCGCCCGTTCGATGTCGGCGCACAGCTCTTTCAATTCCCGGGTGCGGCCCAGGAACCGACTCTTCTCAGCAGGGTCGTCCGACAGCCGTACGCCGTCCGTGTCCACCGCCTGATCCGTCACGGGCCACACTCCCGATCCCACCGCACGCCGGCGCCCGCCGGAACCCCGGTTCGGGCGTTTCCCGAGCCTAGTTCACGCTCTGCGACCTTCCCGGCGGAGCGCGGCGGGCACATCCCCCGATCGGATCAGCCGATGGTCACACCGCACAGGGTCGTGAGGTAGGGGCGCCAGGTAGTGGTGTCAGACCTCGAAGGGACGCGCCGGCCACGGCGCCTGAGCCGGGCGGAGCGCGTCGAGCCCGTCGCCCTGCTCGGCCGCGACGAGCGAGAGCACGCCCACGACCAGGCAGTTGTTGTGCAGGTCACCCGCGAGCACACCCCGGACCAGGTCGGCGACGGGCACCCGCTCGAGCTCCATGTCGGCCTCTTCGTCCTCGACCTCGAAGCGGTCGCCGTCGGCCTCGGACAGCTCCCGGGCGAGGAAGATCCGTACGGCCTCGTCGCAGCCGCCGGGGGTGGTGTAGACGTCGGTCAGCACCCGCCAGTCCTCGGCCTTGACGTGCGCCTCCTCGTACAGCTCGCGCTGCGCGGCGTGCAGCGGGTTCTCGCCGGGGACGTCGAGCAGACCGGCGGGGATCTCCCACAGCTTCTCGCGCACGGGGTGCCGGTACTGGCGGATGACCAGCACCCGGCCCTCGTCGTCCAGGGCGAGGACGGCCACGGAGCCGGGGTGGACCTGGTAGTCGCGGGTCACCACGGAGCCGTCGGGCATGACCACGTCGTCCGTGCGGACGGAGGTCTTCTTGCCCCGGAAGGGCGTCCGGGTGTCCCGGACCTCCCACTCCTCGGGGATGTCCTTGATGGTGCTGCCCGTCATGCCTGACCTGCCCTTCCAGACGTACGCGAAAAGCCGGGGCCCGCGCGTTTGAATGCGCGCGCCCCGGCCACCGTACAACTGGTGTGTTACTTCGACGTCTTCCCCGTCTTCCGCTCGACCGCGGCCTTGACCAGCCCGGCGAAGAGCGGGTGCGGGCGGGTCGGGCGCGAGCGCAGCTCCGGGTGCGCCTGCGTGGCGACCAGGTAGGGGTGGACGTCACGGGGGTATTCGACGTACTCGACGAGCTTGCCGTCCGGGGAGGTGCCCGAGAAGAGGATCCCGGCCTTCTTCTCCAGCTCCGCGCGGTAGGCGTTGTTCACCTCGTAGCGGTGGCGGTGCCGCTCCTCGACGTACTCCTTGCCGTCGTAGACCTCGCGGACGATCGAGCCCTCGGCCAGCTTGGCCGGGTACATGCCGAGCCGCATGGTGCCGCCCATGTCGCCCTCGCCGGCCACGATGTCCAGCTGCTCGGCCATGGTGGAGATCACCGGGTGGCCGGTGGCCGGGTCGAACTCGGTGGAGTTGGCGTCCGTGATGCCGGCCAGGTTGCGCGCGGCCTCGACCACGATGCACTGCAGGCCCAGGCAGAGGCCCAGCAGCGGGATCTTGTTCTCGCGGGCGTACTTGATCGCGCCGACCTTGCCGAGCACACCACGGTCGCCGAAGCCGCCCGGGATGCAGATGGCGTCGACGTCACCGAGCTGCGCCTTGGCGCCGGCCGGGGTCTTGCAGTCGTCGGACGTGACCCACTTGATCTTCACGCGGGCCTTGTTGGCGAAGCCGCCCGCGCGCAGCGCCTCGGTGACCGACAGGTAGGCGTCGGGCAGGTCGATGTACTTGCCGACCAGCGCCATGACGATCTCGTGGTCGGGGTTGTGGACGCGGTCGAGCAGGTCGTCCCAGGTCGTCCAGTCGACGTCGCGGAAGGGCAGGTCGAGCTTGCGGACGACATAGGCGTCCAGGCCCTCGGTGTGGACGACCTTGGGGATGTCGTAGATCGAGCGGGCGTCGGGGCAGGCCACCACGGCCGCCTCGTCGACGTCGCACATCAGGGAGATCTTGCGCTTGATCGCGGTCGGCACCTCGCGGTCGCAGCGCAGGACGATCGCGTCCGGCTGGATACCGATGTTGCGCAGCGCCGCAACCGAGTGCTGGGTCGGCTTCGTCTTCAGCTCACCCGAGGGGCCGATGTACGGCAGGAGCGAGATGTGCACCACGAAGACGTTGTCCCGGCCGACCTCGTGCCGGACCTGGCGGACGGTCTCCAGGAACGGCAGCGACTCGATGTCGCCGACCGTGCCGCCGACCTCGGTGATCACGACGTCCACCTCGTCCGTCGCCATGCGGCGGATGCGGTGCTTGATCTCGTTGGTGATGTGCGGGATGACCTGCACGGTGTCGCCCAGGTACTCGCCGCGCCGCTCCTTGGCGATCACCGTCGAGTAGACCTGGCCTGTAGTGACATTGGCGGAGCCGTCCAGGTCGCGGTCGAGGAAACGCTCGTAGTGTCCGATGTCCAGGTCGGTCTCGGCGCCGTCGTTGGTGACGAAGACCTCACCGTGCTGGAAGGGGTTCATCGTGCCAGGGTCGACATTGAGGTACGGGTCGAGCTTCTGCATCACGACGCGCAGACCCCGTGCCTTGAGCAGCATGCCGAGGCTGGAGGCGGTCAGCCCCTTGCCCAGCGAGGAGGCGACACCCCCGGTGACGAAGATGTGCTTGGTCGTCGAAGCTGTGCTGTTTCGAAAAGCAGCGGGCGGCATGGCCAAGAGGGGGCTCCCGTGGTCGCGATCTGGGGTGCGGTGCGTCCGTCGTCCGACCCGGTCGTCCCGGGTTGTCGGCGGCGGCGCCGTCGCTGCGGTTCCGGGGTTTTCCTCCCACCGGTCCACGGGCTACCAGCGTATCAGCGCCTCGGGGCGACGGCTTCCGGCCACCCTCCGCGCACGTTCGGACACGCAGACGCGTGGCTCACCGTTTCCTCACCCGGCGCTCACTCGTTCGGCGGACCCGCGTTGTCCGGAGCAGCACACAGATCATCTACGTGCGTCGTATCCTGCTCGGACGTTCGCTGCCGAGCCGGCCCCGGCGACACGGCACCACCCCCCGTCCGTCACCGCCGGAACAACGAGAGCTCGGCAGTTCGTTGAGCACCAGTTCGTTGAGCAACAATTGTCGTTTGCGGCACAGCGTTTGGCTTCACGGCCGGACGGCTGCTTTGCTTCATGGCTCAACGACGCATGACATATCCCTGATCCCACCCTTGACCGCACTAGCGACCGCCCCCACGCGGGGTGACGTGGCCGTTCGACTGGAGTTGCACGTGGCCGGGCGCATCGAAGACTACGCACTCATCGGAGACATGCAGACCGCCGCCCTGGTCTGCCGGGACGGCACAGTCGACTGGCTGTGCCTGCCCCGCTTCGACTCGCATGCCATCTTCGCCGGTCTCCTGGGCACCGGGGAACACGGCTTCTGGCGGCTCGGACCCGCCTACGCCCCCGGTGCCGAACCGCCCACCGCGGCCCGGCGGACCTATCGCGGCGACTCGCTGATCCTGGAGTCCGAGTGGGACACCCCGCGCGGCACGGTCCGGGTGATCGACTTCATGCCCCCGCGCGACGGCGCGCCGCAGCTGATCCGGATCGTGGAGGGCGTCTCCGGCCGGGTGCCGATGCGCTCGGAGCTGCGGATGCGGTTCAGCTACGGCCGGGTGGTCCCGTGGGTGCACAAGCAGGAGGGGCGCACGGTGGCCGTCGCCGGTCCCGACTCCGTGTGGTTCGACACGGAGGCCGAGACCTACGGCAAGGCGCTCACCACGTACGCGGACTTCACGGTCGCTCCGGGTGACCGGATCGCGTTCACCATCTCGTGGGAGCCCTCGCACAAGGAGCCGCCGGGGCTGCCGGAGCCGGAGCAGTCGCTGGAGGCGACGGAGGACTTCTGGCGCGAGTGGGTCGAGCACTGCACGTACCACGGCCCGTACCGGGAGGCCGTGGTCCGCTCCCTGATCACGCTGAAGGCCCTGACGTACGCCCCCACCGGCGGCATCGTCGCCGCGCCCACCACCTCCCTGCCGGAGGACATCGGCGGCGTCCGCAACTGGGACTACCGCTACACCTGGCTGCGCGACGCGGCGATCACCCTGTCCTCGCTGCTGCGCACCGGCTACCGCGAGGAGGCCCGCGCCTGGCGCGAGTGGCTGCTGCGCGCGGTCGCCGGCGACCCGGAGAACCTGCAGATCATGTACGGCATCGCCGGCGAGCGCGAGCTCGGCGAGGCGGAGCTGGACTGGCTGCCCGGATACGAGGGCTCGACGCCGGTCCGGGTCGGCAACGGCGCCGCGCACCAGCTCCAGCTGGACGTCTACGGCGAGGTCACCGAGGCCCTGCACCTGGCCCACATGACGGGCCTGTCCCGCAACGACTACGCCTCCGTGCTCCAGCTCAAGCTGATCCGCTACCTGGAGGACCACTGGCAGGAGCCGGACGAGGGCATCTGGGAGGTGCGCGGCCCGCGCCGCCACTTCGTGCACTCCAAGGTGATGGCCTGGGTCGCCGTCGACCGCACCATCAAGCTGATCGAGTCCGGCGACGCCGACGGCCCGCTGGAGCGCTGGAAGCAGCTGCGCGACGACATCCACCGGGACGTGTGCGAGAAGGGCTACGACAAGGAACGCAACACCTTCACGCAGTCCTACGGCTCCCAGGAGCTGGACGCCTCGCTGCTGCTGATCCCGCAGATGGGCTTCCTGCCGCCGGACGACAAGCGGGTCATCGGCACCATCGAGGCGATCCAGCGCGAGCTGTCCACGTCGGACGGCTTCATCCTGCGCTACCCGACGGAGGGCGGCGACGAGGGCGTCGACGGCCTGCCCGGCGACGAGGGCGCGTTCCTGGCCTGCTCGTTCTGGATGGCCGACGACCTGGCGATGATCGGCCGGGTGGACGAGGCGCGCAAGCTCTTCGAGAAGCTCCTCTCCCTGCGCAACGACCTCGGTCTCCTGGCCGAGGAGTGGGACCCCCGCCTCCAGCGCCAGGTCGGCAACTTCCCCCAGGCCTTCAGCCACGTCCCCCTGATCGACACGGCCCTGAGGCTGACGGCGAGCGGCGCCTACGGGGGCTGACGGACTCCTTGCCCGCAGCTGCGGGCAGTCGCGCGCGCAGCTGCGGGCAGTCGTGCCTCCCCCAGTGCCTGAACGGCCTGGGAGGTACCCCCAGGGGCGGCACGGGTGGGCAGTGGGGGTCCTCCCCGCTCGAGCGAAGCCGAGAGTGGGGGAGGCACTCCGCAGCGCCGGGCCGCGCGACCCACCTCCGGCCCACCCCGTCCCCGGGCGCCCATGCAGCACCGGGCGCCCGGAGATGTACCCGCCCGGCACCCCCAGGTACCGTCCGCTGCATGAACACCCCCAGCGCACCCCCACCCTCGGGGATCACCGTGCAGCGCGCCCTGGAGCTCCCAGGCCTCCGCAGCGGCCTCCCGGAGATCCTCGCCGGCGCCGACCGCCTGCACCGCACCGTGCGCTGGGTCCACGCCGGCGAGGTCCCCAACATCGCCTCCCTCCTCAAGGGCGGCGAACTCCTCCTGACCACGGGCTACGGCCTCGGCACCCGCCCCGCCGAACAACGCGCGTTCGTCCGCACCCTCGCCGAACGCGGCATCGCAGCCCTCGTCGTGGAACTCGGCCCGCGCTTCGCGCGACTCCCCGCCGCCCTCGTGGACACGGCCCGAACGGCCGGCCTGCCGCTGGTCCAGCTGCACCGCGAGGTGCCGTTCGTGACGGTCACCGAGGAGATCCACACCGAGATCGTCAACGGCCACTACGCGCTGCTCCAGCGGGCCGAGGAGGTGCACCGCCGCTGCACCGACGCCCTGCTCGGCGGCGGCGGGGTGCCCCAGGTGCTCGGCATCCTCGCCGGCTTCGGCGACAACCCCGTCTTCCTGGAGACCCCCGACGGCCGGCTGCTCTACGCCGCCGGATCCGGCCCCGAGGGCGCCGACCCGCTCCAGGTGTGGGAGGGGCTGCGCGGCCCGCACAAGGACGCCCCGCCCCCCGCGGGCTCGGTCCTGGTGGACGTGCCCGGCGGCGGCCCCGGCGCCGGTTCGGTCCGCGCCCGGCTCGTCCTGCTCCCCGTACGGTCCCCGCTCGCGCCGGTGCACCGGATGGCGGCGGAGCGGGCGGCCGGCATCCTCGCCGTGGTGCTGATGCAGGCGCGGCAGGAGGAGGAGCTGGCGGCGCGCGGACGCGGCGACTTCCTCACCGACCTCGCCGAGGGCCGGATCACCGCGGCGGACGCCCCGGCGCAGGCGCGGGTCCTGGGCTTCAAGCCGGGCCACAGCCCGCTGCTCCCGGTGGTGATGCGGCTCGGCGACACCCTGTCCCCCGCCGGCGGCGGCTGGGCGGTGCTGGCGCGCGCGGTCGCCGAGGAGCTGGCGTCGGTGGGGGTGCCGGTCCTGCTGGGCGTACGGCCCGTGGAGGGCCGGGTCCCGCTCCTGCTGGGCCTGCGCTCGGAGTCGGAGCGGGCGGCGGTCGCGGACCGGGTCGCGGCGGCGCTGCGGGCGGGCGTGGAGCGGGCCGGGATGCAGCCGCCGGGGTCGCAGCCGCCCGTGGTGGTCGTCGGGGTGGCCGGCGGCTGGGCGGCGGCGTCGGCGGGCCTCAGGCACGCGGCGGAGACGGCGACCGCCGCCCAGGGCCTCATCGACCGGCCCTGGTACGACGCCCGGCGCCTGGACATCGACCTGCTGCTGTGGCGGCTGCGCGACCATCCGGATCTCGCGGCGTTCGTGGACCGGGCGATCGGCCCGCTCCGCGACCACGACAACCGCTCCAAGCCGCCGCTGCTGCCCACGCTCCAGACGTACTTGGCACACGCGGGCCGCAAGGCGGAGACGGCACGCGAGCTCCACCTGAACCGGCAGACGCTCTACAACAGGCTGGCGCGGATCGGCGAGTTGCTGGGCACGGACCTCGACGACCCGCAGACCGTCCTCGCCTTGAGCCTGGCCCTGCGCGCCCGCCGGCACGTGCCCTAGGCCCGGGCCCCTAGGGCCTGTCTGACAATTCCCGTCGTCCGCCCGGAGGGCGGGCCCCGCGGCGTCTGGTGCGTGCGATCGCAAGGCGCCGGAGCGCCCTCGTGGCGGAGCCACGTGGGCGGTTCGGCAACGCGGCGAGCGTGCGTGCCAGACGCCGCGGGGCAGGCGGGAATTGTCAGACAGGCCCTAGAGCAGCGGCGTGGGTTGCGTCAACTCGTCGTAGACGCTGAGGACCTGGGCGACGGTCTCGTCCTCGGTCGGCCACGTGGCCGCCTGCCGTACGCCCCGGTCCCGCAGCACCTCCCGCCGCGCGGGGTCGTCGAGCAGCCGGACGACGGCGTCGGCGAACGCTTGCGCGTCCCCGTGCGGGACCAGTTCCGCGGCGTCGCCGACGAGTTCGGGGATGCCGCCCACACGGCTCGCGACGAGCGGCACGCGCGCGTGGAGCGCCTCCTGGGCGAGGAGGGAGCGCGCCTCCCGGCGGCTCGGCAGCAGCACGAGGTCGGCCGCCGCCAGCAGGTCGCCGACGTCGTCGCGGCGGCCGACGAGCGTCACCGGCAGCCGCTCGTCCTCGATCCGACGCTGCAACTCCGCACGCAACGGGCCCTCTCCGGCGACGACGACCAGCGGCACGGGGTCGAGGCGGCGCCAGACGCGCGCGGCGTCGAGCAGGACGTCGTAGCCCCGGTGGCGCTCCAGGGAGCCGACCGCGATCAGCAACGGGCGGCCGATGGCGCCGAGTTCGGCCCGGACCTTCGGGCGCAGCCGGTCGGGGTCCTCGGGGTCGGCCGGCCGGCACGCCCGGGCGGGGAGCGCGACCGGGCCGAGCCGGGCGTCCCGCGCGCCCGTCCGCCGCGCCCGGTCGACCAGCTCCGAGGTGGCGCCGAGGACCACGGTGGCCGCCTTCATCACCCGCCGCTCCAGCACGCGCAGCAGCTGGGCGCGCGCCCCTTCGGCGTGGACCCGGTCGTGCCAGGTGACGACGAGCGGAGTACGGACCCGGCGCCCGCCGAGGGCCAGCGCGGCGCGGAACGAGGCGTGCAGCCCGTGCGCGTGGACCAGGTCGGCGTCCGCGCACACCGTCCGCAGCGCGGCCACCGAGACGGGGTCGCTGCTGCGGGGCACGTGCACGTGGTCGGCTCCGGCGCCCGTGAAGTCGTAGGTGTGCTCCGCATCGGTGGGGGCGCACACCGTCACTTTCACGCCCCGTGCGGCGAGCCCCGCGGCCAGGGAGCGCACGTGCGCGCTGCTGCCGGCGTTGCCGCCGCCCAGCACCTGCACGGTGCGCAGCTGCGACTGACCGTGCGGTGCGGGGCTGCTCACGGGGGTCACGCGGCCGGGACTCCTGGTTCGGCGGGGGACGGTCACGAAGAACGTACAGAAGGATGGTGCGGAGAGCGTGCACCCCGCGGTTTCCTGGGCCCTGCTCCGTCAAGGATGCCAGGCCGTACGGGTGTTCCGGGAACGACGACCGTCGTGCGCGGGCGACCCTCGGGGCAACGAGACAGGGTCGATTCACTCACACGAGTGAACGTGCCGCCTCGCTCACCTTCTCCCCGCACACTGCCGCGGCCACGAGTGCGACGGCGTGCGCGAGGAGCCCCGCCCTGCCGTTCCCGGCCACCACCGCGATGCCGAGGGTCGCGCCCAGCGCGTGCGCTCCGGTGTCGCCGAGCATCGTGCGCTCGGCGAGGTCGTCGGGCAGTACGGCCGCGGCGGTTCCCATGGCGACGGCGGCCGTCCGCGCACCGGGCCCCTTGCGCACCAGCCCCGGCGCACCGAGCGCGAGGACCGCCGCGCCGGCCCGCCCGGGGCGTACGTCCACCAGGTTGACGAAGTGCGCGGCCCCGGCGACGACGACACCCGCGAGCACCTTGTCCAGCGGCCTTTCCTTCATCGCCGCACCGGCGGCGAGCCCGGCCGCGGACACCCCGAGCAGCTTCACCGCCCCGCTGGTGACCTCGCCGCCCCGCAGCGCCGCCAGATGCGCCCGGAACCCGCGCCGGGGGTCCTGGGCGCCCACCACGTCGTCGTAGGCCCCGCAGACCCCGGCGGCGAGCACGGCGAGCCCGGCGGCGGTCCGCACCCGCGCGGTGCCCACCGCCGCTGCGACGGCGCAGGTGGGCCCGGCGTACAGGCCCACGGTCCGTCCGGCGTGGTTCTTCCGCTCCCAGCGCTCCCGCCCGCCCGGCGCCGTGACGCGCAGCGCGGTCAGACCGGTGCGCGTGAGGGCAGCGGCGAGGGCGAAGGACGAGCCGGTCCGGCGAGCGCGGTTGATCACCGGGCCACCCTACGGGACCGCTACGCGTCCGCCCGAGCCGTCGCGAGCAGTTCCTCGGCGTGTGCGCGGGCCGTCTCCGAGTCCTCCTGACCGGCCAGCATCCGGGACAGCTCCCGGATGCGCTCCTCACCTTCCAGCACCTTCACGCCGGACCGGGTCACCGAGCCGTCGTTGGTCTTCTCCACCAGCAGCTGCCGGTCGGCGAACGCGGCCACCTGCGGCAGATGCGTGACGACCACGACCTGCGCGCTCTTCGCGAGCCGTGCCAGGCGCCGCCCGATCTCCACCGCCGCCTTGCCGCCGACACCGGCGTCGACCTCGTCGAAGAGGTACGTCGGCACCGGGTCCGTGCCCGCGAAGACGACCTCCACGGCCAGCATCACGCGCGACAGCTCACCGCCCGACGCGCCCTTGGCGATCGGCCGCGGCGGCGCGCCGGGGTGCGGGGCGAGCAGCAGCTCGACCTCGTCGGCGCCCGACGGCCCGTACGCGACCGTGCGCCCGCCGACCTCCACGCCCTCGGGGTCCTCGGTCTGCCGGATCTCGAACGACACGCGCGCGTGCGGCATGGCGAGCGAGGCCAGCTCGGCGGTCACCGCGGCGGCGAACCGCTCGGCGGCCTCCGTCCGCGCGTCCGTCAGCGCCTGCGCCAGCCCGCCCAGCTCCTCTCGCAGCGCGTCCCGCTCGGCGGTCAGCTCGCCGATCCGCTCGTCGTCGCCCTCCAGCTCGGTCAGCCGCGCGGCGCCCTGCTCGGCCCAGGTCAGCACGGCGGCGACGTCCTCGCCGTACTTCCGGGTCAGCGCGGTCAGCGCGGCCCGCCGCTCCTCGACCGCCGCCAGCCGCAGCGGGTCGGCGTCCAGGTCGTCGGCGTACCCGGCGAGCTCCCCGGCCACGTCACGCAGCAGGATCCCGACCTCGCCGATCCGCTCGGCGAGCGCGGCCAGCGCCGGGTCGTGCCCCCGTACGGCGTCCAGGGCCCGCTGCGCACCCGCGACCAGCGTGGACGCGTCGAGGCCCTCGGGGTCCTCCGGGTTGCCGGCCAGCGCGGCGTGCGCCACGGTGGCGGCCGACGCGAGCGCCTCGGCGTGCCCCAGCCGCTCCGCCTCCTGGGCCAGCTCCACGTCCTCGCCGGCCCGCGGCTCGACGGCGGAGACCTCCTCGAGGCCGTAACGCAGGAGATCGGCCTCCTGGGCACGCTCACGCGCGCGCGTGGTGATCTCCTCCAGCTCACGGGCGACGGCCCGCAGCCGCCGGTAGGCCTCGGCGTACTTCGCGAGCGGCCCGGCGACCGCGTCGCCCGCGTAGCGGTCCAGGGCCTGCCGCTGCCGGGACAGCTTGAGCAGCCCCTGCTGGTCGGTCTGCCCGTGCACGGCCACCAGCTCGTCGGCCAGCTCGGCGAGCATCCCCACCGGCACCGACCGCCCGCCCAGGTGCGCCCGTGAGCGGCCCTCGGCGGAAACGGTACGGCTGATCAGCAGCGCCCCGTCGTCCAGCTCGGCCCCGGCCTCCTCGGCCCGCACGGCCGCCGCGGCGTCGTCGGGCACGGCGATGCGCCCCTCGACGACGGCGTTCTTGGCCCCGATCCGCACCAGCGCCGCGTCCGCGCGTCCGCCCAGGAGCAGCCCGAGGCTGGTGACCACCATGGTCTTGCCCGCACCCGTCTCACCGGTGACAGCGGTGAACCCGGGCGACAGCTCGACCACGGCGTCATCGATGACTCCGAGCGACCGTATCCGCATCTCCTCAAGCACGCACCGACCATACGAGGTTTCGCCCGCGCTGTGCGACGCCACCCCACCCGACCGGGGCAGCCGCAGGCCGTCACCTGCGGACGGGTCGCTCGTTGCACGAGTATTGCTCCCTGCTGCCGCGGGGATGGTCCGGTCGTATCCGTACTCGACGAGTTCCGGATCCGTTGCTCCCCGCAAACGCGGGGATCCGGGCGCCGCGCCGGGTCAGGCCTAGTGCGGCGCCCCGCGCCACCCGGACACAGGCAACGCGAACTTCGCGACCAGACGATCCGTGAACGAAGCATGGTGCAACCGGGCCAACCGCACCGGCACCGCCCCCCGCCGCACCTCCACCCGCGCCCCGGGAGGCAACTCCACCGTCCGCCGCCCGTCACACCACAGAACACCCGGCGGAATATGAGGCAGCACCTCCACCGCGAGCACGGAGTCCGGCGACGTCACCAACGGCTTCGCGAACAGCGCATGCGCACTGATCGGCACCATCAGCAGCGCCTCCACCTCGGGCCACACCACCGGCCCCCCGGCCGAGAAGGCGTACGCCGTCGACCCGGTCGGCGTGGACAGCACGATGCCGTCGCAGCCGAACCCCGTCACCGGCCGCCCGTCGATCTCCAGCACGACTTCGAGCAGCTTCTCCGCGCCGGCCTTCTGCACGGCGGCCTCGTTCAGCGCCCAGTCGGTGTGCACGATGTCGCCGTTGCGGTGCACGACGACGTCGACGGTCATCCGCTCCTCGACCTCGTACGCCCGGCTCACCACGCGGTCGACGACCTTGTCGAGGTCGTCCCGCTCGGCCTCGGCGAGGAAGCCGACCCGGCCGAGGTTGACGCCGAGCATCGGCACCCCGGAGGCGCGGGCGAACTCCGCGCCGCGCAGCAGCGTCCCGTCACCGCCCAGCACGATGAGCAGCTCGCACCCGTCGAGGCACTGCGGGGTGGCCTCCCCGACCAGCTCCACCTCGTCCGGCAGCGGCAGGTCGCACGCCTCGGCCTCCAGGACCCGCACCCCGATCCCGGCCCGCAGCAGCCCCTTGACCACGAGTTCGGCACTGCGGATGGCCGCGGGACGCCCGGTGTGGGCGAGCAGGAAAACAGTACGCGCTCGGTTCTGTGTCAACGCGGCCCCTCCGCCACTGCACGGTCAACGTCGGCCGGGTCCAGTTCGTCGGCACCGGCCCGCAGCCACAGAAAGTACTCGACGTTCCCGGAGGGACCGGGCAGCGGACTGGCGGTGACCCCCATCACCCCGAGCCCCAGCTCCCAGGCCTTCTGCGCGACTCCCCGCACCGCCTCGGCCCGCAGCTGCGCGCTGCGTACCACTCCCCCGCTGCCGAGGCGCTCCTTGCCCACCTCGAACTGCGGCTTCACCATCATCACCAGATCGGCGTCCGGCCGGGTGCACCGCACCAGGGCGGGCAGTACCAGTCCGAGCGGGATGAAGGACAGATCCCCCACGACAAGGTCCACGGGCTCCCCATCGATCGCTTCCGGCGTCAACTCGCGTACGTTCGTACGGTCCTTGACGGTGACGCGTTCATCCTGCTGGAGAGACCAGGCGAGTTGTCCGTAGCCGACGTCGACGGCGACGACGTGCGCGGCGCCCGACCGCAGCAGGACGTCGGTGAAGCCTCCGGTGGACGCGCCGGCGTCCAGCGCCCGCCGCCCCTCGACGACGAGCCCCTGCGGGACGAAGGCCGCGAGGGCGCCGGCCAGCTTGTGGCCGCCGCGCGAGACGTAGTCGGGGTCGCTGTCGTCGGCGGTCACCACGATCGCGGCAGCGGTCTCCACCTGGGTGGCGGGCTTGGTCGCGACGGTCTTGCCGACGGAGACCCGCCCGGCGGCGATCAGCTGGCTCGCGTGCTCGCGCGAGCGCGCCAGCTTGCGGCGGACCAGCTCCGCGTCGAGACGGCGGCGTGCGACTCCTGCCACGTTCGGTTCAGCTCCTGCGGTCGTACGGCGAATCGGACTCGGGGCCCGAAGGGCCCCGTTGAGGGGTGGTGGTCGGGTGACGGGTGGGAGCCGGAGGTCCCGGGCGGGCGTCGAGCGCGGTGAGCGCGTCGCGCAGCCCCCGGTGTACATCCTCGTACACCTCGACATGGCCGTCCGTGGTCAGGTGGTCCGCGTCGGCCAGCCGCGTCAGCCGTGCGTCCACCTCGGCGTTTCCGGTGGGGGCGCGCGGAACGTCCAGGGGGGCGGGCGCGGAGGGCTCGTACGCGGGGTACGCCTCCTGCGCTCCCTGCGCCTCCTGGGGCTCCGGTACTGCGTCGCTCATGCCCCGACGCTACCGCGAACCGCTGGGGTACGGTCGGTCCGATGGCCACGACTGAGGAGTGCCGCGCCGCACTCGACAAGCTCTCGGACAACATGCAGAACAGCGAAGGGAACGTGCGGGCGGCCGCCGAGCTGGACCGCTCGGTGAGCTGCCACATCACCGACCTGGACGTCACCTTCGCCGGACGCATGGCGGACGGCCGTATCGACGTGCGCGAGACCCTTGAGGGGCCGCCGCGCGAGAAGGCCGAGATCAGGCTGGCGATGACCGGCGACGACCTGGTCGCCCTGGTCTCCGGCGAGCTGAACTTCGCCAAGGCCTGGGGCTCGGGCCGGGTGAAGCTGGAGGCGGGCCTGCGCGACCTGTTCCGGCTCAGGAAGCTTCTGTAGCCGCCGCCTTCTCCAGCCTGGGGGCATCGGCGCCGCGGGCCTTGCGCGCGGCCGGCACCACCAGCGGCGTACCCGTCTCCGGGTCGTCGATGACCTGGCAGCGCAGCCCGAAGACCCGCTCGACCAGGTCGGCCGTGACGATGTCCTTCGGCGCGCCCTCGGCGATGACCTCCCCGCCGCGCAGGGCGATGAGGTGGGTGGCGTAGCGGGCGGCGTGGTTGAGGTCGTGCAGGACGGCCACGAGCGTGCGGCCCTGCTCCTCATGGAGCTCCGCGCACAGGTCGAGGACGTCGATCTGGTGCTGGATGTCCAGGTACGTCGTCGGCTCGTCGAGCAGCAGCAGCGGGGTCTGCTGGGCGAGCGCCATGGCGATCCACACCCGCTGGCGCTGGCCGCCGGAGAGCTCGTCGACGTAGCGGTCGGCGAGTTCGGAGATGCCGGTCTGGGCCATCGACTCCTGGACGACCCGCTCGTCCTCGGTCGACCACTGGCGCAGGATGCCCTGGTGCGGGTAGCGGCCCCGGCCGACGAGGTCGCCGACGGTGATGCCGTCGGGCGCGATGGACGACTGCGGCAGCAGGCCGAGGGTGCGCGCCACCTGCTTGGCGGGCATCGACTGGATGACCGACCCGTCGAGGAGCACCCGGCCCTGGGTGGGCTTGAGCATCCGCGACAGGGCCCGCAGCAGGGTGGACTTGCCGCACGCGTTCGGGCCGACGATCACCGTGAAGGAGTTGTCGGGTATCTCCACCGACAGCTTCTCCGCGATGACCCGCTGGTCGTAGGCGAGGGTGACGTTCTCGGCGGTCAGGCGGTTCACATTGCTCCTTTGGTTGTTCAGCCCGCTGCGGGTACGGGCGCCGGCGCTCATATCCGGCCCGCCTTGCGCTCGGTGACCAGCAGCCACAGCAGGTACACCCCGCCGAGCACGCCGGTGACCACACCCACGGGCAGTTGGTCGGCGCCGAAGACGCGCTGCGAGATCCAGTCGGCGCTGACCAGCAGAGCGGCGCCCATGCACAGCGACGGCAGCAGGTTGGGGCCCGGCGAACGGGTCAGGCGCCGGGCGAGCTGCGGCGCGGTGAGCGCGACGAAGCTGACCGGCCCCGCGGCGGCGGTGGCGGCCGCGGTGAGCAGCACGGCGGCCACCATCAGCAGCGCCCGCACGCGCTCGACGCGCACGCCGAGGGCGTACGAGACGTCGTCGCCCATCTCCATCATGCGCAGCGCCCGTCCGTTGGTGAGCACGAGCGGGACGAGCACGGCGCACAGCGCGAGCAGGGGCCAGACCTGGTCCCAGTCACGGCCGTTGAGGGAGCCGGTCATCCAGACGACGGCCCGGGAGGCGTCGACGATGTCGGCCCGGGTGAGCAGATAGCCGTTGACCGCCGTGACGATCGCGGACATGCCGATACCGACCAGGACCAGCCGGTAGCCGTGCACGCCCCGCTTCCAGGCGAGCAGATAGATGGCGAGGCCGGTCACCAGCCCGCCCACGAGCGCGCCGAGGGTGACCTGGGCCGAGGTGCCGGAGAACAGGACGATCATCGTGAGGGCACCGGCCGTCGCGCCCTGCCCGAGGCCGAGTACGTCCGGACTGCCCAGCGGGTTGCGCGAGATGGCCTGGAACAGCGCACCGCCCAGCCCGAGCGCGGCGCCGACCAGCAGTCCGACCAGGACCCGCGGCAGCCGCAGTTCGTTGACGATGAACTCCTGGCTCGCGTTGCCCTGGCCGACCAGGGTCCTCAGCACGTCGGCGGCCGGTATCTCGAAGTCGCCGGTGCCGATCAGCACCACGCTCGCGGCGAGCGCGACGACCAGCAGCAGGACAACGACGACGACGACGCGGACGTCGAGGCGGAGGGAGAGCCCGCCCGGGCTCCGCACGGCGCGACTGGTCATCACGGATTTCACGGACTTCGCGGTCTTCACAGCTGGGCCGTCCTCCGCCGTCGTACGAGGTAGATGAAGACCGGCCCGCCGAGCACGGCGGTGACGATGCCGACCTGGAGCTCCGAGGGCCGTGCGACGATCCGGCCGAGGACGTCCGCGCCGAGCAGCAGCACGGGCGACAGGATCGCGGCGTACGGCAGGATCCAGCGCATGTCGGGGCCGGTGAAGGAGCGCACGATGTGCGGGACCATCAGCCCGACGAACACGATCGGCCCGCAGGCGGCGGTCGCCGCCCCGCACAGCACGGTCGCGGCGAGCATGGACAGCGCCCGCGTCCGGTTCAGGTTGGCTCCGAGGGCCTTGGCGGTGTCGTCGCCCATCTCCATGGCGTTGAGCGGCCGGGCGAGCGCCAGGGCGAGCACCGTGCCGGCCACGAAGAACGGCAGCACCTCCTGGATGGTGTCGTTCGTCGCCGAGGACAGCGAGCCGACGGTCCAGAAGCGCATCCTGCCCAGTGCCGCGTCGTCCATGATCATCACGGCCTGGAGGTAGCCGAAGAGCGCGGCGCTGATCGCGGTGCCGGCCAGCACCAGCCGCACCGGCGTGGCCCCCCGGCTGCCGCCCAGGAACCAGACCAGCGCGCCGACCCCCGCCGCACCCGCGAAGGCGAACCAGACGTAACCGGTCAGCGAGGTGACGCCGAAGAAGGTGATGGCCGTGACGACCGCGGCGGAGGCACCCGCGTTGATGCCGAGCAGCCCCGGATCGGCCAGCGGATTGCGGGTCAGCGCCTGCAGCACCGCTCCGGCGAGCCCGAGGGCGGCGCCGGCCAGCAGACCGAGCACGGTCCGCGACAGCCGCTCACCGACCACGACGTCGCCGTACGTGCCCGAGTCGTGGAACAGACCGTGCCAGACCTGAGCCAGGGACAGATCCTTCGCGCCGACCGCGATACTCGCCAAGGCGATGAACACCAGTGCGGCCGCGGCGACGGGCAGCCCGACGGCACGCAGGACACGGCGTTTGGAGGGCGGCGCGGGGGCGGTCTCCGCGCGCTGTTCGGGGGGACTGTCGACCAACACGCAGTTAGGTTAGCCTACCCTGCCAATCGATCAAGATCCCCGTCACGCGGCCGCGCCGCACCCTCGAGAGCGCTCCTTCCCCGTACGACGGCTCACAAGCCCAGCCGCGCCAACGCCTTCCCCGGGTCCAGCTCGCACCCCGCCTCCCCGCCCGCGGTCCAGGCCGCCGCACACAGCGCACGCAGTCCGTCCAACGCCGCACCGTCCCCCTCCAGCTCCAGCCGGTCCTCACCGGCCGTCGCCGTCCAGCCACCGCAACGGAACCCACCGTCCGCGTCCGCGACGACATCCGGCTGCCCGGTGAGCAGCCCCCGCAGATCGGCGTCGACATACGTCGGCCGATGCTGCGGCGGCGCCGCCAGCAGCTGCGCCCCGTCGGTCACACCGGTCAGGACGAGCAGCGAATCGACCTCCCCGTTGAACGCGCCCTCGATGTCCGTGTCCAGCCGGTCCCCGACCACCAACGGCCGCTGCGCCCCGGTCCGCAGGATCGTCTCCCGGTGCATGGGAGGCAACGGCTTCCCCGCGACCTGCGGCTCCGCCCCGGTGGCGATCCGCACCACCGCCACCGCCGCGCCGTTGCCCGGCGCGATGCCGCGCGCGCCCGGAATCGTCAGGTCCGTGTTGGAGGCGAACCACGGCACCCCGCGCGCGATGGCGTAACAGGCCTCCGCGAACCGCCCCCAGGGCAGCTCTGGCCCCCCGAACCCCTGCACCACGGCCGCCGGATCGTCCTCGGCCGAATCCACCGGCTCGAGACCGCGCTCGCGCAGCGCCACCCGCAGCCCCTCGCCGCCGATCACCAGCACCCGCGCACCCGCCGGCACCTGCTCGGCGATGAGCCGGGCCACCGCCTGCGCCGACGTGATGACGTCGTCCGCCCCCGTCGGTATCCCCAGCTCGGTCAGGTGCTCGGCCACCGCCTCCGGGGTCCGCAGCGCGTTGTTCGTGACGTACGCAAGGTGCATGCCTGCCTCACGGGCCGTGGCGAGCGACTCGACCGCGTGCGCGATCGCGTTCCCCCCGGCGTACACCACCCCGTCCAGATCGAGCAGCGCCGTGTCGTACGCCTCGCTCAGGCCCCGCCCACTGCCCTCGGGACTCGTCCTGACGCTCCGGCTCATTGCACATCGCTCCTCGTTCGACGCCTTTCCCCGATCATCCCCCATGCCACTGACACACGTACGATGCCGGGATGAACCCTGCAGGTCACCCGGAAGCAACGGCGCGCCGGGGCCTGGAACTCACCCCGTTCCGAGGCCTCCGCTACGACCCCGACCGGGTCGGCAGCCTGGCCGCCGTGACGTCCCCGCCCTACGACGTCGTGGTCCGCCCCGACGGCCTGCTCCACCTCGAGTCGGCCGACCCGCACAACATCGTCCGCCTGATCCTGCCCCAGGCCGCCACGCCGGAGGCGCGCAACGACCAGGCCGCCCAGACCCTGCGGCGCTGGAGGGCGGAGGGCATCCTGACCACCGACCCCGAACCCGGCCTGTACGTCTACGAACAGCGCGACGGCGAAGGCATGCTCCAGCGCGGCATCATCGGCGCCCTGCGCGTGTCGGACCCCTCCGAGCAGGTCGTCCTGCCGCACGAGGACGTCATGCCGCACATCGTCGCCGACCGGGCGGCACTCATGCGGGCCACCTCGGCGAACCTCGAGCCCCTGCTCCTGACCTACCGCGGCGACGGCCCCACGACGGCCACGACCACCCTCGTGGAACGCACCGCCGAACAGCCGCCGCTTCTCTCCACGACCACGGAGGACGGCTTCTGCCACCGCCTGTGGTCGGTCACCGACCCCGACGACCTGGCCCGCGTCCGGACCGAACTGGCCGGGCACCAGGCCCTCATCGCCGACGGCCACCACCGCTGGGCGACCTACCGAACGCTCCGCGCCGAGCACCCCTCCCCCAGCCCCTGGGACCACGGCCTCGTCCTCCTGATCGACACGGCCCGCTACCCGCTCCGGGTCCGCGCCATCCACCGCCTGCTGCACGGACTCCCGGTGCGCGACGCCGTGGCCGCCCTCGAGAACCACTTCCGTGTCCGCCGCCTGGAAACGCCCCTGCCGGAGTCCCTGGCCGCCCTGGCGAAGGCCGCCGAGGCGGGCAACGCCTTCCTCCTCGCGGGCGACGGCTCCTTCCACCTCGTCGACCGTCCGGATCCCGACCTGCTGGCCCGCACGGTCCCCGCCGACCGCCCCGAGGCCTGGCGCACCCTGGACGCCACCGTCCTGCACGCCACGCTGCTCGCCCAGGTCTGGCACGTCCCCGACGACTCCGCGGCGCATGTCTCGTACATCCACGACACGGCGGCCACGGTCGAGAAGGCGGAGCGCGACGGCGGTACCGCGGTCCTCATGCACCCGGTCCGCGAGGAGGTCGTCCGCGACCTGGCCCGCCAGGGGGTCACGATGCCCCGCAAGTCGACGTCCTTCGGGCCGAAGCCCGCCTCGGGCCTGGTGCTGCGCACGCTGGACCCGTGACGGACGACGACTCGACATGACGAAGGGGCGGGACCGCACACCGGTCCCGCCCCTTCGTCGTCATGCCACGTCCTTCAGGCCTTCTCGTCGTCCCCGGCCTGGTCCTCGTCCTCGTGCTCTGCGGCGGAGCTCTCTCCGTCGCTCTCGCGCTCGTCCAGGGCGTCCGTGAACTCCACGCCGTCCAGCTCCGCGAGCCGGTCGGAGGCGTCGGTGCTGCCGTCCCGGTCGGACTCCACGGCCTTCGCGAACCACTCCCGCGCCTCCCGGTCCCGACCGGCGGCCAGCAGCGCGTCGGCGTAGGCGTACCGCAGGCGCGCGGTCCAGGGCTGTACGGAATTGGAGGCCAGCTCGGGGCTCTGCAGCGTCACGATGGCCGCGTCCAGCTGCCCCATGTCACGCCGGGCACCGGCCGCCACGAGCCGCATCTCGACCTGCCCGGCCTTGTCCAGCTTGTGCACCTCCGGGGCGCCCGCCATGTCGAGCGCCTTCTCGGGTCGGCCGAGACCGCGCTCGCAGTCGGCCATGACCGGCCACAGCTCCACGGACCCGGTCATCCGCCGCGCGGCCCGGAACTCGGCCAGGGCCTCGCCGTACTTCTGGTTGGCGTACGCGGCGAACCCGCCGGCCTCCCGTACGGCGGCGACGCGGGACGCCAGGCGCAGGGCCACCTTGGAGTAGCCGTACGCCGCCTCCGGGTCCTCGTCGAGCAGCCGGGCGACCATCACCAGGTTCCTGGCGACGTCCTCGGCGAGCGTCTTGGGCAGGCTCTGCAGTTCCTGCCGTACGTCCTTGTCGATCTCGTCGCCCGTGACGTCCTCGGGGATCGGCAGGCGCTTGATCGGCTCACGGTCGCGGTCACGATCCCGCTCCTCGCGGAAACGGCCACCGCCGCCGTGCCGGTCGTCCCGCCCGCGGAAACCGCCGGGCCGCCCACCCCGGTCATCGCGCCGGGGTCCACGTCCCCCACGGTCGTCCCGGCCACGGAACCCACCGCGGTCGCCACCACGGCTGTCGTCACGCCGACCGAACCCACCGCGCTCCCCGCGGTTGTCGTCCCGACGGAAGCCACCACGGTCTCCGCGGTCGCCCCGGTCATCACGGCGGTCGTCGCGGCGGTAGGACGGACGGTCACCGCCCCGCTCGTCACGGCGGTCGTCACGACGGTCATCACGACGGAAGGACGGGCGGTCGTCACGGCGGTCGTCACGACGGTAGGACGGGCGGTCGTCGCGCCGGTCATCACGGCGGTCATCACGACGGTAGGAGGGCCGGTCACCGCGGTCGTCGCGGTCGTCGCGGCGGAAGGACGGACGATCGCCACCCCGGTCATCACGACGGAACCCACGGTCACCGCCGCGATCACGGTCATCACGACGCGGCCCACGATCCCGGTCGTCACGCCGCCCATACCCGCCACCGCGGGTGTCGTCCCGACGATCGTCCCGACGGTCATCACGCCGGTCGTCCCGACGGAAGCCACCGCGCTGGCCACCGCGGTCATCGCGGCGGTCGTCGCGACGGCTGTCGTCACGCCGGCCGAAGCCACCCCGCTCGCCACGGTCGTCACGACGGTAGTTGGGGCGGTCACCCCGGTCATCACGACGGAAGGACGGACGATCGCCACGGTCGCCGCGATCGTCGCGGCGGAAGGACGGACGATCGCCACCCCGGTCATCACGACGGAACCCACGGTCACCGCCGCGATCACGGTCATCACGACGCGGCCCACGATCACGGTCGTCCCTACGGAAGCCTCCGCGCTGACCGCCGCGGTCATCACCACGACGGTCGTCACGGCGGAAGCCGCCACGGTCACGGTCGTTGTCGCGACGGAAACCGCCACGGTCCCCGCGCTGACCGCCGCGATCACCGCGGTCACCACTGTCCCGTCGCCGCTGGTCGCGCTCCGGTCGATCGTCGGGAGAGTTGGTGGACATCGGTGACTCCTGTCTTCGGTACCGCAAGTCATTCTCGCGCAGCCGGGTACCCGGTGCGCCCTGGAAAAACGAAAGGACCCCTGGTCCCAGCTGAACGCTGGGGACCAGGGGTCCTTCCCAAAGATTGTTCGGCGGCGTCCTACTCTCCCACAGGGTCCCCCCTGCAGTACCATCGGCGCTGAAAGGCTTAGCTTCCGGGTTCGGAATGTAACCGGGCG
>NZ_JBITXB010000011.1:0-296665 GCF_044544295.1 Streptomyces sp. NPDC053750 | reverse complement strand
AAACGCCCGGTTACATTCCGAACCCGGAAGCTAAGCCTTTCAGCGCCGATGGTACTGCAGGGGGGACCCTGTGGGAGAGTAGGACGCCGCCGAACTTCTTTTAGAGCTCTGGCTCTTGGGCATGCAGCCCGAGAGCCAGAGCTTTTTTGCGTTGAGGTAAGGTCAGTGAGCATCATTGGCTCGTTACCCCAGGAGGCCCCCGCGTGGAGGTCCAGGAGACCCGCGTGCAGACGGACCGGGTCCTCACCATCCCGAACATCCTCAGCATGGCGCGCCTCGCCGGTGTGCCCCTCTTCCTGTGGCTGATTCTCAGGCCGGAGTTCGGCGGCCCGAAGAGTGACGGCTGGGCACTGTTGGTGCTGGCGTTGAGCGGAGTCAGTGACTACCTGGACGGGAAGCTCGCTCGGCGCTGGAACCAGATCAGCAATCTCGGCCGGCTCCTGGACCCGGCGGCCGACCGGCTCTACATTCTGTCGACGCTGGTGGGTCTCACATGGCGCGAGATTCTTCCCCTCTGGTTGACCCTCGTACTACTTGCTCGGGAAGCCGTGCTGCTGGTGATGGTGGGTGTCCTCCGGCGCCACGGCTATCCGCCGCCGCAGGTGAACTTCCTGGGCAAGGCCGCCACCTTCAACCTCATGTATGCCTTCCCCCTGCTTCTTCTCAGTGACGGAAGCGGGTGGATCGCGTCACTCGCTGCTATTTTCGGATGGGCGTTCGCCGGATGGGGTACAACCCTGTACTGGTGGGCAGGTGTTCTCTACGTGGTGCAGGTCCGCCGCTTGGTCCGTGCGGACGCCACGGCCGATTGAACTCGCTGATTGTGCGGTCCCCGCGGCCGGATGGCCCCTTGTGGAAAAGTGCGGGACCCTGGACGGGTGAAGTCGGCTAAACCGTCGTCTCTTAGAGGAGGACGCTTCCGACATGAAGGCCGTCGTGATGGCCGGAGGCGAAGGTACGCGCCTTCGCCCCATGACCTCGAGCATGCCCAAGCCGCTCCTGCCGGTGGCCAACCGGCCGATCATGGAGCACGTTCTGCGGTTGCTCAAAAGGCATGGGCTCAACGAGACCGTTGTTACCGTCCAGTTCTTGGCCTCGTTGGTCAAGAACTACTTCGGTGACGGCGAGGAGCTCGGCATGGAGCTCACCTATGCCAACGAGGAGAAGCCACTCGGTACCGCCGGAAGCGTCAAGAACGCCGAGGAGGCGTTGAAGGACGATGCCTTCCTCGTCATTTCCGGCGATGCCCTGACCGACTTCGACCTCACCGACCTGATCAATTTCCACAAGGAGAAGGGCGCGCTCGTCACCGTCTGTCTGACACGCGTGCCCAACCCGCTGGAATTCGGCATCACCATCGTGGACGAGGAGGGCAAGGTCGAGCGCTTCCTTGAGAAGCCGACCTGGGGGCAGGTCTTCTCGGACACCGTGAACACCGGTATCTACGTGATGGAGCCCGAGGTCTTCGACTACGTCGACCCCGACGTGCCCGTGGACTGGTCCGGTGACGTCTTCCCGCAGCTGATGAAGGAAGGCAAGCCCGTCTACGGTTATGTCGCCGAGGGCTACTGGGAGGACGTCGGCACGCACGAGAGTTACGTGAAGGCGCAGGCGGACGTCCTCGAGGGCAAGGTCGACGTCGACATCGACGGCTTCGAGATCTCGCCGGGCGTCTGGGTGGCCGAGGGAGCCGAGGTGCACCCCGACGCCGTGCTCCGTGGGCCGCTCTACATCGGTGACTACGCCAAGGTGGAGGCCGGCGCCGAGATTCGGGAGCACACGGTCGTCGGCTCCAATGTGGTCGTCAAGAGCGGAGCCTTCCTGCACAAGGCCGTCGTCCACGACAACGTGTACGTCGGACCGCACAGCAATCTGCGGGGTTGCGTCGTCGGCAAGAACACCGACATTATGCGCGCCGCGCGGATCGAGGACGGTGCGGTCATCGGTGACGAGTGCCTGGTCGGTGAAGAATCGATCGTCCAGGGCAATGTGCGGGTCTATCCGTTCAAGACCATCGAGGCCGGTGCCTTCGTCAACACCTCGGTCATCTGGGAATCCCGGGGCCAGGCGCATCTCTTCGGCGCCCGCGGGGTGTCCGGCATCCTGAACGTGGAGATCACGCCGGAGCTGGCCGTACGGCTGGCCGGCGCCTATGCGACCACGTTGAAGAAGGGCTCCACCGTCACCACGGCCCGTGACCACTCCCGAGGTGCCCGGGCACTGAAGCGGGCGGTGATCTCCGCTCTGCAGGCCAGCGCCATCGACGTACGGGACCTGGAGAACGTACCGCTGCCCGTGGCGCGGCAGCAGACCGCGCGGGGAAGCGCCGGTGGGATCATGATCCGGACCACGCCGGGGGTGCCGGACTCCGTGGACATCATGTTCTTCGACGGGCAGGGCGCGGATCTGTCGCAGGGCAGTCAGCGGAAGCTGGACCGGGTGTTCGCGCGGCAGGAGTACCGGCGGGCGTTCCCCGGAGAGATCGGAGACCTGCACTTCCCGTCCAGTGTGTACGACTCGTACACCGGGTCGCTGCTGCGGAACGTCGACACCACGGGGATCGCGGAATCCGGACTCAAGGTGGTCGTCGACGCCTCCAACGGCAGCGCGGGGCTGGTTCTGCCGAGTCTGCTCGGGAAGCTGGGCGTCGACTCGCTGACGATCAATCCGGGTCTCGACGAGTCCAGGCCGACCGAGTCGGCCGACATGAGGCGCTCGGGGCTGGTGCGCCTGGGAGAGATCGTGGCGTCCTCGCGGGCCGCGTTCGGTGTGCGGTTCGACCCGGTCGGCGAGCGGCTGTCGCTCGTCGACGAGAAGGGGCGCATCATCGAGGACGACCGGGCGCTGCTGGTCATGCTGGACCTGATCGCGGCCGAGCGGCGCAGCGGCCGGGTCGCGCTGCCCGTGACGACCACCAGGATCGCCGAACAGGTGGCGGCGTACCACGGAACACAGGTGGAGTGGACGACCACCTCTCCCGACGATCTGACGCGTGTCGGGGGTGAGGAAGGGGCGATCTTCGGCGGCGACGGCATGGGCGGCTTCATCGTCCCGGAGTTCAGCAGTGTCTACGACGGTACGGCGGCCTTCGTGCGGCTGATCGGCCTGGTGGCGCGGACGCAGCTCACGCTCAGCCAGATCGACGCGCGGATCCCGCGGGCGCACGTCCTCAGGCGTGATCTGGCCACCCCGTGGGCCGTCAAGGGTCTCGTGATGCGGCGGGTCGTCGAGGCGGCCGGAGACCGCTTCGTGGACACCACGGACGGCGTCCGCGTGGTGGAGACCGACGGGCGCTGGGTGATGGTGCTGCCCGATCCGGCGGAGGCCGTCACCCATCTGTGGGCGGAGGGCCCCGACGACGCCTCCGCGCAGGCCCTGCTCGACGAGTGGTCCGCGGTGGTGGACAGCGCGGGCCGGTAGAACCCGCCGCACGTGTGCGTGCCGGACAAGTGTCCCCAAGGGGGCCTGTCCGGCACGCCGGTGGGGCCGTGCGGAGGCGGTGGCCGGGGCGTGCGACGATGTGCGGCATGCCGCAGCAACCCCCCGTTCGGAGCACACCCACGCGGCCCGCGCGCCCGGACGCGTCCATGTCGTTGATCACCAACGTCATGGACCACAGCCTCGACGACGGATACGCCGAGGCGGCCGCGCGGAAGAAGGCCGAAGGCGCCGGCGGTATGCCGAGGACCCTGCGGGCCAAGCTCGGGCTGGCCGCCGGTCTGGTACTCGCGGCTCTGGTGGTGACGGTCGGCGCGGCCCAGGCGAGGGTCGCCGCTCCCGTTGTCGCCAAGGAGCGTGAGGAGCTCATCGACCGTATCGAGGGGGAAACCTCGGTCGCGGACAAGCTCGAGGAGAGCGTCGACGAGCTGCGCGACGACGTGGGCGCCCGGCAGCGCGAGGCGCTGGAGAAGAGCGGCGACGGCAACCGGTCCGACCTGGTGGGCGTGCTGTCGGGTGCGGTCGGGGTGCACGGGCCGGGCGTGAAGCTCGTGGTGAACGACGCCAAGGACGTGGGCGCGGACGGTGACGGGCAGCCGCGCGGCACCTCCGGGTTCTCCGACACGGGCCGGGTGCGGGACCGGGACATGCAGCGGGTGGTCAACGGCCTGTGGGAGTCGGGGGCCGAGGCCGTCTCGATCAACGGACAGCGGCTGACGGCACTGTCGGCGATCAGGGCCGCAGGTGACGCCATACTGGTCGACAACAGGCCGCTGGTGCCGCCGTACACGGTGCTCGCGGTGGGGGACGGCGAGAAGCTCAGAAGTCGCTTCCAGGACAGCGCCGACGGGCTGTACCTGCACGCCCTGCAGGAGAGCTACGGCATCCGCACGGCGCTCTCCGTCGCTGAGGACCTCGAGCTGCCGGCCGCATCGAGCGTGACCGTACGTACCGCACAGCCGATAACCGAGAAGGGCACATCGTGATCGCCGTACTGGGCCTCGTCGTGGGAGTCGTGGCCGGCCTGTTGGTCCGGCCCGAGGTGCCGGCGGCCGTGGAGCCGTATCTTCCGATCGCCGTCGTGGCGGCGCTCGACGCCGTCTTCGGTGGTCTGCGGGCCATGCTCGACGGCATCTTCGACGACAAGGTCTTCGTGGTGTCGTTCCTGTCGAACGTGGTCGTGGCCGCGCTGATCGTGTTCCTGGGCGACAAGTTGGGCGTCGGGGCCCAGCTGTCGACCGGTGTCGTGGTCGTCCTCGGCATCCGTATCTTCTCCAACGCCGCGGCGATCCGCCGCCACGTCTTCCGGGCGTGAGGCCGATGAGCGAACAGGACGAGCGGCCCGCGAACAGGCTGCGCGAGGAACTGCCCGACGAGGTGCCGGCGACGAAGTCCCCGGTCGCGGACGCACCGGCGGGCGTCGGCGCTACGCCGTCCGGACCGACCGGGCGGCAGCGGCTCGTCAAGGGGCTGTGGCCGCCGCGCCTCACCCGCGCCCAACTCATCGTCGCGCTGCTCCTGTTCGGCCTCGGCTTCGGCCTGGCGGTCCAGGTGGCGTCGAACAGCGACAGCGACAGCGCGCTGCGCGGCGCCCGGCAGGAGGATCTGGTCCGCATCCTCGATGAACTGGACGACCGTACTCAGCGTCTTGAAGACGAGAAGCAGGGCCTCGAGAAGCAGCGCGACGAGCTGGAGAACAGCTCCGACCAGGCGGAGGAGGCCCGCAAGCAGACGCTGGAGAAGGAGCGGCAACTCGGCATCCTCGCGGGCACGGTGGCCGCGCAGGGGCCCGGTATCACGGTGACGATCGACGACACGAAGGGGACGGTCGAGGCGGACATGCTGCTCGACGCGATCCAGGAGCTCCGCGCGGCGGGGGCGGAGGCGATCCAGGTGAACGGTGTGCGGGTGGTGGCCGGCACGTACCTGACGGATTCCGACAAGAGTGTGAGCGTCGACGGGAACAAGATCAACGCGCCCTATCGTTTCCAGGTCATCGGCAAGCCGCAGGACCTCGAACCGGCTCTCAACATTCCTGGAGGCGTGGTGCAGACTCTGGAGAAGGAACAGGCCACCGTTACTGTTGAGCGGTCGAGCAAGATCGTCGTGGACGCCTTGCGAGCGGTGAAGCGGCCTGACTACGCTCGGTCGTCCTCCCAGTGAACCGGCGGTGCATGGGGGGCGTCCGGCCAGGGCATGAGGTTGCGGGGGGTCGGCGCACCGATTGGGTGGTGCGTGGTGGAAACTGTCTGGTGGAGACGGACGTTGTGAAGGTGTCCGGGTCGGCCAGTACGGTCAGTCAGGGTTCGTCCTGCCCCACGGGCGGGTCTGTTTCGGTCAAGGGGAATCGCCCGTGAAGTTGTTTGCGAAATGGTTCAGCAAGAGCGCGCGAGAGGGTAGCGACAACGCGACCGCTCGCCATCGGGCACAGCCCGACGCGGAGGGCCGGCGCCCGATGTTCCGGGACCAGGTGGCTGGTCCTGGCGGTGACATTTCGGGCGGTCAGGGCGCGCCGTCTGTTGACCCTGCGCAGTCCGGCGGCATAGGTTTCGGGCAACCGTCAACCTCAGGTACGGGTGGAGGGTTTGCCCCCGGCCCGTACGCGTCGAATGCCCCGGCGGGGCAGCCGCGGCAGGAGGATCCGTCCATGTCGGCCCTGGTGTGCACGAGGTGCGGTAACCGCAACGCGGAGAACAGTCGCTTCTGCTCGAACTGCGGCGCGCCGCTGCGGGCCGGTGCGGTCCCGGAGCGTGCGTCCGAGACGACCTCCACGATCTCCATCTCCGGCCTGGAGGCGTACGACGCCGAGGTCACCGGCCAGACGGCCATGCCGGCGCTCTCTCCCGAGGCGCAGGCGGCCGTCGACGCGCTGCCGCTGGGCTCCGCGCTCCTGGTCGTGCGCCGTGGCCCGAACTCGGGCAGCCGCTTCCTGCTGGACGGCGAGCTGACCACCGCCGGTCGTCACCCGCAGAGCGACATCTTCCTGGACGACGTGACGGTCTCGCGTCGGCACGTGGAGTTCCGCCGCAGTCCGGACGGCTCGTTCACGGTGGCCGACGTCGGCAGCCTGAACGGTACGTACGTCAACCGCGAGCGTATCGACCAGGTCGCCCTGTCGAACGGCGACGAGGTGCAGATCGGCAAGTACCGGCTGGTCTTCTACGCGAGCCAGCGGGGTTACTGACCCGACCCCGGGCTCCCGCCCGGGGAACCTCCAGGGAAGGTCCATGCTTCAAACACCGAGCGGCGGTGCCGGGCACGGCACCGCCGTCACGGACAGTGGCCTGATGAGCATCGGCGCGGTGCTGAACGCGCTGCGTGACGAGTTCCCCGACATCACCATCTCCAAGATTCGCTTCCTGGAGTCGGAGGGTCTCGTCGAGCCGCGGCGGACCCCGGCCGGGTACCGCAAGTTCAGCACGCACGACGTCGAGCGTCTCGGTCAGGTCCTGCGCATGCAGCGGGACCACTACCTGCCGCTGAAAGTGATCCGCGAGCACCTGGACGCCATGGAACGCGGTGAGGCCGTGCCCCTGCCGACCCTGGGCCGGCAGCGGGACGGGGAGTCCGTGCCGGAGCCGGTCGACGGGCCCACGGCGGTCCGGATCGGACGGGACGAGCTGCTCGCCGCGGCCGGGATCGGCGAGCAGGAGCTCGAGGAGTGGGAGTCGTACGGCCTGGTCGCCGCGTTCCCCGACGGGGCGTACGACGCCGAGGCGGTCACCGTGGCGTCGCTCGTCGTCCAGCTGGGACGTTTCGGCATCGAGCCGCGGCATCTGAGGGTGATGAAGGCCGCCGCCGACCGGGAGGCCGGTCTCGTGGACCAGGTGGTGGCCCCCCTGAAGCGCCACCGCAACCCTCAGACCAGGGCACACGCGGAAGCCCGCACCAAGGAGCTGGCGGGGCTGGCCGTGAAGCTGCACGCGGCGCTGGTGCAGACCGCCCTCGGCGTGCGCCTGCCCTGAATCCGGCGCGCTCCGGGCCCCGTATCGCCCACCCGATCCCGGCCCGACTACCCAAAGGTCCCGGGCACGGCCTAGGGTTGCTGTGTGAACGAGCTCGATGTCGTAGGTGTCCGGGTCGAGATGCCCTCCAACCAACCGATCGTGCTGCTGCGCGAGGTGGGAGGCGACCGCTACCTTCCCATCTGGATCGGACCGGGGGAGGCGACGGCGATCGCCTTCGCCCAGCAGGGCATGGCTCCCGCACGTCCGCTGACCCACGATCTGTTCAAGGACGTGCTGGAGGCCGTCGGTCAGGAGCTCACGGAAGTGCGCATCACGGACCTGCGGGACGGGGTCTTCTACGCCGAGCTGGTCTTCGCGAGCGGAGTCGAGGTGAGCGCCCGGCCGTCCGACGCCATAGCGCTCGCCCTGCGCACCGGAACACCGATCTACGGCAGTGACACGGTGCTCGACGATGCCGGCATCGCCATCCCCGACGAGCAGGAGGACGAGGTGGAGAAGTTCCGCGAGTTCCTCGACCAGATCTCGCCGGAGGACTTCGGGACCAGCAACCAGTGAGACGTGGGGTTCCCGGGCGCCGCACGGGGCCGCAGGGTGCTTCCCCGGCACATTCGGCTAGCCTTTCCCCGCGATGGGGCACGCGAAACCACTCGTAGGGTGATTATCACTCGGCGTGGCGAGTGTGGCGATCGTTGACGCACCCTTGGTGACTGCCTACCGTCGAGGAGGCAGGTCAAGGACGGAGGTCGGCGTGAGGATCAGCGGCGACGGTACGACTGGGGGTGGCCCCGGGCACAGTCTCGGGGCGAGCGGTCCGTACCCTCCCACGAACTCTCGGTTCCGCGCGAGCGGGGGGTATCCCCAGCACGGCGACACGGCCGACCACGCTTCGCAGCGACCGGCTGCCGTGCCGAGCAGCGGAGGGGCGACGTCCATGGCGTCCGAGGAGATCGGCTATCGCGGGCCCACGGCCTGCGCGGCGGCCGGCATCACCTACCGGCAGCTCGACTACTGGGCCCGTACGGGCCTGGTCGAGCCCAGCGTCCGGCCCGCGCACGGGTCCGGGACGCAGCGTCTGTACAGCTTCCGCGACGTGGTCGTGCTGAAGATCGTCAAGCGGTTCCTCGACACCGGGGTGTCGTTGCAGAACATCCGTACCGCGGTCCAGCACCTCAGGGAGCGCGGCTTCCGGGACCTGGAGCGGATGACGATGATGAGCGACGGCGCCACGGTCTACGAGTGCACCTCGCCCGACGAGGTGCACGCCCTGCTCCAGGGCGGTCAGGGCATTTTCGGGATCGCCGTCGGCGTGGTGTGGCGGGACGTCGAGAGCGCTCTGTCACAGCTGCACGGGGAGCGGATCGACACGGGGGAGACCCTGGTCGGGCACAATCCGGCGGACGAGCTGGCGCGCCGCCGCAACCGGGCTGTCTGAACACCGCCGCACGCGGGCGGGGCATGGGCAGCGGGGCATTGTCAGTGGTGTAGGGCAGCATCGGAGATGTGAGAACCGCGCCCACGATCCTGCATCTGGACATGGATGCCTTCTTCGCCTCGGTGGAGCAGGCGTCCAAGCCGAGCCTGCGCGGGAAGGCCGTGGTGGTGGGCGGCCTCGGACCGCGCGGGGTGGTCGCCACCGCCTCCTACGAGGCGCGGGTCTTCGGCGTTCATTCGGCGATGCCCATGGGGCAGGCCCGGCGGCTCGCACCTCACGCCGCCTACCTCGTCCCGCGTTTCGAGCTCTACCGGTCGATCAGCGAGCAGGTGATGCGGCTGCTGGGCGCGCTGTCGCCGCTGGTGGAGCCGCTCAGCCTGGACGAGGCATTCGTGGACCTGGAGGCCGGCGGCACGGCCTCGGACGCGGAGTCGGCGCGGCTGGCCGGGACGAAGCTGCGTGCCGACATCCGGGCCGTCACCGGTCTGACCGGGTCGGTGGGGCTGGCCGCCTCGAAGATGCTCGCCAAGATCGCCTCGGAGGACGCCAAGCCCGACGGACTCGTCCTGATCCCGCCGGGGACGGAGCGGGCCCTGCTGGAGCCGCTGTCCGTGCGGACCCTGCCCGGTGTGGGACCGGCGACGGGAGACCATCTGCGGCGGGCCGGCATCACCACGGTGGGCGAGCTCGCCGAGGCGGGCGAGGACGAGCTCGTGCGGCTCCTGGGCAAGGCGCACGGGCACGCGCTGTACGCCATGGCCCTCGCCCACGACGAGCGGCCCGTGGTGGCGGAGCGGGAGACCAAGTCGGTGTCGGTCGAGGACACCTACGACGTGGACATCCACGACCGGGTGCGGGTCGCCTCGGAGGTGCAGCGGTTGGCCGACCGGTGCGTGCGGCGGCTGCGTGGCTCAGGGCTGTCCGGGCGGACCATAGTGCTCAAGGTGCGGCGGTACGACTTCTCCACGCTGACGCGCTCCGAGACGCTGCGTGGGCCCACGGACGACCCGGCGGTGGTCCGGGAGGCCGCGGCCCGGCTGCTGGACTCGGTGGACACCACGGGCGGTGTACGGCTGCTCGGCGTCGGCGTCAGCGGGCTCGCCGACTACACGCAGGAGGACCTGTTCGCGCAGGCGGCCGGGGACCGGGCCGGTGAACTCGCCGAGGAGCCCGACGCCGAGTCCGTCGAGGAGCACCGCCAGGCACCCGCGGAGCGCCGGTGGCCGTCGGGGCACGACGTGCGGCACACGGAGTACGGGCACGGGTGGGTGCAGGGCAGCGGGCTGGGGCGGGTCACCGTGCGCTTCGAGACGCCGTACTCGGAGCGGGGACGGGTGCGGACCTTTCCGGTGGACGACCCGGACCTGACACCGGCGGACCCGCTGCCGCTGGTCCCGCCCGTCCCGCGAAGATGCGAGGACGCCGGCACCGGTCCCGTGACCGGGCAGGCGGGAGCGGCTGCCGACATGGAGGCGGGCGGGCCGACGAATCCGGTGCACCTGGCGCCCGGCTGAGCACCGCCCGGCGGACGCGGCGCAGGCGCAGGACGGAGGCCGTCAGCCCTCGTCGTTGCCCTTGCCCGCCAGCTTGCCGAAGTCGCGGTCGGGGAGCGGGGGAGGGGCGGCCACGTCGAGACCGTAGTGGTGGTAGAGCTGGAGTTCCTGTTCCGGTGAGAGGTGGCGGCCGACACCGAAGTCGGGGGCCTCCTTGATCAGAGAACGGTCGAAGGGCACCCGCAGGGCGCCGTCGACGAGCTCGCTGGGCTCCAGCGGCACGAAGGCGTCCCTGCTGAACAGGCCCGTGCGTATGGCCGCCCATTCGGGGACGCCGGTGGCGTCGTCGAGATAGACCTCGTCGACGGTGCCGATCCGGGTTTTGTTGCGGTCGTACGCCTTGCGGCCGATCAGGTTGCGCGGGTCGATGTCCGTACGCACGAGGCCCTCCATTGGGTCGCACGGGGGTCGCGCACCAGCCGACCCACCAGCCGCCAAATCATCCGTAGTACTACAAAAGAGCACAAACAGCCGGTCGGCCACTCGAAGGCTCGTGCGGCGGCCTCGCTGGTAGGCTGGCAAACGGCTGCTGACCCCGTGCGGGAGAGTCCTCCAGACACCATCGGAGGCGCCGAAGGAGCAAATCCTCCCCGGAATCTCTCAGGCCCACGTACCGCACGGACGAGGTCACTCTGGAAAGCAGGGCGGGTGTCGACGGCGTCCGCTCTCACCGACGGTGAAAGCCGGCAGCTCTCGGGCGGCCCGGTGAAGCTCTCAGGTTGAGATGACAGAGGGGGAGGCCGTCCGGGTACCCGCGCCGTGGTGCCCCTCGCAGGTCGCGTCAGACCAGGAGGCCTCCGCAATGACCGCCCACCGCACGCCGCTCTCCGAGCTCGAACAGGCAAGCCCCTTCGAGCAGCGCCACATCGGCCCCGACCACGAGGCCCGGGCCAAGATGCTCGCGCAGGTCGGCTACGGCTCGCTCGACGAGCTGACGGCCGCCGCGGTCCCCGATGTGATCAAGAACGCCGACGCGCTGGACCTGCCGGGCGCGCGTTCCGAGGCCGAGGTGCTGGCCGAGCTGCGCTCCCTCGCCGACCGCAACCAGGTCCTCGACTCCATGATCGGCCTCGGCTACTACGGCACCTTCACCCCGCCGGTCATCCTGCGCAACGTCATGGAGAACCCGGCCTGGTACACCGCGTACACGCCGTACCAGCCGGAGATCTCCCAGGGGCGTCTCGAGGCCCTGCTGAACTTCCAGACCATGGTCGCCGAGCTCACCGGCCTGCCCACCTCCGGCGCCTCGCTGCTCGACGAGGGCACCGCCGCCGCCGAGGCGATGGCCCTGTCCCGGCGCATGGGCAAGAACAAGAAGGGTCTGTTCCTGGTCGACGCGGACGCGCTGCCGCAGACCCTCGCCGTCATCCAGACCCGTGCCGAGCCGACCGGCGTCGAGGTCGTCGTCGCCGACCTGAGCGAGGGCATCCCGGCCGAGGTCGCCGAGCGGGACATCAACGGCGTCCTGATCCAGTACCCGGGCGCCTCCGGCGCCGTCCGCGACATCAAGCCGGTGATCGACCGGGCGCACGAGCTGGGCGCGCTCGTCACCGTCGCCGCCGACCTGCTCGCCCTCACCCTTCTCACCTCGCCCGGTGAGCTCGGCGCGGACATCGCCGTCGGTACGACGCAGCGCTTCGGTGTGCCGATGGGCTTCGGCGGGCCGCACGCCGGTTACATGGCCGTGCACGAGAAGTTCGCGCGCAGCCTGCCGGGCCGCCTGGTGGGCGTCTCCGTGGACGCCGACGGCAACAAGGCCTACCGCCTCGCGCTGCAGACCCGCGAGCAGCACATCCGCCGGGAGAAGGCCACCAGCAACATCTGCACCGCGCAGGTGCTGCTCGCCGTCATGGCCGGCATGTACGCCGTCTACCACGGTCCCGAGGGGCTGCGGGCCATCGCGCGGCGCACCCACCGGTACGCGTCGATCACCGCCGCGGGTCTCGCCGCCGGGGGCGTGGAGATCGTGCACGGCTCCTACTTCGACACCGTCACCGCGCGCGTGCCGGGCCGGGCCGCCGATGTCGTGGGCGCCGCCCGCGAGAACGGCATCAACCTGCGGCTCGTCGACGCCGACCACGTGTCGTTCGCCTGCGACGAGACCACCACGCGCGCCCAGGTCGGCGGCGTGTGGAACGCCTTCGGCGTCGAGGGCGACATCGAGGCGCTGGACGCGGTCACCGAGGAGACGCTGCCCGAGGCACTGCTGCGCACCGACGACTTCCTGGCCCACCCCGTCTTCCACCAGCACCGCTCCGAGACCGCGATGCTGCGCTACCTGCGCCGCCTCGCCGACCGGGACTACGCGCTGGACCGCGGCATGATCCCGCTGGGCTCCTGCACCATGAAGCTCAACGCGACCACCGAGATGGAGCCGGTCACCTGGTCCGAGTTCGGCCAGATGCACCCCTTCGCGCCCGCCGAGCAGGCGCAGGGCTACCTGACCCTCATCCGTGAACTGGAGGAGCGGCTCGCCGAGGTCACCGGGTACGACAAGGTCTCGCTCCAGCCCAACGCCGGGTCGCAGGGCGAGTTCGCCGGCCTGCTCGCCGTACGCGGCTACCACCGCGCCAACGGCGACGACCAGCGCACCGTCTGCCTCATCCCGTCCTCCGCGCACGGCACCAACGCCGCCAGCGCCGTGATGGCCGGCATGAAGGTCGTCGTCGTCAGGACCGCCGAGGACGGCGAGATCGACGTCGAGGACCTGCGGGCCAGGATCGAGCAGCACCGCGACGAGCTGGCCGTGCTGATGATCACGTATCCCTCCACGCACGGCGTGTTCGAGGAGCACGTCGCCGACATCTGCGCCCAGGTGCACGACGCCGGCGGCCAGGTCTACGTGGACGGCGCCAACCTCAACGCCCTGGTCGGTCTCGCCAAGCCGGGCCACTTCGGTGGCGACGTCTCGCACCTGAACCTGCACAAGACCTTCTGCATCCCGCACGGCGGCGGCGGTCCCGGCGTCGGCCCCGTGGCCGTACGGTCCCACCTCGCGCCGTACCTGCCCAACCACCCGCTGCAGCCCGCGGCCGGCCCGCAGACGGGCGTCGGCCCGATCTCGGCGGCGCCGTGGGGCTCGGCCGGCATCCTGCCGATCTCCTGGTCGTACGTCCGCCTGATGGGCGGCGAGGGGCTCAAGCGGGCCACGCAGGTGGCCGTGCTGTCCGCCAACTACATCGCCAAGCGCCTGGAGCCGCACTTCCCGGTGCTGTACACCGGCCCCGGCGGGCTGGTCGCGCACGAGTGCATCATCGACCTGCGCCCGCTCACCAAGGCGACCGGCGTGAGCGTCGACGATGTCGCCAAGCGGCTGATCGACTACGGCTTCCACGCGCCGACGATGTCCTTCCCGGTGGCCGGCACGCTGATGATCGAGCCGACCGAGTCCGAGGACCTGGCCGAGCTGGACCGGTTCTGCGACGCCATGATCGCCATCCGGGCGGAGGTCGACAAGGTCGGCTCCGGTGCCTGGAGCGCGGACGACAACCCGCTGCGGGGCGCCCCGCACACCGCGGGTGCCCTGGGCGGCGACTGGGACCACGCGTACTCGCGCGAGGAGGCCGTCTTCCCGGCCGGGGTGTCCGCCGCGGACAAGTACTGGCCGCCCGTGCGCCGTATCGACCAGGCCTTCGGTGACCGGAACCTCGTCTGCTCCTGCCCGCCGCTGGACGCCTACGAGGACTGAGCCCTGACGAGAGAGGCTCCGTGCAGGCCCCCGAGGGCTTGGGCGGAGCCTCTCGGCGCGTCAGGAGGTCGCGAGCGACACCTCCGTCGACTTGACCAGGGCGACGACGGGGACGCCGACGCCCAGGCCCAGTTCGTCGGCGGCCTCCCTGGTGATCGCGGCGGTCAGCTCGGCGCCCTCCACGGCGACCCGGACGGAGGCCATCGCATCGCCGGTGGTGACGGCGGTCACCGTACCGGGCAGACGGTTGCGGATGGACAGTCCCTCGACGGAGGCGCCGCCGGCGGCCAGGGAGACCTCCGTCGACTTCACCAGGGCGCGGACGGCGGTACCGGCGGTGAGGCGGAGGTCGTCGGCGGCGTCCCGGGTGATGGCCGCGGTGAGGTCCTGGCCGCCGGTGAGGCGGACGCCGACCGTCGCCATCGCCTCGCCCGGGGTGACGGCCGTGACGGTGCCGGGGAGCTGGTTGCGGATACTCAGGCTCATGGGGGCACCGTAGCCCGGTGGAGGTGTTATGCCGGGTATGCGTGGGTCTGCGTCGCCTTGACCGTCGCCCACACCGGTGCGCCGGGGTGGAGGCCGAGTTCGGCCGCGGCGACCGTGGTGAGGTCGGCGGCGATCGGGAGTTCGCCGGTGAGGTCCACGCGGATCTGGTCGCCGTGGGTCTCCAGGCCCGCGACCTCGCAGCGCCACAGGTTGCGGGCGCTGGAGCCCGTGGGGCGTTCGCCGTACAGGGTCACCGCGCCGGGCGGGAACGCCACGAAGACCGGACCGGACAGGTCCTCGGTGGTGGTCACGGCGGGGCCGGCGTCGAGCCGGACCGTGTGGCCGTCGGACCGGCCGCGGTAGAGGTTCAGGCCGACCAACTGCGCGATGTAGTCGGTGCGGGGCCTGCGGGCGATGTCGGCGGGGCTGCCCTCCTGCACGACCTCGCCGTGCTCGACCACGACCAGCCGGTCGGCGAGCACCATCGCGTCCAACGGGTCGTGCGTGACCAGGACGGCGACGGCCTCGAACTCGGCGAGGTGGCGCCGCAGCTGGGCCCGGACCTCCAGGCGCGTGCGGGCGTCCAGCGCGGCGAGGGGCTCGTCCAGGAGCAGCAGCCGGGGGTTGGTGGCCAGGGCGCGGGCGACGGCCACGCGCTGGGCCTGGCCGCCGGAGAGGCGGCGCGGCTTGGCGCCGGCGTGGTCGGCCAGGCCCATGCGCTCCAGCCACGCCGCGGCGCGGGCCCGGGCCTCCGCCTTGGTCGCGCCCCGGCAGCGGGGGCCGAAGGCGACGTTGTCGAGCGCGGTCAGGTGCGGGAAGAGCAGGTAGTCCTGGAAGACCACGCCGACCGGGCGGCACTCGGGCGGCGTACCGTCCAGCGCGGCGCCGTCGAGGCGCAGATGCCCGTCCGTGAGCGGGACCAGGCCGGCGAGCGCGCGCAGGGCGGTGGTCTTCCCGGCGCCGTTGGGGCCGAGCAGGGCGACGACGTCGCCGGGTGCGGCGGTCAGCGCGACGTCGAGGCGGAAGGCGCCGCGGTCCACGACCAGCCGCGCGTCCAGCCCGCCGTCGGGTGCGTGCCCTTGGGTGGGTTCTGCGGTGGTCGGTTCGTCGGTCTCGGTCATGATGCCCTCATCCAGCGGTCCCGGAGGCCGGCGAGTACGGCGATGGAGACGGCCAGCAGCACCAGGCTGAGGGCGATCGCCGCGGCCGGGTCGTTCTGCAGGGCGAGATAGACCGCCAGCGGCATGGTCTGGGTCCGGCCCGGAAAGTTGCCCGCGAACGTGATCGTCGCCCCGAACTCGCCCAGGGCCCGCGCCCACGCCAGGACGGCGCCCGCCGCGATGCCCGGCGCGATCAACGGCAGCGTCACCCGGCGGAACGCGGTGAACCGGGAGGCGCCCAGCGTGGTGGCGGCCTCCTCGTAGCGCGGGTCGGCGGCGCGCAGGGTGCCCTCCACGCTGATGACCAGGAACGGCATCGCCACGAAGGTCTCCGCGAGGACCACCCCCGTCGTCGTGAACGGCAGCGTGATCCCGAACCACGCGTCCAGCCACTGCCCGACGACGCCGTTGCGCCCGAACGCCAGCAGAAGCGCCACGCCCCCCACCACCGGGGGCAGCACGAGCGGCAGCGTCACCAGCGCACGTACGAAGCCGCGGCCGGGGAACTCCGTCCGGGCCAGCAGCCAGGCCAGCGGGACGCCGACCAGCAGGCTCAGCCCGGTCGCCGAGGTGGCGCACAGCAGCGACAGCCGCAGCGCCTGCCACACCTCGGGGCTGCTGAGCTGGTCGGGCAGGTCGCGCCAGGGGGCCCGTACCAGCAGGGCGATCAGCGGCAGCAGCAGGAAGGCCAGACCGGCGAGGGCGGGGACCAGCAGCGGCACGGGCACCACGCGGGTGCGCCCGCGGCGGCGGGCCCGGCGCGGCCCGCCCGCCACGGTGTCGGCTCCGGCCCCCGCGGACGTCGTCGGCGCGTGCTTCGTCATGGCGTGCGGAACCCGGCCTCGGTGAGCTCCTTCTGGCCCTCGGCGGACTTCACCAGCTCGATGAAGGCCTTGCCCGCGTCCGCGTTGGGGGACTCCTTGAGCAGGGTGATCGGGTAGTCGTTGACGGCCTCGGCCGACTCGGGGAAGTCCACGCCCGCCACCTTGTCACCGGCCGCCTTCACATCCGTCCTGTAGACGACGGCGGCGTCGGCCTCCTTCAGTTCGACCTTGGTCAGTGCGGCCTTGACGTCCTGTTCATAGGAGACGGGGGTGAGCTCGAGGCCGCCGCCCTCCAGTGCCTTCTGCGCGGCGGCGCCGCACGGCACGGTCCTGTCGCACAGGACGACCTTCAGGCCGGAGGCGGTGAGGTCCTTGAGGGAGGAGATCTTGTCGGGGTTGCCCGGCAGGGTGGCGATCTGCAGCTGGTTGCGGACGAAGGTGGACGGGGTGCCGGCCGCCGCCCCGGCGTCGGTGACGGTGGCCATGGTCTTCGGGCTGGCGGAGGCGAACACGTCCGCCGGGGCGCCGCTGGTGATGCTGGCGGCGAGGGAGTCGCTGCCGGCGAAGTTGAAGGTGACCCGGGTGCCCGGGTGCTGCTTCTCGAACGTCTCGCCGAGCGCGGTGAAGCTCTCCTTGAGCGAGGCGGCGGCGAAGACGGTGACCTGGCCGGAGACCTCCGCGGAGGCGGACGAGGAGGAACCGGCGGAGTCCGCCGCCGAGTCCGTATGTGCGTCGGAGGACGAGGAGCACGCGCTCAGGGCCAGCAGCGCGGCGGCCCCCGCACCGGTCACCCGCAGGGTCCGGCTGGTCCGGCTGGGGCGGCGGGTCCCGCGTACGGAACGGGTCATCACGGCTACTCCCTCTGGGCGCTGGGCGAAAGTCCGACGGGCTCGGCGGCCGGGCGCACGACGGGCTTCCCGTTGCGCCGATCATACTTCCGCATCTGCGAGGGGTAAGTCACCTGGACCATCGCATGAGCAAGCGGTGGCTGCGGATTGGCTTGCATGTGCGTTCGTACGGCACGGCAGGTGTGGCTGTGGGTGGTGGGTGCGGGTGGCGCGTCATGTCCTGTCGACATGGACATTCGTCGACTTCACGCGGGCGGTGGCCTCCATGCCGACCTCGAGGCCGAGTTCCTCGACCGCCTCCCGGGTCAGCAGGGACACCAGCCGGTGCGGGCCGGCCTGGATCTCGACCTGGGCCGCGACGTCGCCGAGCTTGATCGCGGTCACGATCCCGGGAAAGGCGTTGCGGACCGACGTGTACGGGGTCTCCTCCTCCACGCCGCCCGAGCGGGCGAGGTCGACGGAGAACGCGGCGAGGTCACGTCCGTCGATGAGTCGTCGTCCCCCCTCGTCGCGGTGGGTGGTGATCCGGCCGGCGTCGGCCCAGCGGCGGGCGGTGTCCGGGCTGACGCCGAGCAGTCGAGCTGCCTGGCCGATCGTGTAGGACTGCATGCCGGTCACGATAGGCCGCGAGTCGGGGGCGGTGCCCCTCCGGGTGACCGGCAGCGCCATGACCGCGTCAGCATGAGCGGCTACCTGGTGCGACCGCCTCCGGACACGCGTCGGGGCCGGTTCGCAGAGTCTCTGCGGGCCGGCCCCAGGGGTTACCGGACGGCGTGGTGGCGCACCGTCCGGCCGGTGCTCAGGCGGCGGTCATCAGGCCCGCACCGACGGGGCGGTGCGGGGCGATGGCCTGGCCGTCCGGCAGGAGCTCACCGGTGTCCTCGAAGAGGACGACGCCGTTGCACAGCAGGCTCCAGCCCTGTTCCGGGTGGTGTGCCACGAGGCGGGCGGATTCCCGGTCGGCGGAGTCGGCTGAGGGGCACGGTGGCTGGTGCTGACACATGAGTGGGGTCTCTCGGTCTGTTGTGATGGGTGAGTTCGCTGTCTTGTCTGTCCCGCGGCGTGAAACATCGTTCATGGCCGCCCCCCGTTGTGTAGTGGTCCGAACCCAGTGTTGCCCCACGGGCGTCGATCCGCAGGCATTTCGCAGCACCGCTTCTCACAGGTTCATGACGCGTCACCCACGCGGACGGTTCATCCCAACTGCACTGTCACTTTGGATGGTTCGGCATGGCCGGATGAGGCTAGTCCGCGTGGGTGGGCGAGAGGGGGATGTCAGGCGGGGGAGCGCAGCAGCCGCGTCGGTGTCATCCGGTGCGTGAGGACCGGAAGCAGTTCGGCGACCCGGTGCGGCCGGTGGGCCGCGATGCCCGGAGGCGTCGGAGCCAGTGGTACCAGCAGGTCGGTGGCGGCGGGGCGGCCGGCGGTGGCGTCCGCGGTGCAGTCGCCGTGCAGCCACAGCGTGAGCATGTACAGGCCGGGAACCGACAGCAGGCGCGGCTGGTAGGCCTGGGGCATCGCCTCCGCCTGGCGCAGCGCGCGCTCGGTCGAGGCGACGTAGGGCCCCTCGAAGAAGTGGGAGAACGCCCAGCCGTCGGCGGTCAGCATGGTGTCCGCCGCCGCCACCGCCCGGTCGCCGCAGCGGATGAGGAACCGCCACCCGGCCAGCCGCGTCGCCGTCACGCCCTCGGCCGTGATCCGGTCCAGGACGTGCACGGGCAGCGGCAGTTCAGGCGTGGCGGGTCCCTGGGCGACGAGCAGGGAGGGAGTTCGGGCCTCGCGCACCGCGGTGGGAGAGGAGAGGGCGGTGAGGACGGAGCGCAGTGCGGGCGCGGGGGCCGGGAGGACATGCAGGGGCATGATGGGTCGCCTCTCATTCGGGCATGGTGGCGCGAGGGCGGAGCGGGGCGGACGACGCTGTCGGCTCACGGGGCTGGGGAGGCAGGGGCCGGGGTCCTGGAACCGAGAAGTGGGGTGAGGCCTGCCGTGCGTCAGCTCGACGGCAGGATCCTTCGACCGCGGGCGCCGGTCTTCTGCCTTGTCCGCGGAGTTTATACGACATGTGTTCAGACTGTGTTTCAACTAGCCGATTCCGGCAACCAGTACAAGGTTGCATTCGGCCGTCGATTTGCGGGAAACATCCGGATTCCGGACCGGGTGTACGACGATGACCTCGGGGAATGTTCACCAAGCGGTCGGCCAATTGTCGTCGGCGTTTTTCACGAGTTCCGGGAACCGGAAACTGCGGGAGGTGTCATGCCTGGTGAATGTGCCACCGGGCGCAGTGGCACAGCCTAGCGGTTGCCGGCCCCGTGCGGGGACGTTATCGATCGCTTGGGCTGGGCATCATCCCACCTGTCCGGCCACCGGCGGCCGGATCTTCGACCCGCCGCTCCGAGAAGGGACGCTTCCATGGGGGAGAAGGTCGTGGCAGGTCAGTTCGATCTGTCCGATCGCCAGCGCTACCGCGAGAAGCTCCAGCGGTGCCTGACGGGACTGGAGCGACTTCTGGCGGAGAAGCGATTCGACCGCCCGAAGAACCTGATGGGGCTGGAGATCGAATTGAATCTCGTCGGTACCGACGGGATGCCGAAAATGTTGAATGCGCAAGTCCTCGAGCGCATCGCCAGCCGCGACTTCCAAACAGAACTCGCCATGTTCAACCTGGAAGTCAACATAGCCCCACACCGATTGGGCGGGCGGGTATTCGACCGGCTCGCCGAGGAGATCCGTACGTCACTGGCATATGCGGACCGCAAGGCGGGGGAAGTCGACGCGGGAATCGCGATGATCGGCATTCTCCCGACGCTGGACCGGGACGACCTGGTCTCCTCCAATCTCTCCGCCGTCGACCGCTATGCCTTGCTCAACGAGCAGATCGTGGCCGCCCGCGGCGAGGACTTCACCCTGGACATCGAGGGCGTCGAGCGACTGACCTGCACCTCCAAGTCCATCGCCCCGGAGGCCGCCTGCACCTCGGTGCAACTGCACCTCCAGGTCACCCCGGACCGCTTCGCGGACGTGTGGAACGCGGCCCAGGCGGTCACCGCCGCGCAGATCGCCGTCGGCGCCAACGCGCCCTTCCTGTTCGGTCGCGAGCTGTGGCGGGAGTCGCGGCCCCCGCTGTTCCAGCAGTCCACCGACACCCGCCCGCCCGAGCTCCAGGCCCAGGGCGTCCGCCCGCGCACCTGGTTCGGCGAGCGGTGGGTGACCTCGGCGTACGACCTGTTCGAGGAGAACCGGCGCTACTTCCCGGCGCTGCTCCCGATCTGCGACGACGAGGATCCGCTGGAGGTCCTGGACGCCGGCGGTGTGCCCTCCCTGTCCGAACTCGTCCTGCACAACGGCACGGTCTACCGCTGGAACCGCCCCGTCTACGACATCGCCGACGGCGTCCCCCACCTGCGCGTGGAGAACCGCGTCCTGCCCGCCGGCCCCACCGTCACCGACGTCATCGCCAACGCAGCCTTCTACTACGGAGTGGTGCGCGCGCTCGCCGAGGAGCCCCGGCCGGTGTGGACCCGGCTGACCTTCGACGCCGCCGCCGCCAACTTCGAGGCCGCGTGCCGCCACGGCATCGACGCCCGCTTCGAGTGGCCCCGGCGCGGCCGGCTGGGCGGGACCACCGAGGTCGACGCCGCCGTCCTCGTACGCGACGAGCTGCTGCCGCTCGCCGAGGCCGGGCTGGACGCGTGGGGGGTGGAGCCCGCCGACCGGGACCTGTACCTCGGTGTGATCGAGGAGCGGTGCCGGCGCCGGGTCAACGGCGCGTCCTGGCAGGCGGCCACGTTCCACCGGGCGCTGGAGGCGGGGCTGTCCCGCGAGGCGGCGCTGGCCGCCACGACCCGCCGGTACTGCGAGCTCATGCGCGAGGGGGACCCCGTGCACCTGTGGCCCGTGGGAATGCCGGAACCGGTGCCGACGGGCTGAGACCACCGGGGCCGGCCGGCAGCCGCCGGTCCCCGCCCCCTGTCGGGCTCCGCCCCGCGGGCCGGGGCCCCGCCGCGCGTCGCCTCACACTGATCGGGCATGCTGTGACGTCCCAGCTGGAGGCAGGTGTGCATGGCGGAGGCGGGCCCGGTGGACGATGCGTTCTCTCAGCAGCCGGTGCCGGGGAAACCGATTCCTCAGGAGTCGTTTCCCCAGGCGCGGCTCACGCGACGGACCCTGCGCGACGAGACGCTCCTCGTCCTGGCGCTCTCGCTCGGCGCGAGCGGCGTGTCCGCACTGATCAGCTTCATCGGCTTGGTCACCCGGCCCGGCGGGCTCAAGGACCAGGCTGCCACCCTCAACGCCTCCGCGGCGCCGGGCCGTCCCTGGCTCGACCTGGCCTGGCAGCTGTTCGGGATCACCACGGCGCTCGTCCCGGTCGCCCTCGTCGCGCACTTCCTGCTGCGTGAGGGGCAGAGCCTGCGCACGCTCGGCTTCGACCGCTCGCGACCGTGGCCCGACCTGGGCCGCGGGGCAGCCGTCGCGGCCGTCATCGGCAGCACCGGCATCGCCTTCTACCTGGCTGCCCGGGGGCTCGGCTTCAACCTCACCGTGGTGCCCGAGGCACTGCCCGACGTGTGGTGGAAGTACCCCGTACTGATCCTCTCGGCGGTGCAGAACTCCGTTCTGGAGGAAGTCCTGGTCGTCGGCTACCTGCTGCGTCGGCTCGACCAGCTCGGCTGGAGCGCGGGCGCGTCCCTGGCGGCCAGTTCGGTGCTGCGCGGGTCCTACCACCTCTACCAGGGCATCGGCGGCTTCATCGGCAACATGGTGATGGGCGTCGTGTTCGTGTACCTGTACCGCCGGTGGGGCCGGGTGGGACCGCTGGTGGTGGCGCACGCTTTGCTCGACATCGGGGCCTTCGTGGGCTACGCGCTGCTGGCCGGGAAGGTGGACTGGCTGCCGACGGCGTGACCGGAGGGGGCCCCGCGGTACGCGCCCCCTCCCGCCACCCCGCCCGGCCCGGCTAGGCCAGCAGCTCGCCCTCGATCACCGTCACCGCGCGCCCGCTGAGCAGCGTGCGGTCGCCGCGCAGTTCCGTGTGGACGCGGCCGGAACGGGGTGAGGCCTGGAGCCCGGTGAGGACGGGCCGTCCGAGACGCTCGGACCAGAAGGGGGCGAGGGCCGTGTGGGCGCTGCCGGTGACCGGGTCCTCGTCGATGCCGACGTTCGGGAAGAAGCAGCGGGAGACGTAGTCGTAGCCGAGGGCGGGGTTCTCGGCGCGGGCGGTGGCGATGACGCCGCGCGCGGAGTGGGCGGCCAGTGCCCTGTGGTCCGGCCGCAGTCCGTGGACGGTCTTCTCGTCGGCCACCTCGACCAGCAGGTCACCGACGTTCGGGCCGGTGTCGACGACCGTGCGCGGCTCGGCGCCGAGGGCTTCGGCCAGTCCCGCGGGAGTCTCGGCCGGGGTCAGCGGGGCGGTCGGGAAGTCCAGGGTGATCGACCCGTCCTCGCGGGGCGTGGCGATGAGCACGCCGCTGCGGGTGGCGAACCGGACGGGCCCCTCGTGGGTGCCGGTGGTGTGCAGGACGTGGGCCGTGGCGAGCGTCGCGTGGCCGCACATCGCGACCTCGGTGGCCGGTGTGAACCAGCGCAGCGCCCAGTCGGCCTCGCCGCCCTCGGGCAGGGGGTGGGCGAAGGCGGTCTCGGCGTGATTGACCTCCAGGGCGATCTGCTGGAGCCGGTTGTCGTCCGGGAAGGCGTCGAGGAGCAGGACGCCGGCGGGGTTGCCGGCGAAGGGGCGGTCGGTGAAGGCGTCGACGATTCGGATGCGCATGTCCCGACGTTAGACCGGCCCTGAAGTGGCAGGCCAAGGCCAATTCGCGGGTTCTGGACCGGGTTTTCGTGTGCGCCGGGGCTTGTCGTCCGACAGGTTCCGATATATCGTTGAGACATCGCGTTAGATCAACGACTGAATGGAGTGATGGCGATGCGTACCCACGGATACGAGCGTGGACATGGTGGACCCGGCCGCGGAGAGGGCGGCGGCCCCTTCGGCCGCGGCGGCTTCGACGGCCGGCGCGCGGCCTTCGGCCCTTTCGGGCCGGGCGGACCCGGTGGCCCCGGCGGTCCCTTCGGGCCGGGCTTCGGCCATGGCGGCCACTGGGGTGGCCGGGGGCGAGGCGGACCCAGGGGAAGGGCGCGGCGCGGTGACGTCCGCGCGTCGATCCTGGCCCTCCTCAAGGACCGGCCGATGCACGGCTACGAGATGATCCAGGAGATCGCCGAGCGCAGCTCGGGGGCGTGGAAGCCCAGCCCCGGTTCGGTGTACCCCACCCTGCAGCTGCTGGAGGACGAGGGCCTGATTGTCAGTGAGAGCGAGGGCGGCAAGAAGCTCTTCTCGCTCACCGAGGCGGGCCGCACCGCGGCCGAGGAGGGCCCGGAGGCACCCTGGGAGGAGGCATCTCGAGGTGTCGACTGGGAGGCGCTGAATGACATCCGGCAGGCCGGCTTCGGGCTGATGGAGGCCTTCGGTCAGGTCTGGAAGACAGGCAGCAAGGAGCAGCGCGAGAAGGCGCTCGCCGTCATCGGCGACGCCCGCAAGAAGCTGTACCTGATCCTCGCCGACGAGGACTGACGCGGCACCGCGGCCGTGACGGGACGCCCCGTGGAGTGGTCCACGGGGCGTCCTCGTGCGCACGGGCGTGTACAGGCGCGTACGGTGCTCAGTCGACCCGCCGTATCACCGCCGCGTCGAAGAGGTCGGAGGCCCGCGGGTGGGCGCTCTCGTCGTGGCAGTGCCACGCCTCCCAGAACAGGTCGGCGAGCAGCGCCTCCTCCGGGGCGTACACCCGGTACACGTACTCTCTGCCGTCGACCGCCGGCAGGGCCACGAGCCAGCACCTGCTCCTCATGCTCCTGTTGGACTCACGACGGCACGCCTGGGTTGCCCGAGGGGGCGCGAGGGAAGGCGACGCGCGCCCTGCGGGGCGAAACGGCGTGATCTCATCCCCAAGGAGGAGATTCCGGCCGGCCGGGTCCACTCTGCGTGGGACGCGAAGATGCTTCCCTTCGGGGATGACCCGGTCTGGCGGGACTGGTGAGCTAGAGGATGTGCAACCCCGTATCCCCCGGCAGTCGGCCGGCGAGCAAGGCGGCCGGCGCCCGGACGGCATCGACGGCGATGCCCGCTTCAGCGCGGAACTGGCCGCGGTGGTCTCCGGTGCCCGCCGCCGGGCGGTGCGGGACGGGGACCGGCAGATCGACACGGCCCACCTGCTGCACTCCCTCCTGGAGTACGACCCCGAGGCCCGCGCCGTGCTCGGTGACGGCCCGCAGATCGCCCGCCTGCTCGGTTACCTCGTGCAGCGCAGCATCGGCTACGGACTGCGCTGGCAGGGCGCCGTCGAGGACTCCGGCGCCGTGCCCCTGGTGACCGGCGTCGCCGGGTTCTCGCCGCTCGCCGCCGCGGCCATGGAGGACGCCTGTGCGCGCGCCGCCCGGCGCGGGGTGGCGCAGGCCTGCGGCGTCGACCTGCTCGCCGCCCTCGTGGCGGACCCCCGGGCGCGTGCCGTCGAGGTGCTGGGCCGGGCGGCCGTGGACGCGGGCACGGTGCTCGCCCGCGCGGAGAACCACTTCGAGCCGACGCCCTGAAGCGGTTCGGGCCCGATCCGGTCGTGGCCGGCCCTGATCCGGTCCCGCTCCCGGGCCGATTCCGGCCGAGCCGTGGGCGTCCAGTCGGTGAGACAGGTGTCATCGGGGGTGACGCTCATGTCGTCCCCTGTCATCATGTGCCGGTGCATACGTCTGACAGCGCTCGCGGCCATCGTGGAAGGGGCGCCGGGCTCGGCCTGGCGCTCGTGTCCGCGGTCGCCTTCGGAGGTTCCGGGGTCGCGGCCAAGCCCCTGATCGAGGCGGGACTCGACCCGCTCCACGTGGTCTGGCTGCGCGTGGCCGGCGCGGCCCTGGTGATGCTGCCGCTCGCCGTGCGCCACCGCGGGCTGCTGCGCCGCCGCCCCGGGCTGCTCGCCGGGTTCGGGCTGCTCGCCGTGGCCGGCGTCCAGGCCTGCTACTTCGCCGCCATCTCCCGTATCCCGGTCGGTGTCGCGCTGCTGGTCGAGTACCTGGCCCCCGCCCTCGTCCTCGGCTGGGTGCGGTTCGTGCAGCGACGGCCGGTGACGCGGGCCGCGGCGCTCGGGGTGGTCCTCGCGGTCGGCGGGCTGGCCTGTGTCGTGGAGGTGTGGTCGGGGCTCCGCTTCGACGCCCTCGGCCTGCTGCTCGCGCTCGGTGCCGCCTGCTGCCAGGTCGGCTACTTCGTCCTGTCCGACCAGGGCAGCGACGCGGGCGACGAGGCCCCCGACCCGCTCGGCGTCATCGCCTACGGGCTGCTCGTCGGGGCCGCCGTGCTCACCGTCCTCGCCCGTCCCTGGTCGATGGACTGGTCCCTCCTCACCCGGTCCGCCCCCATGGACGGCACCCCCGTCGCCGCCGCCCTGCTGCTGGCCTGGATCGTGCTCATCGCCACGGTCCTCGCCTACGTCACCGGGATCGTCGCCGTGCGCCGCCTCTCGCCGCAGGTGGCGGGCGTCGTGGCCTGCCTCGAAGCGGTCATCGCGACCGTGCTGGCCTGGGTGCTGCTCGGCGAGCACCTCTCCGCCCCACAGATCATCGGCGGCGTCGTGGTCCTGGTGGGTGCCTTCATCGCCCAGTCGTCCACGCCCGCGAAGGCCTCGACGGATCCGGTGGCGAGCGGCGGGCCGGAAAGGGAGTTGTCCAGCCGGGGAACGGCTGCCTAAGGTGCTGATCATGCATTCCGACGCACTCGTCCTCCCGCCTCCGGCCGCCTGAGGCGGGCCCCTGTGGCGAGCCCGGCGTGTTGCCGCCGGGCCGGACGGTGCTGCCCGCAGACGCAGTCCCCGCGCCCCGGTCCCTTCCGGGGCCGTGCCGAACGTCCGCGCCCTGTGCGCGTCTGCGGAGAGAACTCGTGTCGAATGCCGTCTCCGGCCTGCCCGTCGGGCGTGGCCTCCTCTGTCTGATCGTCGCCGGTGTCGCCTGGGGCACCGCCGGTGCCGCCGCCTCACTGGTCTACCGGGCCAGTGACATGGGCCCCGTCGCCCTGTCCTTCTGGCGCTGCGCGCTCGGCCTCGTGCTGCTGCTCGCCGCCCGCCCGCTGCGTCCCCGCCGCGCGCGGACCGCCGTACGCGAGCCACGCGCGCGCAAGGTGCGGCGGGCCCTCGTCACCGGCCTCGGCCTCGCGGTCTTCCAGACCGCCTACTTCGCCGCGGTGCAGTACACCGGGCTCGCCGTGGCCACCGTCGTCACCCTCGGCGCCGGCCCGGTGCTCATCGCGCTCGGTGCGCGCCTGGCCCTCGGGGAGCGCCTGGGCCTCGGCGGGGCCGGGGCCGTGGCCGGGGCGCTCGGCGGGCTCATGGTGCTCGTCCTCGGCGGCTCGAGCACGACCGTCCGTCCGTGGGGCGTGGTCCTGGCGCTGCTGTCCGCCGCCGGGTACTCGCTGATGACGCTGCTCACCCGCTGGTGGGGGCGTGACGGCGGGGCGGACGCCGCCAGCACGTCCGTCGGGGCGTTCACCGTCGCCAGCCTGTGTCTGCTGCCCCTGGCCCTGGCAGAGGGCCTGGTGCCGCACACCGCCGACCCGGTCCGGCTGCTGTGGCTGCTGGTGTACGTCGCGGCCGTCCCGACCGCCCTGGCCTACGGGCTCTACTTCGCCGGCGCGGCCGTCGTCCGGTCCGCCACCGTCTCCGTGATCATGCTCCTCGAGCCGGTCGCCGCGGCGGTGCTCGCCGTCCTGCTCCTCGGCGAGCACCTCACCGCGGCGACCCTCGCCGGGACGCTGCTGATGCTCGGCTCGGTCGCAGGGCTCGCGGTGGCGGAGGCGCGGGGGGCCCGGACGCGACCGGCGCCGGCATGACGGCGCCGGTCCTCGCGGCGGACGGACGTCACAGAGCCGTCAGATAGTCGGGCAGCCCGGTGCCCGCGTCCAGGCCCGGGTCGGCCACCGGGGTCTCGTAGCCCTTGCGCAGCGGGACGATGCCGGCCCAGTGGGGGAGGGACAGGTCCTCGGGCTCGTCGTTCACACCGCCGGTGCGGAGCTTGGCGGAGACCTCGTTCAGGTCGAGGCGGATCACGGCGGTGGCGGCCAGCTCCTTCTTGTTGGCCGGCCGGGAGTCCTGGGAACGGCCGGGTACGACGTGGTCGACCAGGGCGTCCAGAGCCGTGCGCCGCTCCTCGGGGTCCGTCACCTCGTACGCGGTGCCGTGCACCACCACCGACCGGTAGTTGATCGAGTGGTGGAAGGCCGACCGGGCCAGCACCAGGGCGTCCACGTGCGTCACCGTCAGGCACACCGGCAGTCCGGGGTCGGCCGCGCCCGTCATCCGCAACGGGCGCGAGCCCGTCGAGCCGTGCACGTACAGCCGCTCACCGACCCGGCCGTAGAGCGTCGGCAGGACGACCGGAGCGCCGTCGCGGACGAAGCCGAGGTGGCAGACGTAACCCTCGTCGAGTATCGCGTGCACCAGTTCCTTGTCGTACGACGCCCGGTTCGGGGAGCGGGTGGGGACGGTGCGGTCCGTGGACGGGTAGGCGGTGTCGGTGGAAGGCGACGGCGTCCGCGTGGTCCCCTGCATGGCGTTCTCCATTGCACTAGTGCATAATTGGCTTTGTGCTAGGAGAGTATCTGATCACGGGCCGGGGCGCAGCGGAGATTTCCGCGAGCGTCGAGCGTGCGGTGGGCTCGGGGGAGCTGGAGCCGGGGCAACCACTGCCGCCCATGCGGGAGTTGGCCGAGCGGCTCGGGGTGAATCCGAACACCGTCGCCGCCGCCTACCGCACCCTGCGGGACCGCGGGGTCATCGAGACGGCCGGGCGCCGGGGCAGCAGGGTCCGCGCCAAGCCGGCCACCACCGGGCGCGAGTTCATCCGGGTCGAGGTGCCGGAGGGCGTGCGCGACGTGTCCGACGGCAATCCGGACCCGGCGCTGCTGCCCGCGCTGGGCCCGGCGTTCGCCGCGGCGGCCGAGCAGGGCGACCGGGAGCCGGTGCTGTACGGGCACGAGCCCGTGGAGCCGGAGCTGGCGCGCCTCGCGCGTGCCGAACTGGACGCCGACGGGGTCCCGGACGGGCCCGTGGCCGTCACGTCCGGCTCGCTGGACGCCATGGAGCGGGTCCTCGCGGCCCACCTCAGACCGGGCGATGCCGTCGCCGTCGAGGACCCGGGCTGGGGCAGCCTCCTCGACCTCGTCCCTGCGCTCGGCCTGCGCACGGTCGCGGTGGGTGTCGACGACGAGGGGCCGCTCCCCGACGACGTGCGCCGCGTCCTCGCGGCCGGGGCCCGCGCGCTGGTCGTCACGGACCGCGCCCAGAACCCGACGGGCGCCGCGGTGAGCGCCACGCGCGCGGGTGCCCTGCGGTCCGTGCTGCGCGAGCATCCGAAGACGCTGCTGATCGAGGACGACCACGGCCACCGGATCGTCGACCTGCCCCTGCACCCGCTCGCCGGCACGACCCACAGCTGGGCGTTCGTCCGCTCGGCCGCCAAGGCGTACGGCCCCGACCTGCGCCTCGCCGTGCTCACCGGGGACGCCGTCACGCTCGACCGGGTGCGCGGGCGGCAGCGGCTGGGCCCCGGCTGGGTCAGCCGCGTCACCCAGCGGGCCGTGGCCCGGCTGTGGGCCGACGGCGCGGTCGACCCGCAGGAGGTGGCGGGGGCCTACGGGCGGCGACGGGACGCGCTGCTCGGCGCGCTCGCCGAGCGAGGGGTCCCCGCGCACGGGCGCAGCGGCATGAACGTGTGGCTCCCGGTGCGGGACGAGACCGGCGCCGTCGCCCGCCTGCTGCACGCCGGCTGGGCCGTGGCACCAGGCGCCCGTTTCCGTATGAGCGCCCCGCCCGGCATCCGGATCACCGTCTCGACCCTGACGGGGGGTGACATCGGGCCGCTGGCGGACGCGATCGCCCAGGCCGTGGGTCCCGGGCCGGTGCGGAGCTACGTCTGACGCGTGGCGTTCCGCCGGGTCGGGGGCTTGGACCTTGGTGGGGGCGTCTGTCGCCTGCGTGGTGGGTCGCTCGCTCGCAGCGGCGTCGGCGCCGGGATGGCCAAGGTGAGGTGCCAGGGTCCCGGCCGTGCTCCGGCTCGGTGGCTGGTGAGCCGGCCGGAGGTTTCGGCCGGTGGTGTACAGGGCTTGCGGGAGCGGCCGGACCGGCGGCGAGACGCCTAGACCCTCGCCTTCTGGCGTACGCGGGTTCGGCGGGTCGGTGCCGAGCCGGTCGTGGAGGCCTTGGCGGTCCTGGGGCGTGCCTGGGTGAGTGCCGCGCCCGCGAGGATGATCACCGCGCCGACCGGCGTCGACCAGGACAGTGATTCGCCGAGGAGGACGACGCCCGCGGCCGTGGCGATGACCGGGGTGAAGTACGTGACCATCTGGGCCGTCGTCGGGCCGACCTCGGCGACCAGCGCGTACTGGATCAGGAAGGCGAGCCCGGTACCGAGGATGCCCAGCGCCGCCACCGAGAGCGAGGGCAGCAGCGGGAAGTCGGCCGGTACCGACGTGAACAGCGGTGTCACCACGGCCAGTTGCAGCGTGGCGAGCAGGAGCTGGGCGCCGCTCAGCGAGAGGTGCGAGTGGCGGGAGCCGGCCAGGGTGCGACGGACGTAGATCCAGCCGACCGGATAGCTCAGCGAGGCCAGCAGTGCCAGTGCCGTGCCCGTGACGTCCAGGCCGTGGAAGCCCTGCCAGACGCCGAGCACCGTCAGGACGCCGAGGAAGCCGATGCCGAGGCCCGCCACCCGTCGACGCGTCGGCCGGTCCTCGGAGAGGGCGACCAGCGACAGTGCCATGCCCCACAGCGGCGAAGTCGCGTTGCAGATGCCCGCGAGCGACGAGGGGATCGTCAGCTCCGAGAAGGCGAACAGGGAGAACGGCAGCGCGTTGAGCAGGAACCCGGCGACCGTGAGATGCAGCCACGTCCGCACCCCGCGCGGCAGCCGCTCCCGCTTCACGGCCATCGCCACGGCGAGCACCGCTGTGCCGAACGCCAGCCGCCCCAGCGTGACCTGGAACGGGGCGAAGCTCTCGGTTCCCACCTTCATGAAGAGGAAGCTGAAACCCCAGACGAGGGACAGGACCCCGAAGCGCAGCCGCCAGTCGAGGACGCGGCGGGCGACTGCGGGGGAGGGCATGGTGCCAGTACTCATGGAGGCCACGATGGTGCAGGCATTGTCGTAGCACAATCGAGTTTTTGCACGGTGTATCTCGTAGCATTGCTTACATGTTGAACCTGGAGCGCCTGCGCACCCTCGACGCCCTCGCCCGGCACGGATCGGTCAGCGGCGCCGCCGCCGGCCTGCACATCACCACCTCGGCCGTCTCGCAGCAGATGGCCAAGCTGGAGCGCGAGGCCGGCCAGCAACTGCTCGCCAAGAACGGGCGGGGCGTGCGGCTCACGGACGCGGGCCGGCTGCTCGCCGAGCACGCGGCCCGCATCCTCTCCCAGGTCGAGCTCGCGCAGGCCGACCTGGAGGCGCAGCGCGGGCAGGTGGCGGGCGAGCTGCGGCTGTCGGCGTTCCCGACGGCCGCCCGTGGACTGTTCCCCGCCGCGCTGGCCGCCCTGCGCGCCGAGCACCCCGCGCTGCGGGTCCGTTCCTGCGAGCTGGAGCCGGAGCGCGGCATCGGCGGCGTGGTGCGCGGTGATCTCGACCTGGCCGTCGTGCTCGACTGGTACAACAAGCCGATGCCGCTGCCCGACGGCCTGGTCAAGGCGTCGCTCCTGGACGACCCCGCCGACGTGGCCATGCCGGTCGGCCACCGGCTCGCGGACCGGGACGAGGTGGACCTCGCCGAGTTCGCCGAGGACGAGTGGATCACGTGGGGAGAGGGCGAGTTCTGCCACGAGTGGCTGATGTTCACGCTGCGCTCGAAGGGCATCGAGCCGATCGTCGGCCACCGCGCCGCCGAGACCCACACCCAGCTCGGCCTGGTGGCGGCGGGGCTCGGCGTGTGCATCGTCCCGCTGCTCGGGCGCCGTCCGATGCCCGACGGCGTCGTCACCGCGCCGTTGCGGCAGCGGGTGCGCCGGCACGTGTACGTGGTCTGGCGCGCGGACGCCGACCGCCGCCCGTCGATCCGGGCGGCGGTCGGAGCCCTGCGGACCGCGGCGGAGCGGCTCGGCTGACGGAGCCTGCGGCGAAGCCGACCGACGGGGCCTGTGCTTGCGACGCGAGCCGCCAGGACCTACAGCGACGCCAGCTTGCGGAAGTCCCAGGAGACGACCTTCTCGGGCGTCAGCCGCAGCCAGGCGTGCCGGCCGTCGTGCGGCATCTCGTCCAGACCGAAGTTCTTGCGGGCGAAGAGCGTCTCCGGGAAGTCGAGTTCGGCGCACAGCTCGCCGGTGCGCGGCGCCTCGCCCACGAACTCCACCCGGCCGGACAGCTCCGCGCCCCGCAACTCGTCGTACGCCTCACCCGTGTCGATCACGATCGCCACCCGGGGGTCGCGCCGCAGGTCCGTCCAGCGCCGGCTGCGCACGACCGAGTACAGCCACATCGAGGAGCCGTCCCAGGCGAACCAGAGCGTGCTCACGTGCGGTGCGCCGTCGGCCGAGACCGTGGCGACCCGGCACGTGCGCTGGGTGGTGAGGAACGCGTCCAGCTCACCGGGCGTCATCATGATCTTCCGGCCCCGGCGCTGAGTGACGGTCATCCGGCCAGCTGGATCGAGTCCCCGCTGACCGTGATCTGCACGGCCGGCAGCGGCTTGCGTGCCGGGCCGCTCTGCACGCTGCCGTCGGTGATCGAGAAGTTGCTGTTGTGACACGGGCAGTTGATGACACCGTCGGACACGCTCTTCACGGCGCATCCCTGGTGGGTGCAGGTGGCGGAGAACGCCTTGAACTCGCCGGCCGAGGGCTGGGTGACGACCACCTTCTGGTCGGCGAACACCTTTCCGCCTCCCTCGGGGATGTCGGCGGTCGCCGCGAGCGCGGCTCCGCCCTTCTCGCCGCCGCCCGAACCGCTGCCGCCCGCCTCCTCGGAGGCGGGGGCCGAGGTCGCGGCGCCGGTGTCGCCCGACGCGTCGTCGTCCGAGCCTCCGCAGGCGGTCAGCGCGGCGGCGAGCCCCGCCGCTCCGGCCGCCGCCACGACGGTACGACGGGCCGGTCCCGACGCGGGGTGAAACGATGCGCTGGTCATGCTGGGGTTCCCTTCCGGGGAGGACGCGTGATGATCTGCCGAGAGGTACGGCCCCGGGACACATGCTGTTCAGACCGTGCGGAGATGCTGTCGGCTCCGCCGTCGGGCGGGCGTAAGACACGCCTGTCGATTCGCTGTCGGCCGATCCCACGTCCCCCGTACGGCCGTGTCGATCCCCGAACGGCAGACCGACCGCGCTGCACCTGCCGACCGGAACGGGCCGATCGCCCACAGTCACTGCGGGAGGGTCACTGCCTGCACGCCTTCGGCCTCCGCTCCGCCCACGCCGCGCCGGGGGCGGCCCGGGCGACAAGGAGGGCCACGTCGTCGTGCTCCCCGCTGTGACGCAGGGTGTGCAGGAGCAGATCGCAGGTGGCGTCGAGGGAGCGGTCGGGGTCGTCGAGGACCTGGAGGAGTGCGGCCAGGCGGACGTCGATCGGCTGGTCGCGGGTCTCGACGAGGCCGTCGGTGTAGAGGACGAGCTGGTCACCCGGCACGAAGCCGATGGAGGCGGACTCGAAGGAGATGCCGCAGCCGCCCAGCGGCGCGCCGGTGGGCAGGGTGAGCAGCTCGCGGGTGCCGTCACGGCGGAGGAGCGCGGGCGGCAGGTGTCCCGCGAGGGAGACGTGGCACTGCGCGGTGCGGGGGTCGAAGACGGCGTAGACGCAGGTCGCGATCGTGTCGAGACCGTCGGTGATGTGGTCGAGGTGGTGCATGACCCGGGCCGGGGGCAGATCGAGATCGGCCAGGGTTCGGGTGGCGGTGCGCAGCTGTCCCATGGCGGCCGCGGCCGTGACGCCGCTGCCCATCACGTCGCCGACGACGAGGGCGGTCTTGTCGCCGTTCATGGGGATGACGTCGAACCAGTCGCCGCCTATCTCGATGGTGGCCTGGGCGGGGCGGTAGCGGTAGGCGACGTCGAGGCCCGGCCGCTGGGGAGGCGGGTGGGGCAGGAGACTGCGTTGGAGGGTCAGGGCGGTGCGGCGCTGTTCCTCCACGGCGCGGTGCCGGTCGGTGACGTCGACGCTGGAGGTGGCCACGCCCAGCACGTCCCCGTTGGAGGATTCGAGCCGGTAGAAGGAGATCGACCAGGCGTGATCATGGTCCGGGTCGGCCGCGGTGCGGCCCACGGTGTACTGGTCCAGGATCGGGACTCCGGAGGCCAGGACCTCACGCATGGCGTCTTCGAAGGACGAGTCCAGCAGAGGCAGCACCTCGTGGACGTGGCGGCCGACGTGCTCGGCGGCAGGCACGCCGCTCATCCGCTCCTCCGCGGGGTTGACGGAGACGTACCTCAGGTCGGTGTCCAGCATGCCCAGTCCGATCGGTGACTGGGACACCAGCTGGGCGGACAGGGACAGGTTCCGCTCCACCTGCCGCAGCGTCGCCTGGTCCGTGGCGAGCCCCAGCGCCCAGTAGTCGCGCTGGTCGTCCTGGAGCCGCATGTTGCGGAACTCGACCAGGCGCGCGCTGCCGTCCTTGTGCCGGATGGGGAAGACCCCGGCCCAGCTCTCCCCGTCCTGCATGACCTGGGAGAACAGCGCCAGCACCGTGTCCAGGTGCTCCTTGTCGATCAGCAGCTGACCCGCGTACTGGCCCAGGGCCTCCTCCGCGCTGTAGCCGAAGAGGGTCTCGGCCTGCGGGCTCCAGAGATCGATCCTGCCCTCGGCGTCGAGCAGGACGGCCGCCACGTTCAGCACGTCCAGCAGGTCACCCGGCCTGGACGCAACCACACCCACCGTGCCGGGATCACCCCGAAAGGGCTCGGTCGCACCCATACCCCATGCTCCTTCCGGCCGTCGGCCGCCCTGCCGGGTCGGACGTGTGCCGGCGCCAGTACCCCGGCCACTCCATCGTCCCCCTTCGCCGCACGCCCGCGCACGCCTGCGCCGGCGGTGAGCACCGGACCCGGCACCGCGGGCACGCAGACTCGGGCCCTCCTCGTCGGCGATCACACTCGGTTACTATGCTCACTTCGTGACCGGGGCCGGGCGCAGGGAGCAGCGCCTGTAGACGGACCTCGGACCCTGATCCTGCATGACAAGCCTGAAGAGACGGACGGCCTGGGAAAGTGCTGAAAGAGGTCATCGCGACCCGCTACATCACGCCCCTTCGTGAGGGCGGCTCGCTGCCGGGACTCGTCGAGGCCGACGACCTCGGGACCTACGTCCTGAAGTTCACCGGCGCGGGGCAGGGCCGCAAGACCCTCGTCGCCGAGGTGGTCTGTGGCGAACTCGCGCGCCGGCTGGGCTTCCGGGTGCCCCGGCTGGTGACGGTCGACCTCGACCCGGTGCTCGGACTCGGCGAACCCGACCAGCAGGTGCAGGAGCTGCTCAAGTCCAGCGGTGGCACCAACCTCGGCATGGACTTCCTCTCCGGCGCGCTCGGGTTCGACCCGCTCGCCTTCGAGGTGAGCCCCGAGGAGGCCGGGCGGATCGTCTGGTTCGACGCGCTGGTGAACAACGTCGACCGGTCCTGGCGCAATCCCAACCTGCTGCGGTGGCAGGGCGAGACGTGGCTCATCGACCACGGCGCGACCATGATCTGGCATCACCACTGGCCCGGCGCCGAGACCTCCGCCGCCCGGCCGTACGACGCCTCGGACCACGCCCTCGCGCGCTTCGCGCCGGACGTCGGCGCGGCGGCCGACGCGCTCGCCCCGCTGGTCACCGGGGAGCTCCTCGCCGAGGTCACCGCCGAGATCCCGGACGTCTGGCTGCTGGACGAGCCCGGCTTCGCGACGCCCGACGACCTCCGGCGCGCCTACGCACGGCCGCTGCTCGCCCGGGCCGCCACCATCCACGAGCGCGTCCAGGGGGAACGGTGAGCGACCGTCATGTCTTCGAGTACGCGCTGCTGCGCGTCGTGCCCCGCGTCGAGCGCGGGGAGTGTGTGAACGCCGGGGTCCTCGTGTACTGCCGGGGCAAGTCCTACGTCGGTGCCCGCACCCACCTCGACGAGGCGAGGCTGCTGGCCCTCGACCCGCACGTGGACCTGTCCGGTGTGCGAGCGGCCCTGCGTGCCGTCGAGGGCGTGTGCACCGGCGGGGACGCGGCGGGCCAGGCGGCCGGCGACGATCCCGGCCGCCGTTTCCGCTGGCTGATCGCGCCCCGCTCGACCATCGTCCAGCCGGGCCCCGTCCACACCGGGCTGACCACCGATCCGGCCGCCGAGACGGAACGGCTCCTCGACCTGCTGGTGCGATAGCGGCGGGCCTGCTCCGCCGGCCCGGGGAGGCCCCGGCCGGGTCCGGCGCGGTTCTCAGGCGCGCCGACGGCGCCTCAGTACGTAGCCCGCGGCGAGCGTGGCGCCCGTCACGCAGCCCAGTCCGATGGCGACGTCCCATTGGCTCGGTCCGGCACTCGATGCGCCGCCCAGACCGCCCCGGGTGCCGAGCGTCGGCTGGACGGCCGGGCTCGGAAGGGCGGTGGCCGGTGCGGGGACGGGTGCGGTGGCGACGGGCCGCGGAACGGACGTGGCGGCAGTCGTCGGCCCGCCCCGCCGCGGCGGCACCGCACCGGGCGCACCGCCACCCGTCTCCCGTACGTGGCCGTTGCCGCCCAGGCCGAGTACACCCTGCCCGTTTCCGCCGTGGCCGATTCCGCCCAGGCCGAGTACGCCCTGCCCGTTCCCGCCGTGGCCGTTCCCGCCCTGCCCGTTCCCGTTCTGCCCGTTCCCGCCCTGGCCGTTCCCGCCCTGGTCGAGCCGGCCGTCGTCGGGTCGGCCCTGGTCGAAGGCGCCCGCGTCCAGTTGGCCGGCGTCCAGGCGGCCCTGGTCGGGACGCCGGCCGTTGAGCCCGCCTTGGTCGAGGCCGCCCGGGCCGAACGGGCCGTCGTCGATTCCGCCCCCGCCGATTCCGTCGCCGTCGGGTCCGCCCCCGTCGAGGTCACCCGCGTCGGGCAGGTCTCCACCGACGGGGCCCGGGTCGAACGAGCCCGGAGCGAGCGCGTCCGGAGTGAGCGCGTCCGGGGCGGACGGATCGCTCCCGAAGACGGCCGGTGCCGCCTGCTGAAGGGTGAGATGGGGGTCCAGATCCTGGGCGTGTGCGGTGTCGGTCAGCGGCACGATCGCGGCGATCGCGACGGCTATGCCTGCGGCACCGGTGAGACGGCGCATGGACGCGTCCTTTCCAGCCGTGAGTGGGTCGCGTTCGACGCTAGGGGGAAGGCGACGCGGCGGCCCGCAGCGCTGGGCCGATCGGGGGATCGGGGCCAGGTGTCGCACCGGGCGGCCCAGGTAATGGATCACACCGGCCCGGTGTCCCGTTGACACCGGGTGCCAGGGCTTCTAGCGTCACGTCTGCGGAAGGTACTAAGCGGTCGCTCACTCGCGAGCGTGCCGAGGGGCCCCGCACGGGCCGCATCCCCAGGACGAGGAGAAGCAGCAATGTCCACCACTGAGCAGCGGGTCGCCGTCGTCACCGGAGCCGCGCGCGGCATCGGTGCCGCCACCGCCGTACGACTGGCCGCAGAGGGCCGCGCCGTCGCCGTCATCGACCTCGACGAGGCCGCCTGCAAGGACACCGTGGAGAAGATCACGGCGGCCGGCGGCAAGGCGATCGCGGTCGGCTGCGACGTCTCCGACGAGGCGCAGGTCGAGGCGGCCGTCGCGAGGATCGCCGAGGAGCTGGGCGCGCCGACGATCCTCGTCAACAACGCGGGCGTGCTGCGCGACAACCTGCTGTTCAAGATGAGCGTCTCCGACTGGGACACCGTCATGAACGTGCACCTGCGCGGCGCCTTCCTGATGTCGAAGGCCTGCCAGAAGCACATGGTGGACGCCGGCTTCGGTCGCATCGTCAACCTGTCCTCCTCCTCCGCGCTCGGCAACCGCGGACAGGTCAACTACTCGGCCGCCAAGGCCGGTCTGCAGGGCTTCACCAAGACCCTCGCCAAGGAGCTCGGCAAGTTCGGCGTCACCGCCAACGCCGTAGCCCCCGGCTTCATCGCCACCGAGATGACCAAGGCCACCGCCGACCGCGTCGGCATGGGCTTCGACGACTTCAAGGCCGCCGCCGCCACCCAGATCCCCGTGGCGCGCGTCGGCGAGCCCGACGACATCGCCAACGCCATCGCCTTCTTCACCGGCGAGGCGGCCGGATTCGTCTCCGGCCAGGTGCTGTACGTGGCCGGCGGACCGCTCGACTAGGGAACACGGACATGACTGAACTCCCCGGACTTTCCGGCAAGGTCGCGCTCGTCACGGGCGCCAGCCGCGGCATCGGCTACGGCGTCGCCGAGGCACTCGTCGCGCGCGGCGACCGCGTCTGCATCACCGGCCGCAACGAGGACGCCCTGAAGGAGGCCGTCGAGCAGCTCGGCGCCGACCGGGTCATCGGCGTCGCGGGCAAGGCGCACGACGAGGCCCACCAGGCGGTCGCCGTCGAGCGCACGATGGAGGCCTTCGGGCGCGTCGACTTCCTGGTCAACAACGCGGGCACCAACCCGGTGTTCGGACCGATCGCCGACCTCGACCTGAACGTCGCGCGCAAGGTCTTCGAGACCAACGTGATCTCGGCGCTCGGCTTCGCCCAGCGCACCTGGCACGCCTGGCAGAAGGACAACGGCGGCGCGATCGTCAACATCGCCTCCGTGGCGGGCCTCGCGCCCTCGCCCTTCATCGCCGCGTACGGCGTCAGCAAGGCGGCGCTGATCAACCTCACGGAGCAGCTGGCGCACGAGTTCGCACCCAAGGTGCGGGTCAACGCCATCGCCCCGGCCGTCGTGAAGACGAAGTTCGCCGCAGCCCTCTACGAGGGTCGCGAGGAGGAGGCCGCCGCGGGCTACCCGCTCGGCCGGCTCGGCGAGCCCGCCGACATCGGCGGCGCGGCCGCGTTCCTCACCTCGGCGCAGTCCGACTGGGTCACCGGTCAGACGCTCGTGGTCGACGGCGGCATCTTCCTGAACGCCGGCGTGGCCTGACACCCGGGACCGCCGGGACGCACCCGACACGGGCACCGTTGACAAGAACGGTGCCCGTGTCCGCGTTTCGAGACTGCGGGGGTCATGACAACGTAGTCATCGCAAGATGATCAAAACCCCTGTTCAGAAGGGGGTTCAGGGGGCGTGGTGCTGCGGTATGGTCTGCCGACCCTTGGTACGGCGGATCGAGGAGCGTGCGCGTGTTCAACCGGAACCGAGGCCTGCGGCGGGTGGCGGCCATCGTGTCCATATCCTCGCTGGTCACCGGATGCGGCATCCTGTCGTCCGACAGCTCGAAGGACGAGGGGCCGATCGTCGTGGGGACGACCAGTGCTCCCAGCGCGCTGGATCCGGCCGCGTCCTGGGACGGTTCCTGGGAGCTCTTCCGCAACATCTACCAAACGCTGCTCAGCTACCCCAACGGTGCGTCCGCGCCCGAGCCCGACGCCGCCGAGAACTGCGCGTTCACCGACACCTCGAACCAGGTGTACCGCTGCGAGCTGCGCGAGGGCCTGACCTTCTCCAACGGGGACCCGCTGGACGCCCAGGCCGTCAAGCACTCGATCGACCGGATCAAGGACATCAACGTCAACGGCGGTCCCGCCGGCCTGCTGGGCAGCCTCGAACGCGTCCAGGTACCGAGCGAGCGCGAAGTGGTCTTCCACCTCAACAAGCCCGACGCCACCTTCCCCTTCGTCCTCGCCACGCCCGCCATGTCGATCGTCGAACCCGACGGCTACCCGGCGGACGCCCTGCGCGAGGACGGCAAGGTCGTCGGCTCCGGCCCGTACACGCTCCAGTCCTACACGGACGGCGAACGGGCGGAACTCGCCCGCAACGACCGCTACAAGGGGTTCGCGGAACGCCACAACGACGCGGTGACCATCCGCTACTTCAAGGACTCCGCCGGCATGGTGAAGGCGCTGCGCGACGGGGAGATCCAGGTCACCTACCGCGGCCTCGCGGCCGAGGACGTCGTCACCCTGCAGGGCAAGGACGGCAAGGACGAGAACCTGCAGCTGGTCGAGGGCAGCGGTACGGAGATCCGTTACCTCGTCTTCAACCCCGAGGACCCGTGGGCGGGCCGGAAGGAAGTGCGCCAGGCCGTCGCCCAGGTGATCGACCGGGCCGCGATCTCCCACAAGATCTACCAGGACACCGTCGACCCGCTGTACTCGATGGTCCCCAAGGGCCTGACCGGCCACACCACGGGCTTCTTCGACGACTACGGAGACCCGAGCGTCTCCAAGGCCCGCCAGATCCTCGCCGACGCCGGCATCACCGAGCCGGTCCCGCTCACCCTCTGGTACACCACCGACCGCTACGGCTCCGAGACGGCGTTGGAGTTCAAGGAGATCAAGCGCCAGCTCGACGAGTCGGGCCTGTTCTCGGTCACCCTGGAGAGCCGGCCGTGGAAGACGTACGTCGCCGGCTACCAGAAAGGCGAGTACCCGGTGTTCGGGCGCGGCTGGTCCCCGGACTTCCCGGACGCCGAGAACTTCATCGCCCCCTTCGTCGGTGAGCAGAACGCCCTCGGCACGCCCTACCTCGCCCCCGAGATCACCGGCGAGCTGCTGCCGCGCTCACGCAGGGAGAGCGACCGCGCCAACGTGGAGCGGGAGTTCGAGCGGGCGCAGCAGATCCTCGTGAACGACGCACGGCTGCTGCCGCTGTGGCAGGGCAAGCAGTACGTGGCCGCCAGCACGGACATCTCGGGCGCGGAGCGGGCCATGGACCCCTCGACGATCATGATGATGTGGCAGCTGTACCGGAAGACCAGCTGGTAGGCGCCCTGGGCGCGCCCGTTGTCAGTGGTCGCCGGTAGGTTCTTCAGTACTGGAAGCGACCGCACAGTGTAAGGAAGTTGACGTGACCGACATCGCCATGCTGCCCGAGTCCTGGCGCGAGGTGCTGGGCGGCGAACTGCAGCAGCCCTACTTCAAGGAGCTGATGGAGTTCGTCGAGGAGGAGCGGGCGAACGGCCCCGTCTACCCCCCGCGGGAGGAGGTCTTCGCCGCGCTGGAGGCCACGCCGTACGACCAGGTGAAGGTGCTGGTCCTGGGGCAGGACCCGTACCACGGCGAGGGCCAGGGCCACGGGCTCTGCTTCTCGGTCCGGCCGGGCGTGAAGGTCCCGCCTTCCCTGCGGAACATCTACAAGGAGATGCACGCGGAGCTGGACACCCCGATCCCGGACAACGGCTATCTGATGCCGTGGGCGAAGCAGGGCGTCCTGCTGCTCAACGCGGTGCTCACGGTCCGGGCCGGCGAGGCGAACTCGCACAAGTCGCGCGGCTGGGAGCTGTTCACCGACGCGGTGATCCGCGCGGTGGCCGACCGGCCCGACCCGGCGGTGTTCGTGCTGTGGGGCAACTACGCGCAGAAGAAGCTGTCGCTGATCGACGAGACGCGGCACGTGGTGGTCAAGGGCGCGCACCCCTCGCCCCTGTCGGCGAAGGAGTTCTTCGGCTCCCGCCCGTTCACGCAGATCAACGAGGCGGTCGCGAAGCAGGGCCACGAGGCGATCGACTGGACCATCCCGAACCTGGCCTGAGCCCGACGCCCGGGCCGGTCCGCCACCGACCGGCCCGTGCGCGTCCCGGAGCCGCCTGACGGGGAATGCGGGTGCGTGCGGTTAGCGTCGTCGGGACAGCCGACGACGGGCACGGAGGACGCGGTGGCCAAGGGACAGGAGCAGGCGGCGCCGGACGCCGTGCTGACGCGGATCGGGCAGGTCGTCATGCTGCACCACGCCGGCGACCGCGAGGAGGCCCGGCACCGCTTCCTCGGCCTGTGGGCGGAGATCGGCGAGCACGGCGACCCGCTGCACCGCTGCACCCTGGCCCACTACCTGGCCGACACCCAGGACGACCCGGAGGACGAACTGGCCTGGGACCTACGGGCGTTGTCGGCCGCTCAGGAGCTTGCCCGGGAACTCGCCGAGGACCGCCCCGCCGACCGGCACGAGGGCGCGCTCGCCGCGCGTGCCCTCTACCCTTCGCTGCATCTGAACCTGGCCGCCGACTACGAACGGCTCGGCCACCGCGAGGCGGCCCGGCTGCACCTGCGGCGGGCCCGGGGCGCGGCCGAGTCCCTCGCCCGGGACCGCTACGGCGAGGGGGTGCGCGCGGCGATCGGCCGGCTGGAGCTCCGGCTGGGCGGCGCCGGACCCGACGGGTCGGGTGGGGCCGGCGGGCCGGGTGGGTCCGGCGGACCCGTCGGGCCGTGGGGACCACCGCGGCAGCAGCGGCCGTAGGCCCCGCCCGCCACGATTGCGTACATACGTCAGGGCCGTACTCGACGGCCGTACGTCAGTGGCCGTACGCCTGATCGCAGATGACCGCCTCGGGGCTGCCCGGCCGCCAGCCGCCGTACTGCCTGCCGAGGGAGCACACGTCCGTCTCCTTGCCGACGCTCCCGCCGCCCGTCACCGGAACGTCGGGAATCTCGGCGGGCGGCCGCACGGGCACCCGCTTGCGCACCGGCGCAGTGGAACGGTCGGGACGCGGGCGCTGTTCCGCGCGGGCGGCCGGCGCTTTGCGCTGCTGCGCGGGCGCCGTACGGCGCGGCTCGCCGGAGGCGTGGCGCGGAGTCCGTGAAGGGCCGCTGCGCCCGAGCGCCTCACGGGCCGGCGCCTGCGCGGCGGCAGGTGTGGCCGGACCCTCGGGGCGCGGCGCGGACGAGGGGGCGCCCGCGGACGGGCCGGCCGTGGCCGGACCCTGGACCGTCGTACAGCCGGTCAGGGCCGAGACAGCCACGGTCACCAGAAGCGCTGCGGTGGTCGTCGTTCGATGCACCCGCGTCACTCTGCCCTGGGCGGGGCACCGTCCACGAGGCCGCACCGGCGGAGATTGCCCCGCACGGGTGATCTCCGGCCCCGTACGGAGGTCCCGGGGCGACCGAGGGTGACGTCAGTCGCCGGTGGCGCCGTCGAGGCACTCACGGATCAGGTCCGCGTGCCCGTTGTGCCGCGCGTACTCCTCGATCATGTGGGTGTGGATCCAGCGCAGGGTGTAGCGCTCACCGGTGCGCCGGTGCTTGCCCCGGGTCGGTGCGTCGAGGGGCACGCCGGCCGCGTTGCGCCGGGCCGCCTCGATCTCGGCCTGCCAGGTGGCGTAGGCCTCCTCGAAGGTGTCCGACCCGGTCACGCGGAAGTCGCCGTCCGGGTCCTCGTCGGAGTAGTGGATCGGACCGGCCTCCTCGTCCGCCAGCACCCTGCGGTACCAGCTCCGCTCCACCTCGGCCATGTGCCGCACCAGCCCCATCAGGGACAACGTCGAGGGCGCGACGGCGGCGGTCCTGAGCTGGGCGTCGGTGAGACCCTCGCACTTCCAGGCGAGGGTCTGCCGGTGGTACTCCAACCAGCCCTCCAGCATGGTGCGTTCGTCGAGGTCGGGGACGGGTTCACGGCGTTCGGTCGTCATGTTGGCATCCTCGCCCACGCGACCTCCCGCATCCAGGGGTTTTCAGCGGCCGGCCATGCCGCCCAACAGCTCGCGCAGGCTTGCCCGAACCTCCTGGAGCCCCGGCGCCTCGGCGTGGAAGGACCCGGCCACACAGCTGAACATCAGCCCGTCCGCCCAGGCGACCAGCGACAGCACATGCCGGGGCGGGTCGGCCGAGCCCATTGCCGTGACCAGGACGCCGAGCTGCTCCCGGAACCGGGCGCCGGCCGCGTCGAAATGGGCGCGCAGCTCGGGGCGGCGCGTGGCCTCCAGCGCCAGTTCGTAACGGGCCAGCGTCAGGTCGCGGTTGCGGGTCAGCGCGCGGTGCGTCGCCAGGGCCAGCGCGTCCACCAGGGCCTCGAGGCCGTCGCGCGGGTCCGGCATCTCGTGTAGCGCCAGCACCCGCGCCTCCCGGTCGGCCAGGCGGCGCACCGCCAGCTCCAGGAGCGCCTGCCGGGTCCGCGCGAGGTTGGACGTGGAGCCCTGCGGGAGTCCGGCCGTCTCGTCGACCGCCCGGTGCGTGAGCCCGCGCATCCCACGCTCGGCGAGCAGGGCGAGGGCGGCGTCGGCGACGAGGCCGGCACGGGAGGCACCGGCGGGCTCGGTGGGTGCGGTGCGTGGGGGGTGTGGGGTGCGTGCGGGCATGGGACTCAACCTACCCGGCTCACTACAGCCGTAGTACAGTCGAGGCGAAGAGTCCCACTACATCTGTAGTGCGCAGCTGGCGCATGCGAGGAGGAGCCATGGCACCCACCAGGCGGGCCGTCGTGATCGGCGGCGGTATCGGCGGCCTCACCGCGGCGGCGGCCCTGCACCTGGCGGGCCTGCGGGTCACCGTCCTGGAGCGGGCCCCCTCGCTCCGGCCGGTCGGCGCGGGCATCTCCCTGTCGCCGAACGCCCTGCGCGCCCTGGACGTCATCGGCCTCGGCGACGAGATCCGCGACCTCGCCGCCTGGCAGGGCGACGGGGGACTGCGCACCCCGGGCGGGCGCTGGCTCTCCCGGTCCAGTGCCCAGGCCGCGGCGGCCCGGTTCGGCGGACCGCTGGTGCTGCTGCACCGGGCCACGCTCATCGACCGCCTGGCCGCGCTGCTGCCGCCGGACGCCGTCCGCACCGCCGCCGACGCGCATCTCGCCGACGCCGGCGACGCAGACCGGCCCGCCCGGGTGCGCACACCCGACGGCGAACTCGAGGCCGACCTGGTGGTGGCCGCCGACGGCATCCACTCCGCCGTACGCGGCAGGCTCTTCCCGCTCCATCCCGGCCCCGTCTACTCCGGCTTCACCACCTGGCGGGTCGTGATCCCGGTGCCCGGCGCCGCGTTCGCCTCGCACGAGACCTGGGGCCGGGGCCGCATCTGGGGCACGCACCCGCTCAAGGACGGCCGGGTCTACGCGTACGCCGCCGCCGTCACCGCGGCGGGAGGGCACGCCGGTGACGAGAAGGCGGAGCTGCTGCACCGGTACGCCGACTGGCACGACCCGATCCCCGCCGTCCTCGCCGCCGCCCGCCCCGCCGACGTCCTGCGCCACGACGTGCACCACCTCGCCACGCCGCTGCCCGCCTTCCACCACGGCCGGGTCGCCCTCCTCGGGGACGCCGCGCACGCCATGCCGCCCACCCTCGGACAGGGCGGCAACCAGGCCATCGAGGACGCGGTCGTGCTCGCCCACCACCACGGGGACCTCGCCGCCTACACCGCGGCCCGGCTGCCCCGTACGACCGCGATCGCCCGCCAGGCCGTGCGGGTCGCCCGGCTCAACCTGATGAGCAACCGCGCCGCCGTCGCCGTACGCGACACCGCGATCGCCGCGCTGTCCAAGGCCGGGCCCGCCCTCTTCCTGCGAGGCTTCGACGGCATCGCCGACTGGCGTCCGCCGGGGCCCCCGTATGCTTCCCAGCGGACCCAGGTCGGCGAGCGTTAGAGGAGCACATCCCGTGAAGGTCGGCTGCATCGGACTCGGCGACATCGCGCAGAAGGCCTATCTGCCCGTACTCGGCGCCCTGCCCGGCGTCGAGCTGCACCTGCAGACCCGCAGCCCCGACACCCTGGCGCGGGTCGCCGACGGACTGCGCATCCCGCAGGCCCAGCGCCACGCCGACCTCGACTCACTCCTCGCCCAGGACCTCGACGCCGCCTTCGTGCACGCGCCGACGGACGTGCACCCGCAGATCGTGACCCGGCTGCTGGAGGCCGGCGTCCCGACCTACGTCGACAAACCGCTCGCCTACGAACTCGCCGACTCCGAACGCCTGGTTGCCCTCGCCGAGGAGCGCGGGACCAGCCTCGCCGTCGGCTTCAACCGCCGCCACGCCCCCGGGTACGCCCAGTGCGCCGAGCACCCGCGGGAGCTGATCCTCATGCAGAAGAACCGCACCGGACTGCCCGAGGACCCGCGCACGATGATCCTCGACGACTTCATCCACGTCGTCGACACCCTGCGGTTCCTGGTGCCCGGCCCGGTGGACGACGTCACCGTGCGCGCCCGCGTCCAGGACGGCCTGCTCCACCACGTCGTGCTCCAGCTCGCCGGGGACGGTTTCACCGCGCTCGGCGTCATGAACCGGCTCAGCGGCTCGGCGGAGGAGATCCTGGAGGTCTCCGGCCAGGACACCAAGCGCCAGGTGGTCAACCTCGCCGAGGTGATCGACCACAAGGGCCAGCCCACCGTGCGGCGGCGCGGCGACTGGGTCCCGGTGGCCCGGCAGCGCGGCATCGAACAGGCGGTGCTCACCTTCCTCGACGCGGTCCGCGCGGGCAAGGTGCTCAGTGCCCGGGACGCGCTGGAGACCCATGAGCTGTGCGAGCGGGTGGTACGCGGGGTGCACGAGCGTTCCGCCTGAGCCGCACCGTCCGTACGCCCTCGCCGGCCGCCCAGGCCGCGAGGATCAGCAGCGCCGCGTGCACCGTCCAGTCGCCGTACCGGACGTACGGTGTGCTGCCGTGCGTGAGCGGGACCTCGTACACGCGGGCCGTGCTCGCGTCGGTGCCCAGCCACGAGCCGATGCGCGCGCCGTTCGCGTCGTAGACCGCGGAGACACCGGTGAGGGTCGCGTGCACCATCGGGCGGCCGGTCTCGGCGGCGCGCAGCGCGGCGAGCGAGGCGTGCTGCTCGGGCGCCCAGCTGTGCTGGAAGGTCGAGGTGGACGACTGGGCGAGCAGCACCTCCGCGCCGTCGGCGGCGAGCCGGCGGCTCATGTCCGGGAACGCGCTCTCGAAGCACACCATCGGCCCGATCCGCAGCCCGTCGCCCACGTCCATCACCACCTGCCGGTCACCGCGCCGGCGGTCCTCGCCCGCCGCCTCGCCGACGGAGGTGGCCCAGCCGAGCAGTGAGCGGGCCGGGACGTACTCGCCGAACGGGACGAGCCGCATCTTGTCGTACCGCTCGCCGGTCGGACCCTCGGGCCCGACGAGCACCGAGCTCTTGTAGATGCCGGGCCTGTCGGAGCGCCGCGCGTCCACGTTGACCAGGATGTCCGCGCCGGTCTCCCGGGACAGCGCCGCGAGTCGACGGGACAGGTCGGGGCGGTCGTCCAGGTCGAAGCCGACGCTGCTCTCGCCCCAGACGATCAGGTCCGGGTCGCGGCCGACGAGCTCGCGGGTCAGCTGTTCCTCCCGGTCGAAGCGCCGGTCGGCGCTGTCCCGTCCGGCGACGACGCCGGGCTGCACCACGGCGATCGCGACCCGCTCGTCGGTGTCGGGGCGCGGCGACCAGACCCAGGCCGCGGAGGTGGCGGCGGCGGTGGCGACCAGCCCGGCCACGGCGGGCACCCGGGACCGGGGGACGGCGACGAGGACGGCGACGGCGACGTTGACGGCCACCACCAGGAAGCTCAGCAGCCACACCCCGCCCACCGAGGCGAGCCGCAACGCCGGCGCCACCTGCCACTGGCTCGCACCGAGCATTCCCCAGGGCCCGCCGAGTCCCTGCCAGGAACGGACCAGTTCCACCGCCAGCCAGCCCGACGGCAGCACCAGGAGCGCCGCCGCCACCCGGCCGCCCGAGGGCGCCCCGCCCAGCAGCCGCCGCACCACCCAGCCCCACGGCGCCCACAGCGCGCCGAGCAGCGCGGCGATGACGAACGTGAACACGTGCAGGTTGGGCAGCAGCCAGTGGTGCATCGCGAGCATGAAGCCGAACCCGCCGCACCACCCGTCGTAGGCGGCCCGCTTGGCGCCCGGCGCGGTGCGGGCCAGCAGCAGCCACGGCACCAGGGCGACCCAGGCCCACCACCACAGGGCGGGGCTCGGGAAGGCGAGGACGGGCAACGCGCCCGCGAGCACGGCGGCCGCCGAGCGGCGCCACGGGGAGGCGAGCCAGTGGCCGAGCGTCTTCATAGGCGCCTCCCTACCCTGTGGTTCTCCCAGTGTGCGCTCTCGACGAGGGCGAATTCAGTTGATCACACCGGGTGTCCGTGGCCCGGGAGCCGCCAGGGGTTGTGATCCATTGCTGTTTGATCGATGATCGATCAAACAGGTTTCCGGCTGGGAGGCATTCATGGCACGTCACGTCACTGTGGTCACGGGTGGCAGTCGGGGAATCGGTGCCGCGACCTGTCTGCGTCTCGCGGCGGACGGCCACGACGTCGTCGTGGGCTGGGTCCGGGACTCGGCGGCCGCGGAGGCGGTCGCGGCGGGGGTGCGCGAGGCGGGTGGGCGCGGCCTCGCGGTGCGGGTCGACACGTCGGTCGAGGCCGAGGTCGAGCGCCTCTTCGACGTGGCGGAGGAGCAGCTCGGACCGGTGACCGGACTGGTGAACAACGGGGCGGTGACCGGACCCCTGGGCCGGCTCGCCGACAGCGACACCGCGGACCTGCGCCGGGTCGTCGACGTCAACCTGCTCGGCACGCTGCTGTGCGCGCGGCGCGCCGCGCAGCTGATGGCCGCACGCGGGAGCGGAGTCATCGTGAACGTGTCGTCGGCCGCCGCGACCCTCGGCAGTCCGGGGGAGTACGTCCACTACGCGGCGACCAAGGCGGGCGTCGAGGCCCTGACCCTGGGCCTGGCCAAGGAGCTCGGCCCGGACGGTGTCCGCGTCAACGCCGTCGCGCCCGGGGTCGTCGACACGGAGATGCATGCCGCGATGGGCGACCCCGACCGGGCGCGGCGGATGGGAGCGGCCGTCCCGCTGGGTCGTGCGGGCCGGGCGGAGGAGATCGCCGCGGCGATCTCCTGGCTGATGTCGCCGGACGCGTCGTACACGACGGGGACGGTGCTGCGGGTGGCCGGCGGACGCTAGAGACGTCTGCAAGGGCGCGTGGTGTCAGGGGAGTTGGCGGGGCGGTGGACGCCCCCCGTCCCTCAGGCCGCCTCGATGACCTCGCAGCGGATCGCGGTCGCCCACTCGACCACCAACAACTCGTACTCCACACGCTCCTGTGCCGACAGGGACCCGCCCGCACGCCGCCACAGCGCACGAATCTGATCGTTCAGCTCCGCGGCAGAGCGCACGGAACCAGGAGTCACGGAATCGGGGGACATGCGGACAAGCCTAGGGGCAAGCACTGACAGTGCGCTACCGGACGGCTACAGATGCGGAAGAGCGCGAGAGCGGGTAAGGGCGGTCAGTGCGCCGACTCGGCCGCATGGGGACTCAGTACGCCCGCGCTGACCAGGACGATGATGACGACGCCGAGCGCGATGCGGTACCAGACGAACGGCATGAAGCTCTTGGTCGAGATGAACTTCATGAACCACGCGATGACCGCGTACCCGGTGCCGAAGGCGATGATCGTCGCGAACAGCGTCGGTCCCCACGAGACGTGGTCGCTCTCCATCGCGTCCTTGAGCTCGAACAGGCCGGAGGCGAGCACCGCCGGGATGGCGAGCAGGAACGAGTACCGGGCGGCGGCCTCGCGCCGGTAGCCCATGAAGAGGCCGCCGCTGATGGTCGCGCCGGAGCGGGAGACGCCGGGGATGAGCGCCATGGCCTGGCACAGGCCGTAGATCAGGCCGTCCCGGACGCCCAGGTTCTCCAGCTCCTTGCGCTGCTGGGGCGCGCGGTGCCGGCCGCCCTTCTCGTCGCGCGCGGCCATCCGGTCCGCCACGCCGATGATCACGCCGACGACGATCAGCATGGTCGCGGTGATCCGCAGGTCGCGGAAGGGCCCCTCGATCTGGTCCTTCAGCGTCAGGCCGAGGGCGCCGATGGGGATCGAGCCGACGATCACGAGCCAGCCCATGCGCGCGTCGGGGTTGTGGCGCATCGACTTGTCGGTGAGCGACCGTGTCCACGCCGAGATGATCCGCCCGATGTCCTTGCGGAAGTAGATCAGCACGGCTGCCTCCGTGCCGATCTGCGTGATCGCCGTGAAGGCCGCGCCCGGGTCGTGCCAGCCGGAGAACGCCGCGGTCAGGCGCAGGTGCGCACTGGAGGACACGGGGAGGAACTCGGTCAGCCCCTGGACGAGTCCGAGGATGAGGGATTCAAACCAAGACATGAAGTTACGGAGTCCAAGTGCCGATCGAGAAACGGGCGATGGGCACACCGAACCGCCGTGTGCGGTGATCAGGATCAGGCGTGCCGTGGGGCAGCGTAGCGCCCCTGGGTGAACACCAGGCCACAGGGGCCGCAGCCTCCTACGCCACCGCCGGACCCGTCACCGTCCAGCCCGGAACCTGGGGATGGGCGGTCAGATCCTCGTGCCGGACGGCCTCGCCGCACGCCCGGCAGGTGACCTGCGGCACCAGCTCGTTGCCGCAGATGTGCTCGATCACCATGGGCCGGTCGTCGTCCGTGCGCAGGTGCCGGTCGCCCCACGCCATGAGGGTCATCAGCACCGGCTCCAGTTCCAGCCCCGCCCGGGTCGGCCGGTACTCGAAGCGCTGGGGGCGCTCGCTGTACGGCTGCTTCGTCAGGATTCCCGCGTCGACGAGCCGGCGCAGCCTGGTGGCGAGGATGTCGCGGGGTGCGCCGATGTTGCGCACCAGCTGGTCGAAGCGGCCGTTGCCCAGGCACACCTCGCGCAGCACGAGCAGCGAGTACTTCTCTCCGACGAGTGCCAGGGCGTCGGCGATGGAACAGGGGCGCGGGTTCTTGGGGGCGGCGGCCATGACGTCAGTCTAGGTGAGGGTTTGCTTTTCCAACTCACGGGGCTATGGTGAGTTCGGATTTCCTACTCACAGGTAGTCCCCGCGGTGGCCCGGTCACCGCCCCGACGGCCAAGGAGGCCCGCACCATGCGTGACGCAGTCGTCGTCGAAGCCGTACGCACCCCCATGGGCAAGGGCAGGCCGAACGGCGCCCTCGCGCACGTCCATCCCGTGGAGCTCCTCGCGCACACGCTGCGCACCCTCGTCGAGCGGTCCGGCGTCGACCCGGCGCTGATCGACGACGTCATCGGCGGCACCGTCGACCAGGTCGGTGAGCAGGCCATGAACACCACCCGTTACGCCCTCCTGTCCGCGGGCTTCCCCGAGTCCGTCCCCGCGACCACCGTGGACCGCCAGTGCGGCTCCTCCCAGCAGGCCGTCCACTTCGCCGCGCAGGGCGTCATGGCCGGGGCGTACGACCTCGTCGTCGCCTGCGGGGTCGAGTCGATGAGCCGCGTGCCGATGTGGTCGAACGTGCCGTCCGGCAAGGACCCCTTCGGCCCCGGTGTCGCCGCCCGCTACCCGCAGGGGCTCGTCCCGCAGGGCATCAGCGCCGAACTGATCGCCGCCAAGTGGTCGCTCACCCGGGAGCGGATGGACGCCTTCGCCGTCTCCTCGCACCGGAAGGCCGCCGCGGCCTGGGACACCGGCCGGTTCGACGCCGAGATCGCGCCCCTGGACGGCGTCGCACGCGACGAGTGCGTACGCCCCACCAGCAGCGTCGAGATCCTCGCCGGCCTCAGGTCCGCCTACCACGACCCGGCCTTCGCCGAACGCTTCCCGCAGATCGAGTGGAACGTCACCGCGGGCAACGCCAGCCCGGTCAACGACGGCGCCTCGGCCGTGCTGATCACGTCGAGCGAGACCGCCGCCCGCCTCGGCCTGCGCCCCCTCGCCCGGCTGCACAGCTTCGCCGTCACCGGATCCGACCCGCTGCTCATGCTGACGGGCGTGATACCCGCCACCGAGAAGGTGCTGCGCCGGGCGTCGCTCTCCCTCGGCGACATCGACCTGTTCGAGGTCAACGAGGCGTTCGCGAGCGTGGTCCTGGCCTGGCAGCAGGAGACCGGCGCCGACCTCGACCGGGTCAATGTGCACGGCGGGGCCATAGCCCTGGGCCACCCCCTCGGAGCGAGCGGCACGCGGCTGACCACCACCCTCGTCCACGCCATGCACGAACGCGGCGCCCGCTACGCACTGCAGGCCATGTGCGAGGCGGGCGGACTCGCCAACGCCATGATCCTGGAAGCGGTGTAGGAATCCGAGTCTCCGAGCGGGGAGAAGTCTCGGAAGCGGGGTGAAACCCCGTCAGCGGCCGCTCAGCCGGTGGCGCTTGCGCCAGGCCACCACCGCGCCCGCCAGCCCCGGCAGGGCGATGCAGGCCATGGCGATCAGGAAGGCCGGCGACGTCGGCGTCGAGGCGCGGGCGCCGGCGACGACGTAGGCGGCGGTGTTGGGAATCGACCCGAGCCCCGTCGCCAGCAGGAAGGGCAGCAGACCCATCCGCGAGACGGCCGCGCAGTAGTTGGCGGCGGCGAACGGCACCCCGGGGAACAGCCGGGCCGCCAGCATCGAGCGGAAGCCGTGCCGGCTGAGCTGACCGTCCGCGGCCTTCAGCCACTTGCCCCGCAGCAGCGGGCGCAGCGCCTCCTGGCCCAGCGCCCGGCCCAGGCAGAAGGCGATCCCGGCCCCGAGCACCGTCCCCGCCAGCGCCGAGGCGAGGCCCAGCTGCGATCCGAACAGGGCGCCGGCGGCCAGGTTCAGCAGCGGACGCGGCACGAAGGCGACGGTGCACAGCCCGTAGGCCACCGCGTAGGCGACGGCCGCCGCGGCCCCGCCGAGCTGGGGCGGCCAGCCGTCGGTCAGCAACTGCTGGGGCTGGAACAGCACCACCGTCGTGGCGGCCGCGGCCAGCAGGGCGACGAGCAGGGAGAGCCGGGACCACGGCGACAGCAGGACTCTCGTCGCGCGGGCGGCGAAGCCGGCCGGCGCGACCGGTCCGGCGGCGGTGGCGACGGCGAGCTCCGTTGCGGCGGTCCGGGGAGAGACCGTGGCGGTGCCCCCAGAGCGGGTGGTGGCATCGAGCATCCGGTGACACTAACCGACAAATGTGTGTGATCGCCGTATGGTGCGTCTCATGAGGGTCACAGCCAAGGGAATTCCCGACGTGCCGCCCAGCCCTCTCGCCGACACCGTGCTGGAGCGGCTCACCGCTGTCTACCCCGCCGCCGCCGACCCCGAGCGGGCCGTGGACCTGCGAAGATACATGAAGGACGTGGCGCCCTTCCTGGGCCTGACCTCGCCGGTTCGCCGCGCCCTGTCCTGCACCGTCCTGGAGGGTCTGCCCCGCCCGGGTGAGCCGGACTGCACCGCGATCGCGCTGCGCTGCTGGCGGCTGCCCGAGCGCGAGTACCACTACTTCGCCGTCGACCACCTGCGCCGGCATGTGACGCGTTGCTCCTCCGACGTCCTGCCCGTGGTGCGGCATCTGCTCACCACCGTCCCCTGGTGGGACACCGTCGACCTGCTCGCCGCACACGTCGTCGGAGGGCTGGTCGCGGCCGACCCCGACCTCACGGCCGACATGGACGCCTGGATCGAGGACGAGGACAGGTGGCTGGTCCGCGCGGCCCTGCTCCACCAACTGCGCCACAAGGAACGCACCGACACCGACCGCCTCTTCGGCTACTGCCTGCGCCAGTGCGGCCACGGCGACTTCTTCGTCCGCAAGGCGATCGGCTGGTGCCTGCGCGAGTACGCCAAGACCGATCCGGACGCGGTCCGTGCCTTCGTGGCCGGACACGGGCGGCGTCTCGCGCCGCTGTCGGTGCGGGAGGCGCTGCGCACCATCGGTCCGTAGCGGACCGGGAAGACCGCCAACTTCACGCTCCCGGACGGGAGCGCCCGAAAACCATTCGACGTGGGGCGAGGCGTCGGAAATGATCGGCGTCATGTTCCGGTACGCCTTCCACCTCGCAGCATCCGCGGTCGCGGATGCCCCGAAGGCTGCCGTCCCCTTCTTCCCGGCCGCTGTCGACGGCGCCCGAAGCTGACCCTCCCCGGATCGTCCGGCGGACCCCGCAGGGGGAGGGTCGGCCGGCCCCAGGGGTCCCCACCACCGCCACGAGGCTTCGAGGTACCGCCATGTCCAAGACGGCGTACGTCCGCACCAAACCGCATCTGAACATCGGCACGATGGGCCATGTCGACCACGGCAAGACCACCCTGACCGCCGCCATCACCAAGGTCCTCGCCGAGCGCGGCGCCGGCACGTTCGTGCCGTTCGACCGCATCGACCGCGCCCCGGAGGAGGCGGCGCGCGGCATCACCATCAACATCGCGCACGTCGAGTACGAGACCGACACCCGGCACTACGCGCACGTCGACATGCCCGGCCACGCCGACTACGTCAAGAACATGGTCACCGGCGCCGCCCAGCTCGACGGGGCCATCCTCGTCGTCTCCGCGCTGGACGGCATCATGCCGCAGACCGCCGAACACGTCCTGCTGGCCCGGCAGGTGGGCGTCGACCACATCGTGGTCGCGCTCAACAAGGCCGACGCGGGGGACGAGGAGCTCACCGACCTCGTGGAGCTGGAGGTACGGGAACTGCTCACCGCGCACGGCTACGGCGGCGACGCCGTGCCGGTCGTACGGGTCTCGGGGCTGAAGGCCCTGGAGGGCGACCCGCGCTGGACGGCGTCCGTGGAGGCGCTGCTCGACGCCGTGGACACCTATGTGCCCATGCCCGAGCGGTATCTGGACGCGCCGTTCCTGCTGTCGGTGGAGAACGTGCTCACCATCACCGGCCGCGGCACGGTCGTGACCGGTGCGGTCGAGCGCGGCACCGTCCGCGTCGGCGACCGGGTCGAGGTGCTCGGGGCGTCCGTCGAGACGGTCGTCACCGGTCTGGAGACCTTCGGCAAGCCGATGGAGGAGGCGCAGGCCGGCGACAACGTGGCGCTGCTGCTGCGCGGGGTCGCCCGCGACACGGTGCGCCGCGGCCATGTGGTCGCCGCGCCCGGCAGCGTCGTGCCCGCGCGGCGCTTCTCGGCGCAGGTGTACGTGCTGTCGGCGCGCGAGGGCGGGCGTTCGACGCCGGTCGCCACGGGGTACCGGCCGCAGTTCTACATCCGGACCGCGGACGTGGTCGGGAACGTCGACCTCGGTCGGGCGGCGGTGGCGCGGCCCGGTGACACGGTCACGATGACGGTGGAGCTGGGACGGGACGTGCCGCTGGAGCCCGGGCTCGGGTTCGCCATCCGTGAGGGCGGGCGGACCGTGGGGGCGGGCACGGTGACGGCTGTCGGGTGAGTGCCCCTTCAGGGGCGTTTGTGCGCAGGCACCATGAATGTGCGCAGGCACAATGAACAGGTGAACGAAGCCATACCCGTCAGCCGTGTCACCGAGCACGGCACCGCCAAGCTCATGCCCGACGTCGACCGGCGGCGGGCCTGGCTGCTCACCGTCGACGGGGCGCCGCAGTCGTACGTCGACCTGGACGAGCCGGCGCACCTGGAGTTCGAGTACACGCGCCGGCTCGGCCACGTCCTGGACACGGTGGCCGAGCCGGGGCGTGCGCTGGACGTGCTGCATCTCGGCGGGGGAGCGTTCACCCTGCCCCGGTACCTGGCCGCCACCCGGCCCGGCTCGCGGCAGGACGTCGTGGAGGCCGACCGGGGCCTGCTGGACCTGGTCGCCGAGCACCTGCCGCTCCCGGACGACGCGGGCATCACCCCGCACGGTGCCGATGCCCGCGCCTGGCTGGAGTCCGCCCCCGTGGACTCGGCCGACGTGCTGGTCGCCGACGTCTTCGGGGGTTCGCGGGTGCCCGCGCACCTGACCTCCGTGGAGTACGCCCGCGAGGCCGCCCGGGTGCTGCGGCCCGACGGCGTCTACGTGGCCAACCTGGCCGACGCGGCGCCGTTCCCCTTCCTGCGCCCCCAACTGGCGGGGTTCGCCACGCTCTTCGAGGAGCTGGCGCTGATCGCCGAACCGGGGGTGCTGCGCGGACGCCGCTTCGGCAACGCGGTGCTGGTCGCCGCGCACCGGCCCCTCGACACGGCGGCGCTGACCCGGCGCACCGCCGCCGACGTCTTCCCGGCCAGGGTCGAGCACGGGCCCGCGCTGCGGGAGTTCATCGGCGACGCGCGGCCGGTGCGGGACGCGGACGCCGTACCGTCGCCCCCGCCTCCCGCCGGGGCGTTCGGCATCGGCTGAGCGGCGCGCGCGGCGCCGCTCGGCGGGGGTGTGACGCGGGGTGTGCCTACGAGTCGGTCGGCGGTTCCTCGGTGAGGCGCACGGTGCTTAGGATCTTCTGGACCGTCGCCTCCGGGATCTCGTCGGCGACGCCCTTGGCGCCGTACAGGTTCCAGGTGACGAAATTGCCCGCGCCGTTCTTGAACGCGAAGGTGATCGCCTTGCCCTCGCTCTCGCACTTCCCCTTCTGGGGGGTGCCCTGCGAGTACGCCGTGATGACGCTGCCCTCGATGCCGGAAGCCGTGGTGTACGCCTTCGGCTTGCCGTACTTCACGCTCTTCTTGTCCGGCTGCGTGTAACCGCCGTAGATCCACCACGGCACCCGCGTCTCGGCCGCCATGGTGGCGTCCTTGGCGCCGTCCTCGCCCCGGGTGCCGGCGGTGGCGAGCGCGGTGCTCTCCTTGCGGCCGTCCTTGTTCTCGTCCGCCGTGCACCACTCGGACTTCAGGTAGGCCGGGGCGGTGACGGTGGTGCGGTCGGTCTTGCCGTCCTCTTCCCACTCGAAGCCGACGCTGGTGTCGGTGCTGTCGATCTCCCACTCGGCGGGCACGTCGAACATGGTGCCGAACCGCGGGTTGGCCACGACCTTCCAGCCCGCGATGGTCGCCTGCAACTCGCCGTCGCCCCGCGGATTGTCGTCGGAGCCGGTCGGGCTCGGGTCGGTCGGCGGGGACTCGGACTTGTCCGCGGACGCGCTGGCGGACGGCTTCTTGTCCTTGCCGTCGTCCGCCTGGTCGTCCTTGTCACCGCCCAGTACGAGGAACCCGGTGACGCCGGCGGCCACCACCACGGCGAGGGCCGCGACGATCGCGACCAGTTTCGTCCGGTTGCCGCCACCGCCACCGCCCGGCGACGCCTGCGGAGCCCCGGCGGGCTGCGGAGCCCCCCACTGCTGCTGCCCATAGGCGTTGGGCTGCTGATAGCCGGGCTGCTGATACGGATTCGGCTGCTGGTACCCCGGCTGCTGGTACGGATTGTTCTGCGGGTTCTGCTCGCCCCCGGGCGGCTGCTGTCCTGGCCACATGAGGAGTCACCCTAATGCCGCCCAGGACACGATTCGGTCACCGGCCTTTGTCAGGGCCGTACCGAAACCGCGAACGCTCGCCCTCGGCAACGGCACATCGCCCCCTCAGGAGTCCGCCGGCACGTACTCCCTGACGGTGGCGAGGATCTGCCGGACGGTGGTGTCCGGCACCTCGTCCCCGACGTCCGCGGCGCCGAAGAACGACCAGGAGACGAGGTCGCCGTCGGCGGACTTGAAGGCGAACGTCGTGGCCTTGCCGTTCACGTCGCACTTGCCCTTCTTCTCCACCCCGGACGACCGGGAGGTGGCGACGCTGCCCTCGATGCCGGAGGCGGTGGTGAAGGAGGTCACCGGTCCCGTCGAGACCTTGTTCCGGTCCGGCTGGGTGAAGTTTCCGTAGACCCAGTTCGCCGAGTCCGTCCGGGCGATCTCCTCGGTGCTCCGCGCACCGTTGTTGCCGCGGGTACCCGCGCCGGCCAGGGGCGTGTAGTCGACCGAGCCGTCCCGGTCGCCGTCCGACCCGCACCACTTCTCCTGGAGAAAGGCGGGGGCCTTCATGGCGACCAGGGGCTTCTCCTCGGGGTCGTCGTCCTCCGTGACGTAGGTGATCCAGGTGGGCGACTGCAGCGACCACGAGGCCGGCACGTCGAAGGCGATGCCGTGGTCGGGATTGGCCACGACGTTCCAGCCCGAGACGGTCGGCTTCAGGTCGTCGTCGCCGCTGCGGGGGTCGTCGGCGGTGGCCGAGGCGGACGCCGACGAGGAGACGGTGGGGCCGGGCTCGGCCCCGTCGTCCTCATTGCCGCCCAGGAGGACGGCCCCGGTCGCCGCGGCGGCCACCAGGACGACCGAGGCCGCGACGATCGCCACCAGCTTCGTACGGCCGCCCGGTCCCCGGTCGGGCGGCCCGGGGGCCGTGACCGTGGGGGCGTTCCAGGGGGCGGTCGGCGGCCGGTGCTGCTGGTAGCCGGGCTGGTGGTACGGGTTGGGCTGCTGAGGGTTCGCTCCACCGGTGGGCGACTGCTCTCCTGGCCACATGAGGGGAAAGCATACGGCGATCATCCCGGACGCCTGCCCCCGTGCCTGCCCATGCCCGGCCCCTGTCCGAACCCATGCCCGGCCATGCCTGGTCACGGAAGCTACTCGTGGGTAACCTGTCGGCATGAGCACAGATCAGATGTCGATCGGCGAGTTGCTCGCCGCCACGGTGCCGATGGTGCGGACCCTGAACCTCGAGTACCTGGAGACCACTCCGGAGAAGGCCGTGCTGGCCCTTCCGGACCAGAGCGAGTACCGCAACCACGTCGGCGGGCCGCACGCCGGAGCCATGTTCACGCTGGGTGAGTCGGCCAGCGGCGCGATCGTGCTGGCCGCCTTCGGTGACCAGCTCTCCCGGGCGGTGCCGCTGCCGGTCACCGCCGAGATCGCCTTCAAGAAGATCGCGCTCGGACCGGTCACGGCCACCGCGACACTCGGCCGCCCCATCGCCGAGGTGGTGGCGGAGCTGGACGCGGGCAGCCGCCCCGAGTTCCCGGTGAGCGTCGCCATCCAGCGGGAGGACGGCGCCGTCACCGGCGAGATGACCGTCACGTGGACCCTGCGTCCCAACGGCTGACCGCCGGCGACCCGGTAGGCTTCCCGGTGCGCCTCGGTCGAGGCGCACCGGGAAGCGGCGAGTCCCACCCGGATCGCAGCACGAACGCGAAGCGGAGGGTGGGCGTTGCACGTCCAGGAGTGGCTCGACACGGTGCCCGCGGCAGCCGTCTACGCCGTGGTCGGACTGGTCATCGGTCTGGAGAGCCTGGGCATCCCGCTGCCCGGCGAGATCATCCTGGTCTCGGCCGCCCTGATGTCGTCGCAGCACAGCGGGATCGACCCGCTGATCCTCGGTGCCTGCGCCAGCGCGGGCGCGGTGATCGGCGACTCCATCGGGTACGCCATCGGCCGCAAGGGCGGGCGCCCACTGCTGGCCTGGCTGGGCGGGAAGTTCCCCAAGCACTTCAGCGAGGGGCACATCGCCACCGCCGAGCGGTCCTTCCAGAAGTGGGGCATGTGGGCCGTGTTCTTCGGCCGCTTCGTCGCGCTGCTGCGCATCTTCGCGGGGCCGCTGGCCGGCGTGCTGCGGATGCCGTACTGGAAGTTCCTGATCGCCAACGTCCTCGGCGGCATCGTCTGGGCGGGCGGCACCACCGCCGTCATCTACTACGTCGGAGTGGTCGCCGAGTCCTGGCTGAAGCGCTTCTCGTGGCTGGGTCTGGTGCTGGCCGTGGCCATCGGCATCGCGTCGATGCTGGTGCTCAAGCGCAAGGCGGCCAGGGCAGCGCCTCTGACCGCCGGCGACTGAAGCGCCCCCGCAGGGGCGCGGGGAACGGCGCGAGCAACCACGAACAACCCGCGGACGGCCTCTCGCCGTCACACGGTAAACGCTTCCCGATGCTCCGAAGCCAGCGCCGCGTACATCGTGCCGTTCAGCGTGACCCCCTGACGCTCCTCCTCCGTCAGCTCCCGCTTCACTTTCGCCGGCACCCCCGCGACCAGCGACCCCGGCGGCACCCGCATCCCCTGCGGGACCAGGGCCTGGGCCGCGACCAGCGAGCCGGCGCCGATCACCGCGCCGTTGAGGACCGTCGCGCCCATGCCGATCAGGCAGTCGTCCTCCACCGTCGCGCCGTGCACCACGGCGTTGTGCCCGATGGAGACCCGCTCGCCGACGGTGACGGGGAAGCCGGGGTCGGCGTGGAGCGTGCAGTTGTCCTGGACGTTGCTGCTCGCGCCGACGGAGATCCGCTCGACGTCGCCGCGCAGCACCGCCCCGTACCAGACGCTCGCCCCCGCGTGCAGCGTCACGTCCCCGACGACCGAGGCCGTCGGCGCCACGAAGGCCCCCGCGTCCACCTTCGGTTCCTTGCCGCCAATGCCCGTGATCAGCGCCTTCTGCGTCATCGTCGCCTCCTGCTCGTGTGATGTACGGCACCGTACGCCACCCCGGTGGGGTGAAGATCACAGGCCTCCGCGGTCATGACCCCCGCGCACGCCAACTACCGTGAGCGGGTGCCGAAGCGCAAGAACACGTACGCGTCCTGGCGGAGCCGCCTGGCGCAGCGAGCCGTCCACGCGGGCTGGGCCTGGGTGCAGCGCACCGGCTCCGTCACCGCCGACCGCCCCGGCCGCTTCCGCTTCGGTGCGATGGGCACGGGCACCCGGCTCGCCTTCCCGCTCGGCACCGTCTTCGGCGAGCCCTGGATCCATGTCGGCGCCCACTGCATCATCGGCGAACAGGTCACCCTCACCGCCGGTCTCATGCCCGACCTGGACCTCGGCCCCGAGCCGATCCTGCGCATCGGTGACGGGGTCGTGCTCGGCCGCGGCAGCCATGTCATCGCGGACACCACGGTCACCATCGGCAGCGACTGCTACTTCGGCCCGTACGTCTACGTCACCTCCACCAACCACTCCTACGACGACCCGCACCAGCCCATCGGCAAGCAGTGGCCCCGGATGGACCCGGTGGAGATCGGCCCCGGCTGCTGGATCGGCACCGGCGCGGTGATCCTGCCCGGCGCGCGGATCGGGCGGAACGTGGTGGTGGCCGCCGGTGCCGTGGTCCGGGGCTCGGTCCCCGACCACGCCGTGGTGGCGGGCGCGCCGGCCCGTGTCGTACGGCGCTGGACGCCGGACGGGGGCTGGCAGCCGCCGCTGCGGACGCCGGCTCCGGTGCCGATCCCGGACGGGGTCACGCCGGGGCAGTTGCGGGCGCTGTCGAAGCTGGACGACGAGGCGGTGGCCCGGCTCGCCGAGCTGGACGAGCGGGAGGAAACGCCGGACAGGCTCGCGGAGCCGGCCGCCGAGGGCTGAGGGGGTCGCCCCCGCCCGCAGTACAGTTCAGTGCACGTTCGGGTGCAGTCGGCGACAGTTCGGTCAAGCGCACCTGGTCATCCAAGACACTGGACAAGCAATGGACGGAATGTGGCGGACCTCGACCTGCTGACCCAGTCCCTGGCGCGCAACGTCAAACGCTGGCGCTCCGAGCGCGGCTTCACCCTGGACGCGCTCGCCGCGCGGGCCGGGGTCAGTCGCGGCATGCTCATCCAGATCGAGCAGGCCCGCACCAACCCCAGCCTCGGCACGGTCGTCAAGGTCGGCGACGCGCTCGGCGTCAGCATCACCACCCTGCTCGACTGGGAACAGGGCCCCACGGTCCGCGTCGTCCCCGCCGAGCAGGCGGTACGGCTCTGGCACACCGACGCGGGCAGTTTCAGCCGGCTGCTCGCCGGGGTCGAGGCGCCGGGCCCGCTGGAGATGTGGGAGTGGCGGCTGATGCCGGGCGAGAGCAGCCCGTCCGACCCGCACCCCACCGGCACGGTCGAGTTGGTGCACGTTACGGCCGGGGAGCTGACGCTCACGGTCGACGGGGTGGCGCATCGCGTCCCGACCGGCGCCAGCGCCTCCTTCGCGTCCGACACCCCGCACACCTACGGCAACGAGGGCGACGGACCGATGGAGATGATCATGGCCGTCTCGGTGCCGCCCGTCCGCTGAGACGGCCGTTCGCCAGGCCGCCCGCGGTTGTTAGCGTGCCGCCATGCACGCACCCATCGGGAACTTCGACAGCGCCTCGCCCGCCCCGGACTGCCTCGACGAACTGACCCGCCCGGTCGCCGACGCCGTACGCCACTGGAGCGGCGGCGTCCCCGCCGACCAGATCGTCTACGTCGACACCGACCCGGAATGGGCCGACACCGCCACCTTCGTCGAGCACTACGGCCGCGAACTGCTCGAACAGTCCGCCAACTGCGTGGTGGTCACCGGCAAGCGGGGCGGCGGCACGACGCTCGCCGCCTGTGTGGTCCTCTCCACCACCCGGGTCGACGTCAACGGTGTCGTACGCCGCCACCTCGGCGCCCGGAAGGCGTCGTTCGCCCCGATGGACACGGCGACCGGCGAGACCGGCATGGAGTACGGCGGCATCACCCCGGTCGGCCTGCCCGGAGACTGGCCCGTGCTGGTGGACTCGGCCGTCGTCGACCTGCCGTACGTCCTCGTCGGCAGCGGACGCCGGCGCGGCAAGCTGCTGGTGCCGGGCAAGGCCCTCGCCGAGTTGCCGGGGGCCGTGGTGCTGGACGGGCTGGGCGTCGCCTGACCGTTCACGCCGTGGCGTGGTGGGCCAGCGCCAGATGCGGGTCCGCCTCGCCCGGGGCCGGTGCGGGGTCGGCGTGGACCAGCGCGGCGGTGAGGCGCGGCACGGCGTGCAGCAGGGCGTGCTCGGCCTCGACGGCGATGCGATGGGCCTGCCGGACGGTCGCCTCGCCGTCCACGACCAGGGCGACCTCGGCGCGCAGCCGGTGCCCGATCCAGCGCAGTCGCAGCTCGCCCACCCCGCGCACGCCGGCCACCTCGCCCAGTGCGCGCTCGGCCCGGTCCACCAGAGCCGGGTCGACGGCGTCCATCAGGCGCCGGAACACCTCGCGCGCCGCGTCCCGCAGGACCAGCACGATCGCGGCCGTGATCGCCAGACCGACCAGCGGGTCGGCGAGTTGCCAACCCAGCGCCGCGCCCCCGGCGCCCAGCAGCACGGCCAGCGACGTGCAGCCGTCCGTCCGGGCGTGGAGTCCGTCGGCGACCAGTGCGGCGGAGCCGATCTCCCGGCCCACGCGGATCCGGTGGCGGGCCACCCACTCGTTGCCGGCGAAACCGACCAGGGCGGCCACGGCGACCGCCGGGACGTGCGCGACCGGACGCGGGTCGAGCAGCCGGTCCACCGCCGTCCACGCCGCGAGGACCGCCGACGCGGCGATCGTCAGGACGACGACGATGCCGGCCAGGTCCTCCGCCCGCCCGAAGCCGTACGTGAAGCGCCGGGTGGCCGCGCGCCGGCCCAGGAGGAAGGCGATGCCCAGCGGTACGGCGGTCAGGGCGTCCGCGGTGTTGTGCACCGTGTCGCCGAGCAGCGCCACCGAGCCGGAGGCGGCCACCACGGCCGCCTGCGCCAGCGCCGTCGCGCCGAGCACCGCCAGCGAGACCCACAGCGCGCGCAGTCCGCGGGCGGAGGACTCCAGGGCCGGGTCCAGCTTGTCGGTGCTCTCGTGGGAGTGCGGGGTGAGGCGGTGCGCGAGACGCCGCCACGGGCCGGTGGGGGAGTGGTGGCCGGGGGAGTGGTCGTGGTGGTGGTGCCGGTGCGGGTCGCTCACGGGGTGCCCCTTCCGGTGGTCCGGTGCGGTGGGTGGACGCCGGGGCGCCCACGACGCCATTATGTGCGTATGAGCGCACGCATGCACCTGTCACCTGCCGACGATGCGCACCCGCGTACCCCGGGCGAGGAGCAGTTCGCGCTCGCCGCCGAACTGCTCGCCCTGCTCGGTGACCGCACCCGCCTGACCCTGCTGCACGCCCTGACCGGCGGCGAGGCCGACGTCACCACCCTCACCGAGGCGTGCGGGGCGGCGCGGCCCGCGGTCAGTCAGCATCTGGCCCGGCTGCGGCTCGCGGGGCTCGTGAGCACCCGCAAGGAAGGGCGGCGGGTGGTGTACGCGCTGCGTGACGGACATCTGCGCCGCCTGGTCGCCGAGGCACTGAACGTGGCCGACCACCGGCTCGGCGACCGGCCGCTCCACGACTGAGCGGGCGCCCTCAGCCCGTGGTGCGGCAGCCCAGGTACTGCTCGGCGAAGGCCCGGGCCGCGACCGGGGAATCGAACAGGCGGCGCAGCCGGGCGAGTGCGGCGCCCGCGCGGTACGGATCGCCCGACGCCGTGCCGTGGTAGAGCCCCGAGAGCCACTGGGAGAACTCCTGGTAGTCCCACACCCGGGCGAGGCACGTGGCCGAGTAGCCGGACAGCCCGGTGTCGTCGCCCTTCGTCAGGGCCGCGACCAGCCCGTCGCCGAGCAGGAAGGCGTCGTGCAGGGCGAGGTTCAGGCCCTTGGCGGCGATGGGCGCGGTGAGGTGGGCGGCATCCCCGGCCAGGAAGAGACGCCCGAAGGCCATCGGCTCGACCACGTAGTTGTGCATGTCGAGGACGCGCCGCTCGATCAGCCGCCCCTCCTTGAGCGGCGGGGCGCCCGCCGCGCCGAGCCGCTCCCGCAGCTGAGCCCAGACCCGCTCGTGCGGCCAGTTCTCCGGGTCGTCACCCGGCGGACACTGGAGGTAGTACCGGGTCACCTCGGGGCTGCGCGCCATGTGGCCGGCGAAACCGCGCGGATGCATGCCGAACACGACGCAGTCGCAGGACGGCGGCGCCTCGGCGAGCAGCGCCAGCCAGCCGAGCCCGTAGTCGTGCCGGGCGACCCGCGCGCGCCCGGGCGGCAGCGCCGTCCGGGTCACCCCGCGCGCACCGTCGCAGCCGGCGACGAACCCGGCGTCCACGACGCACCGTTCACCGGAGTCGGGACACAGGTAGGACACCGACGGGCGACCGGACTCCAGTCCGTGCAGCCGCACGTCCCGGACCCCGAACCGGATCTCCCCGCCCCGCACGTCCGCGTACTCCCGCACCAGGTCCGTCACCAGGAACTGCTGCGGGTAGATGTAGTGATGGCTGCCCGTCAGTTCGGTGTACGCGAACCGGTACCGCTCCCCGGCGAACCGGAACTCGCACTCGGTGTGCGTCTGCGCCCGCTCCAACAGGGTCCGTGCCAGTCCCCGCCGCTCCAGCCCGCGTACGGCCCACTCCTCGATGACTCCCGCACGGGGCCGCCGCTCGATGAACGCACGGGTCCCGGTCTCCAGGACCAGACAGTCGACCCCCGCGGCGCGCAGGATGCTGCCGACGGTGAGCCCGGCGGGGCCGGCGCCCACGACGACGACCGAAAAGCGTTGCGTGGCAGCGGAGTTGGCGGCGGGGGAGGCTGCGGTCACGGGAGCAGTATGGCGGCGGCCCTGCTCCACGGGAACGGTCCGGACGTCCGGCCGCGTCGCCGGATCAGCCGAGGCGCGGGATCTCGATCGCGGGGCAGCGGTCCATCACCATCTCCAGGCCCGCGGCGCGGGTCCGCTCGTACGCGGCCTCGTCGACGACGCCGAGCTGGAACCAGACGGCCCCGGCACCCTTCGCCACCGCCTCGTCGGCGACCCCTCCGGCCAGGTCGCCGTTGACGAAGACGTCGACGACGTCCACGTCGAAGGGGATGTCCGCGAGGGAGGCGTAGCCGGGCTCGCCGTGGACCGTCTCCGCCTTGGGGTGCACGGGCACGACGCGCTTGCCGAAGCGCTGCAGCACCTCGGCGACGCCGTACGCCGCGCGCTGCCGGTTGGACGACAGGCCCACCACGGCCCAGGTGTCGCCGAGCTCGGTGAGGATCCTGCGGACGGTTGCCTCGTCGCCGTACACCGGCGGCCTCCTGTGACTTGTGGACGACTGTGACTTGTGGACGGCTGTGACTTCTGGACCACTGATGTCGTGCCTTCCCCCAGTCACAACGGGCGGCGGCCCGCCCGGATTCCCCGTGCGGTGGGGAGTGGCGGCGAGCGCGCCCCTGTGCGCCGCCGTCCCGCCCCGCCTACGCTCAGCCCGTGCTGCGCATCATCGACGCCCGGACCGCCGAGCCCGTTCCCGCCGCCCCCGCACGCCGTGGCCCGACCCGTGTCGTGGCGCACCCGCCGGGGCACGACACCACCGGTCTGCGCGTGCTGCTCGTCGCCGACCTCCTGGTCCGCGCCCTGGAGCTCGACGGCACGCCCGTGTGGGTCCTGGTGACCGGCGCGGAGGACCGGACCCGGCTGCGGGCGGAGGCGGCGGCGCTCGGCATCCGGCCCTTCGAGGACGGCGGTGTCGCCGCCTCCGGGCCCCGCACCGGCCAGACCGTGCACGTCGTCCGCGAGGGCGGGGCCGCTCCGGACGGTGCGACCGTCGCCGTCGCCCCGGTGGACCCGGCCGGACGGATCCCCGCCGACCCCGACGTCCTGCGACTCGCGCTGCTGGAGCGTCACCACCACGCGCGCGTGGAGCTCGACGCGACCGTGCTGGACGAGGCCCGGGACACGCTCGCGCGCTGGCGCCGCGCCGTCGCCACCTGGGCGCGGCAGCCGTCGCGTCCGGTGCCCGGCGAGGTCCGCGAGCGGCTGCGGGCCGCCTGGGAGGACGACCTGGACGCCGCAGGGGTGCTGCGTGTGCTGCGCGACGTGGAGACCGATCCGGACCTTCTGGACGGGGCCCGGTTCGAGGTCTACGCGTACGCCGACCGGTTCCTCGGCCTCGAGCTCACCCGTGACCTCGGGACCCCGGCGTGATCGCGCGCCCGGGGGCCGGTCCGCTGCGCCGCCTCGTCGTCCTGCGGCACGCCAAGTCGGCCCGCCCCGAAGGCGTCGCCGACCACGACCGTCCGCTCGCCGGACGCGGTCGCCGCGACGCCCCCGCCGCCGGCCGGGCCCTCGCGGAGGCCGACTGCCTGCCGGACCTCGCCCTGTGCTCCACCGCCGTGCGCGCCCGGCAGACCTGGGAACTGGCCTCCGCCCAATGGGGCACCCCGCCGCCGGTGCGCTACGACGCGCGTCTGTACGCCGCCGCCGTACCGGACCTGCTGGAGGTGGTGCGCGAGGCGCCCGCACAGGTCGGGACGCTGCTCCTGGTCGGTCACAATCCCGGTCTGGAGGAGCTGGTCCTCGAGCTGGCGGGTGACGCCCTGGACGACGCCCTGGACCGGGTCCGGGTGAAGTACCCCACGTCGGCCGTCGCCGTACTGGCCTGGCACGGCACCGACTGGCGGGCGCTCGCCCCGGGCACGGCCCTGCTGACCGCGATGACGGTGCCGAGGGGCGGGCGACCCTGAGCGCATAGGCTGGCCGGATGCAGGACGAGTACCGCACGGTCGCCCGCGCGGGTGTGCACGAAACCGAGATCAACCGCTCGCGCTTCCTGTGCGCCCTCGCCCCGGCCGCCACCGAACAGGACGCCCAGGCGTTCATCGCGGGCGTGCGCAAGGAGCACGCGGACGCCACCCACAACTGCTGGGCGTACGTCATCGGAGCCGACGCCGCCGTGCAGAAGGCCAGCGACGACGGCGAACCCGGCGGCACCGCCGGCGTCCCGATGCTCCAGATGCTGCTCCGCCGCGACATGCGGTACGTCGTCGCCGTCGTCACCCGCTACTACGGCGGCGTCAAGCTCGGCGCGGGCGGCCTCATCCGCGCCTACGGCGGTGCGGTCGGCGAGGCCCTGGACGACCTCGGCACGCTCACCCGGCGCCGGTTCCGCCTCGCCACCGTGACCGTCGACCACCAGCGGGCCGGCAAGCTCCAGAACGACCTGCGCACGGCGGGACGCGCGGTGCGCGACGTCCGGTACGCCGAGGCGGTCACCATCGAGGTCGGTCTGCCGGAGGCCGACGTGGACGCCTTCCGGTCCTGGCTCGCGGACGCCACCGCCGGGTCGGCCGGGTTCGAGCTGGGCGGCGAGGCGTACGGGGACGCATGACCCGAGGGGCCGGCTCAGCCGCGTAGGGCCGACGTGAAGACGCCCGGCAGCCTGGTCCGCCTCGGGCTCCTCGCCGGTGCCCCACACGATGGCGTGGTGCGTGCGCTCGCTGCCGGTGACGCGGATGGTGTCGACGTCGTCGTGAGCGGTGAGGTACGCGCTCTCCCCGGCGCCCCGTCCACGAAGCGGACCCAGCCGGCGACGCGGCCCTGCCCCTTGCGGGGTGCCCCACCGACACCGTTGCTGCCGCGGTGGTTGGCGACCAGGCCGGGGTGGTCGAACTGCACGCCGGAGTCGACGTTGGCGATGACGATGCCCTCGCCCGGTCGTCGTACTGCTGCCAGACCTGGTCGGCCTTGATGCCGGCGACGCCTTCTTCCGGTGCGGCACGCCGTACGGGAGGCTCGTCAGAGCTCCGGCACCACTGCCGGGTCGAAGGCGTCCGGCACGAGCGACGGGTCCGGCGACGCGCCGTCGAGTTGCTGTTCGGCCCAGATGGTCTTGTCCCGGCGGCTGTGCCGCACGCCCCAGCGGGAGCTGAGCTTCATCACGATGTAGAGGCCGCGTCCGCCCTCGTCGCTGTCCAGGGCGTGGCGCAGGTGGGGGCTGGCGCTGTGGGCGTCCGTGACCTCGGACAGCAGCCGGCCCCGGTCGTGGATGAGCCGCAGGCGCACCGGTCCCTTGCCGTAGCGGATGGCGTTGGTGACGAGTTCGCTGACGACGAGTTAGGTGGTGTCGCCCTCCTTCCTGCTCGGCTCGGCGGTCGGCGGGGCGAAGGACACACGGCGCAGGGGGACACCCGTCGGCGGGGGGCCGGACTGCCGCTCGGGTGCCTCCTGACCGTGGTCCAGCAGATCGACGCTCGCCGCGTCGGCGAAGGCGGGCACCAGGGCCCGCACCAGCTCGTCGGCCGTGGTCCGCGCCTCCAGCGTGGAGCCGACGGTCGCGTGCACCGCACTGAGGACGGCGAGGCGGTCTGCCGTTTCCTGCCGCTCGGTCACGTCCTCGATCACGGCCACCAGCCCCGGCGTGTCCTCGCCCGAGCCGTGCAGGGGGAAGAGGGAGACCTCGAGCGCGAGGGTCCGGTGCGGATTCGACGGCGCCGGTCCCCGGACCAGCCGGCTCCGCAGCGGCTCGCCGGTGGTGAGGGCCTCGTCGAGCAGGCCCTGGAGTTCGCTGCGCGCCAGGTCGGGGGCGAACTCCTCGATGGTGTGCCCGAGGATGTCCTCGGCGGGCAGTCTGCGTACTCCCCGCCCGGCGGGGTTGTAGCGGGTGACCCTCTGCTCGGAGTCGAAGACGAACAGCCCCTGGGACGAACCGGCGATCAGCGCGTTCAGCACTGCGGTGTCGTCGATGGAACCGCCTGCCACCGCACACTCCCTTCGCGGATCGTCCTTCCCACCTTCTCGCATCGGTCGCCCGCGGCAACTCGGCCGGCGCGGCACGGTCACGTCGCCCGGACGCCCTCGCTCACCAGGCCTCCGCGTCCGTCGCCTCCGCCGGGGCCGCCGGCCTCCCCGTCCCGCCGGTCCTCGACCGCAGGCGCATGGCCAGCGACGGCAGGACGAGTACGGAGATCATCGCGGCGCCGACCAGCGCGGCGGCCTGATCGGTGCCGAGGAGCTCCTGGTCCACGCCGATGGTCGTGATCGCGACGACCAGCGGCAGGCAGGTCGAGGCGAACAACGCGAGGGCCGTCCGGTCGGTACGGCCCAGGTCCTTCGGGGCCAGCAGGTACACCGGTCCGCCGCGCACCAGCAGGAACAGCAGGAGGAAGGCCGGGACCAGCAGCAGCGCGCCCGGGGCGTCGAGCAGCGCGTCCAGGTCGAACTCGATACCGGTGACCACGTAGAACAGCGGCACGAGGAAGCCGAAGCCCAGGGCCTCCACGCGGCCGAGGACCGCATCGCTGCTCGCGGGAGCGGCCCGGTGCAGCACGAGGCGGGTGAGGACACCGGCGGCGAAGGCGCCCAGCAGCACGTCGAGGCCGAACACCTCGGCGAGCCCCAGCATGCAGGCCAGCAGCAGCATCACGAACCGGACCGCGAACTGGCCGCTGCTGTGCAGGGTCCGCTCGGTCAGCTCACCGAACCACGGGGGGCGTGGACGCAGCGCCCAGAAGACGGCCGCGGCGGTGATCGCCCCGAACGCGGCCAGCAGGACGGCGGACTCGGCGGGCCGGCGTCCGCTGAGCAGCAGCGCCATGGCGACGACGGGACCGAACTCGCCGACCGCGCCGAACGCCGACACCACCGTCCCGAAGCGGCCCCGCAGCTCACCGCGGTCCCGCAGCATCGGCAGCACCGTGCCCAGCGCCGTGCTGGTCAGCGCGGTGCCGACGACGAACGCCTCGAAGATCTCGCCGCCGCTGAACAGGAAACCCAGGCCGATGCCGAGGGCGAGCGAGAGGGGCCAGGCCCACAGGGAACGGCGCAGGGTGTCGCCCCGGACCGCGGCGAAGTCGATCTCGTAGCCCGCCAGGAAGATCAGCATCGACAGTCCGAGGTCGGCGAGCGTGTCGACGACCTCGTCGGGGTGGGCCCAGCCCAGCACCTGGGGGCCGACGACGATGCCGAGGACGATCTCGAAGACGACCAGCGGGATCCGGATCCGGCGCCCCGTGGCGTGGGCGAGCAGCGGCGCGACGACGGCGACGGCCATGATCAGGACGAGTGTGCCCGGGTGGGTCATGACACGCCGCCGGGGGGCCGGGTCACGGAGTGGCGACGGCGAAGGGGAAACGCTCCCGGACCGCCTTGTCGGCCGCCGCGACCGCCGGCTCCGCGGGCTTCGACTCCGGGCTCCGGGACATCGCCATCTCCCTCATGGACGGTGTGAGCAGACCGCCGCGACCCCGCGCGCGGTCGGTGCCACTCTCGCGCGCGGGGACGGCCGGGACGACCGGGTGTACGCCGTCGGGGGGAAGGAACGCGCGGTGTCGACGGAAGCCTTGCGGCCGCATCCGGATCGCCCTCAGCTCCGCTTCCCCCGTCGCGTGGAGCACGTGTCGGTGTCGGCGGGACACCAGTGGGTCCGTCCGCCCACCAGGTGGAGTTCCAGATCGGCGTAGCCCATGCCGTGGTCGCCGAGCGCGGCGCGCAGTGCGTCGGGGGCGGGTTGTGGGGGCAGGCCGAGTACGCCGATGACGACGATGCCGTTGCGGGCCTCGACGGACGCGATCTGCCACTGGCCCGTGGCGGTCCAGCGTTCGGCGACCGGACGGGCGTCGGCGGTCGGCAGCCGGTCCCGCGCGACGCTGACGGTGCTGCGGTCAGCGGTACGGCGACGAGCAGCAGCACACGGATCACCGCGGCCAGGGTCCGCCCGTGGAACCGTCCCACGTGACTCCGCTCGTCGTCCGCCGGTCGCTCGCGCGGCGATGACGCGGGCCCACGTCCTGCCGCCGATGGTGACGAAGAGCACATGTCGACCCCGACCGTCCCTGCTGGTGGGGCACCACAGGACCTGCGCCGTACAGGTGAAGGCGTTCCCTTCCGTCCGGGCACCCGCGCCATGCGTTAGCGTGGCGAGCGTTGTCGGCGAGCCCCGTGCTGGTTCGTGCTGGTTCCAGAGGTGCAGTAGGGGTAGACGTGCGGATCAGGGCGATGTCATGAGAATTCTGCACACGTCCGACTGGCATCTCGGCCGAACCTTCCACCGGGTGAACATGCTCGGCGCCCAGGCCGCTTTCGTCGGCCACCTCGTCGAGACCGTGCGCGAGCGCGGAGTCGACGCCGTGGTCGTGTCGGGAGACGTGTACGACCGGGCGGTGCCCCCGCTCGCCGCGGTCGAGCTGTTCGACGACGCCCTGCACCGCCTCGCCGGCCTCGGTGTGCCGACGGTGATGATCTCCGGCAACCACGACTCGGCCCGCCGCCTCGGCGTCGGCGCCGGGCTCATCGACCGCGCCGGTATCCATCTGCGCACCGACCCGGCCGGCTGCGGGACCCCGGTGGTGCTGGAGGACGCACACGGAGACGTGGCCTTCTACGGGCTGCCCTATCTCGAACCCGCCCTGGTGAAGACCGAGTTCGCCGTGGAGAAGGCGGGGCACGAGGCCGTGCTCGCCGCCGCGATGGACCGGGTCCGCGCCGACCTCGCCACCCGCGCGCCCGGCACCCGCTCCGTCGTCCTCGCGCACGCCTTCGTCACCGGCGGCGAGCAGAGCGACAGCGAGCGGGACATCACCGTCGGCGGGGTCGCCGCCGTGCCCTGCGGTGTCTTCGACGGCGTCGACTACGTGGCGCTCGGGCACCTGCACGGCTGCCAGACCCTCACCGAGCGCGTCCGCTACTCCGGCTCCCCGCTGCCGTACTCCTTCTCGGAGGCCGCGCACCGCAAGAGCATGTGGCTCCTCGACCTGGACGCCGACGGCTCGGTCGCCGCCGAGCGCGTCGACTGCCCGGTGCCGCGTCCGCTGGCCCGCCTGCGCGGCACCCTGGACGAGCTGCTCGCCGACCCGGAGCTGAGCCGGCACGAGGAGGCGTGGGTCGAGGCGACCCTCACCGACCCGGCCCGCCCGGCCGACCCCATGGCCCGGCTCACCGACCGCTTCCCGCACACGCTCAGCCTCGTCTTCGACCCCGAGCGTGCCCCGGACGACCCGGCCGTCTCCTACGCCCGGCGCCTCGCGGGCCGCAGCGACCAGCAGATCGCGGAGGACTTCGTGACGCACGTACGCGGCGCCGGCCCCGACGACCACGAACGGACCGTGCTGCGCGACGCCTTCGACGCGGTGCGCGCCGACGAGACCCCGAGAGAGGCGGCCCGGTGAGGCTGCACCGGCTGGACATCACCGCCTTCGGCCCCTTCGGCGGCGCGCAGAGCGTCGACTTCGACGCCCTCTCGGCGGCCGGGCTCTTCCTCCTGCACGGACCGACCGGCGCCGGCAAGACCTCCGTCCTCGACGCCGTGTGCTACGCGCTGTACGGCTCGGTCCCGGGCGCCCGGCAGAGCAGCGGCCAGGGCATGACGCTGCGCAGCGACCACGCGGCCGTCGGCACCCGCACCGAGGTGCGCCTCGAACTCACCGTGGCGGGGCGGCGGCTGGAGATCACCCGGCAGCCGCCCTGGGAGCGCCCGAAGCTGCGCGGCAGGGGCACGACCGTCGACAAGGCCCAGACCTGGCTGCGCGAGTACGACGCGACGGCCGGCGCCTGGAAGGACCTCAGCCGCTCCCACCAGGAGATCGGCGAGGAGATCACCCAGCTGCTCGGCATGAGCCGCGAGCAGTTCTGCCAGGTCGTCCTGCTGCCCCAGGGCGACTTCGCGCGCTTCCTGCGCGCCGACGCCGAGGCCCGCGGCAAGCTGCTCGGCCGGCTCTTCGACACCCGGCGCTTCGCCGAGGCCGAGAAACGCCTCGCCGAGCGGCGCCGCACCACCGAGGCCCGGGTGCGCGAGGGCGACGCCGCGCTGCTGGCCGACGCGCACCGGATGCACCAGGCCGCCGGCGACGCCATGGTGCTGCCGGAGCTCGCGCCGGGCGAGCCGGGGCTGGCCGCGGCCGTCCTCGACGCCGCCGCAGTCGCCCGCAGCACCGCCCGCGAGCTGCTGACCGTCGCCGAGTGCCGGCTCACGGCCACGGAGGCCGCCCAGGCCGCCGCCGAACGCGACCTGGCCGACGCACGGGAACGGGAGCGGCTGCAGCGGCGGTTCGCCGAGGCGCGGGAGCGGGCCGCGCGGCTGGCGGAGCGGGCCGACGCCCACCGCGCCGCGCAGCAGCGCATGGAGCGGGCCCGCAAGGCCGAAGCGGTGGCGCCCGCACTGGAGTTGCGGGACGCCGCCGACGCCGAACACCGGCGGGCGGCGACCTCGGAGGCACACGCGCGTGCCCTGTTGCCCGACGCCCTCGCGGACGCCGGTGCCGCCGGGCTGGCGGCAGCCGCGCGCCGGGCCGCCGAGGAACTGGGCTCACTGGCATCGGCCCGGCGGGCCGAACGGCGCCTCGCCGAGCTGGCCGAGGAGCGGGCCGGACTGGACCGCCAGGAACGCGCCGACGCGGACGTCCTGCACGAGGCGGAGACCTGGCTCGCCGACTGGACGGCCACCCGCACCGCACTGCAGGCCCGCGTCGACTCCGCACAGGAGGCCGCGACCCGCGCCGAACAACTCGCCGTCCAGCGCGACCCGGCGCAGCGACGGCTGACCGCGGCCCGGCAACGGGACCGGTACGCCGAGGACACCCAGGAGGCACAGCGGCACGCCCTCGCGCTGGCCGAACGCGCCGTCGACGCCCGCGCTCACTGGCTCGACCTCAAGGAACAGCGGCTGAACGGCATCGCCGCCGAACTCGCCGCGAACCTCACCGACGGCGCGCCGTGCGCCGTGTGCGGCGCCACCGAGCACCCCGCCCCCGCCCGCAGGATCGCCGGGCACGTCGACCGCGAGGCGGAGGAGCGCGCCCTCGCCGCCCACCAGGAGGCCGAGGCGCGGCGCGCCGACGCCGAGCGGCGCCTCGGCACCGTACGGGAGGCACTCGCCGCCGCCACGGCGGAGGCGGGCGACGCGCCCACCGCCCGGCTCGCCGAGGAGGCCGAGGAACTGGAGCGGCTGTACACCCGCGCCCGCGCCGGCGCCTCCGCTCTGCACGCCGCGCAGGAGGAGCTGCGCCGGGCGGAGCAGGAGCGCGAGCAGCGGATCGCCGCCCAGCAGCAGGCGGCACTCCGGGCCGCCTCCCGGGTCGGCAACCGGGAGCGGCTGGAGCGCGAACGGGCCGCCTTGGAGGAGGAGTTGACGCGGGCCCGCGGCGCCGCCGACAGCGTGGCGGCACGGGCCGCCCAGCTGGAGCGCCGGGCCGCGCTGCTGACGGAGGCGGCCGACGCCGCCCGCGCCGCCGAGGACACGGCCCAGCGGCTCAAGGACGCGGACGCCCGCCTCGCCGACGCCGCCTTCCGCGCCGGCTTCGACACGCCCCGGGACGCCGCCGCCGCGCTGCTCGACGACGCCGCCCACCGCGAGCTGCAACGCCGGCTCGACGCCTGGGAGCTGGAGGAGGCCGCCGTCCGCGCGGTCCTCGCCGAGGCCGACACCGCCGCCGCGGCCGAGCGGCCCCCCGCCGACCTCGCCGCCGCGGAACGCACCGCCGCCGACGCGGGCCGCCGACTGCGCGACGCCTCCTCGGCACACGACGCCGCCGCCCGGCGCTGCGCCGAACTCGACCGGCTGTCCGCGCAGGCCACCACCGCCGTACGCCGGCTCGCCCCGCTGCGCGCGGAGCACGACCGCGTCGCCCGCCTCGCCTCCCTCACCGCGGGCACCTCGGCGGACAACGAACGCAGGATGCGCCTGGAGTCGTACGTGCTCGCGGCCCGCCTCGAACAGGTCGCCGCCGCCGCGACCGCGCGGCTCCAGCGCATGTCCTTGGGCCGCTACACCCTCGTCCACTCCGACGACCGCACCGGGCGCGGACGCAGCGGCCTCGGGCTGCACGTCGTCGACGCCTGGACCGGCCGCGAGCGCGACACGGCGACGCTCTCCGGCGGCGAGACGTTCTTCGCCTCGCTCGCCCTCGCGCTCGGCCTCGCCGACGTCGTCACGGACGAGGCCGGAGGCGTCCGCCTCGACACCCTCTTCATCGACGAGGGCTTCGGCAGCCTCGACGACCAGACCCTCGACGAGGTCCTCGACGTCCTCGACTCACTGCGCGAACGGGACCGCAGCGTCGGCATCGTCAGCCACGTCGCCGACCTGCGCCGGCGCATCCACGCCCAACTCGAGGTCGTGAAGGGACGGACGGGCTCGGTACTGCGTCTGCGCGGCGCCGGCTGAGGGGCCCTCAGCGGCCCAGTGGCCGGCGCGGGAGCGGCGAGGAGTAGACGACGCTCGTGGTGACCGAGCCCAGGGCGCCGATCCGCCCCGCCACCTCCTCCAGGTGCCGCATCGAACGCGCCGCGACCTTGATGACGAAGCAGTCGTCCCCCGTGACATGGTGCGCCTCCAAAATCTCGGGCGTGACGGCGACCAGGTCGTGGAACGGCTTGTAGTTGCCCGTCGGGTAGCGCAGCCGTACGAAGGCCAGGATCGGCAGCCCCAGCCGGTCGGGGTCGACGACCGCGGCGTACCCCTGGATGACCCCCGCCTCCTCGAGCCGGCGCACCCGTTCGGTCACCGCGCTCGCGGACATCGAGACGGCACGGGCGAGTTCGGCGAAGCTGGCCCGCCCGTCCCGCTGGAGGGCGTCGAGGAGGAGCCAGTCGGTGGCGTCCGGGGAATACGTGCTCATCCGGGATGGATAGCAGGGAATCCCCGCCGGAACAAGAAGTGTGCCGGTGAATCTCCCTTCAGGAGGGGTGCTCACGGACCGTAGGTTTCTGGCCAGGAGATCCACCGAGGAGAGGCCGGACCATGAGTGTCACCACCACCAACCCCGTTCTGCGCGTCGCCCCCGCGCCCCCGGCCGAGGCCGCCGCGTACTTCCGGGCGAGCCTCGCCTTCCACGCGGACGTCTCCGACGTCGCCGCCGCGCTCGCGGCCGACGGCGACCCCGGGTTCGTCCTCGTCGACACCCGCTCCACCGAGGCCTGGGACCAGGGCCACATCCCCGGCGCCGTCCACCTGCCCACCGCGCTCATCGCCGAAGAGGCCGGCCGTCTCCTCGACCCGGCGGTGCCGGTCGTCACGTACTGCTGGGGCCCCGGCTGCAACGGCGCGACCCGCGCCGCCCTCGCCCTCGCCGAACTCGGCCACCACGTCAAGGAGATGCTCGGCGGATTCGAGTACTGGGTGCGCGAGGGCTTCGCGTACGAGACCTGGCAGGGGAGCGAGCGCCGCGCCACCGACCCCCTGACCGCCCCACTGGACGCGGCCGACTGCGGGTGCTGAGGCGCGCGCAGGCTCTGACGCGGGGCGCGATGCGTTAACCGGGTGCGGCGGGGCCGCGGGCCGATCATCATGGTGGGTCATGCCACGCTTTCCGCACCCCACCCCCGAAGAACTGCGCCGCGACCCCCTGCCCCTGCGCGGCCGGACCGCCCTCGTCACCGGAGCCAGCCGGCGCGGCGGCATCGGCCACGCCGTGGCCCGGCGGCTCGCCGCGTACGGGGCGAGCGTCTATCTGCACCATCACGTACCCCACGACGCCGCCATGCCCTGGGGCGCCGACCGCACCGAGGAGGTCGTCGCCTCCGTACGCGCGGCACTCGGCGACCCCGACGCCACCGTGCTGGCCGGCCCCGGCGACCTCGCCGACCCCGCCGCCCCCGGCGAACTCCTCGCCACCGCCGCCGAAGCGCTCGGCGGACGCCTGGACGTCCTCGTCGCCAACCACGCCCTCAGCGGCTCCGACGGCACCCTCGACACGATCGACGCCGCCATGCTCGACGCGCACTGGCAGGTCGACACCCGCTCGGTGCTGCTGCTCGTCCAGGCGTACGCCCGGCACCGCGCGGCACTGCCGCCCCGCACCCCCGGCGGACGCGTCGTCATGATGACCTCCGGCCAGGACATCGCGGGCGGCATGCCCGGCGAGATCGCCTACGCCCTCCAGAAGGGCGCGCTCGCCTCCATCACCCGCTCCCTGTCGACGACCCTCGCCGAGCACGCCGTCACCGTGAACGCGGTCAACCCCGGCCCCGTGGACACCGACTACATGACCGGCGAGGACTACGACGCCATCGCCGCGCTCTTCCCCGCCGGGCGGTGGGGCATGCCCGACGACCCGGCCCGCCTCATCGCGTGGCTCGCCACGGACGAGGCGGAGTGGGTCACCGGTCAGGTCGTCGACTCGGAGGGCGGCTTCCGGCGGTGACCGGCCCGGCTCAGAGCCGCGACAGCTCGTCCACCAGGTCGTCCAGGCCCAGCGAGCCCTGGGAGAGCGCCGCCATGTGCCAGGCCTTCGGGTCGAAGGCGTCACCGTGGCGCTTGCGGGCGTTCTCCCGGCCCAGCAGCCAGGCCCGCTCACCGAGCTTGTAGCCGATCGCCTGGCCCGGGATCGTCAGATACCGGGTCAGCTCGCTCTCCACGAAATCCGCCGGACGGCTGCTGTGCGCGCCGAAGAACTCCTGCGCCAGCTCCGGCGTCCAGCGCTCACCCGGGTGGAACGGCGAGTCCGCCGGGATCTCCAGCTCCAGGTGCATGCCGATGTCCACGATGACCCGTGCGGCCCGCATCATCTGCGCGTCCAGGTAACCGAGCCGCTGCTCCGCGTCCGTGAGGAAGCCCAGCTCGTCCATCAGCCGCTCCGCGTACAGCGCCCAGCCCTCGGCGTTGGCGCTGACCATGCCGACCGAGGCCTGGTAGCGGGAGAGGTCCTCGGCGACGTGCGCCCACTGGGCGAGCTGGAGGTGATGACCCGGGACGCCTTCGTGGTACCAGGTGGAGACCAGGTCGTAGACCGGGAAGCGGGTGAGCCCCATCGTCGGCAGCCAGGTGCGGCCGGGGCGGGAGAAGTCCTCCGACGGAGGCGTGTAGTACGGGGCCGCCGCGCTGCCGGGCGGGGCGATGCGCGACTCCACCTTCCGCACCCGCTCCGCGAGTTCGAAGTGCGTGCCGTCCAGCGACTCGATCGCCTGGTCCATCAGGCCCTGCAGCCACTCGCGGACCTCGTCGACGCCCTCGATGTGCTTGCCGTGCTCGTCCAGGTGCGCCAGCGCCACCCACGGCGTCTCGGCGCCCGGCAGGATCTTCTCGGCCTCCTGCTTCATCTCGTCGAGCAGCCGGTGGTACTCGGCCCAGCCGTACGCGTACGCCTCGTCCAGGTCCAGGTCCGTGCCGTTGTAGTAGCGCGACCAGCGGGCGTAGCGCTCGCGGCCCACGGTGTTCGGGGCGCCCTCGATCGCCGGCGCGTACACGTCGCGCATCCAGTTCCGCAGCTCGACCACGGCCGCGGTCGCCGAGCGGGCCGCCTCGTCCAGCTCAGCGCGCAGCGCTTCGGGGCCGGCGGACGCGAAGTCCTCGAACCAGCCGCGGCCCTCACCGGTGTCCGCCCACTCGCCGAGCTGCTCGACGAAGGTGGCGGTCGGCCGGGGAGCGGCGTACAGCTTGCGTTCCAGGCCCTGCTGGAGGGACGCGCGGTAGCCCGCGAACGCGGCCGGTACCGCGCGCAGCCGCTCGGCGATCCGGGACCAGTCCTCGTCCGTCTGCGTCGGCGTCACCGTGAAGACCTCGCGCACCGAGTGCGCGGCGGTGCCCATGTTGCCGACCGAGCGCAGGCCCTCCTCCGCCTCGTGCACCGCGAGTTCGGCGGTGAGCCGCTCGCGCAGCAGCCGGGCGCAGCGCCGCTCCACGTCGCTGTCCCCGCCGGGCCGGCGCTCCGCCTCGTCGAGCCGGGCGAGCGTGGTCCGCGCCAGCGCCGCGAGGGCCTCCTGCCCCGCGGGCGAGAAGTCGGGCAGGCGGCTGGAACTCTCGGCCACACCGAGATACGTACCGGTGACCGGGTCGAGGGCGATGAGCTCGTCGACGTAGGCGTCGGCGACCTCGCGGGGCAGCGGGCTCTTGGTCTCTGACATGCGGACATCCTCATACGGATAGCGGTGCCGCGTCAGCCCGGTTGGACGGGCCGCTGCCGTGGGCGGCCGGATTTCGCTCAGGGCGTGGCCGGGGGCGCCGCGGGCGGCAGCAGGGGGCCGCAGTCCCACTGCTGGAAGATCAGCCGCGTCTCGACGCGGGCCACCTCCCGCCGGGAGGTGAACTCGTCCAGGACCAGTCGCTGCAGGTCCGGCATGTCCGCGACCGCGACATGGACCAGGTAGTCGTCCGGCCCGGTGAGATGGAAGACGGTGCGCGACTCGGGCAGCGCCCGGATCCGCTCCACGAACGGGCCGACCAGCTCCCGCCGGTGCGGGCGCACCTGGACCAGGAGCAGCGCCTGGAGGCCGCGCCCCAGCTTCGCCGGGTCCAGTTCGAGGCGATGACCGAGGATCACCCCGGCACGCCGCAGTCGGGCCACCCGGTCCAGGCAGGTCGAGGGGGCGACCCCGACCTGGGCGGCGAGATCGCGGTAGGTGGTCCGGGCGTCGTTCTGCAGCAGCCGCAGCAGATGGAGATCCACCGGGTCCAGTACGACGGATTCGGCCATGCGCCGAACGTAGCACGGTCTGCGGCCCTGGCGGCCCGGTCGGTGTTCACTCTTCGGGCCATGGACTCTGCGCGCACGCACACGTCACCGTCCGCCGACGTACGCACCACCGCACCCACGGGCAGGGCACTGGCCACCGAGGCCGTGCACGCCGGCCGCGACGACCTCGCCGGTCAGGGACTGCACGCCCCGCCCATCGACCTGTCCACGACCTACCCGTCGTACGACAGCCGCGGCGAGGCCGCCCGCATCGACGCGTTCGCCACCACCGGCGCCGACCCGGACGGCCCGCCGGTCTACGGCCGCCTCGGCAACCCCACCGTCGCCCGCTTCGAGACCGCGCTGGCCCGGCTGGAGGGCACCGAGGCCGCGGTCGCCTTCGCCAGCGGGATGGCCGCGCTGAGCGCCGTTCTGCTGGTCCGCGGCTCGATGGGGCTGCGGCACGTGGTCGCCGTACGGCCCCTGTACGGCTGCAGCGACCATCTGCTGACCGCCGGGCTGCTCGGTTCGGAGGTCACCTGGACCGACCCGGCGGGGATCGCCGACGCGCTGCGCCCGGACACCGGCCTGGTGCTGGTGGAGTCGCCGGCCAATCCCACGCTGGCCGAGGTCGACCTGCGGGCCGTCGCCCACGCCTGCGGATCGGTGCCGCTGCTGGTGGACAACACCTTCGCCACTCCCGTCCTCCAGCGCCCCGCCGAGCAGGGGGCCCGGCTGGTGCTGCACAGCGCCACCAAGTACCTGGGCGGACACGGGGACGTGCTGGCCGGTGTGGTGGCCTGCGACGAGGAGTTCGCGGGACGGCTGCGGCAGGTCCGGTTCGCCACGGGCGGCGTGCTGCATCCGCTGGCCGGCTATCTCCTGCTGCGCGGGCTGTCGACCCTGCCCGTGCGGGTGCGGGCCGCCTCCGCGAACGCCGCCGTGCTCGTCGAGCGGCTCGCCGCCGACCCGCGCGTGGCTCGCGTCCACTATCCGCGCATCGGCGGTGCGATGGTCTCGTTCGAGGTCCACGGCGACCCGCACGAGGTGATCGGCCGCGTCCGTCTGATCACCCCGGCGGTGAGCCTCGGCAGCGTCGACACGCTCATCCAGCACCCGGCGTCCATCAGCCACCGCATCGTGGACGCCGACGACCGCCGGGGCGCCGGCGTCGGGGACCGGCTGCTGCGGCTGTCGGTCGGCCTGGAGGACGTCGACGACCTGTGGGCCGACCTGGACCAGGCCTTGGGGGAGCGGGTGACCGAGGCGATCGGGCGGCGGGAGGCGCTGTCGCGGGCCGACTGACGGTCAGCGGGTCAGCGGGTCGGTGGGCCGGCCGACGGTGAGCGGGTGGCCGGCGGTGGGCGGGTCGGCCGACCGCGCTGCACCGGCCGTCGGTGGGGTGCTGGGCCGACCGCGCTGCACCGGCCGTCGGCTCACTCCTTGCCGATCCGCTCCGCCTGCGGCAGCCGCGCCGCGGTCCGGGCCGCCGGGTCCAGGCGGGCCGTGATGACCAGGGTCCCCTCCTCGATCTGGTAGTCGAGGGGGAGTCCCAGGCCGCGCATCGCGGCGACCATGCCGGTGTTGGACGCCTGCGTCACCGCGTACACGCTCTCGCAGCCCGTCTCGGCCGCCATCGCCATGAGCCGGCCGAGGAGTTCGCCACCGATGCCCCGGCGCTGCCACGCGTCCTCGACGAGCAGCGCGACCTCCGTCTCGTCCCCGTCCCACAGCAGATGGCCGAGCCCGACGATCCGCCCCGACGCGGTCTGCACGGCGAGGGTGCGGCCGAAGCGCGGGCTGAGCAGGTGGTTCAGATACCGGTCGGCGTCCCCGACCGGACCGTGGTACCGCAGGCCGAGCGTCCGCGCCGAGCACCGCTCGTGCATCGCCTTCGCCGCCGGAACATCACGGGTGTCGGCCCGGCGGACCGTGATGTCGCTCCCCTCGGGCAGCGTCAGCACGTCGCGGCTGCGCGGGATGCGCGGACCGAGTCGGGCGTCCAGCTCGACCAGGGCCCGGGCCCGGGCGAACTCGGCCGGGGTGAACGGCAGATACGGCCGCTCCACGCTGATCACCCCGCCCTCCGGAGTGCGCAGCCGCAGCACCGTGTCCTCCAGCGCACCCTCCTGCGGCACGTCGTCCGCCGTACGGCCCCCGACGGCGGCGGGCAGCGACCGGATGGTGCAGCGGCCCAGCAACTGCCTCAGCGCCAGCGGGAGTTCCGCCGCATCGAGGGCCGTACGGGTCGCCAGGCCCAGTACCCGGGTCGGTGCGTCCACCAGATCGTGGGCGTCCGCCCGCTCGGTCCAGGTGTGGACACCGCCCGCCGCCCCCACCACGCCGGCCAGCTCGGACCCGGTCAGCTCGCCCGGGGCGCGGAGCAGGAACTCGTCCACCGTGCCCTCGGCCAGCGGGTGCGTCTGCAGGCTCAGGATGTCGACCCGCCGGTCCGCGAGGGCCGCGCACAGCACGGCCAGCGACCCCGGCGCGTCCCGCACCGTCGTCCGCATCCGCCACAGCGCACTGTCCTCGGCCTCCGTACCGGCCTCCGCCCCGGCTTCCGCCCCGGCTTCCGCCCGGGCGCCCGTATCCTCGGCCGGCGGGGCGTGCCCGTGGCGGCGTGACCACCAGGTGTGGAAGCCCGCCGTGGCGACCAGGGCGGCCACCGAGGCCAGCAGCATGGCGGGTACGGCGGGGCCGTGCTCCACGAGGTGCGCCACGGCGCCCGTCACATCAGACATGTCTCGACTCATGCAGCCACTGTGAAGGAAGGGTGTTGCGTGATCACGAACGCTCTGTGACCGATGGGTAAAGCATGCTTCTGGGGCAAACTGTGCCGAGGGGGGACAAGTTGGCGGGCGACGGGTTCGAGCGCCGACGTCGGGTGTCGGGCCGCGCACCGGGGGATGACGCCGGTGCGCGGCACACCCGACAGGCTACGGGAACTACTGGCCGACCCGGCCCGGCTGGAGCACTTTCGTGAACAGGACCGTGCCGTCCTGCTCGCGCAGCCGCACCGTCATCTCGGCGCTGTCGCCGTCGATGTCGACCTCGCCGAAGAACTGGTAGCCGCCGGCGGGCGAGACGTTCGAGGCGGTCGGCGCCTTCACGAACACCCGCTCCGGACCGAAGGTGCCGTCGAGGGAACTGGCCGGGAAGGCACCCGCGTTGAGCGGCCCGGAGACGAACTCCCAGAACGGTTCGAAGTCGGTGAACGCGGCCCGCGAGGGCTGGTAGTGCTGGGCCGAGGTGTGGTGCACATCGGCCGTCAGCCACACCGTGCCGGTGATCCGCCGGTGCTTGACGAAGCGCAGCAGCTCGGCGATCTGCAGCTCACGCCCGAGCGGCGCGCCGGGGTCGCCCTGCGCCACCGCCTCGATGTTGGCGCTGCCCTCGGTGGTGTCGGGCACGACCAGCCCGATCGGCATGTCGGCGGCGATCACCTTCCAGACCGCACGCGAGCGGGACAGTTCGCGCTTCAGCCATTCCAGCTGCTCGCGGCCCAGGATGCCCTGCGGGTCCACGGTCTGCCCGCCGGGGGAGTTGGCGTTGCGGTAGGTGCGCATGTCCAGCACGAACACGTCGAGCAGCGGACCCTGGTGCAACACCCGGTGCACGCGTCCCTCGCGCGCGCCGGGGCGCAGCGTGGAGATCGGGGCGTACTCGGCGAACGCGCGGCGGGCCCGGGCGGCCAGTACGTCCACGCTCTTCTCGGTGTAGCGGCTGTCGGTGTCCGCGATCACCTGGCCCGGGTACCAGTTGTTGCGCACCTCGTGGTCGTCCCACTGGACGACCGACGGGACCTGCGCGTTGAAGCGCCGCAGGTTCTCGTCGAGCAGGTTGTAGCGGAAGTTGCCGCGGAACTCGGCCAGTGTCTCGGCGACCTTGGACTTCTCCTCGGTGGTGATGTTCCGCCAGGTGCTGCCGTCGGGCAGGGTGGCCGTCGACGCGATCGGACCGTCGGCGTAGACGCTGTCGCCGCTGCACAGGAAGAAGTCCGGGTCCAGGGCGCCCATCGCGTGGTAGATCCGGTAGCCGCCGAGGTCGGGGTTGATGCCCCAGCCCTGGCCGGCCAGGTCGCCGGACCACACGAAACGCACCCCCTCGCGCCGTCGGACCGGCACCGTGCGGAAGGTGCCGGGGACCGGCTCGCCGGTGCGGCGCGGGTCGTCCGGATCGGCGAGGAGCACCCGGTAGTGGATCTGCTCGCCGGGCGGCAGGCCGCGCAGCCGGGTGGTGCCGGTGAAGTCCGTGTCCCGGCCGAGCAGCGGGCCGTGCCAGCGGCGCGGGTTGCGGAACGACTCGGTCGCCGACGTCTCGACGATCATCCGGGCCGGGCGGTCGGAGCGCACCCACACCAGGCCGGAGTGGGAGGTCACGTCTCCCGTCTGCACGCCCCAGCCCGCCGCCGGCCGGCCGGAACGGGCGAACGCCGGAGCCGCCCCGAGTGCGGTGGGCAGGGTCAGGGCCGCCGACGCGGCGAGGGAGCCGCGCAGCACGCTGCGGCGACCGGGCAACGGACGAGGTGACATGGATGCGCCTCCAGGGACGGGATTCGGCCAGTGTGGCGGCCGGTGTGCAGAGCCAGACCTACTGGTGCGGCGCGGCGGCCGCGGAAACTCCCGGTGAACAGGTGAACATCCCCACGCCCCTGGCCGCGGAACCCCACCGCCCCGTGTCACACGGACCGCGCCATCAGCTCCACCCCCGACCGGATCCGACCCGGTGTCAGGTGCGCGTACCCGAGCACCAGCCGCACCTCCTTCACCGCCTCCTCGCCGCCCGTCCCGTGCCCGTACGCAGCCAGCGAACGCACCGCGATCCCGGACTCCGCCACGCGCGCGAGGAAGCGCTCCTGGGGGCCGTACCGTTCGGGGAGCGCGGCGATGGCGTGGAGGCCGGCGGCGATGCCGGTGACCTCCGATCCGGGAAAGCGCTCCTCGAGCGCGGCGACCAGCGTGTCCCGTCGTTCACGGTAGGCGCGCTGACAGACGCGGAGCTGCCGGTCGTAGTCGCCGCACTCCACGAAGCGGGCGAAGAGGGCCTGGTCGAGGATCGGATGTCCGAGGTCCGTGGTGCGTTTGCGCTCGACGACGTCGTCGACCAGCCACTCCGGGACCAGCAGCCAGCCCAGCCGCAGCCCCGGGGCGAGGGACTTGCTGACCGAGCCCGTATAGGCGACGCGTTCCGGATCGAGCCCCTGGAGCGCGCCCACCGGGGCGCGGTCGTAGCGGAAGTCGCCGTCGTAGTCGTCCTCCAGGACGAGGCCGTCCACGGACCGCGCCCAGTCCAGGAGTGCGGCGCGCCGCCGCGCTGAGTAGGCGATCCCCGTGGGGAACTGGTGCGCAGGCGTGGTCACGACGGTCCGTACCCCCGAGGCGCGCAGCGGGCCGAGGGCGAGTCCCTCGGCGTCCAGGGGCAGGGGCACGGTGCTGACGCCCGCCGACGCGTACAGGGCGCTGTGCTGCGGGCTGCCGGGGTCCTCGACGCCGACACTGCGCATCCCGCGCGCGTGGAGGACGCTTCCGAGCAGCGCCGTCGCCTGCGCCACCCCGGAGACCACCACGATCCGCTCCGGGTCCGCCACCACACCCCGGCGCCGCACGAGCAGTTCGGCCAGGGCGGTCCGCAGCCGGGGCAGCCCGCGCGGATCGGGATAGCCGAGACCCTCGTGCGGCAGCTCGGTCAGCACGCCCCGCTGCGCCGCCGCCCACGCCGAACGCGGGAAGAGCGACAGATCCGGTGTCCCCGGCACGAAGTCGGCCCGGGTGCCGGGGGAACGCGGGGCGAGGTCACGCGCGCGGGGGCGGGCTGCCCGTACCGCGTCGCCCACCCAGGTGCCCGCACCCCGCCCGCTGCGCAGGTAGCCCTCGGCGGTCAGCTGCTCGTACGCCTCCGTCACCAGTCCCCGCGACACGCCGAGGTCGGCGGCGAGGTCCCGGCTCGACGGCAGGCGCGTGCCCGGCGCCAGCCGGCCCGAGCGGACGGCGTCCCGCAGCGCCTCCTGCAGGGCGCGGCCACGCGCGCGTGCCGGTGCCGAGGCGGCGGGCAGCAGCAACTCCCACGCGGCGCTGCGGTCGCCGGCACCTGGCGGGCCGCCCGCAGCGCTTGGCGCGCTTGTCATGAAAGCTGTCCCCCCAGATGTCGCGTCCGGTCGAGCGACCTCACCCTACGAGGGGCTGGAATCGCGGGGCGTTCGGTCGCGCTCCTCGAACAGGGCGTGCCCTACGACCCGACCGTGGTGAAGGAGGTCCTCGGAGCGCTCGCCTCCTGAGCGCGGCTGCCGTCCAGGAGGACGCGGGCGACCAGCGCCGGGTCGTCGTTCATCGGGACGTGGCCGCAGCCGGGCAGCCGCACCAGCCGGGCCCGCGGAATGCTGCGCTTGGCGCGAATCCCCTGGCGGGGCAGGAGCAGCCGGTCCCGGGTGCCCCACGCCACGGTGACGGGGATGCCGGGGACATCGTCGGTGAACAGCACGCTCCGTCCCGCCCGCAGCGTCTCGAAGAACCCCTCGGCATGGGCCAGGGCGAGGGTCTCGGCGACCACGGCCTCGGGCGAGCGGCGGCCTGGGCGGGCGTAGATCGTGCTGGTCAGGGCGGTCCGGCCGGCCGCGGTGCGGGAGAGCCGTTCGACCAGGGGGAGGGGCAGGCCGCGCGCGGTCCGGTGCATGCCACGCAGGACGCCGAAGGCGAAACGCCGCTCGGCCTGCGTCCAGAAGCCGGCCGGAGACAGGGCGGTGACCGACCGCACGAGGTTCTCCCGGCCCAGTTCCAGGGCCAGCAGGCCGCCCAGCGAATTGCCGGCCACGTGCGGTCGGTCGATTCCCAGCGCCGCGCAGAAGGCGCTCAGCACCGCGGTCGTCGTCGGCAGGTCGTGCGGCAGTCCGTCGGGCAGCGCGGACGACTGTCCGAAGCCCGGCAGATCCACGGCGATCACCTCGCGCTCGGTCGCGAGGATGTCGATCACCGGAGCCCAGGCCTGCCAGTGGTGACCGATCCCGTGCAGCAGGAGCAGCGGCTCGCCGGTGCCCACGCGCGCGTAGGTGAGGGTGATGTCCTGCGGACCGTGCTCGGTGGGGGCCGTGAAGGAGAGCGTGGTGGACATGGAACTCCTTGTCGGGAACACGCGGTTGACGGCGGATGACGACGACGGGCGTTGCCCAGACAGCTTGTCAGTAAGAGCTACCGACGGGTAGCCCCCCGGTCGCCGTTCGTCCCGGGCGGGTGGTTCCGCCTGGACACGGCCCCGATCCGTCCGCTGGGATGGAGCGGTGACCACCGACACCGCGACCGACGTCTTCGAAGAGCACCGTCCCGTCCTCCAGGGAGTCGCCTACCGCATGCTGGGCCGCCTGGCCGACGCGGAGGACGTGGTCCAGGAGGCCTGGCTGCGCTGGTCCGGGGCCGACCGGTCCGGCGTCCGCGACCCCCGCGGCTACCTGGTGCGCGTCACCACCCGCCTCGCCGTCGACCGGCTGCGCCAGATCAAGGCGCGGGGCGAGACGTACGTCGGCCCGTGGCTGCCCGAGCCCTACGTCACCGACTTCGGGGACACCGTGCCGGACACGGCCGAGCGGGCCGTGCTGGCCGACTCCGTCTCCTTCGCCGTCCTCGTCGTCCTGGAGTCGCTGTCGCCCCTGGAGCGGGCGGTGTTCGTCCTCCGGGAGGCGTTCGGCTACCCGTACGCCGAGATCGCCGCCATGCTGGAGCGCGGGGAGGCCGCCGTGCGCCAGCTCGCCGGGCGGGCCCGGAGCCACGTCGACGAGCGACGGCCCCGCTACGACGTCGACCCGGTGCAGCGCCGGGACCTCACCGAACGGTTCCTCGCCGCCGCGGCCGACGGTGACCTCGAGGGTCTGATGGCGATCCTCGCGCCCGACGTCCGGCTGGTGGGTGACAGCGGCGGCAAGTCCAGGGCGCCGCTGCGCGTGCTGGAGAGCTCCGCGAAGGTGGGGGGCTTCCTGCTCGGTGCCGCCCGCAAGAGCGCCCCGGACCTCTCCTTCCGCTTCCTGGAGATCAACGGCGGTCCGGCGCTCCTGTTCATGTCCGCGGGCAAGCCGGACTCCGTCCTCCAGCTGGACGTCGCCGACGGGCGCATCCAGTCGCTGTACATCATCCGCAACCCGGACAAACTTCAGTCCCTGTCCACTGCCTGACCGCCCACGGTTCCGCTCCGCCCCCGAGGATTGGTATTGACCAAGGGGGTGGGCCGTTTTATGGTCGCAGAGAACTGCAACAACCTTTAATAAACAAGGGCGTCAAAACGCCGCCGGACCACGGCGCTTGCGGAGGACAGGGTGGGGACCACGCAGTTGGAACCGGTGCCGGAACCGAAGTACTGGCACCTCAGGACCGTGCTCAGCGAAGCCCTGGACTCGGAGTTCTCGGTGGGCGAGATCCTGCCCAACGAGCGCGACCTCGCCGCCCGGTTCGGCGTCGCCCGCGCCACGCTCCGGCAGGCCCTGGAACAGCTCGAGCTGGAGGGCAGGCTCCAGCGCCGCCGCGGCGTCGGTACGACCGTCGCCCCACCGCGCGTGGGTGTGGCCGTCGGTACCCGGCAGCACACTTGGCCCGGGACGGCCGACGACACCTGGCAGCCGGCCGACTGCGTCCTCGCGGCTCCGCCCGCGGCCGTCGCCGACGCCCTGGAGACCGGCCGGGACGAGCCCGTGCACACCGTCCGCCGCTCCCGCGTGACGCACGGCCAGCCGGTCGCGGCCGAGCTGCTGTACATCCCGTCGGCCTCGGTGCCCGACCTCACCGCCATCGACGCGCCCTCCGGCGCCGCACGCGCGCGTGCCGTACTGCGCGAACTGCAGCGCGGCGAGCCGGCGCGGCAGGAGAGCGCCGTGGAGCTGGGATCGGCCGGCGCCGAGGACGCGAAGGAGCTGGACCGCCTCCCGGGAGCGCCCGTCCTCGTGGTCACCACCCGTTACCTCGCCGAGGGACGCACCGCCGCGCTCTCCGTCGCCACCTACCGCGCGGACACCTGCCGGCTGACCTTCGGGGACGCCGGGGACGTGGAGATCCACCACGGCCCGCAGACCCGGGCCTCCTGACCCGGGTGCCGACGGAGCGCCGCCCGGACCGGTCGTCGGTGCCGGGTCAGCGGCGGGCGGTCGCGCCCTCCACCGCGAACAACTGCTCCTCCACGTGGTCGAGGGCGAGTCGCAGCGAGCCCGTCGCCACGGCGGCCTCGCCGAGCAGTGACAGGGTCACCCTCGGCGGCCGCAGACAGTAGCGGGCCAGCTCCCGCCGCAACGGCTCCAGTACACCGTCCAGCCCGGCCGCCCAGCCGCCGATGACGACCAGCTCCGGGTCCAGGGCCAGCACCAGCGCCGCCACGTCGTGCACCAGCCGCTGGATGAAACGCTCGACGGCCGCGCGGGCCCGCTGGTCGCCCTCGCGGGCCTCGGCGAAGACCTTCGCCACCGCCTGCTCGTCCAGCGGGTGCAGGGGCTGGTCCGTGGTGGACAGCAGCGTCTCCGGCGTCACGTCCCGGCCCAGCAGATGCAGCGCACCGATCTCACCGGCCGCGCCGCCGTACCCACGGTGCAGCCGTCCGCCGATCAGCGCCCCGGCTCCGGGGCTCAGCCCGGCCAGCACGAACACGATGTCGTCGGACTCGGTCGCGGCGCCCTTCCAGTGCTCGGCGACCGCCGCCGCGTTCGCGTCGTTCTCGACCAGCACCGGGCACTTGAAGGACCGGCTCAGCCGCTCGCCCAGCCGCAGCCCCGTCCACTGAGGCAGCGCGGTGCTCAGCCGGACCGTGCCGTCCGCCTCGACGATGCCGGGCGTCGCGGCCCCCACGGCCCGCAGCGAGCCCCGCGCGACACCGGCCCGCCGCAGCAGCTCGGCGACCGCCGTGCGCAGCCGCTCCAGCCGCTCGTCGGCCGGGGCGGTCTCGTCGACGTCCTTGGCCTGGGCGCCGATCACCCGGCCGTCCAGGTCGGACAGGAGCGCGGCGACGCGGTGCGGCCCGATCTCCAGCCCCAGCAGATGCCCGGCCTCCGCCCGGAACCGGAACCGCCGCGCGGGCCGCCCCTGCCGCCGGGTGGCGCCCTCCTCGGCGGCCGTCTCGACGACAAGGCCGGCCTCGATCAGCCCCTCCACGACCCCCTCGACGGTCGGCCGGGACAGCCCCGTCACCCGGGTGATCTCGGTCAGCGTCGCGCAGTCCGTGGCACGCAACGCGTGCAGCACCACCGCGGAGTTGATCCTCCGCAGCAGCGACGGATCCCCGCCGGTCAGCCCTCCCAACGTCCGTCCTCCCAGCTCGTGCGCGTGTTGGCCGGATCGTACTCGGCCCGCTCCACCCCGGCGAGTGCCGGTCCGCCCGATCCCGGACCGCGCGGGTGCCTCACCCGGGCGCGACGAATCCCGACTCGTATGCCGTGATCACCGCCTGCGTGCGGTCCCGGGCTCCCAGCTTCGCCAGTACCGCGCTCACATGCGACTTCACCGTCTCCGTGCCGACGACCAGCCGGCCGGCGATCTCCGCGTTGGACAGCCCGCGCGTCATCAGCCGCAGCACCTCGCCCTCCCGGTCGGTCAGCCGCGCCCGCTCCAACCGGGCGCGGGCCGCACGGTTCCCGCCGCCCGCGCCGTCGCCGTACTCGGCGGCGAGCTGCCGCACCGAGGCGGGGAACAGCAGGGACTCGCCCTCGGCGATCAGCCGCACCGCGTGCACGATCTCGGCCGGCCGGGCCCGCTTCAGCAGGAACCCGTCGGCACCGGCGCGCAGCGCCTCGTACACGTACTCGTCGTTCTCGAAGGTCGTCACCACGAGGATCTTCGGCGGGTCGGCCACCGTCCGCAGCAGCGCGCGCGTGGCCTCGATGCCGTCCAGCAGCGGCATCCGCACATCCATGGCGACGACGTCCGGACGGGTCTGCCGCACCAGCGGGACGACCGCCGCCCCGTCCGCTGCCTCCCCGACCACCTCGATGTCCGGCTGCGCCTCCAACACGGCCCGCAGACCCGCTCGTACGAGGGGTTCGTCGTCGACGAGAAGCACTCTGACCGGCATCCGCCCAGCGTAGATCAGCCCGCCGGCAGCTCCACGCGCACCTGCCAGTCACCGGCGTCGGGGCCCGTGAGCGCCCGCCCGCCCAGCAGCGCGGCCCGCTCGCGGATGCCGCGCAGCCCGCTGCCACGGCCGGGGTCGGCTCTCGCGTCCGGCAGCGGATTGCGCACCTCCAGGGCGAGCGCACCGTCCACCACCCGCACGCTGACCCGCGTCGGCACCGCGCCCGCGTGCCGCAGCACATTGGTGAGGGCCTCCTGGAGAATCCGGTAGCCCTCGCGGGAGACCGGGCCCGGCAAAGTCTCCACCGGGCCCGTGACCTCGGCGTCGACCTTGGCCCCCGAGGCGCGGGCGGACTCCAGCAGACGGTCGGCGTCCGTGAGGGTCGGTCGGGCGCTCACGGGCCGCTCCGACTCCCGCAGGACGCCGAGCACCCGCTCCAGATCCTCCAGGGCCGCCCTGCCGGTCTCCTCGATCGCGCCAAGGGCCCGGTCGGTGAACTCTGGGCTGTTCGCCGCGCGGGCGGCCCCCGCCTGTACGACGGCGACGGTCAGCGCGTGACCGATCGAGTCGTGCAGCTCGCGGGCGATGCGGGTGCGCTCCAGGAGCTGTTCGGTGCGCTCCTCCAGCGCCGTGAGCCGCTCGGCGGCCGACGGGCCGAGCAGCCGCCGCGCGAGGACGGTCGTCAACTCGCCGACGCCGACCACCAGCGCGTACAGCGCGATCAGCGGGACGGGCACGAGCAGGGCGTACGCCCAGTGCGGTGCCGCGTCCGCCAGGACGGGCAGGTCCTCCGTCACGTGCCCCACCGCCTGCGACGCCAGGGCGTACGAGAGGATCGGCAGCCAGACGGTCGCATACGCGGTCACCCAGCCCAGCAGCATCCGCGCTTCCAGCCACAGCACGGTCCGCCACCGGTCCCGCCAGGCCGTGGCCGGTCGCACGGAGAAGTCCGGCTCCGCCTCACGCGGCGTCAGCAGCAGCCGTGCCTGCACCCCCTCGCCCACGCGCACCGCCGGGATCAGGCCCACCGGGACCAGGGCGACCAGCGGCACCCAGGGCAGCCCCGGTGCGACCCACAACCAGACGCTGAGCGCCGCCATCGGCACCCACAGGTGCAGAAACCGGGTGTAGGTCGCTCCGCGTACCAGCGGGCGCAGCAGGCGAATCATCCCGTCATCGTGTCATCCGGCACCGACAGCGCGGCTCCCCCGCACGGGGGAGGGACCGTCCACCGGCGGGGGAGGCCACGGGGCGGCACGTTCGGCCAGGCTGCTGCCATGACCAGCATCGACGTCCAGAACCTCACCAAGGAGTACGGCACCCGACGAGCCGTCGACGACCTCACCTTCACCGTGTGCCCCGGCCGTGTCACCGGCTTCCTCGGCCCCAACGGCGCCGGGAAGTCCACGACCATGCGGCTCGTGCTCGGCCTGGACCGGCCGACCTCCGGGACCGTCACCCTCGGCGGACGCCCCTACGCCGGCCTCGCCGAGCCGTTGCGGCACGTCGGGGCCCTGCTCGACGCGGACTCCGCGCACGGCTCGCGCACCGCGCGGGACCACCTGCGCGTGCTCGCGGCGAGCAACCGCATCCCGGTGCGCCGGGTGGACGAGGTGCTGGAGGAGACGGGCATCGCCTCGGTGGCCCGCCGCCGGGTGAAGACGTACTCCCTGGGCATGCGCCAGCGTCTGGGCATCGCCGCCGCGCTGCTGGGCGATCCGGAGGTCGTGATGCTGGACGAGCCCTCCAACGGACTGGACCCCGAGGGCATCATCTGGATCCGCGAACTGCTGCGCCGGCTCGCGGCCGAGGGGCGTACGGTGCTCGTCTCCAGCCATCTGATGAACGAGACCGCGTCCTTCGCCGACCACCTGGTCGTCCTCGGCCGGGGGCGTCTGCTCGCCGACACACCGATGCGGGAGTTCATCGACGCGCGCGTGCACCCCCGGGTCCGCGTCCGGACCTCGGACGCCGCCGCCCTGAAGAACGCCCTGGCCCGGCAGGGCCACGACGCCGTGGAACACGACGACGGGCACTGGACCGTGCACCACGCGCGCGTGGACGACATCGGCCGTGTCCTGTCCGACGCCGGCGTACCCGTACTCGAACTCGCTGCGGACGAGGGCACGTTGGAACAGGCCTATCTCGACCTGACGGCCGCCGAGACCGAGTTCACCGCATCCCACCAGGAGGCCTGACCATGCAGTTCACGCCCGTACTCCGCGCGGAGGCGCTCAAGGTCCGCACCCTGCGCTCGCTGTGCGGCACGCTGCTGGCCGTGTTCGCGGTCACCACGGCGTTCGCCGCGCTGGCCGGCGGCGCCGACACCTCCGACCCGGACTTCGACCCGTTGTTCACGGCGCTGTCCGGCGTCTGGCCCGGTCAGATCGCCGCGATCGCCTTCGGGGCCCTGGCGGTGTCGTCCGAGTACCACGGCAACGGAATCCGGCTCTCCCTGGCCGCCGTTCCGCAGCGCGGCCGGTGGTTCGCGGCGAAGCTGACGGTCGTCGCCGTACCGGCCCTCGTCGTGGGCCTGGTGACCGCGCTCGCCTGCGTGCTCACGGCCCGGGCCGTCCTCGGCTCGGCGGCGGACGGTCTGACCACCGGCCAGCAGGTGCGCGGCGTCGTGGGCTGCGGGATCTACTTCATGCTGATCGCCCTGTTCGCGGCCGGGCTCACCGCCCTGTTCCGCAGCGGCGTGGCCACCCTGTCGACCCTGATCCCGTTCATCCTCATCGTCTCCTTCGTGATCGGGGACGCGGCGGGCGACGCCGCCGGCTTCCTGCCGGACCAGGCCGGTCAGATCGTCCTGCACCAGACGCACGACGGGACCCTGGGGCCCTGGACGGGGCTCGCGGTGACCGCGCTGTGGGCGACGGCCGCGATCCTCGCGGGAGCCTGGCGGCTGCGCAGCCGGGACGCCTGACGCGGTGGGCGGGCCGGCGCGGTGGGCGGGCCGGCGCGGTGGGCGGGCCGACGTGGTCGGCGGGCCGACGTGGTCGGCGGGCTGACGCCCCGCCAATTGTCAGTGGTGGCCGGTTTACTGGACGGCATGAACATCGCGCAGCACATCGCCGTGATCGACGAGCTGTGCTTCCGCCCCTTCCCGGCGGAGCACGGCCCGTCGGACGGGGGCGCAGGTGGACCCGGCCACTTCGTCGCCGTGCTGGAGACCAGCCACGGCCTGCGCGGCGGCGGCCAGGGCGAGCGGGCGGTGACGGTGGAGCAGTACGAGAAGGGCCGGGACGCCCTCCACGAGCTCCTCGCACCGCGCTGGGGGGCGACGGACCCCTGGAACCTGCAGACGGTCCTGCTGCGCACCGAGCGGGAGGAGATACCCGAGCCGTGGGCCGGCCTGAGCGCCCGCGCGCGCGTGGCGTACCTGTGGGAGGCGGAGGGCACCGGCCGCTGGGTCGCGGTGGCGGTCGCCGACCGGGACGAGGCGGACGAGGTGCAGTTGCTGGCCGTCGTCACGTGGACCGCACCGCCCTGACCGCCACCACCGCTCAGCCCTGCTGGGCCTCCGCCGCGACCCGCAGCCGGGCGAACTCCTCCGCCATCGTCTGCGCCGTCCAGTGCGCGTTGAGCCCGCTCGGGTTGGGCAGCACCCACACGCGCGTGTCCCCGATCGTCCGGGCCTGCGGGCCCACCCGGGCCTTGGGGTCGTCGAACGCCGCCCGGTACGCGGTGACGCCGACCACGGCCAGCCAACGGGGCCGCAGCCGCGCCACCTTCAGGGCCAGCAGCCGGCCGCCCTCCCGGTACTCCTCGGCGCTCAGCTCGTCCGCCCGCGCACTGGCCCGCGCGACGACGTTGGTGATGCCGAGCCCGTACGACGACAGCTCGTCCTGTTCCGACGGCTTCAGCAGCCTGGGCGTGAACCCGGACAGATGGAGCACCGGCCAGAAGCGGTTGCCGGGACGGGCGAAGTGGTGACCCGTCGCCGCCGTCATCAGGCCGGGGTTGATGCCGCAGAACAGCACGCGGAGACCGTCCGCGACGACGTCCGGTACGAGACGGTCGCGGGCGGCCTCCAGCTCGGCCCGGGTGAAGCGGGTCAGAGGATGGCTCCGGGGGTGTAGCCCGCGGCTGCCGGGTGCTGCTTGACGATCTCCTCGATGCGGCCGACGACGACGCCCACCTGGCCGGCCGCGGCGCCCGTGAAGGACAGCTTGTCGGCCATCAGCGCGTCCAGCCCGGCGCGGTCGAGCGGGATGCGCTCGTCGGCGGCGAGCTTGTCGAGGAGCTCGTTGCGCTCGGCGCCCCGCTCGCGCATCGCCAGCGCGGAGGCGACGGCGTTCTCCTTGATCGCCTCGTGCGCGACCTCGCGGCCGACGCCGGCCCGCACCGCGCCCATCAGCACCTTGGTGGTGGCGAGGAACGGCAGGTAGCGGTCCAGCTCCCGGGCCACGACGGCCGGGAACGCGCCGAACTCGTCGAGCACCGTCAGGAACGTCTCCAGCAGCCCGTCCAGGGCGAAGAACGCGTCGGGGAGGGCCACCCGGCGCACCACGGAGCAGGACACGTCGCCCTCGTTCCACTGGTCGCCCGCCAGCTCGCCTGTCATCGACGCGTAGCCGCGCAGGATCACCATCAGGCCGTTGACGCGCTCGCAGGAGCGGGTGTTCATCTTGTGCGGCATCGCGGAGGAGCCGACCTGGCCGGGCTTGAAGCCCTCGGTGACCAGCTCGTGCCCGGCCATCAGCCGGATGGTCTTGGCCAGCGACGACGGCGCCGCCGCGAGCTGCACCAGCGCGGTGACGACCTCGTAGTCCAGCGAGCGCGGGTAGACCTGGCCGACCGAGGTGAAGGCCTGCGAGAAGCCCAGGTGCCCGGCGATCCGCTGCTCCAGCTCCGCGAGCCTGCCCGCGTCCCCGCCGAGCAGGTCCAGCATGTCCTGGGCGGTGCCGACGGGGCCCTTGATGCCGCGCAGCGGGTAGCGGCCCAGCAGCTCCTCCACCCGGACGTAGGCCACCAGCAGCTCGTCCGCGGCGGTGGCGAACCGCTTGCCCAGCGTGGTGGCCTGCGCGGCCACGTTGTGCGAGCGGCCGGCCATGACCAGTTCGCCGTACTCGCCGGCCAGCTTGCCCAGGCGGGCCAGGACGGCCACCGAGCGGTCGCGGATCAGTTCGAGCGAGAGCCGGATCTGCAGCTGCTCGACGTTCTCCGTCAGGTCGCGGGAGGTCATGCCCTTGTGCACGTGCTCGTGCCCGGCGAGGTCGTTGAACTCCTCGATCCGCGCCTTCACGTCGTGCCGGGTGACCTTCTCGCGCTCGGCGATCGAGGCCAGGTCGACCTGGTCGAGGACGCGCTCGTAGTCGGCGAGCGCGGCGTCGGGCACCTCGATGCCCAGGTCCTTCTGGGCCCGCAGCACGGCGAGCCAGAGCTGCCGCTCCAGCTTCACCTTCTGCTCGGGCGACCAGAGCGTGGCGAGCTCGGCGGAGGCGTAGCGTCCGGCGAGGACGTTCGGGATGCGGGGCTTGGCGGGAGCGGAAGTCACGTAAACGGATTCTACTGGCGATTCGTGCAGGCCAGCGCCACGGGGTTGTTCGTCGGAACCTACGAGGGGCCGGTGGCCCCGGGGATCACGGCGCGAGATCCCCGTACGGCAGCAGCTCCGGACGCTTGGGCGGCAGGCCGTCCCCGGACGAGCGGCCGGTCAGCCTGCGGCCTATCCAGGGCAGCAGGTGCTGCCGGGCGAACCGCACGTCCGCGGTACGGCGCAGGAGCCAGCCAGGGGGCGGCGTCGCCGGGATCGGCGCGTGCCAGTGCGGGTCCTCGGGCTCGTAGCCGAGCGTCTGCCACACGGCCTCGGCGACGCGGCGGTGCCCATCGGCGGTCAGGTGCAGCCGGTCCACGTCCCACAGGCGCGGGTCGGCCAGCGAGTCGGCCCCGTACAGGTCGACGACCACGGCGCCGTGCTGCGCGGACAGGTCGTCGATGATCGCGAACAGCGCCTCCATGCGGGGCCGGAACCGTTCCAGCACCGGGCCCTGGCGGCCGGGGCTGCGCATCAGCACCAGCTGCTTGCAGTGCGGGGCCAGCCGCTCCACGGCCTGTGTGAGCAGATCCCGGACCCGGGCCATGTCGCACTTGGGGCGCAGCGTGTCGTTGAGCCCGCCGACCAGCGTGATCACGTCGGCCCCCATGGCCGCCGCCACGTCCACCTGCTCGTCGACGATCTGCCCGATCAGCTTCCCGCGCACGGCGAGGTTCGCGTACCGGAAGCCGGGGGAGTGGGCCGCCATCCGCGCGGCGAGGAGGTCGGCCCAGCCCCGGTAGGAGCCGTCGGGCAGCCGGTCCGACATGCCCTCGGTGAAGGAGTCGCCGACGGCGACAAGACTGGTGTGGGTGGGGTTCGTCTGCATGGCGACAGAAATGGTAGCCCCACGCACATACCCGGCGGTCGGTCGCCCTCCGTTTCAGGTCCGCTGCCCGAACAGCTCCCGCAGCACGTCCTCCATGGTCACCAGCCCCGCCAGCCGCCCGTCGGGGCCCAGCACGGCCGCCAGATGGGTGCGGCTGCGGCGCATCGCGGTGAGGACGTCGTCCAGCGGGGTGCTCTCCCGGACCCGCGCGATGGGCCGCATGTCGCGCAGCCGGAACGGCAGGTCGCGCGGCGAGGCGTCCAGGGCGTCCTTCACGTGCAGGTAGCCGACGATCCGCCGCCCGTCGTCCACCACCGGGAAGCGGGAGAACCCGGACTCCGCCGACAGGCGCTCCAGCTGCTCCGGAGTGATGCCCACGCGCGCGTAAACCACGCGCTCCAGCGGCAGCACCACGTCCCGCACCGGGCGCCGGCCCAGCTCGAGGGCGTCGTGCAGCCGCTCCAGGGCGCGGTCGTCGATCAGCCCGGCCTCACCGGCGTCCTTGACGATCTCGGCGAGTTCGGTGTCCGTGAAGGTCGCCGACACCTCGTCCTTCGCCTCGACCCGGAGCAGCTTCAGCAGCGCGTTCGCGAAGGCGTTGACCGTGAAGATCACCGGCCGCAGCGCCCGGGACAGCGCCACCAGCGGCGGACCGAGCAGCAGTGCGCTGCGCACCGGCTCGGCCAGCGCGATGTTCTTCGGCACCATCTCGCCGAGCAGCATGTGCAGATACGTCGCCAGGGCGAGGGCGATCACGAACGACACCGCGTGCCCCGCGCCGGTCGGCACGCCCACCACGTGGAACACCGGCTCCAGCAGGTGCGCGATCGCCGGTTCCGCGACCACGCCGAGGACCAGCGTGCACAGCGTGATGCCGAGCTGGGCCGCCGCCATCAGGGCCGACACGTGCTCCAGGCCCCACAGCACACTCTTCGCGCGCCGGCTGCCCTCGCCACCTGCCGCCCCGGCCGCGGTTTCGGCGTAGTGCTCCACCTGGCTGCGGCGTACGGAGATCAGCGCGAACTCCGCGCCCACGAAGAACGCGTTCACGACGAGCGTCGCCAGACCGATCAGCAGCTGTACGGCGGTCACCGTCCGGCCTCCCCCCTGTCGTCGCCGGCCTGCGCGTCGTCGAGCGGCGCGTGCAGAAGCACCCGGGCCGCCCGGCGCCCCGCGGCGTCCACGACGTCCAGCCGCCAGCCGGCGACCTCGACACGGTCGCCGACCGAGGGGATGCGCCCCAGCTCCGTCGCGACCAGCCCGGCGACCGTCTCGTACGGCCCCTCCGGCACCCGGAGCCCCAGACGCACGAGCCGGTCCACCCGGGCGGCGCCGTCGGCCCAGTACAGGGCGTGGCCCTGTGGGTCGGTGCCGGCCGGGTCCAGTTCGGGCGTCTCGTGCGGATCGTGCTCGTCCCGCACCTCGCCCACGACCTCCTCGACGATGTCCTCCAGCGTGGCCACGCCCGCCGTGCCGCCGTACTCGTCGATCACGACGGCCATCGTGCGCGGCCCGGAGAGCTGGTCCAGGAGCCGGTCGACGGTCAGCGTCTGCGGCACGAGCAGCGGCTCGCGCATCAGTTCGGCGACCGCGATCCCGGTCCGCCGTTCGGCGGGCACCGTCAGCACGTCCTTGACGTGCGCCGTCCCCACCACGGCGTCGAGCGTGTCCTGGTAGACGGGGAACCGCGACAGCCCGGTCGCCCGCGTCGCGTTGGCCACGTCCTCGCAGGTCGCCCGGGAGTCCAGGGCGACGACCTGGACGCGCGGGGTCATCACGTGCCCGGCCGTCAGGTCGGCCAGGTTCAGCGTCCGCACGAACAACTCGGCGGTGTCGGCCTCCAGGGCGCCCTCCTTGGCCGAGTGCCGGGCGAGCGCCGCCAGCTCCTGCGGCCCCCGCGCGGACGCCAGCTCCTCGGCGGGCTCCACGCCGAGGCGGCGCACGATGCGGTTGGCCGTGTTGTTCAGGTGGGTGATGAAGGGCCGGAAGGCCGCGCTGAACCAGCGCTGCGGACCGCCCACCCGTTTGGCGACGGCCAGCGGCGAGGAGATCGCCCAGTTCTTCGGCACCAGCTCGCCGACGATCATCAGGAAGACCGTCGACAGAGCCGTGCCCAGCACCAGCGCCAGCGACGAGGCCGCCGAGCCCGAGATCCCCACGGCCTCCAGCGGGCCCGCGATCAGCGAGGCGACCGACGGCTCCGCGAGCATGCCGACCACCAGGTTCGTGACCGTGATGCCGAGCTGCGCACCGGAGAGCTGGAACGTCAGGTTCCGTACGGCTTTCAGGGCACTCGACGCACCCCGCTCACCCCGCGCGGCGGCCCGCTCCAGCTCGCCGCGCTCGACGGTGGTCAGGGAGAACTCGGCGGCTACGAAGGCACCGCACATGAGCGAGAGCAGGACCGCCACCAGCAGCAGGAGCACTTCGGTCATCGGGTCACCTCGGATCCATGATCGGCCAGGAACCGCAGCTTCGCGCGCCGTCGTGGTGACCTTCAGTCGGTGGTGACCTTCAGTCCGCGAGGGGCTTGACCCAGCGCCGCCACTGCTCCTCGGGCGCGTACCCGGCGGCCCGCCACGCATGCTGCGCCCGCTCGTTGCGCACCAGCACCATCGCGTCCCCGCGTCGCCCGCCGAGCCGTACGAAACGCTCCTCGGCGGCGCGGAGCAGAGCCGAGCCGACCCCCTGACGACGCCGGTCCGGGTGGACCGCCAGCCGGTACAGATGACACCGCCAGCCGTCGAAGCCCGCGATCACCGTGCCCACCAGCTCCCCGCCACGCTCGGCCAGGACCAGCGCCTCGGGATCACGGGCGACCAGCCGCTCCACGCCCTCCCGGTCGTCGCTGATGCTCGTCCCCTCGGCGGCCACCTTCCAGAAGGCCAGCACGGCGTCCAGGTCCTCGGGCCCCGCGGCCCGTATCCGCAGATCACTCATGTCGCGATCCCACCACGCGCCCCGGACGCCCGGACGGGAATTCCGGCATGCGGACCGTCAGCCGGCGCGCAACGCCCGCATCACCGGCGCGAAGGCCTCCATGTACGGCTCCAGCACGACCAGATAGGTGAACCCGTACCGCTCGCGCTGCGCCCGGACCTGCGCGGTGATCTCCTCCAGGGTCCCGGCCAGGAAGATGGGCAGCTCCAGCACCTGGTCGGCGGTCAGGTGCGGCACGTACTCCAGGAAGGGGCGGACGGCGGCCTCACGGTCCTCGGTGACGACGACCATCTGGATGAGCAGGTTCAGCTCCGCCGGCTCCTTGCGGTCCGCGGCCGACTCCCGGTACCGGGCCACGCGCTCGTCGAGCTCCTCGGCGGTGACGGGCGCCAACTGCCCCGTCGTACTGCCCCGCACCGTACGTCCGCCCGTGAACGCGGCGATGTCGGCGTGCCGGGCCGTCAGTTCCAGCATCCGGTCGCCGTTGGCCCCGATCAGCAGCGGCACCCCGGGCCGCTGCACGGGCCGCGGCCGGTGCTCCTCGTCACCGAGGAGCCGTTCCAGCTCCTCCACGGTGCGTCGCAGACGGTCGACCCGCTCGCCCGGCGTGCCGAACGGCAGCCCCGCCGCGTCGTGCTCGGCCCTTACGTAACCGGTGCCGAGGCCGAGCTCCAGTCGCCCGCCCGTCAGGGCGTCCGTGGTCGCCACCTCCCGGGCCAGCAGGGCCGGGTTCCAGAAGCCCGCGTTGAGCACGAAGGTGCCCAGCCGGGGCCGCTCGGTGACCCGGGCCGCCGCGACCAGCGCCGGGAACGGCGCCGGCATGCCGAGGTGGTCCGGGACCAGGATCACGTCGTAGCCGAGCTCCTCCGCGCGCCGGCACTTCGCACTCCACTCGTCGGCCGGGGCAGAGGTCATCAGGTTGACGCCGAAGCGGAACGGACGCGACATGAACTCTCCTCGCACGCAGGTGACTTCCGGCCCTCGTGGAGTCAACCACTCGTGCGCGACGCCCGCCAGTACTCTCCTGATCCACGTCCCGGCGCCGGAGCGTTCCCACGCGCGGTTCGCCTCGGCGGTCGCCTACGTCTGCGCCGCGGTCCCGGGCTCTCGCCAGGCCGTGCCGAGTACGCAGTACGACATCGGGAGCACAGGCCCGTTCTCCGGCATCATCACCCGCCGGTAGGGCCCCAGCGTGAATCCGGCCTCCCGCAGCGCGGCGACCGGCTCCCGGGAGACATGGCAGCCGCCGCTCAACGGCGGCCACAGTGTCCGGTCCAGTGCGCGCTGGGTGAAGTGCATCATGCGGCCGCCGCCCCGGCCGTGCTCGAAGAACCGAACCTCGCCGCCGGGCCGCAGCACCCGCCTCAGCTCCCCGAGCGCCCGCGGCACATCACGCACGCTGCACAGCACCAGCGAGACCACGGCCGCGTCGAAGGCCTCGCTCTTGACCGGCAGCGCCTCCGCCGCGCCCGGCGCCACGTCGACCGGCACCTCGGCGCGCACGGCCGCCTCCACGGCCAACTGCCGCAGCCCGCGCTCCGGTTCGATGGCCACGACCTCCGAGACGGTGCCGGGGTAGTGGGCGAAGTTCAGGCCGTTGCCGGCGCCGATCTCGATCACCCGCCCGGACAGCCCGGCGAGCAGCCGCTCACGCACGCGCCCCATGCCCATCCGGGTCTCGGCGCTCACACTGAACCGGGCGTAGTAACGGGCGAACAGCGGATGGTGCACGGCGTCCCGCGGCACCGCGCGGGTACGGGCCGATCGCAACGGCATGGGACCTCCCTCACGAGGTGGTGCCTTACCGCGATTGTCCCCCGTACCGCCCCCGCGCACGCCCCGACCGCCCCCCTTCGAGCCACGCGCCATGCCGGAAGCCGGAAGGCGGAAGGCGGCGGGCACGGTGGATCCGGCGCAGGTCCTGCCGCGGACGTGATCCGGGCGGTGCTCCGCGCCCCGCCCGGATCAGGCGCTCGGGGTGCCGTTCCTCCCGGTCAGGGGGCCTGCCGTGCGCGGAACGCGTCCGCGTCCCAGGTGCCGTCCAGCCGCGGGGCCAGCCAGTGCGGCGCCCTTGAACGGAAGGTGGCCGGCGTGAGGGACCCGGCCCCGGCTGGCAGGGCGCCGAGCAGGGGCGCCCCGGCGACCTCGGGGAGGTCCGCGAGGTTGCAGCGGGAGGCGAGGTCCGGGTCCTCGGGCCAGCTGCCGATCACCACGCCGGGCAGCTCCAGCCCCCGGGACCGCAGCTCACGCGCCGTCAGCTCCGTCGTGTTCAGCGTGCCCAGCCCCGCCGACGCCACCAGCAGCACCGGAGCGCCCAGCAGCCCGGCGACGTCCGCCAGTGTCCCGCCGGCCGCGTCGAAGCGTACGAGCAGTCCGCCCGCGCCCTCGACGAGCACCAGGTCGTGCTCGGTGGCCAGCTTGTCCGCGGCCTCCGCCACCTCCTCCGGGTGCACCGGAGTCCGCCCTGCCCGCCGTGCGGCCGTACCCGGCGCCAACGGTTCCGGATAGCGGGCCACTTCCGTCGCCGTCACGGCGCCCGCGAGACGCGCGACCTCCTGGGCGTCCCCGGCCTCGTCCGCCCGTACGCCCGTCTGCGCGGCCTTCAGGACGGCCACCGACCGGCCGGCCGCCAGTGCCGTCGCGGCGACGGCGGCGGTCGCGACCGTCTTGCCGACCTCCGTGCCCGTGCCCGTGATCACCAGTACCGGCATGTCATCCCTCCCGTGCCGCCGCGCACACCGCGCGGGCGATCCTCGCCACGTCCACGTCGTCCGTGACGTACGGCGGCATGGTGTAGACCAGGTCGCGGAACGGCCGCAGCCACACGCCCTCGCGCACCGCCGCCTCCGTCGCGGCCCGCATGTCGACGGCGTGGTCGAGCTGCACCACGCCGATCGCGCCCAGCACCCGTACGTCGCGCACGCCCGGCAGTTCGGCGGCGGGCGCGAGCCCGTCCCGCAGGCCCGCCTCGATCCGCTTGACCTCCGCGAGCCAGTCCTGGCCGAGCAACAGCCCGATCGAGGCGCACGCCACGGCCGCGGCCAGCGGATTGCCCATGAACGTCGGCCCGTGCGCGAGCACCGGCACCTCGCCCCGCGAGATGCCGTCGGCCACCCGCGACGTGCACAGCGTGGCCGCCATCGTCAGATAGCCGCCGGTCAGCGCCTTGCCCACGCACATCACGTCCGGCGTCACCGCCGCGTGCTCCGCCGCGAACAGCGCACCCGTACGCCCGAAGCCGGTCGCGATCTCGTCGAACACCAGCAGCACGTCGTGCGCGTCGCACGCCTCCCGCAGCACCCGCAGATACGCGGGGGAGTGGAAGCGCATCCCGCCCGCGCCCTGCACGACCGGCTCGACGATCACCGCGGCCAGTTCGTCCGCGTGACGTTCGATCAGCGCGCGCAGGTGATCGGCGTACGTCTCCTCGTACTCCGTCGGCGGCGCGTCGGCGAACAGCTGGCGGGGCAGCACCCCGCTCCACAGTTCGTGCATCCCGCCCTCGGGGTCGCACACCGACATGGGCTGCCAGGTGTCACCGTGGTAGCCGCCGCGCCAGGTCAGCAGGCGCCGCTTGCCGGGACGGCCCAGCGAGCGCCAGTACTGCAGGCACATCTTGACGGCGACCTCCACCGACACCGACCCGGAGTCGGCGAGGAACACGTGCTCCAGGCCCTCCGGCGAGATGTCGACAAGGAGCTTCGCCAGCCGTACGGCGGGTTCGTGGGTGAGCCCGCCGAACATCACGTGGCTCATCCGCCCCAGCTGTTCGCGGGCGGCCTCGTTCAGCACCGGGTGGTTGTAGCCGTGGATCGCCGACCACCAGGACGACATCCCGTCGACGAGTTCCCCCGAGCCGTCGGCCGGTCGCAGCCGCACCCCGCTCGCCGACTCCACGACGAGCGGGTCCTGCCGCCCGGGCATCGGGCCGTACGGATGCCAGACGTGCCGCCGGTCGAGTGCCAGCAGCTCCTCCACCGTCAGCTCGTCCACTCCCGGCCCGGCCGCCGTCCCCGCGGGCTCAGGCATTGGGTGCGAGGTCCGTTCCGGCACCGCGGCGGCGTACGGCGACCAGGTCGGTACGGGGTTCACCGGCCGCCACCGGCTCCGCGGCCGGCTTCGAACCGCAGGCCCCCGCGGCCGGAGCGGGCCCGCAGACCCCGCCGCCCTCGTGCGATCCGCAACCGCCCCCTTCGTGCGATCCGCAACCGCCGCCCTGGGCCGTCGACCGGTGCTCCGGCAGGGTCACCTGGTCGGTGCCCTCCACCTCGAACCCGGCGTCCGCGATCATCTCCAGGTCGGCCTTGCCCGCCTGGCCCTCGCTGGTGAGGTAGTCGCCGAGGAAGATCGAGTTGGCCAGGTGCAGGGCCAGCGGCTGCATCGAGCGCAGGTGCACCTCGCGGCCCCCGGCGATCCGCACCTCGACGTCCGGGCAGACGAACCGCGTCATCGCCAGGATGCGCAGGCAGCGCTGCGGGGTGAGGTTCCACTCCTTCGCCAGCGGCGTGCCCTCGAACGGGATCAGGAAGTTGACCGGCACCGAGTCCGGGTCCAGCTCGCGCAGCGAGAAGACCACGTCGACCAGGTCCTCGTCGCTCTCGCCCATGCCCGCGATCAGCCCCGAGCAGGCGGACAGCCCCGCCGCGTGCGCCTTGTTCACCGTGTCCACCCGGTCGGCGTACGTGTGGGTGGTCGTGATGTCGCCGTACGTCGACTCGGACGTGTTGAGGTTGTGGTTGTAGGCGTCGGCGCCCGCCTCGCGCAGCCGCTCCGCCTGGCCGTCGGAGAGCAGCCCCAGACAGGCGCACACCTCGACGCTCTCGTTCTGCTCCTTGATGGCCCTGATGGTGTCCGAGACCCGGTCCACGTCCCGGTCGGTCGGACCGCGGCCACTGGCCACCAGGCACACCCGCTTGGCGCCCCCGGACACACCCGCGGCGGCGGCCTCGGAGGCCTGGTCGGGCTTGAGCCAGGTGTACTTGAGGATCTCGGCCTTGGAGCCGAGCCGCTGCGAGCAGTAGGAGCAGTCCTCGGGACACAGGCCCGACTTCAGGTTGACGAGATAGTTGAGCTTCACCCGTCGGCCGAACCAGTGGCGGCGCACCTTGCCTGCCGCGGCCACCACATCGAGCACGTCGTCGTCGGAAGTGGCGAGGACGGCAAGCGCCTCCTCGCGGGTCGGCGACTCGCGCCGAAGCCCCTTGTCCACCAGCGTGTTCAGCAGGTCCATGAGAGCTGATCCTGTCCTAAGGGGCCGTCCCGGGCCAAGGAGACTTCGCACAACCCTGGCAGTTCACCGTGTGGGTATTGCCACACCTCGGGCGGCCGACGGTGCCGCTAGTGTCTGTCCACTGCCTACAAAACGAGAGGACCGCCCATGGCGTTCGGCTGGATCGACGAGCAGGCGGAACTGCGCCGCCGGGCCGGACTCGTGCGGACGCTGCGCCCCCGTCCGGCCGACTCGCCGCTGCTGGACCTGGCGAGCAACGACTACCTCGGACTGGCCCGGCACCCGGAGGTCACCGAGGGCGCCGTCCGGGCGGCCCGGACCTGGGGGGCCGGAGCGACGGGCTCCCGGCTGGTGACCGGCACCACCGGGCTGCACGCCGCGCTCGAACGCGAACTGGCCGCCTTCTGCGGCTTCGAGGCGGCACTGGTCTTCTCCTCCGGCTACGCGGCCAACCTCGCCGCGGTCACCGCGCTCGCGCCGCACGGCACCCTCGTCGTCTCCGACGCGGGCAACCACGCCTCGCTGATCGACGGCTGCCGGCTGGCCCGCGGCACGACCCAGGTCGCGGCGCACGCCGATCCGGAGGCCGTCCGCAAGGCCCTGGCGACGCACGACGGTCCCGCCGTCGCCGTCTCCGACACGGTCTTCTCCGTCGACGGCGACGCCGCCCCCCTGGCTGCGCTCGCCGCCGCCTGCCGGGAGCACGGCGCCGGGCTGGTCGTCGACGACGCCCACGGCCTGGGCGTGCTCGGCGAGGGCGGCCGGGGCGCCCCGCACGCCGCGGGGCTCGCGGGCGCCGGGGACGTCGTCGTGACGGTCACCCTGTCCAAGTCGCTCGGCAGTCAGGGCGGCGCCGTGCTGGGCCCCGCCCGGGTGATCGACCACCTGGTCAACGCGGCCCGGACGTTCATCTTCGACACAGGTCTCGCCCCGGCGGCGGCGGGCTCGGCCCTGGCGGCGCTCACCCTGCTGCGCCGCGAGCCGGAGCGCGCGGCGCGGGCCCGCCAGGTGGCGGCCGAACTGCACGCCCGCCTCACCGACCTGGGGCTGGAGGCGGTACGTCCCGACGCCGCGGTCGTCTCCGTGCGCGCGCCCTCCCCGGAGAAGGCCCTGCGGTGGGCGGCCGACTGCCGGGCGGCCGGCCTGTCCGTGGGCTGCTTCCGTCCTCCTTCCGTGCCCGACGGCATCTCACGGCTCAGGCTGACCGCGCGTGCGGACCTCTCCGGGGATCAGATCGAACGCGCCGTACGGGTGATCGGCGCAACGCGACCCTGAGGCGATGCGCGACCATGGGGCGCAACGCGAAACCGAGGCGATGCGCGACCATGAGTCGGCGTGACACGGCCGTGCGCCGCCCGGTGCCGCCCGGTGTCAGCGGCGGCGGATGCCGGCCGTGAACGACGCCCAGCTCTCGGGGGAGAAGAGCAGCGCGGGTCCGGCCGGGTTCTTGGAGTCGCGCACGGCGAGCAGTCCGGCCCAGCGGCCGGCCGCCGGACGGGCGGTCTCCACACAGTTGTTCGCTCCGGTGCTGTAGCTGCTGCGCAGCCAGCGCACCCCGAGAAGATCGGTACCGGCGGTGATGGTGGGGGGAATGGTGCCTGACATGGTGCCTCCTTACGCGCCTGCCGCTGTCGCGGCGATGAAGTCCAACGAGTCCTCGGGCGAAAGGGCATGGTTCACAAGGGCGTTGAAGGCCTCGGTGTAGGCCTCTAGGTCTTCTTTCCGTTCGAGATGCAGGCTACTCGTCAAGTGGTCGAGAACAACCACGTCGAGATCAGAAGTGCTCGAAAAGGAGAAGATTACGAAAGGGCCGGTGACACCGATGTGCGCCCCGGCGGCGAACGGCAGTACCCGGAGCCGGACATGGGGCAGCCGTGCCGCCTCCACCAGCCGGGCCAGCTGACGGGCCATGACCCCCGGTCCCCCCACCTCCCGGCGCAGCACCGCCTCGTCCAGGACCGCGCTCAGCTCCAGCGGGGGCTGCGTCCGCAGCACGTCCTGCCGGGCCAGCCGCACCTCCACCAGCGTGTCCAGCCGCTCCTCGGGCAGCCCGTCCACCGCGGCACGCGTCACCGCGCGGGCGTACTCGGGCGTCTGGAGCAGCCCGGGGACCACCGTGGTCTCCAGCGTGCGCATCGCGCTCGCCTGGGACTCCAGGCTGATGAAGTCCCGGTAGGTCGGCGGCAGCACCCCCCGGTAGGCGTGCCACCAGTGGTTGCGGCCGCCCGCGTCGTCGGAGCCCGCGAGCGTCTCCAGCAGCTCGCGCAGTTGGACGTCGTCCACACCGTAGGCATCCAGCAGTAACCGCACGTCGGCCGGTTTCGCCCCGCTCGTCCCGGTCTCGATGCGGCTGACCTTCGACTGGTGCCAGCCCACCAGCCGGGCCGCCTCGCCGCTGGTGATCCCCGCCGCCGTGCGCAGGGCGCGCAGTTCGGCGCCCAGCTTCCGGCGGCGCACCACGGGACCGTGCTGCATGCGCCCACTCCCTTACTCCCTATGAGCCACCCAAATACGCTCTGCCGTCGCAGAGTTCACCGCTTCGAGCGACAGATATATGCATATCTTGGTGGATCGCCGCCCTTCACGGCTCCGGTGGTGGCAGTCTGGCGGCGAAGCACCAGTCCGGGACCGTACTCGAACCATCCGCTCCGTGTCGGACCGCGGTCCCGTGGGAAAGGGACGACGTCGCCATGGCAGACCATCTGGAAGCATCCGTCACTCTGCCGAGCGATCCCGCCTCGGTGGCCGCCGCGCGTACCTATGTGGTCGGCACCCTGGCGGAGTGGGGCCTGCCGGCGGACGCCGACGTGTCCGACACCGTCCGGCTCATCGTCTCCGAACTGGCGACCAACGCGGTCCAGCACACGTTCGGACAGTCCCCCACCTTCACGGTGGACCTCGCGCTCGACCGCGACGAACGGCTGCGCATCGGGGTCACCGACAGCCATCCCCGCTTCCCCAAGCGCCTGCCCGCCGCCGTGCAGCAGGACAACGGCCGGGGCATGGTGATCATCCGCTGGCTGACGGCGGAGTGCGGCGGCAGGCTGAGGGTCAGGCCCACGCGCGAGGGCGGCAAGACCGTCTCCATCGAACTGCCCTGGACGCCCCCGGTCGCGCCGGCGACGCCCGAGCCGGTCACCGCCGTGGGGCCGGTCGTGGCAGGCCAGGAGCCCCCGCGGTGAGGCGCACGCAACGGCACCCGGGCCGGTGACGGCGCGGTCGGGGCGCCGTCACCCGCCCTGGCCTGCTACCTGACCCGGCCGTACCAGACGTTGCCGGTCCAGATCTTCTGCAGGCGCACCACGTCCCCGGTCTTCGGGGCGTGCCAGATCCTGCCCTTCCCGGCGTAGATGCCGACGTGGTAGACGCTGCGGCCCGAGTGGAAGAACACCAGGTCCCCGGCCCTGCGGCTCTTGGCGGAGATGTGCCGGGTGTTGTTGTACTGCTGGGCCGCGGTGCGCGGCAGCTTCTTGCCGGCCTTCTTGAACGAGTAGAGCGTCAGCCCCGAGCAGTCGAACCTGTACGGACCGGTGGCGCCCCACTGGTACGGAGCGCCCCTCTTGGAGGCCGCGATCTTGAGAGCCTTGGTCGCGGAGGCGGCCGCCGCCGCTTCGGATGCGGCGCCGGGGACCACTACGGAGCCGCCCACGGCGGCGAGGGTGAGGGCGGAGGCCGTACCGGCACGGGCCATCAGGGACGGGACACGATTGAGCGCAGACATGCGCAACCCTTCGTCAGCCGCCTGTGAAGGATGACCTGTCGGATTCGGGCTGGCGAAGTTGCCCGGCCGCACGAGTGCGGCTTCACCCCAAGGGCTGCTCGGTCCGGCGTCCTCCTCGCGGGAGGCGAACCGTTCCGGCGACCCGTAGTGCTCGGGTCCTCCACTCCTGCCGATCCACTCCTGTCGACCGGTCGTCCGGGCGGCGGCAGGACTCGGCGTCCGCCCGGACCGCCCCGCCGCTGCGGCGGGGGCTTGTCGTCAGTCACGGATCTTGTCTCGCCCGGTGGGAAAAGCCCAACGGAACGTGCCCTTTGTGTTGTTACTCACCACTCATCCGTTCGGGTGGACGCCCCTGCGTTCGAGCCTCCGTCGAGCGCGTCGACGACCCCCGGACCAGCGGCGGAACAGCTCGTTCCGCCGTTTGGGCAGGCGCCTTGCGCAAGTTCGGCCGGTCGGAAATCGGAGGTGTTCCTACGCCGAAAGGGGGTACGCCGTTTGGTGCGTTTCGGATCCCCGGCGCCTCAACTGCCGGAACACGGCGGAAGACCGACCCGCGCCGTCCGTCGCTCACCGTCCAGCACCCGCAGGGCGCGGGCCAGGGTGGCGGCGTGCAGCTCCGTCTCGCCGCGCCGGTGCATCACCGTCAGTGCGTCGCGCAGCGCGGTAGCTTTGCCGACCAGTGTCTGGGCGGCGCGCAGCCCGCGGTAGGTGTCGCCGTCCAGCGCGGGGTTGATGCGCCCGAGCAGGTCCACGACGTCCAGGTAGCAGTCGATCAGGTCGGCCTCCGCACGGGTGAGGGCGGGCAGCGGTGGGAGTTCCGGTGGCAGCATCGGCGGCTCACCTCGCCCCGGAGGGCGGGAGGGAGGCCCTCCGGCCGGGCACGATCCGGTCCACCAGGCCGTACTCGAGCGCCTGTTGCGCGTCCAGGATCGTGTCCCGCTCGACGTCGGCCCTCACCTGCTCGGGGGTGCGCCCCGTGTGCCGTACGAGGATCTCCTCCAGGCGGGCGCGGACGCGGGTCAACTCGTCGGCCCGAACGGTCAGATCGCTCGCCTGTCCCTGCACCGGTTCGGTGAGCACCGGCTGATGGAGCGTCACCCGTGCGCCCGGCAGTACGGCTCGCTTGCCGGGGGTGCCCGCGGCCAGCAGGACCGCGGCGGGCGAACCGGCCTGTCCCAGGCAGGTCGTCTCCACGTCGCAGGCGACGTGGCGCATCGTGTCGTAGATCGCCGTCATGGCGGTGAAGGAGCCGCCCGGCGAGTTGATGTAGAGCGCGATGTCGCGGTCCGGCGCCTGGTGCTCCAGGTGGATGAACTGCGCCATCACGTCGTTCGCGGAGGTCTCGTCGACCGGTGTCCCGAGGAAGACGATCCGCTCCTCCAGCAGCTTCGCGTACGGGTCCGTCGTCCGGGACCCGGCACTCGTGCGCTCGGTGAACTCGGGCAGGACATGACGGGCGGACGGTCGGATCATGGTGAACCCTCCTCGTGGCGGAACCGTCGTGGAGTGCACGCTCCCTCCGTACAAAATGTACAGGACGTACGATGAGTCGGGCCGGGTGTCGAGCGTTCGCCGGCAGCGGAAGGGGTCGCCCGCGAACCGTAAGCTTGAGGTCATGGCCTACGAGATTCCGGTGACGCAAGCCAGGGCTGAGCTCGCCGACCTGATCAACCGGGTGGTGTACGGCGGTGAACGCGTCGTCGTGACGCGGCACGGCAAGCCTCTCGTCGCCCTCGTCTCCGCAGCCGACCTCGAGCGCCTGGAGGACCTCCAGGAGCCGTCGGGGGACCAGGTGGCCACCGCGGTCTCGCGTGTGCGCGACACCGCCGCCTCCGCGCCCCGCGAGCACCGCCGCTTCGGCATCGCGGCCGAGCACCGGGGGCCGGACCCGTCGTAAGTCCGGTCGTCGGCCGCGGCGCCCCACGGATCGGTAATCAGTCGGTCAAATCCAGGTGACGTGCCCGAAACACTTCGGCCCTACTCTCCACCCGTCCACCTGCGGTTTTCGAGCACCGGCGCGTGCATTTCCGGCGCATTCATGTGTGTTACATCTATAGCCGTCGCGGTGGCCGCGGCAGCCGGACCGCCCGGTCCCGGCGTGATGTCCTGTGAGGTGGTAAGTGCAGCTGACCCCGCACGAGCAGGAGAGACTGCTCATTCATGTGGCCGCGGACGTGGCGGAGAAGCGCCGCGCACGGGGTGTGAAGCTCAACCATCCCGAGGCCGTCGCGCTGATCACCGCGCACATCCTCGAAGGCGCCCGCGACGGTCGTACGGTCAGTGAACTCATGGCCTCCGGTCGCAAGCTGCTCCAGCGCGACGAGGTCATGGAGGGCATCCCCGAGATGATCCACGACGTGCAGGTCGAGGCCACCTTCCCCGACGGCACCAAGCTGGTCACCGTCCACGATCCGATCATCTGACGGGGACGGCAGCCATGATTCCCGGAGAGATCCTCTTCGCCGCCGAGCCGGTCGCCTTCAACGAAGGACGCCCGAGCGTCCGCCTGACCGTGCTCAACACCGCCGACCGGCCCGTCCAGGTCGGCTCCCACTACCACTTCGCCGAGGCCAACCCGGGGCTCGACTTCGACCGCGCCGCGGCTCGCGGCAGGCGGCTGAACATCGCCGCAGGCACCGCCGTCCGCTTCGAGCCCGGCATCCCGGTCGACGTGGAGCTCGTCCCCCTCGCGGGTGCCCGTGTCGTCGTGGGTCTGCGCGGTGCGACCGGAGGTGCCCTCGATGCCTGAACTGTCCCGCGCCGCCTACGCCGACCTGTTCGGCCCGACCACCGGTGACCGCATCCGCCTCGCCGACACCGACCTGCTCGTCGAGATCGAGGAGGACCGCTGCGGCGGCCCCGGCCGCTCCGGCGACGAGGCCGTCTTCGGCGGCGGCAAGGTGCTGCGCGAGTCCATGGGCCAGTCCCGCGCCACCCGCGCCGAGGGCGCGCCCGACACCGTCGTCACCGGCGCCGTGATCATCGACCACTGGGGTGTCGTCAAGGCCGACATCGGCATCCGCGACGGGCGCATCACCGGCATCGGCAAGTCCGGCAACCCGGACACCATGGACGGCGTCCACCCCGACCTCGTCATCGGCCCCGAGACCGAGGTCATCGCCGGCAACGGCAGGATCGTCACCGCGGGCGGCATCGACACCCACGTGCACTTCATCGCACCGGGCGCCGTCGACGAAGCGCTGGCGTCCGGCATCACCACCCTCATCGGCGGCGGCACGGGCCCCGCCGAGGGCAGCAAGGCGACCACCGTCACCCCGGGCTCCTGGCACCTCGCGCGGATGTTCGCGGCGCTGGAGTCGAGCCCCGTCAACATCGGGTTCCTGGGCAAGGGCAGCACCATGTCCAAGGAGTCCATGCGCGACCAGCTGCGGGCCGGCATCCTCGGCTTCAAGATCCACGAGGACTGGGGAGCGACCCCGGCGGTGATCTCCGCCTGCCTGGACGTGTGCGAGGAGTCAGGCGTCCAGCTCGCCGTCCACACCGACACGCTGAACGAGGCCGGCTTCGTCGGCGACACCTTCGACGCCGTGGCCGGCCGCACCCTGCACGCCTTCCACGTCGAGGGCGCCGGCGGCGGTCACGCGCCCGACATGATCACGGCGGTCTCGCTGCCCAACATGCTGCCGGCGTCCACCAACCCGACCCGGCCGCACACCGTCAACACCGTCGAGGAACACCTCGACATGCTGATGGTCTGCCACCACCTCAACCCCGCCGTCCCCGAGGACCTGGCCTTCGCCGAGTCCCGCATCCGGCCCAGCACCATCGCGGCCGAGGACATCCTGCACGACATGGGGGCGATCTCCATCATGGCGTCGGACGCCCAGGCCATGGGCCGCATCGGCGAGGTGATCATGCGCACCTGGCAGACCGCGCACGTGATGAAGCGGCGCCGCGGCTTCCTGCCCGGCGACACCCGGGCCGACAACCTGCGCGCCCGTCGCTATGTCGCCAAGTACACCATCAACCCCGCCGTCGCCCAGGGCATCGAGCACGAGGTCGGCTCCGTCGAGACCGGCAAGCTCGCCGACCTGGTGCTCTGGGACCCTCGGTTCTTCGGCGTGAAGCCCCAGGTCGTCCTCAAGGGCGGACAGATCGCATACGCGCAGATGGGCGACGCCAACGCCTCCATCCCCACCCCGCAGCCGGTCCTGCCGCGCCCGATGTTCGGCGCGCTCGGCACGGCGCCCGCCGGCAACTCGGTCGGCTTCGTGGCCGAGGCGGCCATCGAGGACGGGTTGCCGGAACGGCTCGGACTCGGCCGGGAATTGGTGCCCATCCGGTCGACCCGTGGCCGGACCAAGGCCGACATGCGGCAGAACGACGCCCTGCCGCGCGTCGAGGTCGCTGCTGACTCCTTCGCCGTGACCATCGACGGCGAGCTCGTCGAACCCGCACCCGTCGCCGAACTGCCGCTCGCCCAGCGGTACTTCCTGTTCTGAGCGCCGACATGAGCCGCGCAGCACTGCTCGTCCTCGCGGACGGCCGCTTCCCCGCCGGAGGGCACGCCCACTCCGGCGGGGCGGAGGCCGCCGTCCGGGCGGGACGCATCACCGACGCCGCGAGCCTGGAGGAGTTCTGCCGGGGACGGCTGCACACGAGCGGGGTCGTCGCGGCCTCCCTCGCGGCAGCCGCGGCCCTCGGCGTCGACCCCGGGGAGCTCGACCCGGCCGCGGACGCCCGTACGCCCTCGCCCGCCCTGCGGGTGGCGGCGCGCAGGCTCGGGCGGCAGCTGATGCGGGCCGCCCGGGCCACCTGGCCGCATCCCGAACTCGACGCGCTGGCCGCGCGGTTCCCCAAGGGTGCCCACCAGCCGGTCGTGCTCGGGCTCGCCGCCCGCGCGGCCGGGCTCGGGCCGCTGGACGCGGCGTACTGCTCCGCCTACGAGGGGGTGAGCGGGCCGGCGACGGCCGTCGTGCGGTTGCTCGCACTCGATCCGTTCGATGCGACGGGGGTGCTCGCGCGGCTCGCGGCCGAGGTGGACCGGGTGGCCCAGGACGCCGTGGACGCCGGGCGGGAGGCCGTGACCGGTGGGGTGGATGTGCTGCCTGCGCGGTCCGCGCCGTTGTTGGAGATCGGGGCGGAGGCGCATGCCGCTTGGGCTGTGCGGTTGTTCGCCTCGTAGGGGTTTCTCGCCCCCGCCGCCCCTTCCCGTTCCCGACCCCAGGGGCTCTGCCCCTTCGACCCCGCCGGGGGGCTTTGCCCCCGGGCCCCCCTCTTTTTCGGCCTGAACGGCCTCGTCCTCAAACTCCCCCAGAGGGGGGACCCCCAGGACGGGCTGGGAATGCCGGCCCAGCTTTCAGGAGTCAGTCATGCACCTCGACCACTCTCACCATGGACCCTCGGCCGTCAGTGCCGATGCCCGGCGGCCCGACGGCAGCAGGCGGGCCCTGCGGATCGGGCTCGGTGGGCCCGTCGGGTCCGGGAAGACCGCGACCGTTGCCGCGCTCTGCCGGGCGCTGCGGGAGGAGTTGTCCCTCGCCGTCGTGACCAACGACATCTACACCCGTGAGGACGCCGAGTTCCTGCTCCGGGAGGCGGTGCTGCCGCCGGAGCGGATCAGTGCCGTGGAGACCGGCGCCTGTCCGCACACCGCGATCCGGGACGACATCTCCGCCAACCTGGAGGCCGTCGAGGACCTGGAGGACGAGGTCGGGCCGCTCGACCTGGTCCTGGTGGAGTCCGGCGGGGACAACCTCACCGCCACCTTCTCCAAGGGGCTCGTCGACGCCCAGATCTTCGTGATCGACGTGGCGGGCGGCGACGACATCCCGCGCAAGGGCGGGCCCGGCGTCACCACCGCCGACCTGCTGATCGTCAACAAGACCGACCTCGCCCCGTACGTCGGATCCGACCTGGCGCGGATGGCCGCCGACGCCAAGGCGCAGCGCGGTGAACTGCCCGTCGTCCTCCAGTCGCTGCGCAGCGAGGACGGTGTCCGGGACGTCGCCGACTGGGTGCGGACGCGGATCGCCGCGTGGACCGCGTGACCACTGCGGGCGGCGTGCGGGCGCGGGCCCGTGTCCTCGCCCGCGGCGACGGACGGGGCGGCACCGCGCTGCCCGTGCTGGAGGGTGAGGGTCCGCTCGCGGTGCGGCGGACCCGGGGGAGCGGTGCCGAGGCCCGGGTGATGCTGATCGGCGCGATGAGCGGGCCGCTCGGCGGCGACCACTTCACGGTCGAGGCGGAGGCGGCGCAGGGCGCCCGGCTGCGGGTCGGCTCGGCCGCAGCCACCCTCGCGCTGCCGGGGCAGGACAAGGCCGGGGCCCGCTACGACGTCCGGCTCACCGTCGGCGAGGATGCCGAACTGCGGTGGCTGCCCGAGCAGTTGATCTCCGCGCGCAGCAGCGACCTGTACGTCACCACGCGCGTCGACGTCGCCGCCACGGGCCGGCTGCTGCTGCGCGAGGAGCAGGTGCTCGGGCGGACCGGCGAGGAACCGGGGCGCCTCACCAGCCGTCTTGCCGTACGGATCGCCGGCCGGTGCGTGCTCGACCAGGAGCTGGCCTGCGGCCCGGGCGCCCCGGGCGGCTGGGACGGCCCCGCCGGCCTCGCGGGACACCGTGCCGTCGGTCAGCTCGTCGTCGTACGCCCGGAGTTCGCGGCCGCCCCGCCGGCGCCCCGCCCGGTCGCGCAGGGCGCGGCGGTGATGCCGCTCGCCGGGCCCGCCGTGCTGCTGACGGCCGTGGCGCCGGACGCGCTGCGACTGCGGCGGCTGCTGGACGAGGCGCTGGCCTCGCTGGACTGAGGTTCCGGGGACCGAACGTGTTTATCCGTTTATCGGATTGGCAAAGAAGTAGCACTGCCTCTGTTCTCAGGTGACGCACAGCCGCGAGGATCCCCGTACTTGTCGCAACCTTGTACGGGGAGGGCCACTTGAGGAAGAGCAGACTGGGGCGCAGGACGGCGGCGTTCGGCTCGGCCGGAGCGCTGGTCACCGCCACGCTGATGGCCGGCGCCGTCGCGGCGCCCGCAGCGAGCGCCACTCCGGCCACCGGCCACGGGTCCGGGCACGGCGGGGACCGCGAGGCCCGCGGGGCCGCCGTCGCTGCGGCCCGCGCCGCGAAGGCCGGCGTCGACTGGCAGGACTGCCCCGCCGACTGGAATCTGCCGAAGCCCATCCAGTGCGGCTACGTCACCGTGCCGCTCGACTACGCCAAGCCGTACGGCAAGCAGATCAAGATCGCCGTCGACCGCATCGGCAACACCGGCACCAAGTCCGAGCGCCAGGGCGCCCTCATCTACAACCCCGGCGGCCCGGGCGGCTCCGGCCTGCGCTTCCCCGCCCGCGTCACGAGCAAGAGCGCGGTGTGGGCGAGCGCGGCCAAGGCGTACGACTTCGTGGGCTTCGACCCGCGCGGCGTCGGCAAGTCCGCGCCCATCTCCTGCGTCGACCCGCAGGAGTTCGTCAAGGCGCCCAAGATGGACCCCGTGCCCGGCTCCGAGGCCGACAAGCTCGCCCAGCGCAAGCTCGCCCGCGAGTACGCCGAGGGCTGCTACGAGCGCAGCGGCGAGATGCTGCCGCACATGACCACGCCGAACACCGCGCGCGACCTCGACGTCGTCCGCGCCGCGCTCGGCGAGAAGAAGCTCAACTACCTCGGCGTCTCCTACGGCACCTACCTCGGCGCCGTCTACGGCACCCTCTTCCCGGACCACGTGCGCCGGATGGTCGTCGACAGCGTCGTCAACCCGTCCCGCGACAAGATCTGGTACCAGGCCAACCTGGACCAGGACGTCGCCTTCGAGAAGCGCTGGAAGGACTGGCAGGACTGGGTCGCGAAGAACGACGCCACCTTCCACCTCGGCGACACCCGCGCCGAGGTCCAGGACCAGTGGCTCAAGCTGCGCGCCACTGCGGCGAAGGAGCCCCTCGGCGGGGTCGTCGGCCCGGCCGAGCTGATCTCCTTCTTCCAGAGCGCCCCGTACTACGACTCCGCGTGGGTGCCGGTCGCCACGACCTTCAGCAAGTACGTCGCCGGTGACACCCGGGCGCTCGTCGACGCCGCCGCCCCCGACCTGTCCGACACCGCGGGCAACGCCTCCTCGGAGAACGGCAACGCCGTCTACACCGCCGTCGAGTGCGCCGACGCCAAGTGGCCCACGAACTGGCGCACCTGGGACCGGGACAACACCCGGCTGCACCGCGACCACCCGTTCATGACCTGGGCCAACGCCTGGATGAACCTGCCGTGCGCCACCTGGCCGGTCAAGCAGCAGACCCCGGTGGACGTGAAGTCCGGCAAGGGGCTCCCGCCGGTGCTGATCGTCCAGTCCGAGCGGGACGCGGCCACCCCCTACGGCGGCGCCGTCGAACTGCACCAGCGGTTCAAGGGATCGCGTCTGATCACCGAGCGGGACGCCGGTTCGCACGGGGTCACCGGTCTGGTCAACCCGTGCATCAACGACCGGGTGGACACCTATCTCCTCACCGGCAAGGTGGACGCCAGGGACGTGACCTGCGCCCCGCACGCCACCCCCAAGCCGTAGCAGCCCAGGGAGAACGGGAGGGGGCGGCCGGGTCGACCTGCCGCCCCCTTCCTTGTCCTCAGGCCTTCCCGGCCCCCGCCTGCCACGCGTCCTCCGCCGCGTAGTCGAAGAGGTCGCCGTACGCCCGGAACATCTTCGGGAAGGCCTCCCGCCAGTCCCGCCCGGCCAGCCGCTCCTCGATCCAGGCGACCGTGTCCGGCAGGGTCTCGGCGTACCGCACCACCGGGCGGTAGCCCAACTGCCGTTCGGCGGCGGTCATGTCGCACACCACGGGCGCGGGAACCGACCACGGGGTGTCGCCGACGGTGGGCGCGGGCGGCGGACCGTCCACCAGGACGTCCTCGACCTCCACCCCCATCACCGCGTCGATCGCCTTCGCGATCTCCGCCACCGTCGGCGCGTCGGGATCGACGGCGTTCAGGACCCGCGTGCCCGGCCGCGGGGCGGCCAGCCGGATCAGCTCGGCGATGGTGTGCACACTCGCCGGATGGAAACGGCTCGCCCCGCCGTACGCGAGGGCGCGCCGGCGCCTGCTGTCGAGGTTGCGCTTGACGAAGTACAGCTCGCGCGGGGTCCGGCAGTGCGGTCCGTGGACCGCGCCCGCGCGCAGCAGCGTGACGGGCAGCCGGTCGCCCGCGGCGAGCAGTTCGCGCTCCAGCGCCACCTTGCGGGTGGAGTACGAGGTGTCGCCCGGCTGGACCGTGCGCTGCTCCTCGGTGAGCGGCACCGGGTACTCGGGGAAGCCACCGGGTTCGGCCTGCGTGTCGAAGTTGCGGCCCTTGTCGTCCTCGTACACCGACACACTGGAGACCACCACCGCCGAGCCGACCCGTCCGGCGAGCGAGACCAACTGCCGTGCGTGCCCGGCGCCATAGGCCACCATGTCCACCAGGACGTCACAGCCGTCGCCCACGGCCGCCGACAGGGCCGCGTCGTCCTCCCGGTCGGCCCGCACCACGCGCACGTCCCCGGGCCAGCCCCCGTCCCGTTCGCCGCCCCGCGAGACGGCCGTCACCTCCCAGCCGTCCCGGGCCAGCGCCCCCACGGCCACCCGTCCGATCTGTCCCGTCGCTCCGACCACCACAGCACGCGTCATACGGCGACCGTAGGCGCCGCGGCGCCCGCACGACACACCCTTCTGCCGAGGGCAGATGGCGGGACAGGGTCTACCGGTGCGGCAGTCGGGGGAACTTGCGCCCCTTCGCCGCCCTCTGAGCCTCCTCGGCCTTCACGTCGGCCGCGTACCGGTCCACGTACTCCTGCCCGGACAGCGTGAGGATCGCGTACATGATCTCGTCGGTGACGGCGCGCAGCACCGCCTTCTCGCCCTCCATGCCGGCGTAGCGGGAGAAGTCCAGGGGCTCGCCGAAGCGGATCACCACGGGGTGCAGCTTCGGGATCTTCCGGCCCGGCGGCTGGGCCTCGAAGGTGCCGATCATCGCGCAGGGCACGACCGGCACCCCGGCCCTGAGCGCCATCACCGCCACCCCGACCTTGCCCTTGTAGAGCCGGCCGTCGTGCGAGCGCGTGCCCTCCGGATAGATGCCGAGCAACTCGTCCTTGCCCAGCACCCCCAGTCCCTCGCGGATCGCGGCCTGCCCCGCCTCCTTGCCGGAGCGGTCGACCGGGATCTGGCCGGCACTGCGGAAGAAGAACGCGGTCAGCCTGCCCTTGAGGCCCGGGCCGGTGAAGTACTCGGCCTTGGCGAGGAAGGTGATGCGGCGTCGGAGCACCGCGGGCATCAGGAAGTGGTCCGAGAAGGAGAGGTGGTTGCCCGCGACGATGGCCGCACCCGACGCCGGCACGTGGTCGAGGCCCTCGATCCGCGGGCGGAACGCCAGCCTGAGCAGCGGGCCCAGCAGCACGTACTTGAGGACGTAGTAGAACAAGGCGTCGCTCCTCACCCCGGCGGGACGGCTCGTTCGCCGTGTTCTCACTGGTCAACCGGCGTCAGCCGGGGTGCCAGTGTAGGTGCGGGCCGGGCCCGTCCGGAACCGGCCGGGCCCGGCCCCGAGGCCGCGTCGCCGTCAGAACTTCGGCGTCGGGGCCTGGGCCTCCACCATCTCCGCCGCCTCCTCCTCGGTCTGCACCGAGGGCGGGGAACCCGCGAGCGGCTGCTGGGCCGTCTCCTTCATGCAGGCCACGGCCACGACACCGACCAGGGCCGCGATCATCGAGTAGTAGGCGGGCATCATGTCGGAGCCGGTCACGCTGATCAGGGCGGTGATGACCAGCGGCGTGGTGCCGCCGAACAGGGACGTCGACAGGTTGTAGCCGACCGAGAGGGACCCGTACCGGACGTTGGTGGGGAACATCGCCGGGAGCGCCGCCGACATCGTGCCGAGCAGACAGACCAGGGACAGGCCGAGCATCAGCATGCCGGCCGAGACGGCGAGCAGGCTGCCGTTCTGCACCAGCACGAAGGCGGGGGCGGACAGGACGAAGAAGCCGATCATGCCGGTCATCAGGAGGGGCTTGCGCCCGAAGTGGTCGGAGAGCCGGCCGACCTGGTTGATGATCAGCATCAGCAGCACCATCGTGGCCACCAGGATCAGCAGCCCGTGGCTCTCGCTGTAGTGGAGCTCGTCCGACAGATACGTGGGCATGTACGACAGCAGCATGTAGTCCGTGATGTTGTACGCGCCGACCAGCGCGATGCACAGCACCAGCGACCGCCAGTGCGTACGGAAGATCTTGGCCAGGTCGCCCCGGGCGGTGGTCTCCACCGCGGTCGCCGCGTCGGCGATGTGGACGTTGGAGTCCTCCAGCTTCAGGAACGCGGGCGTGTCGTCCAGCTTCATCCGCAGGTAGATGCCGATGATGCCGAGCGGCGCCGCGAGCAGGAAGGGGATGCGCCAGCCCCACGCGTCCATGGTGTCGCTGCCGAGCACCGCGGTGAGGGCGGTGACGAGACCGGCGGCGCCCGTGTAACCGGCCAGCGTCCCCAGCTCCAGGAAGCTGCCGAAGAAGCCGCGCCGCTTGTCCGGCGCGTACTCGGCGATGAAGGTGGAGGCACCTCCGTACTCGCCGCCGGTCGAGAAGCCCTGGAGCAGGCGGAACAGGATCAGCAGGACGGGGGCCCAGAAGCCGATCGAGTCGTAGCTGGGGATGAGCCCGATGGCGGCGGTGCCGATCGCCATGAGGATCATCGTCAGCGCCAGCACCTTCTTGCGGCCGATCTTGTCACCCATCGGGCCGAAGACCATGCCGCCGAGCGGGCGCACCAGGAACGCCACGGCGAACGTGGCGAACGAGGAGAGCAACTGCGCGGTGTCGCTCCCGGAGGGGAAGAACACCCGGCCGATGGTGCCCGCCAGATAGGCGTAGATGCCGAAGTCGAACCACTCCATGGCGTTGCCGAGCGAGGCCGCCTTCACGGCACGCTTGACCGCGGCCTCGTCCGTGACGGTGATGTCCGACCGGCGGAGCCGGGGGTTCTGCCGACGTCTGATGGCCCGGAACAGAGCCGGGTGGCGGCGGATCGCCGCAGTGTCGGGTTCCTGGCCGTTCTCGGTGGGGGACGTGGCGGCCTCCCTTTCCACGCGCAGACGCTCCGGGGGGGAGTGCTGCTCGGTCGTACGATTCTCGGGTCGTACCGTTCCCCCGATCATGCTGGGTATGGCCGTGACGTCGGTCATGCGGTTGCGCCGATGAGGTGAGTGGCGGGGCGAACGGGCGGGGTGAGTACGCTTCGCACATGCGGATCGCCGTCTCCTCCGACATGGACGAACCCGTGGCCCGCCTCCTCGTCGAGGAGCTGCGCACCCGGGGGCACGAGGTACGGGTGCACGGCGCCCTGAGCCCGGGCGCGGACCCGCAGTGGGCGGTGTGCTCGGAGCGGGCCGCCCGCGAGGTCGCCGACGGCACGGCCGACCAGGCGGTGGTGTGCTGCTGGACCGGCACGGGCGCGTCGATCGCCGCGAACAAGGTGCCGGGCGTACGGGCGGCCCTGTGCACCGACGCGTACACCGCGGACGGGGCCCGCCGCTGGAACGACGCCAATGTGCTCGCCCTCGGCCTGCGGCTGACGTCGGAGCCGCTGCTGCGGGAGATCCTCGACGCCTGGTTCGCGGGCGGGCCCAGCGAGGACGCCGAGGACCGGGGCAATGTGACGTACGTGGAGCGGCTCGACCGGGGCCGAGCCGCTCCCTGAGGCCCGGTAGGCCTCGAGCACGCGCGCCCTCAGGCGGACAGGACCTTCTCCAGCGTCCCGAGCGCGCCCTCCAGCTCCGCCCCCGTGACCGTCAGCGGCGGTGCCAGCCGGATCGTGGAGCCGTGCGTGTCCTTGACGAGGATGCCCTCGCGCATCAGACGCTCGCTGACCTCGCGGCCGGTGCCCAGCGCCGGATCGACGTCGACGCCCGCCCACAGCCCCCGCGCGCGGAAGCCGACGACGCCCTTGCCGACCAGGGCGGTCAGACCCTTGCGCAGCACCGCGCCCAGCTCCGCCGCCCGGCGCTGGTACGCGCCCGTCTCCAGCAGCTCCACCACCGCCGTGCCGACCGCGGCGGCCAGCGGATTGCCGCCGAACGTCGAACCGTGCTCGCCCGGGTGCAGCACCCCGAGCACCTCCCGGCTGCCGACCACCGCCGACACCGGCACGATGCCGCCGCCCAGCGCCTTGCCGAGCAGCACCACGTCCGGGACGACCGACTCGTGCTCGACGGCGAGGGTGTGCCCCGTGCGGCCGAGACCCGACTGGATCTCGTCCGCGATGAAGAGGCATCCGGCCCGGCGGGTCAGCTCCCGCACGCCGGCCAGATAGCCGTCGTCGGGGATCAGCACGCCCGCCTCTCCCTGGATCGGCTCGATCAGCACCGCCGCCGTCGTCTCGTCGACCGCCGCCTCCATGGCCGCCAGGTCGTTGTACGGCACGATCCGGAAGCCGGGCGTGAAGGGGCCGAAACCCGAGCGGGCCGTCTCGTCCGTCGAGAAGCTCACGATCGTCGTCGTACGGCCGTGGAAGTTGTCGGCGGCGACCACGATCGTCGCCCGGTCGGCCGGGACGCCCTTGACGTCGTAGGCCCACTTGCGGGCCACCTTGATGCCGCTCTCCACCGCCTCGGCACCGGTGTTCATGGGCAGCACCATGTCCGTGCCGGTCAGCGCGGCCAGCCGCTCGGCGAAGCCCGCGAGCCGGTCGTTGTGGAAGGCGCGCGAGGTGAGGGTGAGCCGGTCCAGCTGGCGGTGGGCGGCCTCGATCAGCGCCGGGTGGCGGTGCCCGAAGTTGAGCGCCGAGTAGCCGGCCAGCATGTCCAGGTAGCGGCGGCCCTCCACGTCCTCGACCCAGGCGCCCTCCGCGCGGGCCACGACCACCGGCAGCGGGTGGTAGTTGTGCGCGAGGACGGGCTCCTCCGCGCGGATGAGCTCCTCGGAGCCGCGGGTGCGGGCGGGTACGGGTGCGGTTGCGGTCATGAGCGGGTCTCCCGGATCTCCTGGGTGCAGCACTTGATGCCGCCACCGGCCTTGTGGAACTCGGACAGGTCGACGGGGACGGGGACGTAGCCGCGGCCGCTGAGCCGGTCGGCGAGTTCCCCGGCGCCGGGCGAGATGAACACGTTGCGTCCGTCGCAGACGGAGTTCAGCCCGAACGCCATGGCGTCCTCGCGGGTGGCGATCACCGCGTCCGGGTAGAGCCGCTCCAGCACCTCACGGCTGCCGGGCGAGAAGGCCCCGGGGTAGTAGGCGATGTTCCCGCCGGTGCCGTCGGTCCCGTCGTCGAGCACGAACAGCGCCGTGTCCAGGTGGTAGAAGTACGGGTCCACCAGCGTCAGCGAGATCACCGGCACGCCGAAGAACTCCTGCGCCTCGCGGTGCGCCTCGGGGGTCGTGCGGAACCCCGTGCCCGCCAGGATCCAGCGGCCGGCCGGGACCAGGTCGCCCTCGCCCTCGCAGACCGCCTCGGGATGCTGGACCTCGAAGCCCTCCGTCTTGAACCACGCCTCGTAGGCCACGGACTCGCCCCGGCGCTCCGGCGCGTGGAAGAGGGAACCGAAGACCCGGCCCTCGACCACGACCGCGCAGTTCGCGGCGAAGACCATGTCGGGCAGGCCCGGGACCGGCGCGACGGAGTCGACGGTGTGGCCGTGGGCCCGGTAGGCGGCGACCAGTGCCTGCCACTGGTCGAGGGCGCGGATGACGTCGACGGGCCGGCCGGTGCTCATCCACGGGTTGATCGCGTACTGCACTGAGAAGTGTCTGGGCTCGCACACCAGGAAGCGCCGCCGACGCGGCGCACGGGACTGGGACACAGAGGGCTACCTCCGCTTTTCACGGTGTGTCACTGAGGGTTGACACCACGGTAGGAAGCGACGGCCGAGCCCGACAAGCAACGAAAGCTGCGTGTTCCCGCAGGATCGCTGCGTTGTGCGCCGACTCAGCGCAGGTCCGCTGCGCCCTCCGGAGCGAGCAGGCCGGTTCCTGCCTCCGGACTGTCCGGGATCAGATGGGACAGCACCATCACACTGATCGTCTTCCGGATGAACGGCTCGGCACGGATCCGCTCCAGCACCTCCTCGAAGTGCTCCACGTCCCGCGCCCGCACATGCAGCAGCGCATCCGCCCCGCCGGTCACCGTCATCGCCGCCGTGATCTCCGGATAGGCACGCACGGCCTCCGCGAGCCGCCTCGGCGGGGCCGCCCCCTCGCAGTACACCTCCACGTACGCCTCGGTCCGCCAGCCCAGCGCGGAGGGCCGCACGGTCGCCGTGAAGCCGGTGATCACGCCGGTCTCGCGCAGCCGGTCCACCCGGCGCTTGACCGCCGTGGACGACAACCCGACCGCCGCGCCGATCTCGGCGAAGGACGCCCTGGCGTTCGCCATCAGCGCGGTGACGATCTTCCGGTCGAGTTCGTCGAAAGAGGCGGGCCTGCTGTTCATGCGGGCACTGTATCCAGCGGATACGTCCACGTCGGGCACGTGTGCAGGGGTACGGATTGCTCCTACACTCCAGCCTCATGCTGCGCGCCCTGGCTGTCGACGACGAACGCCCCACGCTCGAGGAACTCGTGTACCTCCTGAACGCCGATCCCCGGATCGGCACGGCGGAGGGCGCGAACGACGCGACCGAGGCCCTGCGCCGCATCAACCGCGCCCTGGAGTCGGGCCCCGACGGGCCGGACGCCATCGACGTCGTCTTCCTCGACATCCAGATGCCCGGCCTCGACGGACTGGACCTCGCCCGGCTGCTGACCGGGTTCGCCCGCCCGCCGCTGGTCGTCTTCGTCACCGCGCACGAGGACTTCGCCGTCCAGGCCTTCGACCTCGACGCCGTCGACTACGTCCTCAAACCCGTCCGCAGGGAACGCCTCGCCGAAGCGGTCCGCCGCGCCGTCGAACAGCGCGCCGCGACGCTCCCTTCGCCGCGCATCCCCGTGCACGAACCCGACCCCGACCACATCACCGTCGAACTCGGCGGCGTCACCCGCTTCGTCCCCGTCGACGACATCACCCACGTCGAGGCCCAGGGCGACTACGCCCGCCTGCACACCGACAAGGGCAGCCACCTCGTCCGCATCCCCCTGTCCACCCTGGAGGAACGCTGGCGCGCCCGCGGCTTCGTCCGCATCCACCGCCGCCACCTCGTCGCCCTGCGCCACATCGGCGAACTCCGCCTGGACGCGGGCACCGTCAGCGTCCTGGTCGGCACCGAGGAACTCCAGGTCAGCCGGCGCCACGCCCGCGAGCTGCGGGACCTGCTCATGCGGAGGCCGTGAGAAGTGCCCCAGGACCCCACCGAACGCCGCGTCACCGTCACCGGCCCGCCCAGGCGCACCAAACGGGCCTCGGGCTACTACCGCCCGCGCACCGAGATCGACGAGCAGACCACCCTCGGCCACACCTACGTCCGCTCCCTGATGCGCAGCCAGCTGCGCGCCGGGCTCGCCGCCTTCGCGGTCCTCGGGCTCCTCGTCGCGCCGCTGCCGCTGCTGTTCGCGGCGATGCCCGACGCCCGCCGCCTGGAATGGGCCGTCCTCGGCTTCGGCCTGTACGCCCCGCTCGTCCTGCTCGCCCGCTGGTACGTGCGCCGCGCCGAGCGCAACGAACGCGACTTCGTGCGCCTCGTCGAGGACCGATGACCCTGCCGGACGAGGCCGTGAGGGCACCATGAACTCCAGCTACGCCATACCCGCCGTCGCCCTGGTCGTCGTGGCGACCGTCCTCGTCGGCGCCTTCGGCCTGCGCATCTCCCGCACCACCTCCGACTTCTACGTGGCCTCCCGCACCGTCGGCCCACGCCTCAACGCCGCCGCCATCAGCGGCGAGTACCTCTCCGCCGCTTCCTTCCTGGGCATCGCCGGCCTGGTCCTCGTCCAGGGCCCCGACATGCTCTGGTACCCGGTCGGCTACACCGCCGGCTACCTGGTCCTACTGCTCTTCGTCGCCGCCCCGCTGCGCCGCTCCGGCGCCTACACGCTGCCCGACTTCGCCGAGGCGCGGCTCGCCTCCCAGGGGGTACGGCGGCTGGCGGGCGCCTTCGTCGTGGGCGTCGGCTGGCTGTACCTGCTGCCCCAGCTCCAGGGCGCCGGACTGACCCTGACCGTGCTGAGCGGCGCTCCCGACTGGCTCGGCGGGGTGATCGTCGCCGTCGTCGTGACCGCGATCGTGGCCGCCGGCGGCATGCGCAGCATCACCTTCGTCCAGGCCTTCCAGTACTGGCTGAAGCTCACCGCCCTGCTCGTCCCCGCCCTCTTCCTGGTGCTGGCCTGGCAGGGCGACGGCGCCCCCGGCCGCCCCTTCGAGGAACCCGCCACCTTCCGCGAGCAGCGCTCCGTCCGGATCGACGACACCCTCACCCTCAAGCTCGAGACGCCGCTCACCGTGACCGTCGACGGCACCGTGGACGGTCGCGCCCACGACGGCACCCGCATGGCCCTGCCCACCGGTACCCATCGCATCGAGGCCGGCACCCGCCTCACCTTCGCCGAGGGCACCGCCGTCCCGGCCGCCGGCCACGGCGCCGACGACGCCCTGTCGCCGTCGCGGGCCGAGAGCCGCACCGAACGCCCGCTGTACGCCACGTACGGCCTGATCCTCGCCACCTTCCTCGGCACCATGGGCCTGCCGCACGTCGTCGTCCGCTTCTACACCAGCCCGCACGGCGTCGCCGCCCGCCGCACCACCGTCGCCGTCCTCGGCCTGATCGGCGCCTTCTACCTGCTGCCGCCCGTCTACGGCGCCCTCGGCCGCCTCTACGCCCCCGAGCTCACCCTCACCGGCGACGCGGACGCCGCCGTCCTGCTGCTGCCCGACCGTGTCATCGGGGGAGTGGGCGGCGACCTGCTCGGCGCGCTGGTCGCGGGCGGTGCCTTCGCCGCGTTCCTGTCCACCGCGTCGGGGCTGACCATGGCGATCGCGGGCGTCCTCACCCAGGACGTCCTGCCGTCCCGCGGCGTGCCGCACTTCCGGCTCGGCACGGTCCTCGCGATGGCGGTGCCGCTGGCGGCGAGCGCGCTGGTCGGCGGGCTGCCGGTCGCCGACGCGGTCGGCCTCGCCTTCGCCGTGTCCGCCTCCTCCTTCTGCCCGCTGCTGGTCCTCGGCATCTGGTGGCGGCGGCTGACCCCGCCCGGCGCGGCGGCCGGGATGCTGGTGGGCGGCGGCTCAGCGCTGCTCGCCGTCGCCGCCACCATGGGCGGCTTCCCGGGCGGCGGCGGTGCGCTGCACGCGCTGCTGGCCTGGCCCGCGCTGTGGTCGGTGCCGCTGGGCTTCCTCACCATGGTGCTGGTCTCGCTGGCCACGCCGGCGCGGGTGCCGGCCGGGACGGCGGCGATCCTCGCCCGCTTCCACCTGCCGGAGGAGCTGCACGCGGACGAACTGCGCGGGGACGAACTGCGCAAGGAGGTGACCCCGTGAGCGGCTCCGTGAGCGGTTTCCTGGCCGGTCTGGCCGTCGCCGTGCTGCCCCTGCTGGCCGCGGGCTTCTGGCTGGGGCGCCGCACGGCCCGCCCGCAGAACCTGGGCGGGCTCGGCACCCCGGTCGAGCACGCCACCTTCCAGACCCTGCACACCGCCTCCCTCGCCACACCCCCGCTGCGGGCCGGCCTGACCGAGGAGACGGCCGGCAAGTCCGCCCGCAAGCTGCGCTCCCTGCTCGGCACGGACGCGCTGTGCCTGACCGACCTCAAGGAAGTCCTGGTCTGGGACGGCGTCGGCGCCCATCACCGCACCGAGATCATGGAACGCCTCGCCGGCCCCCTGGAGACCGGCCGCGGCGAGGCCTTCCCGCTCACCTGCGACACCCCCGACTGCGCGGTGCGCTGGGCGGTCGTCGCCCCGCTCACCGTCGACGACCGGGTCCACGGTGCCCTCGTCGCCTGCGCGCCCCGCGAGTCCGCCGTCCTGGTCCGGGCGGCCGGCGAGGTCGCCCGCTGGGTCTCCGTCCAGCTGGAGCTGGCCGACCTCGACCAGTCCCGCACCCGGCTCATCGAGGCCGAGATCAAGGCCCTGCGCGCCCAGATCTCCCCCCACTTCATCTTCAACTCGCTCGCGGTCATCGCGTCCTTCGTGCGCACCGACCCCGAGCGCGCCCGCGAGCTGCTGCTGGAGTTCGCCGACTTCACCCGCTACTCGTTCCGCCGGCACGGCGACTTCACCACCCTCGCCGACGAGCTCCACGCCATCGACCACTACCTGGCCCTGGTGCGGGCCCGCTTCGGCGACCGCCTCGCCGTCACCCTCCAGGTCGCCCCCGAGGTGCTGCCGGTCGCCCTGCCCTTCCTCTGCCTCCAGCCGCTGGTCGAGAACGCGGTCAAGCACGGCCTGGAGGGCAAGGCCGACCGCTGCCGCATCCAGATCACCGCGCAGGACGCGGGGGCCGAGGCCCTGGTCGTCATCGAGGACGACGGCGCCGGTATGGACCCCGGCCTGCTCCGCCGCATCCTGGCGCGCGAGGTCAGCCCGTCGGGCGGCATCGGGCTGTCCAACGTCGACGACCGGCTCCGCCAGGTCTACGGAGACGACCACGGCCTCGTCATCGAGACGGCCGTCGGCGCGGGCATGAAAATCACGGTCCGGCTGCCGAAGTACCAGCCGGGCGTGCACTCGGCGGGCCGGCTCGGCCGCGAGTGAGTCGTCGGGTGCCCCGCCCCGGGCTCAGGCCCTGCGCGTGGTCACCAGTCCCAGGGTGATCAGGCCCAGCACGACCCAGCCGAACCACAGCCAGCCGTTGCTTCCGAGCGCCACCGTGTAGGCCGTCACCGCGACCAGGCCGCCGATGGTGAGCGCCCCCATCGTCTTCGTGGAACTGTCCGTGGAACCGGGCATCGCAACACCCTCCTCATGGTCCGTTCCCCTCCATGGTGCCCCCGTTCTGCCTCCGTACGGTGCAGACGACCAGATGTGAGCCGGATTTCCAGGCCCCCGCGGCGGTCCGGGACCCGGACTCGTACAGGGAGGGATCGAACCCGTAGTCGCGCGGCGGGAGCTCCCGCGCGCACGCGGCGTCCGCCGCGGCCGGTGCCTCGGCGAGCGTGACGTCGGGCGCCAGCCGGGCGAAACCGAGCACCTGTTCGTCGTGTCGACCGGCGCAGGACACGAGCCGGACCTCCCGTGCGGAGCGCACGTCGAGACAGTCCCGGCGCTGCATGGTCGCGGTGTCGGCGAACACCGACCCGGGCTCGCGATGCCGGCCGAGCGGTCCGTGCAGCGGCCCGTGCGCGCCCAGCACCAGGCAGGCCGTGCGCCGCCCGGCGGTGTCGAATCCACCGGCGGCGGGCACGACGGCCAGGCTGCGCACGCCGGCCAGCCGGTCCCGGACCTCCTGCGTCCGCGCCTCGCACCGACCGGGCCCCAGCGCGCGCGCCTCCTCGGCGGAGGTGGCGGGCACGAACGCCATCACCTGCCCGTCGGACGCCCCGCCCCGACAGGCCGGCGCCACGGTCAGGCGCGGTGTCCCCGTGAACCGGGCGCCACCGGGCCAGTGGGCGCGCACGCAGTCCCCGTCCTCCAGCGGCGCCGCGAGCCCCACGGCGGCGCCGTACGGCGCCCCGGTCGCGTCGGCGGCCCGGTCGCCCACGGCGTACCAGACGCCGCCGAGGGCGAGGATCAGACCGAGCCCGCCGGCGAAGGCGGCCCGCAGGGCCCGCGGGCGCGCCCTCCGGTGCCCGGCCGGGACGGAGGCGGCAGGGGCGGAGGAGCTGGCGGAGGCGGGGGTGACCCGGGCGGCGGCCCGTCGGCCGGCGGGGACGACCGGGCGGGCCACCGGCCCGGCCCCCGCGGCCCACGGCGGCTGCGAACCGGGGTCGGTCCGCGGCCGGACGTACGTCTCGCTCTGCGGCGTGACGATCCACGCCAGTTCCGCCTCGGCCTCCGCCACCGTGCCCCGCAGTGCGGGGTCCGCGGCGAGGAGCCTGTCCAGCAGGGGCCCCAGCGCACCGGCCCGCACGGGCGGGCGCGGCGTCTTCGTCCCCGCCGTGGCCGACCCCCGGTCGAGGGGAACGCGGCCCTCGACGGCGTAGTGGAGCGTGCGGCCCAGCGCGTACAGCCCGTCGTCGTCCGCCGGACCGGCGGTGCCGTCGCCCGTGAGCAGGATCCGGCCGTACGGCGCGCCCGCGCGGTCCGGCGCCAGCAGGATGTCGGCCGGCTCCACGCCCCGCTCCGGCCCGGAGGTCCACGCGTCGAGCACGGCGAGCCCGATCCGGGCGCAGTCGGCAGGGGCCGCCGGGCCGTGCCGGGCCACCAGCTCCCGCAGGTCCACGGCGCCCGCCACGTACTCCATGACGATCCACGGCGCGCCCTCGTGCCGCACCACGTCGTACACGGTCACCCGGTGCGGACGGACGCCCGGCCGCGGCAGGTTCCGGGTGCCGGTGCGGACGGTCTTCAGCGAGACCTCACGCCCCAGCCCCTGATCGTGGGCGAGCCACACCCGGCCCGCCCCGCCGTGGCCGAGCGGCCGCAGCAGCAGGTAGCGGCCGGCGATGACCCGGCCCACTGAAAACGCGTGATGCGCCATACCGCTCCCCCCGGGCGGTTCCCCCAACGCGCCACATGCTACTGAACGGTGCCGCCGTTCAGCCGCCGCGTGTGTTCAGTGAGGCCAGATAGGCGTTGTATGCCTCAAGTTCCTTGTCGCCGTTGCGGTCGGCGGCCCGGTCGGAGCGCCGCGCCTGCCGCTCTTCGGAGGCGTACCACTGGAACAGCAGCGCGAGCAGGACGAGCACGGACGGGACCTCGCTGAAGGCCCAGGCGATGCCGCCGGCCGCGTTCTGGTCGGAGAGCGCGTCGATGCCGAGCGAGGCGGACGGGTTCTGGAACGTCTCGACCATCGGCGAGGAGGCCATCATCAGTGCGATGCCGAAGAACGCGTGGAACGGCATGCCCGCGAACAGCTCCAGCATCCGCATCACGTAGCCCGGCCGGTGCGGGCCCGGGTCCACGCCCATGATCGGCCAGAAGAACACCAGTCCGACGGCGAGGAAGTGCACCATCATCCCGATGTGCCCGACCTTGGAGCCCATCAGGAAGTCGAAGAGGGGCGTGAAGTACAGCGCGTACAGGCTCGCGATGAACAGCGGGATGGTGAACGCGGGGTGCGTGATGATCCGCATGTACCGGCTGTGCAGCAGCATCAGCAGCAGCTCGCGGGGGCCCTTGCGGCCACGGCCCGCCGTGGGCAGCGCGCGCAGGGTCAGGGTGATCGGCGCGCCGAGCAGCAGCAGGATCGGCGACACCATGCTGATGATCATGTGCTGCACCATGTGCACGCTGAACATGACCATGCCGTAGTCGTTGAGCTTGGTGCACATCATCAGCCCGACGCTCAGCACACCGGCGACGAACGACACGGTCCGGCCCACCGGCCACTTGTCACCACGCCGGGTGAGCCGGACGACGCCCCAGCCGTACAGCGCCAGTCCCAGGAGGCAGGCGATCAGAAAGAAGGGGTCCGCCGACCACGCGAGACCTCGCCCCAGCGTGAACGGCGGCAGATCCATCGTCATGCCGTGCCCGCTGTGATCCATCCGCCGGCTCCTGTTTCGTGGGGGTTGAGCGCGGTTGAACGCCGCTTGTCCGAAGCAAGCCTAGAACCGCCCCCGGCCACACTTGCGACCGGGGGCGGGTGAAGCGCCCCAAAGGGGCGCGGGGAACTGCGCGATCAACCACAAACAACCCGCAGCCCGCGACGCACCAGTGGACCCGAGCTCTCAGCGGCCCTGAACATTCAGAGCACGCACTCCGCCTCCGCGTACCGCGCACTCGGCACCGTCTTCAACGACTCCACCGCCTCCGCGAGCGGCACCATCCGGATGTCCGTCCCGCGCAGGGCCGTCATCATCCCGAACTCACCCCGGTGCACCGCCTCCACCGCGTGCCACCCGAACCGCGTCGCCAGCACCCGGTCGTACGCCGTCGGCGTCCCGCCCCGCTGCACGTGCCCGAGGATCACCGGCCGGGCCTCCTTGCCGAGCCGCTCCTCCAGCTCGATCGAGAGCTGGCGGGCGATCCCGGCGAAGCGCTCGTGGCCGTAGACGTCCTTGCCGCCCTCGTCGAAGTCCATGGTGCCGGGCTTCGGCTTGGCACCCTCCGCGGCCACCACGATGGCGAACCGCTTGCCCGCCGAGAACCGCTCGCCGACCTTGGCGGTCAGCTCGTCGATGTCGAAGGGCCGCTCCGGGACGACGACGGCGTGGGCGCCGGCCGCCATGCCCGAGTGCAGCGCGATCCAGCCGGTGTGACGGCCCATGACCTCGACGATGAGCACCCGCTGGTGGGACTCCGCGGTGGTCTTCAGCCGGTCCAGCGCCTCCGTGGCGACGGTCACGGCGGTGTCGAAGCCGAAGGTGACGTCGGTGACCGCTATGTCGTTGTCGATGGTCTTCGGTACGCCCACGATCGGCAGGCCGTTGTCGGACAGCAGCCGGGCCGCCTTGAGCGTGCCCTCGCCGCCGATCGGGATGATCGCGTCCAGGCCGAGTTCCGCGACGTGGCCGCGGGCGCGCTCCACGCCGTCCCGCAGATGCTCGGGACGGACCCGGGAGGAGCCGAGGATGGTGCCGCCGCGGGCGAGTATGCCGCCCACCGCGTCGAGGTCGAGCTTGAGGTAGTCGCACTCCAGGAGGCCCTTCCAGCCGTCCCGGAAGCCGATGACCTCGTCGCCGTGGTCGACGACGGCGCGGTGTACGACGGACCGGATGACGGCGTTCAGGCCGGGGCAGTCGCCGCCGGACGTGAGGACACCAATGCGCATAGCCCGAAAAACCTTCTCAACGTGGCACGGGTCCGGACCGCGCTGTCCGGCTCGATCTCCGCCACCCTAGCGGCATCGGGGGGCGGGACCGAACCGTGCGTCCGCCTACTGGACGTGCCCGCTCACCTGTGCGGATGACGCATCAGACGGGCCCGCCCCACGAAGGTCAGGCAGGCTGCTGCGCGGCCGCGATGCGCTCGTTGCGGAGCGCCTCGTACCACCGGTCGTCGGTCGGCGGCAGCGCGTTCACGTCGAGGGCCAGCTTCAGCAGCAGGTCCGCGATCTGCGGGTTGCGCGCCAGCACCGGGCCGTGCATGTACGTGCCGAAGACCGTGTCGTTGTACGCGCCCTCCGTGCCGTCCCCGGTGCCGTTTCCGTTGCCGAAGCGGACCTGGGCCAGCGGGCGGGCGGTGGGGCCGAGGTGGGTGACGCCCTGGTGGTTCTCGAAGCCGGTCAGTGGCGGCAGGCCCAGGCGCGGGTCGATGTCGCCGAGGACGTCGCCGACGCACCGGGCGCCCTCTCCACGGGTCGAGACCACGTCGAGCAGGCCGAGGCCCGGCTCGCGCTGACCCAGGTCGTTGATGAACTCGTGGCCCAGGATCTGGTAGCCGGCGCAGACGGAGAAGACGATCGCGCCGTTCTCCACCGCCCGGTGCAGACCGCCGTCGCGGCGCAGCCGCTCGGCCGCGAGCCGCTGCGGGCGGTCCTCGCCGCCGCCGATCAGGTAGATGTCGCCCGAGGTCGGGATCGGCTGGTCGCTGCGCACGTCGAGCCGGGCCACGTCGAGGCCCCGCTGCCGCGCCCGGCGCTCCACGACCAGGGCGTTGCCCTGGTCGCCGTAGGTGCTGAGCAGGTCCGGGTAGATCCAGACGATCCGCAGTTGGTTGTCGCTCACGAAAGTCCCCTGAAATCTCGCGGTCAGTTGCCGACGCGGCGGCGCAGGTCCTGGAAGGCGGTGTAGTTCGCGATGACCTCGATGCGTCCCGGCGGGCACAGCTGCACCGCCTGGTCGAGGTCCTCGCACACCTGGAACTGCTGGTTCGCGACCTCCAGGCGCACCGCGAGGTCCAGCTTGCGGTCGCCGATCACGCAGATCGGGTGGCCGGTCAGCCGGGTGTAGTCCACGTCCCACAGCCAGGAGGTGTCGGTGCCGTCGGCGCCGCGCGCGTTCACCGAGAGGATCACCGGGGCCGGCGGCGGGTCGATCAGGGAGAAGGTCTCCAGCCAGCCCGCCGGGTTCTTGGCGAGCAGCAGGCGCAGGTCGCGGCCCTGGAACTGGACGACGTCGTAGCGCCCGGCGACCGCCTGCACCTGGTACATGCGCTCCAGGGCGACCTGCGGCGGCACCCCGAAGACGGCGGCGACGGCGGCCGAGGAGGCGGCGTTGGCCTTGTTGGCGCGGCCCGGCAGCTGGAGGTGGATCGGCCAGGCCGAGCCGTGCGGGTCGAGGACGTGGTCGCCGGACAGGGCCCAGCTCGGCGTCGGGCGGCGGAAGCCGCACTCGCCGCAGAACCAGTCGTCGCCCGGGCGCTGCATGACGCCGCCGCAGGACGGGCAGGACCAGGCGTCGTCCTTCCACATCTGCCCGGCGGCGACCCAGATCACGTTGGGGGAGGAGGACGCGGCCCACACCACGAGCGGGTCGTCGGCGTTGGCGACGACCACGGCCTTGGAGCCGGCCAGGCCCTCGCGCCAGTTCTCGGCGAGCATCCGGGTCTCGGCGGCGCGGTCGAGCTGGTCGCGGGAGAGGTTGAGCAGGGCGATGCACTTCGGCTCGGTGGCCTGGGCGACGCCGACGAGGTACTTCTCGTCGACTTCGATGACCCCGTACCGGGCGTCCGAACCGCCGGCGAGGGCCGAGGTGATGCCGGCCGGCATGTTGGCGCCGAGCGCGTTGGAGACGACCGGGCCGGCCGCCTTGAGCGCCTCGGCGATGAGCCGGGTGGTGGTGGTCTTGCCGTTGGTCGCCGAGACCAGCGTCACATCCAGGTGCTGGGCGAGCCGGCCGAGGAGGTCGGGGTCGAGCTTCAACGCGACCCGGCCGCCGATCACCGAACCGCTGCCGCGCCCCGCGGCGCGCGATGCCGCCGCGACCGCCTTGCCCGCGGTCACGGCGATCTTGGCCCGCGGCGTGAGCGGGTCCGAGTTGCCTGCCATCAGTTCTCGATCCTCCTTGCCGTACGCGCCGCGCCTGAAGCCTGTGAAGCCTGACGGCCACGTGGTGTGGACCTCAGCCTATCGAGATCCATTCGCACTCCCGAATCGCGGCACCGGCCACGCGGCCCCGGCGATGGGCGCGGACCGCCGGGAGACACACGGACCTTACTCTTGCCGCCATGCGACACGGCTCCATCCCGGGCGCCCACGGGCGCGTCCGTCCCCTCACCCTCCTCGGTGACCCCGTCCTGCACACCCCCTGCGCGGAGGTGACCGACTTCGGTCCGGAACTCGCCGCCCTCGTCGAGGACTTGTTCGCGACGATGTACGCCGCCCGCGGCGTCGGCCTGGCCGCGAACCAGGTCGGCGAGGCGCTGCGCGTCTTCGTGTACGACTGCCCGGACGACGAGGACGAGCGCCACCTCGGCCATGTGGTGAACCCGCGGCTGGTCGAGACCGGCGGGGTGGTGGTGCGCGGGCCGGAGGGCTGTCTGTCGCTGCCGGGGCTGGAGGCCGGGACCGAGCGCCACGACGAGGCGGTCGTCACCGGCTTCACGGTGACCGGGGAGCCGGTCACCGTGCGGGGATCGGGGTTCTTCGCCCGGTGCCTTCAGCACGAGTGCGATCATCTCGAGGGTGGGATCTACGTCGATCGCCTCACGGGGTGGCGCAGGCGGAGGGTGCTCCGCCAGGCCGGCAGGGCGGCCTGGAGCCGTTAGTACGCGCTGAGTACGTCCTGGCCGTCAGAAGCCGGGCCCGCCGACCTTGTCCCCGGCCTCGGCCAGCCGTCCCCACAGCAGGTCGGCCAGGCTGCGGACCAACTCCGCCCGGGAGCACGGGCGTTCGCCGAGCCACCAGTCCCCGGCGGCGTGCATCATGCCGACGATGCCGTGCCCCCAGACCCGGGCCAGCTGCCGGCTGCCCGGTCCCATGTCGAGGCGCTCCTCGATGACCGTGCCCAGTTCCTCGCCCATCCGGCGCAGCAGCGGCGCCGAGTGCTTGCCGACGTCGAAGCCCTGCTCGGCCTGGTCGCCCGGCGTGGTGGTGCCCTCCGCCGGGTGCATCAGGAAGCGGTACACCTGCGGGCGTGCCTCGATGGCCGCCAGATAGGTGTCCAGGGTGGACTCGACGCGCTCACGGCGGTCCGCCGGAGCGTCGAGGGCGGCCCGCAGCGAGGCGAGGAGGGCGTCCGTGTGCCGCTGGGCGAGGGCGGCGTACAGTCCGCCCTTGTCGCCGAAGTGACGGTAGAGGATCGGTTTGGTGATGCCGGCCTCGGCGGCGATGGCGTTCATCGAGGCCTGTGGGCCGTCGCGCAGCACCACCCGGTCGGCGGCCTCCAGCAGCTCGCGCCGTCTGCGGTCGGCGGACCGCTGCTGATCGGTCCGCTGCGTGGTGTCCATGAGCTCTCCCCACCCGTGCTGGTTCGGTGACGCCTGCGCAAACTAACACCCGTCGGGCGCCGGACATCGAACGGGAGGGCGACGCGTCCTCGGGAGTTGACTTTTCCTACCCACCGGTAACAGACTGCGGTTACCGCAAGTAACACGCAGGTGCGTCACTGGAGGGGACATGGCCGAGTTCACCATGGAGCTCAACGACGAACAGAAGGAGGTCCGGGACTGGCTGCACGGCTTCGCGGCCGACGTCATCCGTCCCGCGGCCGCCGAATGGGACGAGCGTGAGGAGACTCCCTGGCCGGTCATCCAGGAGGCCGCCAAGGTCGGCATCTACTCCCTCGACTTCTACGCCCAGCAGTACTTCGACCCCACCGGCCTCGGCATCCCCATGGCGATGGAGGAGCTGTTCTGGGGCGACGCCGGCATCGCCCTGTCCATCGTGGGCACCGGCCTCGCCGCCGTCGGCGTCCTCGCCAACGGCACCGAGGAGCAGATCGGCACCTGGATCCCCCAGATGTACGGCGACGCCAACGATGTCAAGGTCGCCGCCTTCTGCTCCTCCGAGCCGGACGCCGGCTCCGACGTGGCTTCCATGCGCACCCGTGCCGTGTACGACGAGGCCAAGGACGAGTGGGTGCTCAACGGCACCAAGACCTGGGCCACCAACGGCGGCATCGCCAATGTCCACGTCGTCGTCGCGGTCGTCGACCCGGAGCTGGGCTCCAAGGGCCACGCGTCGTTCATCGTCCCGCCGGGCACCGCCGGACTGTCCCAGGGCCAGAAGTTCAAGAAGCACGGCATCCGCGCCTCGCACACCGCCGAGGTGATCCTCGACAACGTGCGCGTCCCCGGCTCCTGCCTGCTCGGCGGCAAGGAGAAGCTGGACGCGCGCCTGGCCCGCGCCCGGGAGAAGGCGAAGAAGGGCGGCATGGGGGTCCCCCCGCTCGAGCGAAGCCGAGAGTGGGGGAGCGTGAAGAACGCGGCGATGGCCACCTTCGAGGCCTCGCGCCCGGCGGTCGGCGCCATGGCGGTGGGCACCGCCCGTGCCGCGTACGAGGTGGCGCTGGAGTACGCCCAGACGCGTGAGCAGTTCGGCCGCCCGATCATCGACAACCAGGGCGTCGCCTTCCAGCTCGCGGACATGCGCACGTCCATCGACGCGGCGCGGCTGCTGGTGTGGCGGGCCTCCTGGATGGCGATCAACGGCAAGCCGTTCACCGCCGCCGAGGGGTCGATGTCCAAGCTGTTCGCGAGTGAGACGGCGAAGAAGGTGACCGCCCAGGCGGTCCAGATCCTGGGCGGCAACGGGTACACGCGGGAGTACCCGGTGGAGCGGATGCACCGGGACTCCGCGATCTACACGATCTTCGAGGGGACGAGCGAGATCCAGCGCCTGGTGATCGCCCGGACCCTGGCGGGGATGCCGATCCGTTAGCGATGCCTGAGCGGCGTCAGCTGCTCGATGTCGTACTTGGCCCTCAGTGCCTCGATCGCCTCGTGGTCCGGAGGGCCACCGTCGGCGAGGATCTCGAGGAGTTCCTCGAAGTAGCGCTCGTGGTCCGGGGGCGGGCTCGCCTGGAAGAACATCTTGGCGGGTTCGCCCGTCGGGTTCGCGAACGCGTGGGGGCAGCCGGGGGGTACGACGATGACCGTGCCCGGCGTGGCGCGGACCACCTGGTTGCCCGAAGTCGACTCCCACTTCTGCCAGTTGTCGGGGGTGCGGACCCTCGGCTCGAAGGCGAGCACGTCCAGCTCGCCTTCGAGCACGTAGAACAGCTCCTCGCTGCGGGTGTGCACATGGGCGCCGACGTCGAAGCCCGGCGGCACGATCACCTCGAAGGTGGAGGCCATGCGCGAGTGCGAACCGGTCACCTTGAAGGTCACGTGCTGGGCGGGCGCCTGGACGACCCGCCCGTGACCCGGCGGCACCAGCAGCCCCTCCGTCTCCGTCATGGCCCGCTCACCCCGTGCCGGGCAGGGCGGGCAGGGCGAGGGCGGGCCGGTCCCGGACCGGCGGTGCGGTCCGGGACGTCGCTTCGGCACTCACGCCTGCCTCACGCCCTGCAGGTCGTCCGCCGTCTGCCAGCGGCCCAGGGACATCTCCGCGGTGATGCCGGGGCCGAAACCGGCCAGCAGCCCGCGCGCCCGGTCTTCGACGCCGCCCTCGTCGAAGAGCCTGCGCAGTGCGTCCAGGACGACGGCGCTGGCGATGTTGCCGTACTCGGTGAGGGTGGCCCGGCTGAACCGGAACGCGTGCGGGTCGACCTGCAGGAACGTGCTGAGGTCGTCCAGGATCCTGGGGCCGCCCGCGTGGACGATGTAGAAGTCCAGGTCGGAGGCGTCCCAGCCGTGGGTCCGCGCCAGCTCCTGCAGCGCCGGCGCGAGCGGTTCCATGGTGGCCGGCACCCGCTTGTCCAGCAGGAAGTGGAAGCCGGTCGCCTTCACGTCGTACATGATCCACTCTTCGGTCTTGGGGATCAGGTACGAGCCGTTGCGCTCCAGTCGGACACCGGTGCCGCCCCGTCCGCGGACCACCGCGGCGGCGACGCCGTCGCCGAAGAGGCCGTTGGAGAGCAGGGTGCCGATGCCGACGTCGGTGGGCTGGTAGCACAGCGAGCAGAACTCGCAGGCCACTATCAGCGCGTTGGCCTCGGGGTAGGCGCTGCAGAAGTCGTGCGCCCGGTTGATCCCCGCACCGCCGGCCGCGCAGCCCAGCTGGGCGATGGGAATCTGCCGCGTGGTGCTGTCGAAGCCCATCTCGTTGATCAGCCACGCCGTGAGCGAGGGCATCATGAAGCCCGTGCACGAGACGTAGATGATGACGTCGATGTCGGTGGCGAGCAGTTCCGCGTCGTCGAGCGCCCGTTGGACCACGGCCGGGACGCGGGCCTTCGCCTCGCGCTCGTACAGCCTGTTGCGGTCCTCGAACCCGGGGTGCTTCAGAGTCTCCTCGATGGGCTGCACGATGTGCCTCGTGCGCACTCCGGTGTTCTCTATCAGCCGGAGGGCCAGCGCCAGTTGGGGATGGTCGTTGTGACGCTCGCGAGCCAGCTCCAGCGTCTGCTCCATCGTGATCACGTGCTCGGGCACGGACACCGAGGGTCTGCACAATGTCGCCATGAACCGTACCTGCTTTCGCCTCGCGGGAAGGCTTGCGCCACCCGGTCGGAAAGTGGTGCACCCATTGGGGGTGCTCCTCCACGGTCACTCACCGGGCCCGCGATCTCTCGCGGGGGTACTCCATCTCAGTGAAAGTCCCCGACGGCAGGTGTAGGTCGCGTCAGGTGGACCGGTCGCTGCTGTGGGCGATGCAGGCCACGTCGATCCGGTCGGCCAGCTTGGCGAGCTCGATGGTCAGGGCCGCGACGGTGTCCTCGTCCAGGCTCTCCTCGCCGGCCTCGACCAGCCGCAGCCATCGCCCGCCCACCGTGCGCAGCAGCTTGCTCACGTCGGACGCGGCGACCTGGAGGGTGCCGCGGTCGTCGACGATCAGAGGCAGGGTCACTTCGCGGTTCACAGGGGCGATCGTAGTCGCGGAAGGCTCACGCCCCGTGCCACACGGTGGTGATGTTGCAGAACTCGCGGATTCCGTGCCCGGACAGCTCACGCCCGTAGCCCGACCGCTTGACGCCGCCGAACGGGAACGCCGGATGCGACGCCGTCATGCCGTTGACGTACACACCGCCCGCCTCCAGATCCCGTACGAAACGGTCCACATCGGCGTCGTCACGCGTCCAGACGTTCGAACTGAGGCCGAAGTCCGTGTCGTTGGCGATCAGCACCGCCTCGTCCAGGTCGGCCGCACGGTACAGCGTGGCGACCGGGCCGAAGGCCTCCTCACGGTGGATGCGCATCCGGCGGGTGACGTCGGCCAGCACGGTCGGCGGGTAGTACCAGCCGGGTCCCTCGGGGCGTTCGCCGCCGCACAGCACCGTCGCTCCGCCGCGCACCGCGTCGTCGACCAAGGAGACGAGGTCGTCCACCCCCTGCTCGCTGGAGAGCGGGCCGACCTCCGTCTCCTCGTCCATCGGGTCGCCGACCCGCAGTGCCTTCATGCCCTCGGTGAAGCGCTCGACGAAGGCGTCGTACACGTCCGTGTGCACGATGAACCGCTTGGCGGCGATGCACGACTGACCGGCGTTCTGCGTGCGCGCGTTCACCGCGACCCGGGCGGCCCGGTCGATGTCGGCGGACGGCATGACGACGAACGGGTCGCTGCCGCCCAGCTCCAGCACCGTCTTCTTGACCATCTCGCCGGCGGTGGAGGCGACCGCGCGGCCGGCCGGCTCGCTGCCGGTGAGGGTGGCGGCCCGCACGCGCTCGTCGCGCAGGATGTCGTCGACGGCGGCCGAGCCGATGAGCAGGGTCTGGAAGCAGCCCTCGGGGAAGCCCGCCCGGTGGAACAGGTCCTCCAGGTACAGGGCGGTCTGCGGCACGTTCGAGGCGTGCTTGAGCAGCCCGACGTTGCCTGCCATCAGCGCGGGCGCCGCGAAGCGGATCACCTGCCAGAGCGGGAAGTTCCAGGGCATCACCGCGAGTACGGGACCGAGCGGCCGGTAGCGGACCAGCGCGCGGGAGGCGCCGGAGTCCTTCACGTCGGAGTCGGCGGGCTCCTCGTCGGCGAGCAGGGCGGCCGCGTGGTCGGCGTACCAGCGCATCGCCCTGGCGCACTTGGCGGCCTCGGCGCGGGCCTGCTTGACCGGCTTGCCCATCTCGGTGGTGATGACCTTGCCGATCTCCTCCTGGTCCGCCTCCAGCAGGTCGGCGGCACGGTGCATGAGCCCGGCCCGCTCGTCGAAGGCCGTCGTCCGGTACGTGCGGAAGGTGGCCTCGGCGAGCTGGAGCCGGCGCTCGATCTCCTCCTCGCCCATGGCCTCGTACGTCCTGAGCGTCTCGCCGTTCGCCGGGTTCACCGTCGCGATGGGCATGGCCGACCTCCCTGGGTGCAGACTCGTGTTTCGACCTTGGCGCGCGGCAGGGGGTGCCGCAACGCGGACTCGTCTGGTCGGTAACGCGGACTCGTCCGGTCGGTTCTCGTCAGTTCTCGCCGTGCGGGTGCTCAGCCAGTCGGTCGAGAAACGTCGCCTGGGCCTTCACGATCACCGCGCGCGCCCGGTCCACCGTGAACCACGCCACCCGGTCCAGCTCCGGGAACTCCTCGATCCGGCCCGACCGCGGCGGCCACTCCATGCGGAACGTGCCGGGGACGACCGTCGCCGGATCGAGGTCGGCCTCGATCGCCCAGGCCGTGACGACCTTGCCGCCGGACTGGCGGACCTCGCCGAGCGGGACGGCCTCGCCGTCGGGCGGCGGCAGCCCCAGCTCCTCCTCGAACTCCCGCCGGGCCGCGTCCCAGGCCGGTTCGGCGGGGTCGTACTCGCCTTTCGGGATCGTCCACGACCCGGCGTCGCGGCGGGCGTGGAAGGGGCCGCCCATGTGGCCGAGCAGCACCTGCCGGCCGTGGGCGGTGGGGCGGTGCAGGAGCAGGCCCGCGCTGCGTCTCACGGGGCCACTCCGGGGTGCGCGGCGAGCAGCGTCTCCACCGTGTCCGCCTCCTCGGGGCGCTTGTCGTCGCGGTAGCGGATCACACGGGCGAAGCGGAGGGTGACGCCGGCCGGGTAGCGGGTGGAGCGCTGGAGGCCGTCGTAGGCGATCTCGACGACGAGTTCGGGGCGTACGGTCACGCCCCAGGCGTGTTCCTCGACGGCCAGCTGTCGGAGGCGCTCGGTCTGCCAGGTCAGCAGCGCGTCGGTCATGCCCTTGAAGGTCTTGCCGAGCATGGCGAAGGAGCCGTCGGCGGTGCGGGCGCCCAGGTGGAGGTTGGAGAGCTTGCCGGTGCGGCGGCCGTGGCCCCACTCGGCGGCCAGGACGACCAGGTCGAGGGTGTGCACGGGCTTGACCTTCAGCCAGGACGCGCCGCGCCGGCCCGCGCTGTAGGCGGCGTCGACCGCCTTGACGACGACGCCCTCGTGGCCGCGTGCGAGGGTCGCGGCGAGGAACTCCTCCGCGGCCGGGATCTCCTCGGGCCCCCGTACCAGCGTGCGCCGCACCCGCGTCGGCTCCGGGACCAGACGGGCCAGCTCCGCGTGCCGCTCGGTCAGCGGCAGGTCGAGCAGGTCGCGGCCGTTGACGGACAGCGCGTCGAAGAACACCACGGAGACGGGCACCGCCCGCGCGGCCGTGGCCACGTCCGTGCGGGAACCGACCCGCCCGGCGGTCTCCTGGAACGAACGGGGGCGTCCACTCCCGTCGAGGGAGATCGCCTCGCCGTCCAGGATGAACCGCTCGCCCGGCAGTGCGAGGGCTGTCGCGGTCACCTCGGGGAGCCGGTCGGTGATGTCGTCCAGGGTGCGGGTGTAGACGCGCACGGTGTCCGCCACCCGGTGCACCTGGACGCGGATGCCGTCCAGCTTCTCCTCCACGGCCGAGGCGCCCAGCTTGCCGACCGCCTCGGAGACCGAGGAGGCGCTGTGCGCCAGCATCGGCAGGACGGGGCGGCCGACGGTGAGCCGGAAGCGGTCCAGGGCGCCGGGCCCTTCGGCGAGCAGGGCCTCGGCCACCGTCTGCAGGGAGCCCGCGAGCATCACCGCGCGCCGTACGTCCGCCGACGGCGCCCCGGTCGCCGCGGCCAGGCCCTCGACGGCGACCGCGTCCAGGGCGCCCTGCCGGACCTCGCCGGTGAGCAGCCCGACCAGGAAGCGCTGCTCGTCCTCGGTGGCCGCGCCCATCAGCTCGCCGACCAGGCGGGTGCGCTCGGCCTGCGCACCGGCGCCGGAGACCGCGCCGAGCCGCGTGATCAGGGCGTCCACCTCGCGCACGGTCAGGGTCGGTGCGGCGGCCGGTTCGACCCGCCGGCCCAGCACCTTCCAGCCGACGCCGATCCGGCCCTGGGGGAGCCGCCCCGCCAGGTACGGGATGACGACCGGCACGTCCTCCGCCTCCGCCTCCCGGAACAACTCCGCGAGCAGGGCGGTCTTCCGGGACCGCGCCGAGGTGGCGGCGACCTCCCGGGACACCTGGGCCAACCGGGCAAGCAGCATGCAGTCAGGGTGCACCGGGGAGGGCGGGTGTACACCCTCGGACGACCGTCCCGTCCTCTCCCGGTGGCGGGCGGCGTGCGGCGTGCGGCGCGTTCGTTCAGCCGGTGACGGTCGCGTCCAGGTCCGACATGATCAGGTCGCCGACGATCGCCGCCGCCGCGCGGTAGCCGCCGCTCGCCGCGTGGACGACCTGCTCGGCGAAGCCCATCGCGTTGCCGGCGGTCCACACCCCGGGCACGGTGGTCCGGCCCGTCGGGTCGACCACGGGGTAGGCGCCGAACGGGGTCTCCTGCAGTTCGGCACCCAGCCGCTCCATCAGGCCGGTCTGCGGTACGGCGCGCGGGGCGACGAAGAGCACCGAGCGGTCGTGCGTCGAGCCGTCGGCCAGTCGCACCCCGGTGAGCCGGTCGTCCTCGACCCGCAGCCCGGCGACCTCGCCCGGCACCACCTTGACCCGGGCCGCGGCGAGCCGGCGCAGGTCGTCGTCGGACAGCTCCGGCTCGGCGACCGTGTGCAGGAAGAGGGTCACGTCGTCCGACCAGCCGGACACCATCAGCGCCTGGTGCACGCTCATCGGGCTGGTGGCGAGTACGCCGAAGCGCTCGTCCCGCACCTCCCAGCCGTGGCAGAACGGGCAGTGCAGCACGTCCCGGCCGAACCGTTCGGCCACGCCGGGCACCGTCGGCAGCTCGTCCTCGAGCCCGGTGGTGACGATCAGCCGGCGGGCGTGCGCGATCCGTCCGCCGGCCAGCTCCACGGCGAAGTCCTCGCCCCGGGACACGTCCACCACCCGGTCGCGGACGAGCTCCACGCCGTACCGCGCGATCTCCTCCCGGCCCAGCGCCAGGAACTCGGCCGGCGGCATGCCGTCCCGGGTCAGGTACCCCTGCATGTGGTCCGAGGGCGCGTTGCGCGGCTCACCGGCGTCGACGACCAGGGTGCGCCGCCGTGAGCGGCCCAGGACGAGTGCGGCGGACAGCCCGGCCGCGCCGCCACCGACCACGATCACGTCGTACGTCCCGGTCAGGGCCGGGTCCTCGCTCCGGGGCATGGTGCTCTGGGTCATCGTGCTCTGGGGCATCGTGCTCTGGGTCATCGTGCTCTGGGTCATCGTGCTCTGGGTCATCGTGCTCTGGGTCATGGTGACCACCTCCACGGCAAAGGTCGCCCGGGATCCACGGGATTGACAAATGTGTTTGCCGGTTCTGCAATATCCGCATGACTGCAGACGACGTTCTCGCCGGTGTCGGGCCGAGGCTCCGCCAGGTCCGCAAGGAGCGGGAGGTGACCCTGGCGGCCCTGTCCGAGACGACCGGCATCTCGGTGAGCACCCTCTCGCGGCTGGAGTCGGGGCTGCGCAAACCGAGCCTCGAACTGCTGCTGCCGATCGCCCAGGCCCACCAGGTGCCGCTGGACGAGCTGGTCGGCGCCCCGCCGGTCGGCGACCCCCGGGTGCGGTCCGAGCCGATCGTGCGCCACGGCCGCACCCACTGGCCCCTGACCCGCCAGCCGGGCGGACTCCAGGCCTTCAAGGTGCTGGAGCCCCGGCGGAAGGAGGAGCCGGACCCGCGCACCCACGAGGGGTACGAGTGGCTCTACGTCCTGTCCGGCCGGCTGCGCCTCGTGCTCGGCGACCACGACGTCGTGCTGTCGGCCGGGGAGGCCGCCGAGTTCGACACGCGGGTGCCGCACTGGTTCGGGTCGACGGGGGAGGGTCCGGTGGAGTTCCTCAGCCTGTTCGGGCCCCAGGGCGAGCGGATGCACGTACGGGCGCGGCCCACCGCCCGGTCGTGACGGACGACCGCGTGGAAGCTGTTCCCTGATCGGCAAGCGACCGCTTAGTATGCGGGAGACCCGGTCGGACGAAGTCGGTGGAGGCCCCGCATGCAGGCATGGCAGGTGCACGAGAACGGCGAGCCGGGCGAGGTGATGCGCCTCGCGGACGTGGCGCCGCCCACACCCGGCGACGGCCAGGTCCTGCTGAGGGTCCGCGCCGCGAACATCAACTTCCCGGACGCCCTGCTGTGCCGGGGGCAGTACCAGGTCAGGCCGCCGCTGCCGTTCACGCCGGGTGTGGAGATCTGCGGCGAGACCGAGGACGGGCGCCGCGTCATCGCCAACCCCGTGCTGCCGCACGGCGGCTTCGCCGAGTACGCCGTCGCGGACGCCCGCGCCCTGCTGCCCGCGCCGGACGCCCTGGACGACGCCGAGGCCGCCGCCCTGCACATCGGCTACCAGACCGGCTGGTTCGGCCTGCACCGCCGGGCCCGGCTGGAGGCGGGGGAGACGCTGCTCGTCCACGCCGCCGCCGGAGGGGTCGGCAGCGCGGCCGTGCAGCTCGGCAAGGCCGCCGGCGCCACCGTCATCGGTGTCGTCGGCGGCCCCGAGAAGGCGGCCGTCGCCCGCGAGCTGGGCTGCGACCTGGTCGTCGACCGGCGCGCCGAGGACGTCGTCGCGGCCGTCAAGGAGGCCACCGGCGGCCGGGGCGTCGACGTGATCTACGACCCGGTGGGCGGCCAGGCCTACGCCCAGTCCGCCAAGGTCGTCGCCTTCGAGGGCCGGATCGTCGTCGTCGGCTTCGCGAGCGGCACCATCCCCAGCCCGGCGCTCAACCACGCCCTGGTGAAGAACTACGCGATCCTCGGCCTGCACTGGGGCCTGTACAACACCAAGAACCCGGGGCTCGTCCAGCACTGCCACGAGCAGCTCACCGAGCTGGCCGCGCGGGGCGCGATCAAGCCGCTGGTGAGCGAACGGGTACCGCTCGGCGGGGCCGCGGACGCCGTGCAGCGGGTGGCCGACGGCAGGACGACCGGCCGGGTGGCCGTCGTCCCGGAGAACCTGGAGAAAGGAGCCGCCGCATGACCGACGCAGCGGAACTGCGGACCCGTACCAAGGAGTTGCTGGCGGCCCATCCACCGGCGACCACCGACCGCCTCGACTTCCTGAGGGCCCGCTTCGACGCCGGACTCGCCTGGGTGCACTATCCGGAGGGCCTCGGCGGACTCGCCGCCCCCCGCTCCCTCCAGGCCGTCGTGGACGCAGAGCTGGAGGCGGCGGGCGCCCCCGACAACGACCCCCGCCGCATCGGCATCGGCCTCGGAATGGCCGCGCCGACGATCCTGCACTACGGCACCGAGGAGCAGAAGCGCCGGCTGCTGCGCCCGCTGTGGACGGGCGAGGAGGTCTGGTGCCAGCTGTTCAGCGAGCCGGGCGCCGGGTCCGACCTCGCCGCGCTCGGTACCCGGGCGGTGCGCTCCGGCGACGACTGGATCGTCAACGGACAGAAGGTGTGGACCTCCAGCGCGCACCTCGCCCGCTGGGCCATCCTCATCGCCCGCACCGACCCGGACGTGCCCAAGCACCGGGGCATCACGTACTTCCTCTGCGACATGACCGACCCCGGCGTCGAGGTCCGGCCGCTGCGCCAGATCACCGGTGAGGCCGAGTTCAACGAGGTCTTCCTCACCGACGTCCGCATCCCCGACTCCCGGCGCCTCGGCGAGATCGGTGACGGCTGGCGGGTCGCGCAGACCACGCTGAACAACGAGCGCGTCGCCATCGGCGGCACCCCGATCCCCCGCGAGGGCGGCATGATCGGCAAGGCCGCCGCGACCTGGCGGGAACGCCCCGACCTGCGCACCCACGACCTGCACCAGCGACTGCTGGGCCTGTGGGTCGAGGCCGAGGTCGCCCGCCTCACCGGCGTACGCCTGCGCCAGCAGCTGGTGGCCGGCCAGCCCGGTCCCGAGGGCGCCGGGATGAAGCTGAACTTCGCCCGCCTCAACCAGGAGATCAGCGGCCTGGAGGTCGAACTCCTGGGTGAGGAAGGCCTGCTGTACGACGACTGGACCATGCGCCGACCCGAGCAGGTCGACTTCACCGGCCGCGAGGCCGGGTACCGCTACCTGCGCTCCAAGGGCAACAGCATCGAGGGCGGGACCAGCGAGGTCCTGCTGAACATCGTCGCCGAGCGCGTCCTGGGCCTGCCCGCCGAGCCGCGCACCGACAAGGACGTCGCCTGGAAGGACCTCGCCCGATGAGCGCACAGCCGGAACCCGCTCTGCTCTACTCGGAGGAGGAAGAGGCGCTGCGCGCCGCCGTCCGGGACCTGCTCACCGACCACTGCGACCCGGCGGCCGTGATCACCCGCACCGAATCGGCCACCGCGCACGACGTGTCCCTGTGGAAGGCGCTCTCCGACTCCATGGGCCTCGCGGGCCTGCTGATCCCCGAGGAACTGGGCGGTCAGGGCGCCACCCACCGGGAAACCGCCGTGGTCCTGGAGGAGTTGGGCCGCGCGGTCGCACCGGTGCCGTATCTGACGAGTGCCGTGGTCGCCACCGAGGCGCTGCTGGCCTGCGGGGCCGACGACCTGCTCACCGAGCTGGCGTCCGCCACGTCCGTCGCCGTCCTGGCCGTCGGACTGCACGTCGGACCGGGCGGCGACGTCCCGCGGGCCCGCCTCGAGAACGGCGCGCTGCACGGGGAGTTGACCGGTGTCGCCGACGCGGCCGTCGCCGACGTGCTGCTCGTGCCCGCGGACGACGGGGGACTGTACGCCGTCGGCACCGCCGACGTGACCGTCACCCCGCAGGTGTCCCTGGACCTCACCCGGCCGGTGGCACGCGTGACCCTCCACGGTGTGTCCGGGCGCCGGCTGGGGGACGCGGAACCCGCCGTACGACGCGCCCTGCGGGCCGGTGCCGGACTGCTCGCCTCCGAGCAGCTGGGCCTCGCCGACCGGCTGTTGACCGACACGGTCACCTACCTCAAGGAACGCAAGCAGTTCAACCGGCAGGTCGGCGGGTTCCAGGCGCTCAAGCACCGGCTCGCCCACCTGTGGCTCCAGGTCGCGGGCCTGCGCGCCGCCGCCCGCAACGCGGCCGACGCGCTGGCGACCGGCGCCGACACCGACGTGGCCGTCGCCGTGGCCCAGGCGTACGCGGCCCGGGTGGCCGTCCACGCCGCCGAGGAGGCGCTGCAACTGCACGGCGGCCTCGGCATGACGTGGGAGCATCCGGTCCACCTGTACCTCAAGCGGGCCAAGGCCGACTCGATCGCCTACGGCTCGGCGGGCACCCACCGACAGGCGCTGGCCGAACTGGTCGACCTGCGCGCACCCTGACGTCGGTTCACCGCCGGCCGTCCGTGAAGTGCCCGTACCCTCGGGGGCGGGCACTTTCCGCGCGCCCGCTCCGGCGAAGGCGCAGTGAACGACCGACGTCGGTCCGGCCAACTCACCGCACGGCTCTGCTCCTCGAAGCCCTCGTGACCCCATACTCACAGGCGTCCCGTACGGCACTTCCAGGGAGGCAGAGCATGGCCGGCACCACCCGACGCAGAGCCCTCACCACCCTCGGCGCCGCCCTCGCGGGCGCGGTCGCCCTGCCCGCCGGCACCGCGCTGGCGAGCGAAGGCAGGCACGGCCCGCGCCCGTTGTGGCGCGCGCACGCCCACAACGACTACGAGCACCCCCGCCCCCTCCTCGACGCCCTCGACCACCGCTTCGGCAGCGTCGAGGCCGACATCTACCTCGTCGACGGCCAACTCCTCGTCGCCCACGACCCCGAGGACCTCGACCCCGCCCGCACCCTGGAGTCCCTCTACCTCGACCCCCTCGCCGCCCGGGTCCGCGCCCACCACGGCAGGGTCTACCTGCGGGACCGCCGCCCCCTGCAACTCCTCGTCGACATCAAGACCGAGGGCGCGTCGGCCTACCTCGAACTCGACCGTCGTCTGCGCCGCTACCAGCACCTGTTCACGACCTACTCCCACGGACGGGTGTTCCCCGGCGCGGTCACCGCGGTGGTCTCCGGCGACCGGGCCGCCCGCGCGCCCATGGAGGCCCAGACCACGCGCCGGGCCTTCTACGACGGCCGCCTCGCCGACCTCGGCACCACCGCCCCGGCCTCCTTCGTCCCGCTGATCAGCGACAACTGGTCGCTCAACTTCACCTGGCAGGGCGTGGGCGCCTTCCCGGCGGCCGAGCGGCGCAGGCTGCGGGACATCGTCGGCACCGCGCACGCCCGCGGGCAGCGGGTGCGCTTCTGGGCCACCCCCGACGTGGCGGGCCCCGCCCGGGACGCGGTGTGGGCCGAACTGCTCGACGCCGGTGTCGACCACCTCAACACCGACGACCTCGCGGGGCTCGAAGCGTTCCTCGACGCCCGCCGGGCCGCGTAGGACGCCGCCGGAACACCACACGTTCGGAGGACAGGTCAGCCGCCCGGACGAACCCTCCGCTACGCCACACTTACGGCCGAACGCCGCGAAGTGGACGTGGCGGAGGAGGTTGACGATGGCCGTTTCCATCTCTGTGGTGCTGTTGCTGTTGCTCCTGGCGGTGCTCTTCCTGCGCAACGGCGGGCTGAAGATCTCGCACGCGCTGGTGTGCCTGCTGCTCGGCTTCTACCTGGCGGGCACGAGCATCGCCCCGACCATCCACAGCGGCCTGACCGCCACGGCGGACATCGTCGGCAGCCTCAGACCGTGAGTCCCGGACCTGCCCTAGGCGTCGACGACGCGGGAGCGGATGAGGAAGCGCACCCCCTCGGGCGCCTCCAGCGAGAAGCCGCTGCCCCGGCCCGGGACGACGTCCACGATCAGCCGGGTGTGACTCCACACCTCGTACTGGCTGCGTGACATCCAGAACTCCACCGGCTCCTCGGTGCCCTCGACCGACAGCTCCGCGAGCAGGACGTCCGCGGCGCCGGTGCGGAACTCGCCGGCCGGGTAGCACATGGGGGCGCTGCCGTCGCAGCAACCGCCGGACTGGTGGAACATCAGCGGGCCGTGCTCCTCGCGGAGCCGCCGCAGCAGTACGGCCGCGTCGGGGGTGAGCTCGACGCGGGGGGTCTCCTCGTGTGTGTCGTGCATGCCGTGCATGCCAGCACGGGGAAGGTTGCGAGGGGGTTGCACAGGCCGTAGTACCTCCTTTGACATACCTATCTTCCTATACCTAATATCTTCTGGTGACCGACTCCAGCACCCCCCGCGGGGACATCGACCGTGTGGCCTCCGGGCTCGCGGCGTGCCTTCCCGCGCTGCACCGGGCGCTGGACCGGCAGGTCACCGCGGAGTACCCGCACCCCAAGCCCCCGGAGGGGCAGCTCGCGCTGCTGCGGTTCGTCGCGCAGCGCGAGGGTGCCACGGTGCGCGAGGCCGCCGAGGCCCTGCTGATGAAGCCGAACAACGTCAGCGCCCTGGTCTCCCAGCTCACCGAGCAGGGGGACCTGGAGCGCAGGCAGGACAGCGCCGACAAGCGGGTCGCCCACCTCCACCTGACGGCCACGGCCCGTGAGCGCGTGGCCGAGGTGCGGGAACTGGAGACCGCGTTCCTCCGCCACGCCCTGACCTCCCTCACCGAGGGCCAGCAGGGCGCGCTGGGCTCCGCCCTGGACGCCCTCGACGCGCTGGCGCGGCACCTCCACCCCACCGCCCGCTGACCGGGCGGATCCGAGGCATTCCCGCCGGTCGCGGGCACACCGTCGTGCCCTCGGCCGGCCTGCCCGTTCCTCCGGGGACCGCCCCGTCCCCGCACGCACCACCCCGAACCTGGAAGCGAAGGCTCACCCATGTCGTCCACGTCCGTGGATCGCCCCACCACGTCCGCGAACCCGACCGCCCCACCGGCGGCCGGCCGCCTGCGGTCCAACCCCTGGCTGACCCTCCTGGCCGTCGCGTTCGGACTGTTCATGGTCCAGCTCGACGGCTCCGTCGTCGCCATCGCCAACCCCGAGATCGGCAGCGACCTGCACGCGTCCACCGCCGAGCTCCAGTGGGTGACCAACTCCTACCTCCTCGCGCTCGCCGCCACCCTCATCCTGGGCGGCAAGCTCGGCGACCGCTTCGGCCGGCGCACCTACTACCTCGTGGGCGTCGCCGGCTTCACCCTCGCCTCGGTCGCCATCGGCCTGTCCGGGTCGATCGAGGGCGTGGTCGCCTTCCGCGCCCTCCAGGGCGTCTTCGGCGGTCTGCTGATGCCCAACACCCTCGGACTGCTGCGGGCCGCGTTCCCGCCGAAGAAGTTCGGCATGGCCGTGGGCATCTGGGCCATGGTCTCCGCCGTCGCGACGGCCCTCGGACCGATCGTCGGCGGTCTCCTCGTGGAGCACGTCAACTGGGAGTCCGTCTTCTACATCAACGCCCCCATCGGCATCGTCGCCATCCTCTTCGGCCTCCTGGTGCTCCCGCAGAGCCGCAACGCCGCCGGACGCGAGCGGTTCGACATCCCCGGCCTCGTCCTGCTCGCCCTCGGACTGCTGGCCGTGGTCTTCGGCGTGGTCAAGGGCGAGACCTGGGGCTGGACCTCCGCGGGAACCCTGGGCGCCGTCGCCGCCGGTCTCGTCCTGCTGCTCGTCTTCGGCTGGTACGAGACCCGCGTCGAGCACCCGCTGCTGCCGATGCGCCTGTTCCGCAGCCGTGCGCTGACGATCGGCGCGATCATCACCGCGCTGAACTTCTTCGTGATGCTCGGCGTGATCTTCTTCGTCATGCTCTACCTGCAGAACGTGCGCGGCTTCACGCCGGTCGAGGCGGGCGTGCGGACCCTCCCGCTCAGCCTCGCGTCGCTGGTCGCCTCGCCGCTGGGCGCGGCCCTGACCCAGCGCTTCGGACCGCGGCTGACCATGCCGCTGGGCATGCTGCTCCAGGCGGCCTCCTGCTTCGGCATGCTCACCTGGCAGACCGACTCCTCCTACGCCACGATGTGGCCGCCGTTCTTCGCGCTCGGCCTCGGCGTCGGCATGGTGATGTCCGCCTCCTCCGACGCCATCGTCGGCAACGCCCCCGTCCGCGACGGCGGTGTGGCCGGCGGTCTGCAGGCCACGACCCTGCAGATCGGCGGCGCGCTCGGTACGTCCGTGCTGGTCTCCCTGATCAGCGCCAAGGTCGGCTCCACGCTCATCGGGGAGCTGACCGGCGCGGGCGTTCCCTCGGCCGTGGCCCACGGTGTGCAGGAGGCCAAGGACGCCGTGGCGATGGGCGTGGCGCCCGTCTCCGGCGACATGCCGGCCGGCCTGCGGGCCGCCGTGGTCGAGGGCAGCGGGCAGGCGTTCATGAACGGCGTCCACTCCGCCGCCGTCGTCACCGGCATCCTCTGTGTGCTCGGCGCGGCCCTCGCCGCCGTCGGCATCCGGCGCACCGCGGAGCAGCCGGCGGACCACTGACACCCGTCACGGCGGTGCCCCCTCCGGCGCGACGGGCACGAGGGAAGGGGCACCGCCGCCGGCGTGTCTCAGAGCTCCCCGGTTCCTGTGCGCGGCAGCACGGTGACCCGGTGGAAGTTGCAAGCCGAGGCCCGGTCCGCGACGGGCCGGGTCTGCTGGGCCTTCAGCGCGATGCTCACCAGGCTCAGCAGGAGGTGGACGTCCGCGTCGCAGTCCAGGTGCACGGTCACCCAGCGGGAGCCCGGGACCAGGCGTATGGCGCTGGAGCCGCTGAGGTCGTACTGGAAGCGTTGTATGGCCCGTTGGGTGAGGTGGAGGTCCACGTCCCGGCCGGTGTGGAAGTGGACGATCTCGTCGCGCACGGAGCGCAGCGCCCGTCCGGTTCCGCAACTGGCCGGACCCGGGGTGAGGTCGGGCCAGGCCTGCAGCCGGTCAAGGGCGCGCTGGGCCAGAGTCATGGTCCCATCGTCGCCCGATCGCCGCCCCGTAACCAGAGGTTGAGCGATTCGTAACCGGCCCGTGAGGTCGCCGGAGGACGCCGGCCGGGTCCGGCGGGCTCCGGGCAGGGCCGCGCGCCGCACGGCGCGTGGCCCTGCCCGTCGTCCTACGGCGTCACGCAGCCGATCGTCCCGGCCGGGAAGTCGTTGCCCGTCGACGTGGCGGTGAAGCCGAACGTCACGCTGCCGTCCGGTGGGATCACGCGGTTGTGGTCCACGTTCCCGACCTTCACCGTGCCGTCGGCATTGCTCGACAGCGAGCCGTTCCACACGCCGCCGAGCGTGGTCCCCGCGCCCGGCTGCCACTGTACGGCCCAGCCGTTCAGCGGCTCCGTCCCGTGGTTCATCACCTCGACGGAGCCCTGGAAGCCGCCGCTCCAGGAGTTCTCCACGGAGTAGACGGCCATGCAGTCACCGGAGTGGGTGGGCGGTGTCGTCGGGGTGGGCGTCGGCGTCGGGGTCGGGGTGCTGCCCGAGCCGCGGATGCCGGTCACCTCGCCGTTGCCGCCGTCGAAGACGATGTCGGAGCAGGAGAAGAAGTTCTCCTGACTGTCCGAACGCACCCACTGCATGAAGATCAGCGCGTCACCCGAGCGGCCCGAGGGCAGCGCCAGGTCCCAGGAGTAGTGGCCCCCGTCGGTGCCGGGCGAGCCCTGCTGGGGCGGGTCGGTCACCGTCTGGATCAGTTCCAGGTCGTCCCAGCCCAGCTCGGACGTGGGCGACCAGCCCGGCTTGGTCAGATAGACCCGGAAGTCACCCGGGTGGGCAGCCCAGTTGCTGTACTGCACCTGAATCGTGGCGCCGGACGTCAGATGCGTGCGGGGCCAGTCCGCTCGGGCCGCGTTGTAGCCGGAGAAGTCGTACGGGGACCGGTCGCCCGCGCTGCACAGCGTGCCGTCCGGTACGTAACCGGCGCCGCGGCCACCGGCGTTGGAGTCGAGCACGGCGAACCAGTTGTACAGCGCGGTCGCGCCGCTCTGGTCGAGGGCGCTGCGACACGCCGGGTTGGTCGGGTCCAGGGCGCCGGTGCCCGTGGTGGCGTCCAGCTTGCAGAGGTAGGTGCGCGAGCCGGGCATCATCGCCACACCGTGGGCCTCGGCCTTGCCCTGCCCGAGCAGGAAGGTCACGCCGAGCGCGGCGAGCAGGGTGGCCAGTACCGCCGCAAGGGTGAGGGATCTGTTGCGTAGAGCCATGGGGGTCTCCAGTTGGGGGTGAGGGTGAGGGGGGTGGGGCTACGCGGTGGTGCAGGTGGTGGCGTTCGGGCCTAAGCCGTCTCGACGGCGGAGGAGAAGGAGTTCACGGCCAGCCCGGTGCCGTTCTGCCACGGCTCGAAACCGGCCTGGACGCTCGTCAGGTACCAGTCGTCCTCGGCGAGACCGCGCGCGACGGTCGTCCGGACGAAGTCCATGACGTCGAAGTTCCAGCCGGTGATCGCCGACGGGGCGACGAACGACAGCACGTCGTTGGCGCCGTTGCTGCCCGTCCACACCTCCCAGGTGCGCCCGCCCACGGTGGCCGTGCCGACCGGCGAGCCGATGGGCTGGATCGGGCCCACGCGGTTGAACCAGATCATGATCTCGGTCCGGTTCACCCCGTCGGTCCGGGGGGTCGGGTCCAGCCAGATGTCGTACGAGGCGTTGTAGACGGCGTCGCCGACGTAGCCGTAGGAGATGCTGGAGGGCGCCTCCGCGATGGTGCTGAGCCGTGCGGGGAGGTTCGTGCCCGGCGAACAGGTCGTGTAGTGGCAGCCGTTGAAGACCGACGGATAGGACTTCGGCGCACCGTTGGTCGGCGCCGAGCCGTCGGCCCGGCCGACCCGGAAGCCGGCGTCGGTGGCGGTGACGCACTGGGTGGCGCTGGTGCCCCAGCGGTTGTTCTGGACGACGTAGCGTCCCTGGATCGTGGTCGTCCCGAACGGTTCGCAGATCGTGGTGTCCGCCTGGGCGGGCGCCACCGCGGTCAGGGCCGACCCGAGGACGGCGAGGATCGCGATCAGGGCGCCCAGGAGCCCTCGCGGGGTGCGGGTACGGGTACGGAGGCGGGGTCGTTTCGGTCGCATGGGGAGCCTCTCCGGAAGGGTGTGGGGGACGGGGAGTCTCGGGGGGAGCGTTCGCCACGGGTGGGAGCGCTCCCACTTTCCGGTGTGCTGGGGACTGTAGGAGGTGATCATGTTCCTGACAAGACTGTGCGCACCGGAATGGGCGAGGGTGTCGCGAAGTCCCAGGTGAGTACTACGGCGTGACGTCCGCCGGAATCGTGCGATCCGGGAGGCCGTCGGGGTCCGCGCCCCACGCGGCGGCGCACAGGGCGCGGTCGAGTTCCTCCGTGTAGACGGCGGCGCCGAGCCAGGCGCGGGCGAAGCGGCCCGTGTCGGCCGGGAGCAGTCGCCCGAAGGGGTCGCGCGTCCGGTCCGCGGCGGCGGCGTGGAGCGCGGCGAGCAGCTCGCCGGCGGTGCCGAGACCGTGCCGGCGCAACCGCGTGCCCGCGGCGTCCCGGCTTCCGGGGAAGGCGAGCACCCGGCGGCCACCGGCGGCGGCCTGGTGGACCCGGCGGCGCAGCAGATGCACCGGGGCCTCGTCGACGGCGGGCGCGTCCGGGGTGGCCCGCGGCACCGGCGTGACGGGCAGATCCGCGCGGCGCAGCCGGTCGAGTCCGAGATCGACACGGGCGTCGGGGTCGGTGGGGTGGCCGATGGCCAGGAGCTGCGCCCGGGGGAACGGGGCCGGCGTGAGCCGGGCGACTACGCGCAGCCGGGTGCCCCGGGCGGAGGCGAGGAGGCGGAGGTTCTCGCGATGGGGCAGTGCGGGATCGTCGTGGGCGGCGGCCAGCCGGAGGGTCAGGCCGTCGCAGTCGGCGACCAGGCACTCGCCCGCCGCCTCGCGGGCCGTGCCGGTGAGCGTGACGTCGAGGAAGAGCAGGTCCCGCTCGCTCGTCAGCGCCCGGGAGACCTGCTCGGCCACCGGCACCGCCCACAGACGGTCGAGCGGCTCGGCGTGCCACGCGGCGCCGGACGCGCGCACCGCCCGTACGCCCGCGCCCGCACCCAGGCGGCCCGTCGGCGAGACGGTCGCACCGGACACGGCGAGTCCCGCGCGGGAGAGTTCACGGTGCGTCAGGGACGTGTCGCCGATGCGCACGGCGCGGTCGGCCGCGCCCGTGGCCCGGGCGGTGCCGCCCGGGGCGACGTCCGACACCGTGTAGAGCCGGCCCGCTCCGTCGGCGGTCCAGGTGACGGCCCCCGCGTATCCGGTCGCCGTGAGGACGGGCTCGGCGAAGAGGCCGTACAGGCGCAGGGAGCCGTCCGGCGTGTACGGCTGCCGTACGGTGCCGCGCAGCTCGGCGAGTTCCGGGCCGGTGGCGGCGGGCAGGCGGTGGGCGAGGAGCAGGACGTCGCGGAGGGCGGCCACCAGGTCGGCAAGGCGGTGGGCGGGGTCGGCGCCGCGGGCCGCGCGCAACGCCGTGACCACGGCGACCGCGCGGCTCGCCGCCCGGGGCAGGCCCGCGAGTCGCGCGCTGTGCGCGGCGCGCAACAGCTCCGCCTGCAGCACGGCACCGGAGCCGTCGGTGCCGGCCTCCAGCACGGCGGCCGCGGCTTCCCGCAGGGCGGCCGCGGCGGTGCGCTGGTCGGGGGTGGCTGAGTCGGAGGTGACTGTGGTGGGGGTGATCGGTTTCGGGGTGGTTGGGGCGGGGGTGCGGGCCGGCGTCGAGGGCGGTCCGGGGGGTGGCGGCTGCGTGGGTCCCGCGGCCGGTGCTTCGGTGGGTGGCGGCTCGGTGGCCGGCGGTTCCGTGGCCGCTGGCTCCGTGGGGTCGGCGACAGGTGCGGCCGATGCCGCCGCGGCGCGGTGCAGGCAGTCGGGGGCGAGCAGGCACCCGCAGCGGATCGCCCCGGTGCCGGTCACCACTCCGCCGGGAGCGTGCAGTTCGAGGGCGGTGTCGTCGTCGACGGCGATCCGGACCACGTCGCCCTCCCGGACCGTCGGCCGTCCCGCCAGCTTGGTGACGCCCGCGTCCAGCCGCTTGCGGAGGCGGGGCGGCAGCGCCGCGACGAGTTCGGCCGTCACCGCCGGGGCGACCGGCGGAAGCTGCGGGTTCATGCGATCTTCTCTCCTACCCAGCGGGCGAGTTCGAGCGGACTGAGCGCGCCGACCGGCATGCCCGCCGCGACGAGTTGCCCCGCCGTCCCGGTGGAGTACCGGGGGCGGCCCGTGTCGTCGAGGCTCGCGCAGCCCAGGACGTGGCAGCCGGACCCCACCAGGGCGCGGACCTCGGCGAGCAGTCCGCCCAGCGGGTAACCCTCCTCGAAGTCGCTGACGACCACCACGAGGGTGCGGGACGGCACGGTGACGAGCTCGCGGGCGTGCCGCAGCCCCGCGGCGATGTGGGTGCCGCCGCCCACGCTGACCTCGAGGAGCAGGGACAGCGGGTCGCGGACGTGGTCGGTGAGGTCGATGACCTCCGTGGAGAAGGCCAGGAAGTGCGTGGACAGGGTGGGCACTCCGGCCAGCACCGAGGCGGTGAGGGCCGCCCAGACCGTGGACGCCTCCATGGACCCCGACACGTCGGTCACCAGGATCAGCCGCCAGTCGGCGGCTCTTGTGGCCCGGGTGCGGAAGACGGGACGCTCCGGGACGACCTGGACCGTGCCGTCCGGTCCGCGGTGCGCGGAGGCCATGTTCGCCCGCAGGGTGCGCGGCAGGTCCAGGCCCCCGCCGGGGCGGCGACTGGGGCGTGGCAGGACCGTCCCGTGCAGCGCGGGGCGCAGCCGCGTGGCCAGCTCCCGGGTCAGCGCCTCGACCAGGCGCCGCACGAGCGGGCGGAGCGCGGCCAGTCGTGCCTCGGGCAGACCGCCCGCGTGCCGGAGCACGGTGCGCAACAGGTCGACGGAGGGGCGCACGCTGTCCGGGTCGAGCTCGGCCAGGACGTCCGGCCGGCCCGACGCCGCCGCTGCCGCCAGGACCTCCTCGCGGATGCCCGGCCCGAACAGCGCCGCCAACTCCTCGGACCACTCCCGCACGCCCGGGTAGGGGGCCTCCCGGCCGCCCCCGCCCCCGCCGCCACCGGGTCCGGTCAGGTCGCCCCGGCTGCCCTCGCCCCGCCCGCTGCCGTACAGCTCGTCGAGCGCGGTGGCCAACGCGGCCGCCGACGGGGGCAGTCGGTCGCTGCGACGGCCGAGGACGAGCCGCCAGCGGTCGGCGGGGGCCAGGCGGTGTTCCCCGGCGGAGGCGGGGGTGACGACGGTCGGTGCGTCCGCCTCCGGCTCCGTCTCTGTGTCTGCGTCCGTGTCTGCGTCTGCGGCCATGGTGGTGGGCGCGGGTGCGCCGTCCTCGTCGGCCGGGGGCGGGGGGAGCAGGCCGAGCCCGTCGAGAGTGGTGCGGGCCGTGAGGTCGGCGCGGGTCCACAGGGCGAGGGCGGCGGGGTCCGTTCCGTGCGTGTCGGCGAGCCGGCCGGCGGCCAGGCGTTCCTCGACGGTGGAGAGGAGACGGTCGCGGGCGGCCGGGCTCAGCGTGTCGAAGCCACCGCGCAGCGCGGGCAGCCGGTCGAGGAAGTCCCGGTCCGACAGCTCGGACACGCGGTCGAGCAGCGGCTCCAGCGCCGGGGCCGCCGACTCCAGCAGCGGGCCGGCGGCCGTCAGCAGCCCGGTCAGCCGGGCGGTGAGCGCGGCGCGGGACGCGCGGTCGCTCGCCGTGTCGACCCAGGAGGCGACACGGCCGCCGAGGATCTGCGGCTCCTCGTGTCCGAGGAGCACACGGACGGCTCCGGCGGCGCCGCGCATCAGCGGGGAGCCGTCGTGCGCGAGGCGGGCCAGGGCGTCGGTCAGGCGGACGCCGCCGAGTGCGTCCGCCCGGTGGGCGAGCTCCAGCAGGGCGTGCGCGTCCGCCGGGTCCTCGGCGCCGGTGAGACCGTCCACCTGGCGTACCGCCGCGGAGGTGAGCAGTTCGGCCACCGCGGCGGCCCGGACCGCACGGTCCTCGTCGGCGCCGAGGCCCGGGACGTGCCCCGCCCGCAACCGGTCCAGCAGGCCCAGACCGGTGAGGAGTTCGGACAGCGCGGCGGCGCCCGGCAGCAGCTCGGCGGCCTCCGCGAGCCGTGCGTCGGTCAGTTCCGGAAGGCCGCACTCCGCCGCCTGCCGGAGTCCTTCCACCGTCTGCGCGGCCGTGGGCCCGCCCTCGTCCCGCTCCGCGCGCCACCGCTCGCGCAGGACACCCTCGGCGGCCTGGGACGGGGTGACACCGCGTACGCCGGCCGCGGACAGCATGGCCTCCGTCGCCGGTGTCCAGCGGACCTCCCACCGTGTCGTCAGCGCCTGGGTGCCACCCGCGCCGACGACCTCCTTCGGCTCCGCGTACGGCACACCGCACACCGTCAGCCGGCGCAGCAGCAGGTCGCGTTCGCGGTCGAGGTCGGACCGCAGAGGGTCCAGACGCAGGTCCCGGGCGGCCGCACCCCGCCCGTTGGCCCCCGGGCCCGGCAGCCCGAGCGCCGCCAGCTCGGCCTCGACCGCGGGAGCGAGGCCGCTGCGCGGCGCCCCCGGGGCGGGACGGCCGCTCCGGGTCCCGACGAGCACCTGTTCCATCGCCCGGGCGACGGCCCGTCCCCTGCCGTACGGCTCGCCCTGCGCGAGCACCGTCTGCACCGCTTCGACCAGCTCTCCCCGGCCCGCTGCGGGCAGCCCCCGCAGCCGTGCCAGGTCCGCGGCGAACCGTGCGATCTCCCGCGCGTCGGGTGGCCCGGACGGATGCCCGAGCTCGCGCAGTCGCGCACACACCCGTACGGCCACGCCCGTCAGCGCCTCTTCCAACGCGGCCGGGTCACCGGCCGCCCGCAGCACCAGGTGCTGCCACTCGGGATCCCGGATCCCCGCCGGATAACCGGACCGCTCGTCGAGGAGGGCGTACGTGTACGGGATGAGGGAGGTGGTCCAACCCGGCCGCTCGGTCGGGCCGCCACGGGGCGCAGGGGGGTCGGGGTGGTCCTGGTCGTCCGCGGTCGCCCCCGCCGGGTCCACCAGTGCCGGGGCGTGGAACGCGCCGACGACCACGGCGGCCCGCGCACCGTCCGCCGTCGCGGCGGCCAGGCGGGAGCGCATCCACCGCTCACGGCGCAGATCCAGCTCGGGGACGCCTCCCGAGGCGACGGTCTCCTCGCGCAGTGCCCACCCGGTGAGGAGAGCGGCACGACGCAGCGCCTCGGGCCCGGACCCCGGAGCGGTGGCCTCGACGAGACGGTCCCACAGATCCTCGCCCGGGCGACCGGTGAGCCGGGACCGGAGGGCGGCGGTGATGCCGGAACGGCCGGCATCGGGTGCCGGGGTGGTACGTGGAGTGGAGGTGGTGGACGTGTCGACGTGCTCCCCGGCGCGCCGGGCCCGGTCGGCCAGCGGCAGGTCGCAGGCGACGACCGGCACGCCGTGCCGGGCGGCCCAGCGCACGGCGGCGAGCTCGGGGGAGAAGTCGGCGAACGGGTAGAAGGCCGGCCCCCCGCCCGCCTCGTCGGACGCGGCGGCCAGGGCGACCGGCGCCCTGGTCTCCTCGTGGCCCAGCCAGGGCAGCCACTCCTGCATCTCGGCGGGCAGCTCCACCAGCAGGACGTCCGGAGCGGCCGCGTCCAGCAGCGCGGGCACGGCCGCGGCCAGGGACGGCGCGTGATGCCGTACGCCGATCAGATACGGCGCCGAAGGGTCCGCGAGCGCGGCGACCGCATCCTCGGGCGACCGGAACGAGGGCGACGAAGCGGCGGGGGAGAGGGACACGGGCGTCAGCCCTCCAGGACCGTGCGCAGGTCCCACAGGGTGCGCCAGGTGGCCGAACCCTGCTCCGCGCGGCGCCGGACCGGGCCGTCCCAGTAACCGCGCAGCCGCGCCGCGTCGGCGGGGTCGTCCTTGCGGACCACACCGAGGAGGTGCCCCGGGAGCAGCCCCAGCACGTCGCGGTCGCCCGGGAAGTAGGCCGCGGCCAACCCGAGCGCACCCGCGACGGACACCGCCTCGGCGGTGCTCATCACGGTGGACGGCCGCTCGACCTCCCAGCCCTCCGCCGACCGGCCCTCGCGCAGGTCGCGGAAGGCGGTGACAAGGGCCTCCAGCACGGCCTCGTCGACCCGGAACGGCGCCCCGGCCCGCTCGACGGAGGCACGTGCCTGGCTGCGGACCAGCGCCGTCTCGGCCTCGAGGTCCGGGATGGGGCCGACCGTCTCGAAGTTGAAGCGGCGCTTGAGCGCGGCGGACATCTCGGAGACGCCCTTGTCGCGCAGGTTGGCGGTGGCGATCAGGGTGAAGCCGGGCGCGGCGTGTGCCAGGGCGTCCTCGGTCCCGGACAGCTCGGGGACGGCTATACGGCGCTCGGAGAGCAGGGAGACCAGGGCGTCCTGCACCTCCGGCAGACAGCGGGTCACCTCCTCGACCCGGGCGACGCCGCCCCGGGTCATCGCGGTCAGGACCGGGGAGGGCACGAGCGCCTTCCGGCTGGGGCCCTGGGCCAGCAGCAGGGCGTAGTTCCAGCCGTACTTGAGCTGGTCCTCCGTCGTGCCGGCCGTGCCCTGGACGACCAGGCCACTGGTGCCGCACACGGCCGCCGCCAGCAGCTCGGACAGCATGGACTTGGCGGTGCCGGGCTCGCCGACGAGCAGTAGACCGCGCTCGCCGGCGAGCGTGACGACGCACCGCTCCACCAGCGCGCGGTCGCCGACGAACTTGCCCGTCACCACCAGCCGGCGCGGCACGCCCTCGGGTACCTCGGCGTCCTCGGGCAGCCGCAGGGCCCGGTCGTCGCTGCCCATGACGAAGGTGACGACGGCGCGGGGCGTGAGCCGCCAGGCGGGCGGGCGCGGTCCGTCGTCGTAGGCGGCGAGGAAGGCCAGTTCGGTGGCGTACCGCTCCTCGGGCGGCACGATCTGGCGGGTGGCGTCGGGGGACACGGTCGTGGTCATCGGCGGTCTTCCGGTGGGCTCGGGCAGGGGCATGGTCGGCTTGCGCCGGGTGCGCGGGCAGGGGGGCGGCGCGGCGCACGGGGCAGTGGTCAGGGGTGGTTCGCGAGGGCGGGGGTCATGGTGCGGCCCGTTGCTGCGCGGTTGGCGGCGGACATGACCGGCGCACGGCTGCTCGACCGCCGTGCGGGCCACCACCGGCCGGGCCCGTCGGCGCACTTCCCTCCGGGCCCGGCGGCGGCTTCGTCGGCGCTCATCGGCGGCGGCCCCGTCGCGTGGCCCGGGTGGTGAGCTCCTCGTAGGCGGGCGCGTCACCCGCGCGCACCCGGTCCCACGCCCGGGCGAACAGGTCGGGCACCGGGAGCAGCGGAACGGCGCGGACCCCTTCCGGGACGGGATAGAGGCCCTCCTTCCACGTCTCCACCGGGAGCGCGGGCGTCTTGAGGTCGCGCCAGCCGCAGGGCAGGAAGAGGGAGCGGCCGGCCCGGGACCGTTTGGCCTCGACGACCAGGTCCGTCGCGGCGAGTTCGGCCCGGGCCTTCTTCAGCCGGGCGGGCTTCCAACCGGTCCAGCGGGCGCAGTTGCGGTCCGTCGGGTCGGGCAGGGCGAGCAGTTGCAGATAGAGCACCGCCGCGTCCTCGCCCAGGCCGTGGGTCTCGGCGACCTCGGTGACGAGTGCCGGCACGCTCACCGCGGGGTGCTGCGTGTATCCGGCGGGGCCCTCGGGACCGTGGCCGGCGGCGAGGGCCCGGGACAGCTCGTCGCCGAGGACCGCCCGCACCGCGCGCAGACCGGCACCCCTCGCGGCGCCCACCAGCCCTTCGAGCAATCCGAACACGGCATCGTCCGGACCGGTGAGGCCGGCCGGGCGGACCAGGACGGTCTCCCTGTCGCCGTACCAGGGGTGCAGTACCAGGGCCTCACCGACCCGGACCATGCCGTCCGCGCCGGCGCCCCCGGCGGCGGGCAGGCCGTAGGCCTTGCGCAGCTCGGTCGCCGTGGTGTCGCCCTTCTCCGTGTACTCGACGTCCAACTGGAGCAGCAGCCCCGGGTCGGTGATGCGCCGGCGCAGCGCGGCCAGACCCTCCGGCAGGGCCGCGCGCAGGGGATGGCCGTAGGGCAGGGCGTAGGCGAGTGCGGTCAGGGCCGCCACGGCACTGGTCAGCGCGTATCGCCCGGGCACCGCGGCGGGGTCCTCCGCGACCAGCCGGCCGTCCTCGTCGAGCCGTTGGACCGTGGTGCGGCCGAGCCAGGCCGTGCGGGACGGGTTGAGGACGTTCTCGGCGGAGCCGATCGGCAGGCCGTCGAGGGCGGGGGCCAGCTCCTCGGGAACCCGGAGCAGGGAACCGAGGCGTTCGGCCCACAACCGTGCCGCGGCGTCCGTGTCGGGCCCCGCCGTCCACAACTCGGCGGGGTCGTCCGGCAGCAGGGCACCGATGAGCGACTCCCGATCCGAGGCGCGGAGCGAGTTCAGCCCGCCGTTGCCGGCCGCCAGCTGACGTGGCTTCAGGCCGATCGAGGCGAGCGCGTCGGCGTCGAGCTGCCGCGGCTGCCCGGTGAGGAGCACCGTGGCCTGGAGCGGGCCCAGGCCGCCGTGCGTGGCCGCGGCGAGCGCGGCGGGTGCCTCGGGCTGCCAGGGCGCGGCCCCCTTGTCCCGTATCAGCCGTGCGACGGCGGCGAGTCCGTCCGCCGGGAACGCCGAGGTGTGCCGGGTCTCCTTCTCCAGGACGAAATGGGCGACGGCCCCGAACGTGCCCGACGGATCGTGGTCGAGGGCGAGCCAGTTGACCCGGTTGTGGCCGTAGTCGATGTTCTGGCAGCCGAGGACGACCACGGTGCGGCCGTCGCGCCGGAGCACCTGACCCGCGCGCTGTTGTTTGTCGCGCGGCTCGCTCAGCACGATCTCCCGCAGGGTGCTCCCGGGAGCGGAGAGCGGCCCTTCGGCAAGTGACTCGAACAGGAGGACCAGCGCCTCGCGTTCACCCTGCGCCGTGGTCGGGGCGGTGGCCCGGTAGACCAGCGGCCGCAGCACGGTCAGGAGGGACGGCCACACCATGCCGATGCCGGGGATCGTGTACTCGTCGCTGTGCCACCCGTCGCCGTGGGCGGCCGGGCCGGCGCTGTCGGGCAGCTGCTTGCCGTCGGCGGGCTTTCCGGACAGCACGTGGTTCACGGCCCGGATCTGCCGCAGCGCGGTCCACTGGCTGTTGCCGCCCCACGACCCCCACATGCGGGCCAGACCGTCGGCGGCCGCGCGCAACGTGTGGTCGTCGCCGTGCTCGGGACGGTAGTCGGCGAACATGCCCTCGGTCCGCTTCCGGTCGGGCTTCGGCTGCTCGACGGGCGGCGTCACGAACCTGGTGACCGTGTCGGCGACCTGGAGGGTCGTGCGGGCCAGTGCCGCCACGCCGGTCAGGAGCCGCTCGTCGGTGAGACCGGGAAGCGACCGGGACACGGCCTGCCGTACGACGTCCTCCGCACTCGGCACGGCGGGCGTGCCGTCGCCGGCCACCCCACCGGGACCACTGGCGGACCCGTCCGCGCCACCGGCGGCGGCCAGCTGTGCCCGACGCTCGGCCAGCGCCTGAGCCGCCGCGCGCAGCACCTCGGCCGCCCGCTCGTCGGTGAGGGCGCGCAGCACGGCCGATGCGCGCTCGTCACGGGGACGCAGGGCGTGCCAGAAGGCGAGCGGCGGTACGAGCCCGGTGCCCGCGGCGAACTCCCCGCCCCGCTCGTTCGGTGTCACCCGCCCGAGCACGCCCGCGTCGCTGCCGTCGCCCCCGGCGAAAAGGGCGACCCGGCGGTGCGCCTGGGCCACGACCGGTTCCGCGCCCCCGGGCAGCCGCAGCGCACCGAGCGGGAGGGCGCGCACCCCTCGCCGGGCGGACCAGAGCGTGACGGTGCGGCCGTCGGGCGTCCCGGCGGTCGTGCGGAGCTCACCTGCCTCGTCCTCGGCGCGCACCCAGCGGCCGAGCACCGTGCCGTCGGTGCCGAACGGGCTCTGCTCCAGCCCGGGCTGCACCGGCAGCACCTCGCACCACTCCTGCAGCAGCGTCGCGTCGTCGCGGATGCCGGAGCGCAGGAATGCGGGCAGGGACGCGCGTCCGTGGGTGCCGGTCGCAGGGTCGTACTCCAGCCACACGTGCTGCCGTCCGTGCCGGCCCTGCCGCCAGTGCAGGGTGCCGTCCCCGATGACGGGGCGGCTCGCGGGCAGGACGGTGTCGCCGGCGTGCAGGGCGCTGCCGCCGGTGGCCCGGCCGCCGCCGGGCAGCGGGATCGACGGGGTGCCCGCGTGGCCGGTGCGCCACCGGTGGGCGATCTGCTCACCGGTGAGCGTGACCACCTCGGACGGACGGTGGGACCAGTAGCCGTGCTGCTTGCCGTCCTGCCACCACACCACCAGCAGTTCCCCGTCGGTGTAGCGGAACTGCGGGCGCTGCCAGCGGTCCAGATCGGTCGGCAGCCGCAGGTCGTGTTCGAGCAGCACCTCGTCCGGGCCGACGACGACCGCCTTGTCCCCCCGGCTCAGGATCAGGCAGGGCCAGGCCTCGTTGACGATCAGTGTGTTGTCGCGGTCCTTGCGCGTCTGGGCGTCGAGCAGCCGCACTGCCTCGTCCAGTGCCGGCCAGCCCAACTCGTCGAGGACGCCGGCCCGCAGGGTGCGCCCGAGCAGCGGAGCCGTCTCGTACGCGGCGGCACGGGCCACGGCCTCGGGGCTGACCCGGGGAGCCACCGACCGGAAGGGGCCCAGCCGGTGCAGCGCCTCGCGGGCCCCGGGCAGGCCCACCGCGCCGAGGAGCTCGCCGACCGCGCCGTCCAGCCACTCCCGCAGCACGTCGCTCAGCACGTGATGGCCGGCGAGGTGCTCCAGTACCTTCGCCGCCCGCTGGTCGTGGCCCACGGCGCCGACGGCCCGCAGCAGCAGCGGGCGCAGCCGCGGATCCGCCGCGACGGCGGCCAGATCACGGCGTTCGGGCCGGGTGTCACGCGCCCAGCGGTCCAGCCCGAGGTGGACGTCGGTGTCCGCGTCGGGCAGGGCGAGGGGGATGTCCTGCGCCGCGCAGAGGTCCAGCAGGCTGATGTCCGCGCCCGCGTACCGGCGGCCCGCGAACAGGTCGACGGCCCGTCCGTCGGCGCGCAGCCGGGGCGCCATCCGGGCGACGAGGTCGAGGGTGGCCGGGGAGGCGTCGCACACCGTGGCGCCGTGCTTGCGGTGGGCGGCCCAGCGGCTGAGCCAGCCCGCTGCGTCGACACCGTCCGCCGCACCGCCGGGGTCGTCTGCCTCGTCGACCCCGTCGACCCCATCGGCCCCTTCGGTCTCGCTGTGCTCGCCGGTCAGCAGCCGGTCGGCGCCGCACTCGGTCAGCAGCGCCAGCCAGAACTCGTCGCTCTCGCTGTCGCGGCCCAGCCCGGCCGGCATGATCTCCAGCAGCCGGGCCCGTACGGTCGGCCGCTGTTCGGCGAGGACGGGCAGGGTGGCCCGGTAGGCGGTCCAGAAGGAGGCGGGCGCCCGCACGGCGGCGGGCGAGGCGACCAGATCGGCGACGAGGTCGCACTCCGCCTGGAGGCGGGGCAGCCCGGCCGCCTTGATCAGCACGCGCGCGTCCTGCGGCAGCGACGCGTACGGCGGCATCCCGGCCGCGCAGCGCTCCACCGCCAGCTGCCGGAACTGGTCCCACGCCTCGGTGGCGTCGAGCCGGCCGGCGAGATCCTTCACATGCTGCTTGAGCGCCTTGACCGTCAGCGCACCGGCGAAGGCGAACTCCAGGAAGACGGCACGCTGCCGCTCCTCGTCGACGGTGAGCGCGTGCACCCGCTCGGCGTCACGCGCCTTGCCGAAGAAGGCGGCGGCATAGGTGGTGTTGTCGTACTGGAGGAAGGCGCGTGCGGCCTGCTCGTAGAAGGTGGGCAGGAAGTGCGGCACCGCCCGGCCGAGCCGTTCGCCGAGCTCCTCGAAACCCTCCTTCGCGGTGCCCGGCCGGGACTTGGCCTGCCGGGCGAGCCGCTCGACGTCCTTGACCAGGGCCAGCGCGTGATGGCCGTTGGCCGGGTCGTTGACCAGCGCCCAGGCGGGGAAACCGAGGGCCTCCCGCCGGACCTGTCCGACCTCGGGCGCCTCGGCGTCCCGCACCAGTCCGAGGAAGTCCAGGGCGAGGTCCTCGGCCTCGCCGAGGGTGCCCGGCACGAGCCGGACGACGCTGCGGGCACCCAGTGCGGCATGGGTGTACGTACGGACGGTGAGGGTGTCGGCGTCCTCGCGGGCGGTGCTGCCCGGCGGCAGGACGGCCCCGGCCTCGAGCAGGGCGGCGGCGCCGGCGTCGTCCCGGGCGGTCGCCCCGCCCGGCGCGGCGCTCCCGCCGGTCGTGGTGGTGCCGTTCATGGTGTTCACGCCGCCCGCTCCTCGTCCTCGATGTCGCGCCCGGCGTACAGCGCGGCCGCCATGCGCATGCCCTCCGACCAGGCCACCGGCCCGATCCGGCCGAGCTTCAGCACCTGCCCCGCGGCGTCGGTCCACATCAGGGGACCGGTCTCCGTCTCGTCGTAGCCGTCGTAGTCGCCGACCCAGACGCGGGCCTCGACGCCCCGGCCGTCCTCCCACACGGAGCAGACGGCGTATCCCCCGCGCACGCGGTAGCCGAGCTGGGTGGCCCGGCCGTGCAGGAAACGCAGCTCCTTGAAGACACCGCCCGCGTACTCCTCGACCGAGGTGCCCTCGGTGTCGAGCGCGGCGGGGCGGTGCCACACCTCGCGGAAGAGCTGCTGGGCGCGTTGCTCGACGCCGAGTTCGACGGCGAACTCCCGTAGCTCCTCCAGGTCTTCCAGGAGCACGGGATGCGGCAGGCGGACGAGGTCGGGGGCGATGCGCACGGTGTCCCCGTCGAGGTCGACGAGACCGAGCCCGCGCTCGGGGTCGGCGTCCCGCAGGAAGCCCGCGATCTCGCCGTCCGCGCCGGTGACCACGAGGTCGCGCAGGGCCGACTGCCAGGCCGGGTCGGGCCACACCCGCGCGAGAACGGCGATGGGCACGGGCAGCGACCGCACCATCCACCGCTCCACATCGGTCAGGCACTGGCGGTCGTGCCGCTCCAGCCACTCGACGAGCTGTCGCAGGCTCACCACGGCGGGATCGTCCGCGAGTTTGGCCGGCACCGACTTCAGTCGTCGGCCGGACGCGTTGCGGCAGACCACCTTCCCGTCGTCCAGGGCGACCTCGTAGTCCCCGGCCGTCACCCACCCCATCCGTGCCTCCCCGCACCGCAGTGATCAACTGCGGGGAACTCTAGGACAGCCCACCGACAACGCCGTGAGTGCCATGGGCTGCCGCGAGCTCCGCGGCCGGTACGGGCCGCCCGTCACGCCTCCAGGCGGACCGGCATCAGCAGCGAGAAGGCGTCCTCGTCGTCCGTCCGGCGGACCGCGAGCGGCGCCGTGGGGGCGCCGAACTCCAGGACCAGCCGGTCCCGGGCTCCGGCGGCGAGCGCGTCCAGCAGGAACCCGCGGTCGACGGCGACGTTGCCCGGGTCGTCGTCCCCGTCCGCGCAGACGATCACCGTGCCGTCGTCCGCCACCCTGAGCACACTGAGGACCTGCCCCGCGCCGCCCTGCTCGCGCACCTCGCCCGCGCGGACCGGGCCCGTCTCCAGCGCCTTCCGGAAAGCCGGCACCTCGACGAGGGCACGCCGCCCGGACGGCAGACGGACGAGCCGGCGGTAGTCGGGGAAGTCGTACGCGAGGCGCTGCCCGGCAGCCTGACGGTCCCCGGTCTCCAGCGTCACGCGGTCACCGTCCACGGCGAGGCGGACGGGCTCGGCACCGTCACCGTCACCGCTGAGCAGCGCCCGCATCGCGTCCGCGAGCGGGGCGGGCACGACGACCTGCGCGCGCGGCCCGCCGTGTCCGGTGGTACCTGTGCGCGCGACGGCCATCCGGTACCGGTCGGTGGCCACGACGTGCAGCACGTCGTCCTCCACGTCGAACAGGACTCCGCCGAGCACCGGCAGCTCAGGATCGGTACCTGCCGCGAAACGGACCGCGTCCAACGCGGCGGCCAGCTCGGGCGCGGGGACGGACAGCCGGACGGGGCCGGTGCCGGTGACGGACGACGTGGTCATGGGGTTCTCCCTGTGGTCGAGTAGGGCTCGGAGCGCGGAGAACTCGCTGCGGGCATCGGCCAGCCCCTGCTCGAGACGGCGCAGGTGCGCCTGGAGCAGCCCGCGCACCAGGTCCGAGTCCGCACCGGACCAGCCGGCCAGCACCAGCCGGACGTCGGCCAACGGCATGCCGGCCCGCCGCAGCCGGGCCAGCAACCGCGCCTCGTCCAGCTGCCCGGGGGCGTACCAGCGGTAGCCACTCACCGGGTCCACCCGGGCGGGGACCAGCACACCGGCACGGTCGTAGAACCGCAGGGCACTCACGCCCAGTCCGCTGTCGCGGGCCATCTCGCCAATGCTGCGCATCTCGCTCTCCACGTCCGGAACCCTGAGCCCTCGACCAGGTCGAGGGTCAACCCCGGCATCGGCCGGAGCCCCGCCGCCGCTCGTACCGAAAACCCCTGGCCTCTGCCATTCTGGCGTCGTGCAACAGCCCACCGCCGTCACCCCCGACGCCCCCGTGGCGATACGGACGCCGCTCCTCACGCAGGAGTGGCTCGACCTCGCCTTCATCCACTGGGCCGTCGAGCCGGCAGCCGTGGCGGGGCTCATGCCGCGCGGCACCGTCCCCGACACGCACGACGGGCTCACGTACGTCGGGCTCGTGGCCTTCCGGATGCACCGGGTCGGATGGTTCCGGCTGCCCGGTGTGCCGTATCTCGGCTCGTTCCCGGAGACCAACGTGCGCCTGTACTCGGTGGACGCGCACGGGCGACGCGGAGTGGTCTTCCGGTCGATGGACGCCTCGCGGCTCGTGCCGGTGGTCATGGGCCGCGTCGGCTTCCGGCTGCCCTACCTGTGGTCCCGCATGGCCGTCCGCACCGTCGGCGACACCGTGACCTACACCAGCTCCCGCCGCTGGCCCGGCCCGCGCGGCGCGTACAGCCGCATCACCGTACGGGCCGGAGAACGCATCCAGGAGCCCACCGAGCTGGAGCACTTCCTCACCGCGCGCTGGGGCATGCACAACATGTTCTTCGGCGGGGCCGCGTACCTGCCCAACCACCACGCCCGCTGGCCCCTGCACCGCGCCGAACTCCTGACCTGTGACGAGGACCTGGTGGTGGGCGCGGGCGTCCCCGCTCCCACCGAGGCCCCCGTCAGCGTCCTCTACTCACCGGGCGTCCCGGTCCGTCTCGGCCGCCCCGCCGCGCCCGTCCGCCCGGTGCCGGCCGGCCCTTGACCTCAAGCGGGCTCGAGGTACCACAGTGAACCGCATGAATCACGAGACCACAGCAGATCTCAAGGCCATCGAGCAGGTGGTGGCCACCGTCGAGCGCACCCAGCGTGCCAAGGACGCCGACGGATTCCTCGCCCTCTTCCACCCCGACGCGCTCTGGACGACCGCCCACGGCAAGGTTCTCCTCGGCCTCGACGCGATCGCCGAGTTCACCCGCGCCGTGCTGCCCCGGTCCGACTGGGACGGCGACGTCACGTACGAGGTCGTCCACACGCAGTTCCTGCGGCCCGACGTCGCGGCCGTCAAGGTGCGGCAGACCTACCACTCGGCCGAGGGCGACACGCAGGGCGCCCCGCTCTACGTCATGACGCGGCAGGACGACGGGGCCTGGCTCCTGCACGCCTGCCAGAACACCGAGGTCCGGGCCGGCTGAGGTCACGCCGCGGTGGGCGCTCCGCTGACCCGGCGCTGCCCGCCGTTGCGCTCCTGCCAGAGCCGGTACACCTCGGTCGCGGTGTCACGGGGCTCGTGGCGCATGGGAAGGCGGCGCTCGTCCCAGTTCTTGGCGAACTCGTCGTAGAAGGTGGCGAGCTCGAAGTACTTGCGGTCGTCCACGTAGTGCGGCTCGTAGGCGTCGCGGGTGGTGAGGAAGACGACCTCGTCCGGCGAGCAGTAGTACAGCGCGCCCAGGCACATCGGGCAGGGGTGCGCGAGCACGTAGACGGTGGTGCCGGTCAGGTGCTCGGTGCCCAGTTTCGTGCACGCCTCGCGGATGGCGAGGATCTCGGCGTGGGCGGTGGGGTCGTTCGTCTGGGCGACCTTGTTCGGGCTCTCGGCGAGGATCTCGCCGTCCTTGACGACGACGGTCGCGAACGGCCGGCCGCCCTCGGTGACGTTCTGCCGGGCGAGGTCGATCGTGCGCTGTACGAAGTCCATGGGGTCCTCCGGTGGGGGTGCAGGGGAAGAGGGCGCCGGGGCGGGCCGGGGCGGCCGGGGAATGCCGCCAGCCCGCCCCGGCGGAAGGGATCGCCCTCGGTCTCAGAAGGGCTTGGTGGGCAGGTACTTGCCGTCGAGGGTGATGACGGCGCGCTCGCCGCCCTCGGGGTCGGCGACCTTCTTCACGTCCAGCTTGAAGTTGATCGCGGAGATGATGCCGTCGCCGAACTGCTCGTGGACCAGGGCCTTGAGGGTGGTGCCGTAGACCTGGAGCATCTCGTAGAAGCGGTAAATGGTCGGGTCGGTGGGGATGCCGCCGTCGATGGAGCCGCGGGTGGGGATGGTCTGCAGGAGCGTCGCCGCGTCCTCGTCCAGGTCCAGCAGCTGGGCGACGGCCTGGGCGGACTTCTCCGGCAGGGCGTGCTGGCCGAGGACGGCGGCGGTGGTGAAGGCGACGGACAGGCCGGACGCGTCGGCGATCTGCTGCCAGGCGAGGTCCTTGCGGATCTTGGCCTCGACCGCGGTGATCGCGAGCTGCCGACGGGCGGTGGGGTCGAACTGGGCGTGCATGTGCAGTGGTTCCTTTCGGGTGGGTGCCGTCCGCTGTCGGAGGGGAGGGGGGACGGCAGGTCTTGAGGGGGGGGCATGAGGGGCCGTGCCAGGAGGGTGGGTCAGGCGGCCAGGGCAGGGTGGGCGGCGGCGTCGAGTCGCTCGACCGTGCCGTCGGCGATGTCGAACCGCCAGCCGTGCAGCCGCACGCTGCCCTCGGCGAGTGCCCGGGCCACCGAGGGGTGGGTGGCCAGGTTCACCAACTGCGCGGCGACGTTCTCGCGGACCAGGGCGGAGACCCTGTCCTCGCCCGCGGCGGCCGTCGTACGGGCCCGGGACGCGTCGGCGTTCCGGAGCCAGCCGGCGACGGCCGGCGCGCCGGTCAGGTCGTGACCTTCGGCGAGCGCGGTCATGGCGCCGCAGGCCGAGTGCCCGCAGACGACGATGTCCGCGACGCCCAGGACCGTCACCGCGTACTCGATGCTCGCCGCGATGCCGTCGCCACCGGGGGTGTAGGCGGGGACGAGGTTGCCGGCGGTGCGGATGACGAACAGCTCGCCGGGGTCGGTCTGGGTGATCAGCTCCGGCACGACGCGGGCGTCGGAGCAGCCGATGAACAGTGTGTGCGGTTGATGAGTGGTGGACAGGTGGGCGAAGAGCCCGGCCTTGGCGGGGAAGACCTCCCGTTGAAAGCGGTCGACGCCCTCGGCGAGATGACGCATGGCCTGTACTCCCTTCGATCGGGGTGCCGGCGGGGGCCGACGTCATCCACCGTGCACGACCAGGCTCTATAGCGTCCAAGACGCAATAACCATGACAGCTATCGATGTGGCCTATAGTCGTGCTCATGAGGCCGGAACTGCGTCACCTGCGTTACCTGCTCGCCGTCGCGGAGCACGCCAGCTTCACCCGCGCGGCCGAAGAGCTGCACATATCCCAGCCCACGCTCTCCCAGCAGATCAAGCAGCTGGAGAAGGCCCTCGGGGTCCAGCTGCTGGACCGCACGGGCCGCACCATGCGCCTGACCGACGCCGGGGAGACGTACGTCCGCTACGCCCGGCGCGCCCTGCGGGACCTGGCGGCGGGGGAGCGGGCGGTGCTGGACGTGCAGGACCTCTCCCGGGGTCACCTCAGGCTCGCGGTGACCCCCACCTTCACCGCGTACCTCACCGGCCCCCTCGTCGCCGACTTCAGTGCCCGCCATCCCGGCATCACCCTGGAGGTGCGGGAGATGACCCAGGACCGCATGGAAGCCGAACTCCTGAGTGACCGCCTCGACCTGGGCATCGCCTTCACCACCCACCTGCCGGGCATCGACCCCACCACGCTGTTCACCGAGACCCTCAGCCTCGTGGTCGGCCCCCGCCACCCCGACGCGCGGCGCTCCGGCTCACTGCCGGTCGCCGAACTGCACGAACGTCAGCTCGCGTTGCTCAGCGAGGACTTCGCCACCCGGCGGCACATCGACGAACACTTCGCCGAACACGAGGTCCGCCCGCGCATCGCGGTGGAGGCCAACTCCATCAACGCCCTCACCGAAATCGTCCGGCGCACGCAGTTCGCCACCGTCCTGCCCGACGCCATCACCCGCGACCATCCTCATCTGTTCCCCATCCCCCTCGCCCCGGCGCTCCCCTCCCGCACCGTCACCCTGCTCCGCCGCGAGAGCAGCTACCGGAGCGCCGCCGCCCGCGCCTTCACCCACCTGGCCACCGAGTGGGCGGACACCTCAGCCGGCGGTGAGGACGCGCCAGTCGCGTGAACCGATGTCCGCGGGCGTGCCGTCGAGGATGCGGGCCGTGCGGGTGGCGGGTTCGAGGGTGAGGGTGGCGAGGCTCGCCCAGCGCTGGCCGAGCGGCTTGCCCGGGTCGGGCAGACAGGTCACCGGCGGCTCGCCTTCGCCGGTCACGAGGAGGCCCGCGAGTTCGTCGACCGTCGTCGGCGGCTGCCGGCGGGCCAGGCGGGCGCGGACGAAGTCGTGGCGTTCGCCCGAGTCCGGCTGGTAGAGCCAGGACTTCTCCCCGGCGGCCGGGACCGGTGTGAGGAAGTGGTTGGTGCGTACGAGGGTGCCGTGCGCCGGGGGAACGTCGAAGACCCCGACGGGGCTCATGTCGAGCAGGACGGCGTCGGTCTCGTCGAACAGCGCGAACGACCCCGACGAGGCGAGCGGCGCACCGCGGACGATCTCGACCGCCTCGGCGACACTCCCCGCTTCCTCGAGGACGACGGCCGCGAGCACGTGCACGGGGATGCCGCCGATGCCGTCGCGGACGTGACCGAGGATGTTGAAGTGCAGGGCCAGACCCGCGCTGTTGACGCCCATCTTGCCGAGGATGCCGTTCTCGGTGAGGCCGACGACGTCGTGCCGGCCGCCGCGGGACTCCAGCGTGTGCCACATGGAGCCCAGTTCGACGTGCCAGTCCCACGTCTGCACACCCATCGTGCGCGGCGAACCGTCGCCGTGGTCGCCGCCGCCGTCGACGCGGCGCACGATCGTGGTGCACTCCCCGGGGGGCACGGCGGAGCCGCGGGCCAGGATCTCCGTGCGGGCGTTGAGGGCGGCGACGTGCCGTTCCCCGATACCGGCTCCGTGGGCGATGCCTTCGATCTCGGCACGGACCGCGGGGCGGAACCGCCCGATCGCGTCGAGGGCACGCTCGGCGTCCTCGCCCACCTGGGCAGGGGTGATGCCGCCGAGCGCGAAGAGCCGGTCGTACACCTCCAGCGCGGCGGGGATGCCGTCACGGAGCTGCTCGCCGCGGACGACGCCGCGGTCGTACGGGTCGGTGGCGGCGGCCTTGACGTGGGTGCGGTGGGTGGGGCGGGGGATGGTCGGAGTCACGAGTTTCCTTCTGCGCTGTTCGTGTGGAGCTGCACCGTGCCGCCGACGACCGTCGCGAGGACGGCGTTGCCGGGCTGTGCGTCGGGGGCCAGGTCGAGTGGGTTCGTCGCGAACACCGTGAGGTCGGCGAGGTGACCCCGCGCGATCCTGCCCAGGTCGTCCGAGGCGCCCGCGGCGTAGGCGGCCGCTGCCGTCATGCCGGTGTAGGCCTCGCGCGCGGAGATCGCCTGCTCGGGCTGCACGGGTGCCGTGTCCGGCTCCTCGACCGGGCGGCGCAGCTGGCAGTCGGCGAGGCCGATGCGCGGGTCGCCGGGGCCGATGGGCCAGTCGGAGCCCAGGGCCACGACGGCGCCGTGGTCGAGCAGGTCGCGGGTGCGCCAGCCGCGGGCGACGCGGTCGGGGCCGATGCGCCGCGACCAGTTGTCCGTCGCGTCGGCGTGGGTGTGCCGGGTTCCGTGCACGGGCTGAAGGCTTGCCACGACGTCGAGTGCGGCGAACCGGTCCAGGAGGTCGTCGGGGATGGACTCGAGGTGCTCGATACGGTGCGGGGCGCGGGCGACCGGGCCGACCTCCTCGATGACGTCCAGCGCGAAGCGGACGGCCTGGTCGCCGATGGCGTGGGTGGCGGTCGGGACGCCGCGTTCGGTGAAGAACCGCATGGCGGCGCGGTACGCCTCGGTGTCGCGCCACAGCGGCTCGCGGTTCTCGCCGTGGATGTCCGGCCGGTCGAACCACGCCGTGCCGTTGTCGGCCGTGCCGTCGAGCATGAACTTCGCGCCCTCGACGTGCCAGCGGCGCCCACGGCGGCCCTGGAGGTCGGCGATGTCCTGCCACACCTTGGGGGCGGAGTCGGCCGGCACCAGGGGTGAGCACCGGATGCGCAGGGGCAGCTCCCCGTGGTCCTCGATGTGCCGGTACACGGCTTCGGACGGGTCGGTGAAGTCCAGCGCGTGCAGACCGGTCAGGCCGCTGCGCGCAAGGAGGTCGAGCTGGTGGCGGACGTACCCCGCGGCGGTGTCCACCGGTACGTCCGGATAGTGGGCGAAGACCAGGTCCATCGCCTGGAGCTCGACCACGAACCCGGTCGGGCGGCCGTCGGGGCCGACCTCGACCGACGAGGCGTCGGTGAACTCCTCGCGGCCGGTCAGCCCGGCGAGTTCCACGACGCGGGGGCTCACGACGAGGGCGTGCGCGTCCCGTGTCATCAGCGAGATCGGCCGTCCGGGGAACCGCTGCCCGAACACGGTGCCGGCCGGGTCGCCGTCGAAGACGTTGACGTCGAGGTCGAAGCCGGTGATCCACGCGTCGGCCGGCCGCCCGTGCGCGGCCTCGGCCAGGCGCGTGCACACCTGGTCGAGCGTGGCCGCGCCGCCGAGGTCCACGCCGCTGCCGATCTCGATCGCCCCCCATACGGGGTGGGCGTGGACGTCGGTGAGGCCGGGCAGGATCGTGGCGCCCGGGAACGCGTGGACGACCGTACCGGGGCCGCGCACGGCGTCGAGGGCCGTGATGTCGCCGACGGCGACGATGCGGCCGTCGGCGATCGCGACGGCGTTCGCGGACGGACCGGCTGTGGTCCCGGCGAGAGTCTCTACGTGACCGGCCAGCACGATGGCGTCGGCGTGCACAGGGGTTTCCCTTCTGGTGGTGCTGTGTGGGGGGTTGGCTCGTGCCCGGAGGTCAGGAGCGCGGAACGGTCCCGAGGACGCGTGTGGACGCCCAGTAGACGGCGGCGGCGACGGCCATGCCGGAGGGGATCGCGAGATCGAAATCGCCCATGGCCGTGGCGATCGGGCCGGTCCAGAAGCTGGTGGTCACCCACATCAGGGAGGTGAGTCCGCCCGCGACGAGCGCGAGGACGCCGCACCAGTGGACACCGCGGTGGTACCAGAAGGGACCGCCGTGTTCCTGACCGAGCAGCTCCGTGCCCTGGTAGCGGTTGCGCCGCACGACGAGGTCGGTCACGGCGACCGCCATGGCCGGGCCGGTCACGACGACCACGAGCTGCAGCATGGTGTTGACGCTCGTCAGGAAGTCCCAGACGAGGATCGCGTACAGCGTCATGGCCGTGCCGAGGACGCCGATGATCAGGACCGCGGGGATGCGGGCGAGGCGGACGCCGACCGACTGGATCGACAGGCTGGCGCTGTAGGCCGTCATGCCGTTGTTCGTCATGGTGTTGACGACGACCGCGATGACGAAGACGGGGATGAACCACCCCGGCAGGATGCTCTCCAGCGCGGCCTGCGGGTCGGCCATGTCGAGGCTGGTGGCCGCGAGCGCGCCGACGGTGGTGAAGACGACGCTCGGCAGGTACGCGCCCAGGGCCGTCCATCCGGCGACGGCGACGGGGCTGCTGTCGCGGGGCAGGTACCGGGCCAGGTCCGGGCTGTTGCTGTAGGACAGCGGAGTGGAGGCGACGATGGTGAAGGCGATGCCGAGCGTGGCGGCGAGCGCGGCGCCCTTCAGCGGCTCCGCCGGTGCGTAGGACCAGTCGGTCTCGGCGAGGACGTACCCCGTGACGACGATGAACACGAGGGTCAGCAGGATGCTGAGCGTGGAGTACAGACGGACGATCGTCGCGTATCCGTAGATCGCGATCAGCAGGGTCGCCCCGGCGATCAGGCAGATGACGGCCGCGTTCACGGCCGGGTGGTCCGGCAGCCCCGTGCGCTGCGCCAGGCCGATGCCCGCGACCGAGGCGGCCGACCAGTTCAGGGCGAGATAGGCCGCGGCGATGAGCCAGCCGGTCAGCACGAGCACGATCTTGTTGCCGATGACGCCGTAGAACGCGCGGGAGATGACCGAGCCGCTCGTGCCGGCGACCGGACCGCTCGCCGCGATGATCCCCGTGAAGATCCACAGCAGGTTTCCGGCGAGGATCACCCCGATCGCCTGCGGGAGCGTCAGCCCCATGAGGATCAGCGTGCCGCCGACGGCCAGGCTCAGGTAGCTGACGTTCGGCGCCGCCCACACCGCGAACAGTCGGCGCGGCCGACCCGCGCGTTCGTCGACGGGAACCAGGTCGATTCCCCGGGTTTCCGGATGCCCCGCCCGCGCGGGCCCCTGTCCGTCGAGAGGTCCTGCGGAGGTGGTGGTGGGGTGTGTCGTCATCGAGGCCTCTCGGATGCTCCGGCGGCGGTGCCGTTATTGGTCAAGCGGCCAACCGTGTATTGGTCACCGATCCAATAGCCTTTGTTCCATGACGTCAAGAGCTCAGCCGAAACGCACCCGGAAGTCGCCCGAGCAGCGCCGCGCGGAGATCGTCGAGACCGCGGCGCGCATCGCGCTGGAAGAGGGGCTGGAGCTGATCACCCTGCGGCGCGTCGCCGAGGAGCTGAGCGTCCGCCCCGGCCTCATCAGCCACTACTTCCCGGTCGCGGACCACCTCGTGAGCGAGGCGTTCACCCACGCCACGACCAAGGAGCGCGAGTCGCTCCTGCCGCCGCACGAGCAGGACCTCCCACCCGTCGACCGGCTCGCGCGCTTCCTGGTGGGCCTCGCGGACGGCGACTACCTGGACCTCAGCCGCCTGTGGCTCAACGCGCGGCACCTCAGCAGATTCAAGGACCCGCTGCGCAGCGCGGTGCGCGCCCAGGAATCGGCGACGCGCACGGCCCTCGTGGACCTCATCGACAGCGGCGTCCGGGCGGGGGAGTTCACGACCGGCGACGCGCTCAGGGCGGCGCTGCACATCCTCATCGCCGTCGACGGCCTGGGGGCGTACGCCAACGACGACGCGCAGCCGGAGGGCGGCCTGGACATCAGTGACGTGGCCGTCGAGACCGCCGAGACCCGGCTCGGCCTGGCCCCGGGCGCACTCCGCGCCCGGGTCCGTGCCCGATCGGCCGGCTCGGCGGCGGCCGAGGCGTCCACCCCTCGGTGACGTCCGGGAGGCGGCCGCCGGGCCGGTGCGGTCGGGAGGTGGTGCGGTCAGGAGGCGGTGGGCTCAGGAGGCCCGGTCGATCGCGGCCACGATCTCCCGGTGACCGTGCTCGGCGGCCAGGTCGCGCGGCAGCACGCCCTGCCCGTCACGGATCGACGGGTCGGCTCCCGCTTCCAGGAGCAGCTCGACCACCTCGACGTGGTTCTCGGACCCGTTGCCCAGCACGATCGCTTCGTGCAGGGCCGTCCACGAGAGGTCGTTCACGTGGTCGACGGGGACACCGGCCGCCAGCAGGATCCGGACGGTTTCGACGTGCCCGTGTTCACTGGCGGGGATCAGCGCCGTTCCGCCGTAGCGGTTGGTGCTCTTCACGTCGGCCCCGTGGTCGAGGGTGAGCTCGAGGATCTCGTTGAGTCCTTCCGCTCCGGCGTAGAGGAAGGCGGAGTCCTCGATGTCGTCCTTGGCGTCCGGGTCGGCACCGGCCTCCAGGAGCAGGCGTGCCATCTCCACCTGGTTGGCCCTCGTGGCCACGACCAGGGGGGTGCGGCCGCCGTCGTCGCGTGCTTCGAGGTCCGCGCCCGCTGCGATGGCGTCGGTGGCAGCGGCCGGGTCGCCGTCGGCGACCGCCTCGGTGAGTCGGTCGGTCGCCGCGGCGCTCGCCCCGGAGGACCGTGGCGCATCCGGGGCGGGGTCCGATGTCGACGTCCCGCATGCGGCCGGCGCTGCCGCTGCTGCCGCAGCCGTGACCGCCCACAGCACCCCTTTCCACCGGGTCGGTGCGGTCCTGCGCCGTGTGTCGCGAGCTGTCATGGGGCGCGTCTCCGTTCTCCGTAGCGCCCTGGGGGGCTACGGTATACCAAATGCGTTTCCGTGGTCGTGAGGGGAGCAACTCCGGATGGCAGGGGCAGAGGGTGCCGAGCCCGAGTCGGTGCGGGTCGCACGGCTGATCCGGGACGACATCCTCGACGGTGTCCGCCCTCCCGGGAGCAAGCTCGTCGAGCGGGACGTTGCGAGCTAGCTCGGGGTCAGCAGGGTGCCGGTGCGGGACGCCTTGAAGACGCTCGTCGCCGAAGGGTGGGTCACTCCTCGCCCCCGCACCTGGGTCGTCGTGCGGGAGTTCGCGCCGAGCGACATCGCCGATCTCGACGAGGTGCGATCGGCTCTGGAGGCCCTCACGTTCAGGCCGGCGGCGCAGCGGCACACCCGTGAGGGACCGGCACGGCTGCGCGCCACACTGAACGTCGAGTTCGCCGCGGCCCGTTCCGGCGACGCCGTGGCCGCACGTCGGGCCGCGGCGGACTTCCACGAGTGCGTCATCGAGTTGGCGGGCAATCACCTGCTCGACGAGTCGCAGCTGACCCTGCGCAGCCCCATGCGCCGGCGGCTCGGCCGGCACGACGACCTGCTGCGGGTCGCCGAGGAGCACCAGCGCCTGTACGACGCGATCGCGCAGCGCGACGTCGCAGGGGTCGAGGAACTGGTCCTGCGTCACCTGGAGACCGGGCGGTACCTGCACGACGTGCACCGCGGCGGGGGCGCCACCGCCGCGGTAGCCCCCGTCGCCCCGGGGCACGCGTAGACGATGCCGGCGGCGACGTCACCGCGGATCTCGGTGCCGACCTTGCGGGCCAGGAGGGCGTCGAGCCGGTCCAGGGGTCCGATGAGCGCGCGCGGCCGCCGGCCTTCGCGACGAGGATCGCCGCGTCGGCCTCGCCGGTTGCCCCGCAGTGAGGCCGGGGCGGCGCGCGGGCCGCGGTCGGCGGCGCTCACGGCGCCGGGCGCACGTTCGGCACCGTCGTAACAACCATGCGAAGACGGTATCCCATTTGGCGCCCGAAGTCCCACACTCGAAGACCCGCCTGCGGACGACACCCGAGGCGGGGTCCGGTCAGGCCCGGTTCTGTTTCCGGTGGCCCATGGCCGCCTTGCGGCTGCTGGCCAGGTGCTCCACCACCAGGGCCTCGACCCTCGGTACGTCCCGCTCGGCGATGGCGTCGTAGAGCGCCTCGTGCTCGCGTGCCACGGCCAGCAGGTCGTCGTGCTGCCCGAGGAGCCAGCGCAACCTGCTGCGCAGGACGCCGTCGAGTTCCGTCAGCAGTTCGTTGGCGGCCAGCGAGGTGACCGTCTGGTGGAAGTCGGCCGCCGCGCGCCGCGCGCGCACCGCGTCACCGGCACGAGCGGCTTCGAGTTCGGCGTCCACATCGGCCCGCAGCCTCTCCAGCCCCGCGCGCGTGTGCCGCTGGGCGGCCAGCCGGAACGCCAGGGCCTCGAGCGCCGACCGGACCTCGTCGAGGTCGGCGACGTCGCTGGGGGTGAACTCCCGTACTACCGCCCAGGTCCGGGGCCGCGGCGTCACCAGCCCCTCGGCCACGAGCGCCTTCAGGGCCTCCCGTACGGGAAGACGGCTCACGCCCAGCGCCTCGGCCAGGTCCCGTTCGACCAGCCGGCTGCCCGGCGGCCGCACTCCGTCGAGGATCTCGTCACGCAACTGCCGCGTCACCCGCTCCGACTCGGGTGCGAAGTCCCCTGACGTCGTCATCCCCGTCCTTCTTCGCTTCTCGACTCCCCGCGGTGCACCGTGAGTCCTGCCCCACGGTGCACCGTGAGCCGCGGTGTCCGCGGCAGTGTGACCTTAGCGAATGGTGCCTGAGGCGGCCCACGCAGCGAGGGGGTGCGGCGGTGAGGGTCGGCTCAGCCCGCCTTCGGCGGCCAGTTGACGATCCGCTTGGGCCGCGGCGGTGCGTAGGTGCGCACCTTGGACGTGGACAGGCCGAGCCGGACCAGTGACTCGGCGATCGTCACGGCGGCGGTCACCCCGTCGATGACGGGCACGCCGGTGCGCCGGACGACGGCCTCCGCGAGGCCGGCCATGCCTCCGCAGCCCAGGCAGATCACCTCGGCCCGGTCCTCGCGAACGGCACGGCCAGCCTCCTCCGCGATGGCGTCGACGGCGGCCTTCTCGTCGCGTTCCAGGTCGAGCACGGCCATCCCGCTCGCGCGCACGGAGGCGCAGCGGGCGCTGAGCCCGGCGATGTGCAGGCGTTCCTCGATCAGGGGGACCGTGCGGTCGAGGGTCGTGACGACGGAGTAGCTGCGGCCGAGGAACTGCGCTGTGCTCGCGGCGGCCTCGGTGATGTCGACGACGGGGACGTCGAGCAGTTCCTGGAGGCCTTCGCGGCCGTGTTCGCCGTATCCGGCCTGGATCACCGCGTCGAAGGGCTCGGGGTGGGCGCGGACGGCTTCCATCACGGCGACCGCGGCGAGGTAGCTCTCGTAGTTGCCCTCCACGGACTCCGCACCGAACGAGGGGGTCAGCGGGACGATCTCGGTGCCCGGGGAGGCCGCGCGGGCCGCCTGTGCGCCGATGGAGTCGGTGATGGACCGGGTGGTGTTGACGTTGACGACGAGGATGCGCATGGGTGGGCCTTCGGTCCGATGAGGGTTTGGTCGAGGGGGTGTCCGGTGCGGCCTATTCGGCTTCGACGGCGATGACTTCGCCGTCGACGTCGCGGATCGGGGTGGCACGGTCGGCGATCACCGTGTAGAGCCCGGCGCCGAGGACGGCACCGACGAACCAGGAGAATCCCGCGACGTCCTGGAACGCCGGAACGAGGGCGATGACCACGGCGATCGCGGCGCTGGGCGCGAAGGCGGCGACGGCGCGCGGGTTGTAGCCGCGACGGTAGTGGTACTCGCCCTGCTCGTCCTCGGTGTACAGGTCGGGCACGTTCACCCGGGCCTTGCGCAGCAGCCAGTAGTCCGCCATGATCACGCCGAACAACGGGCCGAGCAGGGCACCGAGCCCGCCGAGGAAGTAGTTGACCACGACCGGGTTGTTGTAGAGGTTCCAGGGCGTGATCACCAGGCCCAGGACGGCGCTCACGAGGGCGGCCCGCCGGAAGTTGAGCCGGCGCGGGAACAGGTTGACCAGCGCGTAGATGGGCGCGACGAAGTTGGCCAGGAGATTCACCGCCACCGTGAGGGCGATCAGCGCCAGCGATGCCGTCACCAGCAGGAACATGTTCGGGATGGTCCGGACGATGTCGGTGGGGCTGGTGATGACGCGCCCGTCGAGCTCGAACTGGGCGCCGCTGAGGACGGCCACGATGACGGCGAAGAAGAGCATGTTCACCGGGATGCCGATCACGTTTCCGCGGACGATGGAGGTGCGGCTCCTGGCGGACCGGGTGAAGTCGCAGAAGTTCAGCACGAACGTTCCGTAGATCACCACCCACAGGGCGGCGGCCTGGAGGATCTGCAGCCACATCGCGCCGCCGGTCAGCGGTGAGTCGATCGACAGCGAGATCGAGCCGTCGGCACGGACGAACATCCACACCGCGAGGGCGCACATGGTGATCAGCGTGGTGGGCGCGGCGAACGCCATGTAACGGCGGATCATCTGCATGCCGAAACTCACGATGAGCACCTGAAGGGCCCACAGCGTGAGGAAGGTGATCCAGCCGAGCGTCGACTGGCCGAGCACGGAGTTGGTGTCCAGGGTGCTCAACCCGGGGAAGAGCGCGACCAGAAGGGTGCTCAGGACCACGGCGGCCAGGTAGGTCTGGATGCCGAACCAGGCGATGGCGACGGCGCCTCGCACGCCGGCCGGGATCCTGGCCCCGTTGATGCCGAACGCGATGCGGCTCATCACTGGGAAGGGGACGCCGGTCTTGTGTCCCATGAACCCGGACAGGGTCAGCAGGAGGAAGAGCAGGACGGAGGCGACGGCGAAGGCCGCGAGGATGCCCCAAACGCTCAGTCCGAGCGCGAAGAGACCGATGGCGAAGGCGTAGTTGCCGAGGCTGTGCACGTCGTTGGCCCAGAGGGTGAAGACGTTGTAGGCGCCCCAGCGGCGCCCTTCCCGCTTCGTCGGGGCGAGGTCGTACGTGTAGAGGCCGGGGCTGACGGCGGCGCGGGTCTCCACGGGCGACTGGTCGTCCAGGGCAGTCATGGGGGCTCCTGGGATCGGGGGAGGGGAAACAGGACGTTCCACAGAACGGAAATGAATTTCCGGTGCGCAGAACGTAGGTTTCGCCGATCGGCGGAGTCAAGGGTTCTGGCAGGCCGTTCACCAGGCATTTCGCCAGGTCGGGAGGGGTCTGTTGCGGGGCATGCGGAAGCGCCGCCCGGCCCGGTCGGGCACGGTCGGACGGCACTTCTCGCACGGCCCGAAACGGACCCCTCCCACGAGGTGAATACGGAAAACGGGCCTCGTCTCAGACGAGCCGTCCGCCCCGGGCCACGACGGTCCCGCCGTGCACCACCATGTCCCGCTGCGGCATGTCGACCACGATCTGCGGCACGCACTCGCCCTGTACGAGGACGAAGTCGGCCGGGCTGCCGGGGGTGAGGCCGGCCCGGGGCAGGCCCATGACGTCGGAGCCCCCGTGGGTGGCGGCCTCGTAGCAGGCGGACAACTCCTCGTCGAGACGTACGTCCGTCACCCAGCCGAGGATGTGCGCGCGGTGCATCATGTCCGCGTTGCCGAAGGGACTCCAGGCGTCGCGCACTCCGTCCGAACCGAGTCCCACCTTGACGCCGTGCTCGCGCAACCGGGCGATGGGCAGCACGAGGTCGCGGCTGGGTGCCACGGTGGTCAGGGAGATGTCGAGTTCCCCCAGCTCCTCGGCCATGGAGGCGAGTTCGGCGTCGGACAGGCCGGGCAGGCAGAAGACGTGGCTGACGGTGACCCGGCCCTGGAGGGACAGTGCCCGCGTACGGTCGATGATGCCGCGCAGCACGGTCACGCCCTTGTCGTCGGTGTCGTGGAGATGGATGTCCACGCCGACGCCGTAACGGTCCGCCAACCCGAAGACCAGGTCGAGCTGTTCCTCCGGCGCCTGGTCGAAGCTGATCGGGTCGATGCCGCCGATGTGGTCCACGGCGCCGCTGCGGGCGGCCTCTTCGAGCAGGGCGGCCGTTCCCGGCGTACGGACGACACCGTGCTGCGGGAAGGCGACGATCTGCACGTCCAGGGCGTGCTTCAGCCGCTCGCGCGCGTCGGCGACGCCTTCCACGCCGGCCATTCCGTAGGCCGGAGCGATGTCGGCATGGGCCCGCATCGCGCGGGTGCCCCGCGTCACGGTGTGGGCCATGAGTCCGTACGCCCGCTCCGCGATGCTCCGGCTCTGGCTGTTGAACAGCTCGACATCCTGGGCCACGTAGTCCGCGATGGACTCCGCGGGCCTGCGGGACACCCAGGAGGCGCCCCATGACGTCTTGTCCGGGTGAATGTGCGCGTCGACCAGCGACGGCAGGGCGATACGGCCGCCGCCGTCGATCACCTCGGCGTCCCCGGGCGCGGGTCGGTCGCTGATCCGGCCGTCGACGACCGTGAGGTCCACGGGCCTACGGGCCCCGAAGGGCCGCACGTTCCGGAAGACGACCGCCTTCCGGGGGCGCTTGTGGGCGTCGGCCGCGGCCTGCGACGTGCTCGCGGACAGCAGTGTGCCGGCGGCTGCCGCGGTGGCAGCGGTGGCGAGCACGGTGCGCCGTGAGGGAGAGGAGGGGGCAGGCGTCATGGGGCACTCCTTCGGCGAAAGAGGGAAGCGGAGGGGGGAGAGGGAGACAGGCAGGGGGTTGGGTGCCGGGTGATCTGCGGGTTCAGCAGATCCGGCCGGCCCGTACGACCCGCGCGGGCCGGGACAACACCGAGACGTCGCTCAGCGGATCGGAGCCGACGACGAGGACGTCGCCCGCGTAGCCGGGTGCCAGACGGCCGACGCCGCGGGAGAGCCCGAGCAGCCGCGCCGCGTTGGTGGTGGCCGTGCGGATCGCGTCCAGCGGTGACAGCCCGGCGGCATGCATGAGTTCGATCTCGTGTCCGATGGGTGTCACCTCTCCGCCGGACGAATCCGTGCCGGCGACCAGCGGAACCCCCATCTCGTGGGCGGCCCGGACGGCTTCCCTCAGGACCGGCAGATAGGCGCGGCCCCGCTCGGCCAGCACCGGGTCGGACGACTCCGCCAGGCCCGCGATGGCGGCGAGGGTGGGCGTGAAGTACGTCCCTCGGCCCCGCATCTCGTGCAGGGTGCGCTCGGCGACGAAGACGCCGTGCTCGAGCGACCGGATCCCCGCCCGGACCGCGTCGTGGCAGCCCTGTTCGCTGTAGGAGTGGCAGAGCACGCCCTTGCCGCCGCGACGGGCCGCCGCCACGATGTGGGCCAGCTGCTCGTAGGAGTACACCTGGGTCAGCGGGTCCTGATCGGGCAGCCCCGCACGCTCGTTGACCCGCGTCTTGATCACGTCGGCGCCTCGGGCGAGGTTCACGTCGACCACGCGCCGCAGGGCCTCGGCCGAGCGCACCCCGCCCTGCAGAGCGGCGAGAGGTGCCAGATCCGGGTCGGCGAGCACCGAGTCGCCCATGTCGGGCGTGACGAACACCCCGGCGGCGCTCAGACGGGGCGCCTGGTCGGGCAGCCGACGGGCGAGTTCCCGGACGGCGATGTCCTGGTAGAAGGTGGTGGAGCCGCTCCGTGCGCTGGTGGCCCCCTTGGTCACCGCCTCACGTGCCTCGGCGACGGTGCTGAGGTGGATGTGGGCGTCGACCAGCCCGGGCAGCACCCACTGACCCCGGGCGTCCAGACGGGGAACGCCCCCGGGTACGGCGCCCTTGCGACGCGGGCCAGCGTGGTCCACCGTGCCGGCGCGGATCAACACGACGGCGTCCTCGGTCACCTCGCCCGTGGCCGGGTCGAGCAGCGTGCCGCCCTCGATCACCAGATCGCCGTACCGGGCCCCTTCGTGCGCCGGGCGGGTCGGGCGTGCGGCGGCGGGGCCCGCCGCCGAGAGGGCTGCGGCGGTTCCCGCGAGCGCCGCGGCACCGGCGAGCACACCGCGTCGCGTCAACCGGCTCGGGGGTGGAGGGGCGGGCTCAACACACATGACAACACTCCGCTGTACGGGGGGAGGGAGGGGCAAGGCACTTGGTTTTCGATTTTGTATACCAAAATGGCGGGAGGCCACAAGGGTCAGCTTCTCTGGTCGACGGGTTACTCCTCGGTGGTGCTGGTTCTCCGCATAACTTTCACAGGTGAGTGGCTGTCTGGGAGTCTGATATCGGTATCCCAAAGTTGGACGTCGTGCCCCGGCGGGCCGTCCGGGCGAGCGGGGACAGGGCGAGGACCGCCACGCCGCAACCGGCGATCACCCACCAACCGGCTTGGTCGGCCCGGCCGAAGGCGGCCGCGGTGTGGGCGGGCCCGGCGAGGGAGGCGCCGATCACCGCGACACCGAGCGCGCTGCCGATCTGCCGGGTGGTCGTGGTGATGGCGGAGGCGACGCCCGCCTGGGCCTTGGGCATGCTCTCGACGGCGGTCTGGTTGACGGGAGCGTTGAGCAGTCCGAAGCCCGCCCCGAACAGCACGAAACTGCAGATCAGCACAGTCGGCCGACCGGTTCCGGCCAGCGCGGGCAGGAGCCCGCCGAGCGCCATGCCCACGCCGGACAGGGCGAGCGGGACGTGTGCGCCGCGAAGGGCGGTCAGTCGGCCGGACAGCGGCGGGAGCACGCACGTCATGATCGCCATGGGCAGCAGCCAGAGGCCGGCCTGCCAGGCGCTGAGGCCGCGTACGACCTGCAGTTGGAGCGTGGCGAGGAAGAGGAAGCCGCTCAGGGCCGCGAAGGCGAACGCCGCGCTGAGCGCGGCGGCGGTGAAGGCGGGCCGGCGGAAGAACCGCGGGTCGATCAGCGGTTCGTCCAGCCGGAGTTCGGTCACCACGAACGTGGGCAGCGCGAGCACGGACAGGCCGAGGGCGGCCAGGACGGCCGGGGACGTCCATCCGCCGACCGGGCCTTCGATCACACCGAAGGTCACGGCGGCGAGCGTCACGGCCATCAGGGTCTGCCCGGCCGCGTCGGTGCGGCGGGGGTGCGGGGAGCGGGATTCGGGCACCCGCGGGGCCAGGGCCAGGGCCAGGGCGCCGACGGGCAGGTTGAGCAGGAAGATCCAGCGCCATCCGGCGGCGTCGACGGCGAGACCGCCGACGAGGGGACCGACCGCCAGGGTGACCCCCTGGACCGCGCTCCACAGTCCGATTGCGCGGGCCCGGGCCCGGCGCTCGGTGAAGACCTGGGTGATGATCGCCAGGGCGACCGGTGTCAGCATGGACCCCCCGACGGCCTGCGCCGCCCGGAAGCCGATGAGCCAGCCCAGGCTCGGGGCGAGGGAGCAGCCCAGTGAGGCGGCGGTGAACAGGACGAGGCCGCAGCGGAAGACGCGGCGCCGTCCGACCCGGTCGCCCAGGGCTCCCGCCAGGAGCAGCGACGAGGCGAGGACGATCAGGTAGGCGTCGATCGTCCACTGCAGCCCGGCGACGGAGGTGTCGAGGTCGCGTTGGATGTCGGGCAGCGCGACGTTGAGGGCGGTGTGGTCGAGGCTGACGAGGAACAAGCTCGAACAGCACACGGCGAGGACCAACGACCGGCTCCGGTGCGATGGTTCGGGCACGGCAACATCTCGAATCTGTCGGAATGGAGCAGCGGCGGCCGGTGGCCCGGTCGCATGGTCACTCCCGTGGGTGGATGTCGAGCCATCGACCGATGGCACCCACCATGCGGGACCTGTTTCTATAGTGTCCAAGACTCGTCATAGATGACATCCATCGATGTCATCTATGACCTGCTGCGACCCGCTGTGACCTGCGACGATGCCCGCAGAGTCGAAGTGGTCCGGACCTTGGTGCTCGCTCAGCCGGTGTGGAGGATCCGGAAGCGACCGGGTTCCGCCGGGTCCCGGTCGACGACCTGGACCGGCGGCCGAGCCGCTTGCCAGACGCTGATGCCCGGCGCGCGGGAGAAAGTGATCTGCCCGCGGGTGCCCTCGACCGCGACTTGCGGCCAGGACCCGGCCGTCCGTGCCCGGTCCCCTCCGTGGGAACGCAGCACCTCGGCGAGGACGGTGACCGTGTCGTGGCCCTCGAAGGCGACGAAGGAGGGCGCTTCGGCCAGGCGCTCGCGCAGGGCCGTCCCGACGCGTGCGCCGAGGGGGCCGAGACGCTCGGGCAGATAGCGCAGGAACGGGATCGCGGCGCCGTCCTCGCCCAGCGCCGTGGCCCATGCGGCGAACTCCGGTTGCCCGGCGGGAGCGCCGATCATGACCTCGGCGAGGCGCCGGTCCCGGCGGACGGCCTTGACGACCGGCACGGCCGGCTCCGGGTGACCGACCAGAAGCAGCAGGGCTGTCGCCCGGAGCCCGACGAGTTCGTCGCACACGGCCGCCGGGGTGAGCGCGCTCACGTCGAGTTCGACGACGGTGCCGCCGCGCGGAGCGAGGCGGTCCCGCAGAATACGGGCCCCGGATGCCCAGTAGACACTCGGCTGGGCCGCGACGGCGATGCGTCTGTGCCCCGCGCCGAGGAGGAAGTCCGCGTAGATCCGCCAGCCGTGGGACTGCGGCGGGGCCAGGCGCGCGACCCATGGCGTCGGCTGCTCGGTGAGCGCGTCGAGAACCGCTGACGAGCAGAGGTACGGCAGGCCCAGGGCGTCGGCCCGGGTGGCGGCGGCACGCGCGACCACGCTGTGGTACTCCCCGGCCAGGGCGGCCACGCCCAGGCCGGCCAGTTCGTCGACGGCGGCCGTGGCCCGCTGCGGATCGGCCGCGGTGTCCCGGACCACCAGCTCGAGTGGTCTTCCGCCGATCCCGCCGGCGTCATTGACCTCGCGAACCCCCAACTCGAGTCCGGCGAGCAGGTGTTGACCCGCCTCGACCCAGCCGGGCCGGGTCAGTGGAACGAGAGCGCCGATTCGGACGGATGACTCGCCGGTCCGCTGGGTGATCATGCCGCCCAGGGTACGTCTGCGGTCCTCCTTGCCGCGAGGGTGTTTCCTCCGTGCCCCTGGTCCGCGGCGACGACGCTGTCCACCCGCACGGCGGCGTCGGTCCGGGCGGTGATGTCCTCGACGGTGACGCCAGGCGCCGTCTCGACGAGGACGAGACCGTCCGCGGTGACGCCGAGGACGCCGAGGTCGGTGACGAGCCGGTCGACACGCCGCTCGCCGGTGAGGAGGAGGGCGCACTCGCCGAGGATCTTGGGGAACCGTCCTTCGCGGTGTGTTCCATCAGGACGATGACGCGGCGCACACCGTCGACCAGGGGCCTCACCGACACCGACATGCTGCGCGCCGCCACCCCGCCGGAAGCGATGGCCGGGGTGGCGCAGATGACGGCTCTGGGCCGGGTGGGCACTCCCGCCGACACCGCCGCCGTTGTCGCGCTGCTGCTCAGCCCGGATGCCGCGTGGCTGACCGGTCAGAACCTCGTGGCCGACGGAGCCCGGTCTAGAAGAAGCCCAGCTTCTTCGGTGAGTAGCTCACCAGCAGGTTCTTCGTCTGCTGGTGGTACAGCAGTTGCACCCAAGCTGACCAGGGGAAACAGCAGTTGGTGCGGCTCGCTGGAGGGGTCCGGTCCGGAAATGGTCCGGATCTTGGTCCGTCTCGGCTTGCGCAAGGTGTTGCTGCTGGGCGGGGCCTCCTCGGACCGGCGCTGTGATCGGCAGTGCGACGAGCTGGATTCCGCCGGGGACCTCCCCCGTTTGCCGAGTACGGGTCGGCGGGTTCAGATGTCCCGGCGGCGGCGCCGGGTCGGCCGTTGAGGAAGTCGGTCGCCTTTCGGCCTTCGGCGGTCAATGAGTCGCAGCGGAAACGTTCGGACGCCACGGCGGCGGAAGCAGGAGCGGCAACCAGGAGCAGGGCGGCGCTCACCGGCGGACGATGCAGCACGCCGCCTTGCAGCGGATCTCCTGCCCCGTCGTGCTCGCTGCTGACGCTGGTAGCGCCTGGTGACCACGTGATTCCGATGAATCTTTGACCAACACCTGAGTTCAGGCGCTAATGTGCCGACATCACCATAGAAGCAGGGGAACTCACGTGAATCTTGACCCGTCACAGCTCTTCGACGACTCGGTCACCTGGCTCCTCCAGGCCCTCAAGGCCGGCACGGGCGAGGGCATCAAGGCTGCTGTAGCGCGGTGGTTCTCCCGGGGGGACGATGATGCCGAGCAAACCGTCCTCAGCCGCCTGGACCGCACGGCTGACGTGCTTGGCGCTGCTCCCGAAGGTCCGGAAGGCGAGGGCGTACTCAATAGTCAGCATGAGCGTTGGGTCGGCCGGTTCGAGGATGCCTACAGTGACTGGGACGGCGACCAACAAGCAGTTGCTCTCGAGGAGTTGAGGTCTCTCCTTGAGGAGCACGCACGGGCCGTTGGCGCGCAGTCGGGCGACGGTGGAGTCTCAGTGGCCGGAAACATGAGTATCAAGGCCGAAGGCGGTTCCATCGCTGCAGCCATCATCAACGGCGGAGCAAGCATCGGCTCCCCTTCCTAGCCGACTTCGGCACAGAGCTGAACGAAGCCACGGCCACCTCCAGCCAGGCGCCAGTATTTCCGGACCTGGCTCAGCTCCCCTCTGATGCGCGTTTGATCTTTGCGCAGGATCGTTCTATGGCGGCCGAGAAGGTCGTCATCTACAACTTCCCTCCCTCCCACACGTCGGCGCCCCCGCTGCCAGCTGTCAGCAAGTCCTTCGCGTCCTGGGAAGTGGGTGAACTCAGTGTCAAACCATCCGTCGGGGAGGGGCTACCCCCGTACGTCGAGCGGGCCCACGACCTCGAGTTGCGTCAGTGCCTGAGAAAGATCAGGAACGGCTCCTCCTCAGTCGTTGTGATCGAGGGAAACTCCTGTGCCGGGAAAACACGCGCAGCCTACGAAGGCGCCGGTACAGAGCTGCACGACTGGGCGCTGCTCTATCCTCACTCAGCTGACGGCCTCAGGCAGGCGGCAGCAAAGGGGCTGGTCAGACCACGAACCATCATTTGGCTCGACGACGCCCACAGCACTGTCCTTGCCGATCGGGACGGCGAGGAGGCCGCCGCTCTGCTCCTGACGCTCAAAGATGCCGTGAGCCACCTGGCGATCGTGGTCACCATCTGGCCCGGCCACTACGAAATGCTCACCGGCGCTGCCCCTGCCTCCCAGGGGCAGGACCGCCTTGCTCGGCGCCGGACGCTTCTTCAAGCCAGCCACCGCGTCACCGTCCCCGACACCTTCACCGACCGCGAGCTCGATGACTTCCAACGCCGGGTCACCGACCCGCAGTGGGTGCAGGCGGTAGACAGCGCCCGCGGTACCCAGGAGTTGACCCAGACGCTGGCCGCCGCCGTAGAACTCATGCACCGCTACCGCCGCAGCGACCACCCCGGCAAAGCCCTGGTGACCGCAGCAGCTGACCTCCGCCGACTCGGAGTGCGCGAACCCATTCCAGTGCGCACCCTCACCGCAGCAGCACCCGGCTACCTGACCTCGCACGCACGCATGAAACTCGTCGGCGACTGGGCAGCAACCGCACTCGCCTGGGCACGAGAACCCTGCCATGGCGTGTGCCCTGCGCTGCCGCCCGTCCTGCACCCCGACGGCATCGGACCGGACCCGGATCGATGCGACCTCAATGACTATCTGGAGCAGCACATTGCCGAGGAGCGTGCCTTCACCGCCCCTCCTTCCCCCTTCTGGCAGGCCGCGCTGACGGCAGATCTCGGCGGTCTCTCCTATGCGAAGTTGGGCACCGCAGCCTTCTCCAGCGCCCGGTTCAAGATCGCTCGTGATCTTTACATCAAGGCACTCGAGCGTCACCACACACCGGCGTTCGGTGACCTCTGCGTCCTCTATAGCGAGACGGGAATGATCCACACACGGCGCGGAATCGACGAGCTCCTTGCGCTGTGCGAACCGATTGAGGACGGCGGCGAAAGCGCCTTTCATCTGGGCACCGACATCAGTTATGTCGCGACGGGGCAGGTGGACGCCGAGTACCGAGAGAGGAGTGTCGAACTCGCGACGGCGCTGCTCGAGCGCGCTGCTGAGGCAGGCCACGCGCTTGCTAGGACCGCCCTCGTCATGATGTACGAGGATCTCGGCCAGCTGGATGAGGCGGCCGCGGTGGCGCGGGTAGCGGATGCTTCAGAAGCCCAGCAGGAGCATCCAGCGGCACTCTTGCATCAGGCGGCGGAGGGCGACGCGGACGCGCTGCACGAACTGAAGAGGCTCGCGCACACCGGCGGACCCCGCTGGCATGCCCTCGTGGCCAGGGCCTTCGACGTGCCCTCACGTCTGTGCGCGTGGCCTTCCAAGCTGAGCAAGCAAGGGGAGCGGGACCTGGCCCGGCAACTTCTGGATGCCGGCGTCGCCGTGAAGTTCGCTGCCGCTCTGGGCATGTTGCTCGACTTCCTGGACCGCCCGGAGGATCAGCAGGAGGCAGCGGCCCTCAAACGTTCGGCAGCAGAAACCGATTCACACTTCTTGTTCCAGCTGTTCATGGAATTGTGGCCCGAGCGCCGACGCGAGGCACTCGCACTGCTCAGCAGAGCACGCCGTCAGTGCCGGCACGGGGCCGTGCGGACCGTCGTCCGGCATCTACACAAGATCCCCAGTGCACGCCACACCGCTGAAGACATCGCCCACATTCTGGCCATGAGAGACCGGCAACCCTGGGCACAGTACGAACTGGCCTTGTGGATGTACGAGCGACTCGAAACAACTGAGGAGGGACTGCCCCCGCTAAAGAGCATTCCCGACGAGGTGTTCGCGCTCATGGAAGCTGCAGCGGCTCATCACCAAGACGCACGCCGCTTGTGGGGACAGCTCCTGAGTCGCATGGGGAGGGAGTACGAAGCCCGCGAGGCCCTGTTCGCCGCTGTCGACAGCGGCGACTACACCATCGTCACGCACGGCGAACTCGGTGAGCACCTGTTCCCGGACCAGCCGAACAAGGCCGAGCAGTTGAAGATGTACGGTCTCACCGCTGAGGGAGAGCCACACGACGTCTGGTAGTCCAACGACCAGGCGCTACGGCCATCCACTGCTCGACCAGTTGCCCGCGATCGAGTCCGCTCATCCATCTCAGAGCCCGACTAAAGGGTGTTGCAGAAGCCTAGGATCAGGCAGGTAGGAGCGGTGTTCGGGCCTGCTTCTCGGGATCAGTCCGGAAGGCCCTACCCAATGGGCCCGCGTCGGGATCCGCTTGCCCGCTACCCGGCTTGCAGCGTACGAGCGCTTTGATCAAACGGGCATGCTACGGAGCCACAGGCCGCCGGTGTCAAACGCCCTTCAGGGTTCCTCCGCGCTCAGTAGGATCACCGGCAGAGTGGGGCGGCAGGCGCACGGGGTGGGGAGCAGCGGTATGGCAGCGGGGGGCTGGCGACCGTCGGCGGAGCGTGCGCGGCAGCGCCGGTCGGCCGCTGTGCGCAGGCGTGTGCACGAGAAGGCGTTGGTCGAGGTGCGCGGCTGTCTGCGGGACTGGGACGACGGCCGTGATGCGGCCCGCGAGGCCAAGGCCGTGGCCGAAACGATCATCGCGCCCGAGTACGAGGGCCGGGTGCTCATCGAGTTGTTGCAGAACGCGCACGACGCGCACCCGGCCAGAGCCACCGACGGACGCATCGAGATCCGGTTGGACGAGGACGAGGGTGAGCACGGCACCCTTTATGTGGCCAATCGCGGCAAGCCGTTCGGCGGCAAGAACTTTAAGGACCTGTGCAGCATCGCCCTTTCCAGCAAGCGTGCCGACGCCGGGATCGGCCACAAGGGCGTCGGTTTCAAGAGCGTGCTGCACCTGTGCGACGCGCCCGAGGTCTACAGCGTGGCCAGGGAGGGGTCCCGGCTCCTCGACGGGTTCACCTTCCGGTTCGCCCGGGTCGATGACTACGACGCGCTCGCCCGGGAGGTGGCGCCCGAACGCGATGGTTTCGCCGACTACTTGAAGGAGAACCTGCTCACGCTGAAGGTGCCAGTCTTCCTGGAGGAGCCGCCGAAAACCGTCCAAGGCTTCGCGCGCCGGGGCTTTGTCACCGTCATCCGTCTGCCGCTGAAGTCGGCCGACGCGCGCTCGGCCGCAAGGGCGCAGGTGCGGGAATTCATGGACGACAACGCCCCGTTCGAGCTGTTCCTCGACCGGCTGGAACGTGTCCGGTTGGAGTGGCGGGCCGCGGGGGAGACCCGGCGCAGGACGTATGACCGTCAGGTGGAGGTGCTGCACCACGCCCGTGGCCTGAAGGTGCAGCAGATCACCTTGCGTCGGCGGATGCGTCTGATCGTCGTCTGTGGGAAGGCCGACCCGGACCGCGCCCGGGAGGCGCTCGCCGCGTCGATCGAGAAGAGCGGGATGCGACGCGACTGGATGGCCTGGGAGAAGAAGGCCGAGGTACGGGTCGCCGTACCGGTCGCAGATCCCCTACGGGACGGGAGGCTCTACGCCTTCCTACCGATGGGCGAGCAGATCCCGTCACCCGTCCGTGGCTATGTCCACGCACCGTTCTTCGCGGAGATGAACCGTCGTTCGTTCAACGAGGCGGTGCCGTGGAACGGCCTGCTGCTCGACACAGTGGCTGAGGTGTGCGGCCGCGCGGTGCTCGCAGCGGCGGACAGGCGGGCACCGATTCCGCCCGGCGCGCTCGTCGACCTGATGTGCTGGCAGCCCAAGGCACTGGCACGCCTGACGTCTGCCTTCCAACGGCTAGACAATGGCATCGCTCACGTGCCGTTCATCCCGGTGATCGGAACGACACCCGGGGCTCGCACCTCCCTGCACCGTGCCCTTCTGTGGGAAGGGAAGGACGGCTCCACGATCTTCACCCCGCACGCCGTCGCAGCCACGGGGATCACGGATCTCCTCGATCCGCATCTGCACCCCCTTCGGTTGCGGCGGCTGGCGTCCCTGGCCAGGAGCACGAGCACGCGCCTCGAACCCTCCACAGAGCGCCTCGCGTCGTGGGCGGAAGGGCTCGCCGGGGTCGCCGTACGTGACACCTTTGATCCCGGATGGTGGGCGGACTTCTACTACGACCTTTCCCAGGCGTTCCCCGACGGCTCGGCCCTGACCGGCAAGCGGATCGTCATTACTTCCAGGTCGACGACGGCACCGGCCGGCGCGGACGGCGTCTTCTTCGACCGCGACACCCCGCAGGGCGGCTCCCTGCCGACCCTGCCCGACGGCCTGTCCGACCGCCTGCACTTCGTGCACGAGGGCATCGCCTGGTCCGGCAAGGGCCGCAAGCGCAGAGCCCAGGGCCGCAAGTGGCTCAGGACCGCGAACCTCGTCCACGATTACGGCGCCGACCGGGTGCTCGCGGTCGTCGCAGCCGCACTGAGCGCGGACAGCGAGGACAACGGCGTACGCCTGGCCTGCCTGCGCTACGCCTGCGCGGTCTCCCACGCTCTGGAGACGGAGGGCCGCAGGGGTCCCGTCCTGGGAAATCTTCAGGTACTGACCCGGGCTGGCTGGATCGACGCGAGCCGCGCCATGTTCGGGCCGGGCTGGCCAGCAGAGCACTCCTCCGTCGACGACACCCTGACCCGATTCCTGGAGCGCGCCCGGGAACTGTCTCCCGTGCTCACCCAGACGGAAGGACGGCTCCTCGTCCGCCCCGACGAGCTGTGCGGTGACGCGATCCCCGTGGAGGCCATGCAGCGCTTCCTTGAACGGCACCACGTCGCTCACGGCCTCCTTCCCCGGTACGAGACCTTCCGCACCAGTGTCAGGGGAGACGCCCTCAACCGGCCCTCCCGTTTCTGGGCCCCGGACCGGCCGGATCTGCTGTCGAAGTGGCGGACGAGCGCCGAGCGCTGGCGGAACCGGCGTAGAGTCGGCTACATCAGCGTGGAGTACCACTCACGCTCCCGTGCAGCGGCCATGCTGCCCGGTCAGGACGACTACGCCGCCTTCTGCGAAGAGGACCGCAGACTCTACGCGGAGCTCATCGTGCACGGCCTTGCCTTCGCCTGGGCCGACTCCGCACTGGAGATGCAGTTCGTACGCCACAGCGATCCCGCCGGGACGCCCTGGCCCACTCCGCTGTCTGCCTTCCTCACCCACGCACCGTGGATCCCGCAGACGGCCGCCCCGAGCGCCACCTCGGAGGGGACCGTGTTCGCCACCGCCGGCACGGCCTGGTGGTGGCACGGCACGCAGTCCCCGCCCCAGTTCCTCGGCGTGGTGCCGGCTTCCTTGCGCAGCAGGCGGTCCGCCAAGCTCGTGGCACGGCTCGGCCTGCTCGGCATCCGCTCCTGGGACGATCCCGGCACCGCGCTCGACCGGCTCCGCCACCTGCCGGACCTGGTGCAGGCCAATGCCCACCTCAGGGAAGGAAGACTCGCGCACGAGATCGGACGGGAGTACGAGAAGGCGTGGGCGCAGCTGCTGCCGGCGGAGGGCGGGACGCGCACCGCTGACGGCGGGCAGCCCGCGGCGCCGCGCCGGCTGCTGGTGACCCGCGCTGGTGCCCTCGCCTCGCTGGACCCGGCGGAGACGGACGAGACGGTCTTCGTCCCGGATCCTGACGGGATCCAGAACCGAGCCCTTCTGGACCGGGTCCCCGTGCCCGTGATCCCGGTACGGGACAGGGCACTGGGCGGCCGGGTCCACGCCTTCCTCCAACGGAGGACTACGTTCGACGTCCAGCGGTGCGGCGAGGCCGCGCACGACATTCAGGCCGACGGATTGCCCGTCCGTGACGCACCGCACGTGCCGTTGACGGAGTACGCGGGATCCTGGCTGCTCACCCTGGTCGCGGCCCTGGTGGAGTTCGACGAGGAACGAGCGTCCCGTCCGGAGCCCGTGGCCGCGGCCGACGTGGCCGGCCTACTGCATCGCTGCGACGTGACCGTGGCCGGCGAGGCCGTCCTCTGGATCGCTGGCCACCGCCTCACCGAGCACGGAGCGGACCGAGCCCTGCTGCACCCGCACCCAGACCGGCCCCGTGTGGTCGTCGTGCACAGCGAGCCGCGTACCGGCTGGCGAGTGCTCCGCACCGCTGCCCCCGCCGTGGCTGCCCTCATCGGCGCACCTTACGTCGCAGACCCGCTGTGGAAGGCGCTGACCAAACTGGAGGAACGCGGCCTGAAGACCGACCACGTCCCGGAGGAGGATCTCACGGACGTCCTGGACCTGCGGCCGCACCAACTGCACGCCGTCCTCGCCGAGCGGGTGTCACAGCGTTCCGGCAGCGCGCGGCTTGTCCCCCTGCTCGCCTGCCTCGATCTCGACCTCGCGGAGCAACTGCGGCAACATGCCGACGACTTCTCCGACCGCGCCGCCCTCCTCACCTGGCTCACCGACCGGATCGGCGCACCGAACGCGGAGCAGCTCATGCGGTTGCTGGAGGACGACGACCGGGAACGGCAACTGAGCGCCATATCCGTGCCTCTTGCCGACGCCAACCGCGCATGGCGCGCTATGGGCCTCCCGGAGATCGACAACAGGGACCGGCATGAACGGCATTTCGCGGCATGGCTTCAGCGGAACCGTCCCGCGTTCGCCGAGCGGATCAGGGACGCCTATAGGGACGTCCACCGGTCCGGACGGTCCCTGGCCGGGTACGTGAAGCTGCGCGACCTCTCCCTACTGACGCCGGACCCGGCCTGGCACACGACGCTGTGGCATCTCTCCGACGAACTCCTCCAAGCCCACGCGGACGCCTGGCTGATGAAGCAGCTTCCAGCACCCTCGTCGACGTCACGCCCGCTGAGGCCGCTGGCCGAGGTACGCGAGGCATCCAGCACAGCGGTGCACAAGCAGGTACCACGGCTGCGGCAACTAATCGAGGAATGGGAGCGCCTCCATCCCGCAAGTCGCCCCACGGTGCTGCCCCCCGCTCAGGACGTCCTGCGGGAACTGGACGGCGACGGCCTGCTGGACTTCGAAGTCCTGTCTGTGAAGGCGTTGATCGCCTGGCTTAGGGCCCGCGGCCACTGGCCCCAAGATATGCCTCTGTCGGACCGGCGCGCGGACCTCGGACTGGCCGCGACACGTCCCCTGGAGCCCGCGGGGAGCACCGGCGGAGCCACGGGCGGGTGCGGACCCGGTGGGTCCGCACCCGGCCCCCATGTAATGCTGAACGGCAGGCCAGTGTCGGCCCTGCCCGACGACCTGGCGGCGCTCGCCCGCGAGGTGGCCGCAGACCTCACGCCTGAGCAGCGGTCCACCTCGGCTACGTCCGCCACGGCGCTCGCGCCCCGCATTCCGCAGCCACGCACCTTCTCGTCGTCCGGTGCAAGGTCGTACAGCGGTTCGTACCAGGTCCCCGCGAGCGACCAGGACCGGACATTGGCCGTGGGCCTTGCGGGGGAGGTGGCGGTGGCCGCGTGGCTGCAAGAGCAGTTCGGGGTCGAACCACAGGACTCTTGGAAGTCCGGCCTGCGAGTCCACGGGCTCGCCGGCGCGCAGCCGGGGGACGACCGGCTCGGCTACGACTTCCTCATCCACGACGGCGACGCGACCTATCTCTACGAGGTCAAGGCATCCACCGGCGACAGCGGCGAGATCATCCTCGGCGAATCCGAGGTTCGACGCGCTTCTCGCCTGAAGCCGGACGAGACGTACTTCATCGTGTACGTCTCTCACGTCCTCGACCGCGACCGCCGCAACATCACCGTTCTGCCCAACCCATTCGGCGCCCCCGACCTCGCTGGCTACGAACTGGTCAGCACCCAGCTGAGGCTCCGATTCAACCTCGGCTGAATCAACAAGTGCGCGCCCGGCTGGCCGTGGGACGACGGTGGTGGCCCGCTCCATCCAGGCGTTCCCGCCTTCGGTCTACTTTGCCGCCGAGTTCCTCGAACACCTCGTAGTGCAGGGCCTTCCTTCCTGGCCGGCTCGAGCCGCGGATCCTTGGGGCGCGCGTGTGGCCCGGTGACCTTCGCGAACAAGAACAGCGCCATCAGCCGTCCGGGCCGGCTCTCCAAGTCCGGCCGTCGCTCGCTCCACGCACGTTCCACAATGGCCGGGACGGCGAGGGAATGGCCCCGTAGCGTTGCCGCGTCCAGCCCTCGTGGCACTATGCCCCGGTCCTCCCAGTCGATCCTGTAGAACGCCGGGCCGGTCACGCTCGCCCACGTCAGGTCGGCATGGGCCGGCCGCCACTCCTCCACCGTCGTGTCGGTCACCTCGGGAAAGACCTTCTGGTCCCTTGGGGCCGATGGGGGTGCAAGCATGCGAATTCAGTGGAGAGCAGCGCCTGCTCCGAGCTGTCCAGGCGGAAAGTCCACCGAATCCAGACATCTGCTGTTCCGCTGTGGCAGATGCTTCGGAGCGGGCATGGCGTCGGGAATGACAGCGGTGCGTGCGGCTCGCTGCTGGGCACGGCTCTCGTGCACCCTAAGCCTGAGTACATTGACAGAGTCAACGCGTAGGCTTCGATCGCCGGCTGCGCCATGCCTCGGGTGCATCGTTGCCTGCCATATCCAGCTAGCGACCAGCACCGCCCTGACGCGTTCTGGCGTGCCGCGGTGATGCTGGAGGAGTGTTGCATACTGCTGCGCCCGCCAACGTCCTGCAGCCCAAGGTCGCCGACCACGAGCACATCACCGGCCCGCAGCCGTCATCTTCCGTGACGCCGACGGAACGTGGTGGCTCCGCGACCTCTTGGAGCAGAGCCTGTACCGGACGAGCGCGATACGGCTCGCCCGCGGTGCCTTCCACCGGGCGGTCGGTCCGTCCTGCTGGAGAAGTATCCGCAGCTCGCCCTCTCGGTACTGCTTCTGGCGGCCGGCGTGCTCGGCGGCGATTCGCGACGGTCCCGCGTGGAACTGGAGATCCTGCGCCCGGACGGGGTGTCCCTTGAGGAGTTCGATCCGGGCGATGAGGCCACGGTCGAGCACGCCCGTACCGTCCTTGCCTCGTACACCGTGCCTTGGTCCGCCGAGACCCGCTACGACGCGGTGCCCCGGCCCGGTTACGACTGCGCGGGCTGCGAGGCACTGTCCTGGTGTGCCACTGGTAAAGAGCGCGTGGCTGCCGCAGGTTGAGGGAAGTTCCCGTTGTCTCCGTCATGTTGCTCGTCGCACCACCTGGAGTGGAAGCCATGCCTGCGAGTCCCCTTGCCACCTTCGATTCGTCCGCCGAAACGCTCGATGCCTGGGCTGCCCATGACGGTGTGCCGCTGCTGGCTACGGTGGCCCGGGCCCTGTGTGTCCTGGATCACACCACTGGGTTGGATGCCTTCTGTCTTCCGTACCCTCCCGTCGTCCAACTCGCCCTGGACCGGGCGGTTGTCGCCTGGCTGCGCGGCGGACTCCGGCCACCCGCCTCACTTGCCGAACTCGTCCAGCGATGTGCCGACATCCCGTTGGAGGACTGGCCGCTGTCGCTGCCGTCGGACGCTGTCGGCCCGGACGACGTTCTGCTCGACCCGTACTCGCATCGCCCCACTCAGTTGTGCCATGAGTGGAGCGAATGGGAACGTTCGGCGTCCGACCCGGCTGTGCGGCATCGCGATCAGCAGGTGATGCGGACCGCTTTGGACCGCTGCCGTAGCCACGGAGAGGAGGACACATACACCGAGTTCCGTAGCCTTTTGGTGCGGCGGCCGGTGCTTACCGCCCAGGAACTCTTCGCCTTGCACGGCGACTTCACGCTGGAGCCGGTCTGGGAGCTCATCGACCTGATCTACCCGGAGGTCCCTCTTTCCTGGAGCCGGGACGGTTGTTACGCGGTGTGCGGTCGCTGCGGAACATTGCTGACGCCGCTTGCGGGCGGAGAGTGGTGGTGTGAGCGGGATCGCTGCCGACGGCAGGGAGACCCGCCGGTCGGCCGTCTGATCGAGGCGGCTCACGCCGGCACTTTGTACCAGCTGGAGCGCCCGCTGCGCCGACACGTCACCGGGCCGGGACTGGCTGAGGTGGAATTGGAGGACCGGCTCACCGGTCTGGGCCTCGACGTCACCATGTGGCCGGGTTTCGACTCCTACGACCTGCTGGTGGTCTTCCCCGACGGCCACCGCTGGGCCGTCGACGTCAAAGACTGGGCGCACCCGGCCTTCCTCGGCCGAGCCGCCCGCCCCGTGCGGCCCGAGCCTCCGTACGACGAGGCGTTCTGGGTGGTGCCTGTCTACCGGGTACGCGAGCGCCCCGGCTATCAGCAGGCGTTTCAGCGAGCTCGGCCCGCAGCGGCTGCTGCCGTACGCCTGCTCACCGACGACGAATTGATCCGGGCTGCCCGGCAGCGGCTGGCCGAGTCGCGCCGTGGCACCCGCGCCGAGAGCCAGGAGGGCACAGATGCGTGATGAGAAAGCCTGGTGCGAGGCTGTAGCGGGGGAGTTGCGGGACGAATGGCCCGAGGCTGGAGCCCCGGACGGGTTTGGCCCTGTCGAGTTGTGCCGCGTCGAGCTGGGGCTGCGGCTGCTCGAACGGCTTGCCCCTACGGCAGATGCCGTGGATGCCTATGCGCTGTTCGGCGGTTACCCGTTCGCGCAACACGCCGGGCTGGCGCAACATCCGTGGCAGCGCACGGCCCTCGCCGCCGCCCGGCACCTCCTGTGGCCGCTGCGGCGGCGCGCCTGGCGGCAGGCGCTGGACGCCTACCGGTCGGTCGCCAACAGGCTGCGGGCTTACGAGCTGCCGCCAGTCGGAACCATCGGCGGTCCCCGACCCGTGGTGCCGATGGTGGCCGGGCGACGGATGGACATCTACGACCGGGCCCTCAGCCGGCTGCCGGACCTGGTCACCCGTGCCCTCAAACCGGCCCCGGCAGGGACGAGTTCCTTCCAGGAACGCCGCCGCAACGCCTCGGTTACCATTCCCGAGGAACTCGTCCGCGCCAACCCACCCGGCCACGACCTTGCCGCAGGACGGCCCGGGGGCGGCGAGCCCCTCAGCGTGTGCCGTGCCGAACTGCGCGCAACGGCTCGGTGGATGGACGAGGCCGAGCGCGAGGCGGAGGTCCCGCATCCCGGTCACTGGGAACAGCGGCTGGAGGGGGTCAGGTTCGCGCCCCGGAATGCCGCGGGAACGGACTACACCGAGGCCGACGAGGTCGAACTGGCTGGCATGGTGCACCTAGCCGGCATGGTCGGTGCCGGCAAGAGCACGTTCATGATTCTGGTGGCCGTGTGGGCCGCCCGGCGCGAGATCCCGCTGCGCACCACGCTCGTCGTCGGAGACGTCGCCGAACAGCTACGGCTATGCAGTCTCTTCGAGGCACTCGACATCGCCGTCGCGCCGGTGCTCGGCACCACGACACGCGAGCAACACGTCCAGCGGCTGCACCGGCGGCTCTCCGCCCGAGGATTCGATAACCTCCTCGACCACGACGACCCCGGCTTCGACCTGCTGAGCACCGCCTGCGCAGTGAGCGGTCTGCGCGGCGTCGACGGCGATCCGCTGCAATACCGCGACGCACCATGCACCCGGCTGCATCCCGAGCCACAGCGCGGCCCAGCGGAACCGGAATCGGTCGTCCTGGAGCATTGGACTCCCGACCGGAGGAACACCGCACCCCGCCAGGCCCACGCCCCTGACCGCCTGCCCGGTCGCCCGCACGGTTGCCCTCTGTGGGCCGAATGCCCGCGCCACGCGGCTGCCCGCGCGCAGGTCGACGCTCTGATCTGGGTGGCCAACCCGGCCAGCCTGGTACAGAGCCAGGTGCCCGCGCAACTCAACGACGAGCGGCTGCGCCAGCTGGAACTGGCCTGTCTGCGCAGCGACCTGATTTTCGTGGACGAGGCAGACAGCGTCCAGATGGCACTGGACCGCCTCTTCACCCCCTCCGGCACGCTGGTTCGCCCCGACACCGACTCCTGGCTCGACCAGCTGAACCGTTACAAGATCGAGGAGCTGAGCAGGCGCGCCCGCCTGCCGCTGACCGACGGCCAGGTCGCCCAGTGGAACCGGGCACTGGGAACCGTCACCCTTGCCGTCGATCCGCTCTGCGCTCTGCTGATCAAGGACGAGAACCTCCGGGAGTGGGCTGATCCCGCCTACTTCAGCCCGTGGACCCTCCAGCAGAGTCTGCTCGACGACCTGTTCCGCGATGTGACCCGGCGCCACCGCGAAGGCGAGCAGTACCAGGTGGAACGGGAGGCGTCCGCCGCGGCCGACATGGCTGAGGACAGCGCTGACCTCTACGAGGGCTATGACGACGTGGCGCACGAGCCGGGCCCCTCCCCGCACCTCGCGCTCTCCCCGGCCCGCCGCCTGCTCGAGGAAGCCTGGGATGCCTTCCGCGACGATCCGTTCGGAGAAGGCGACGCCGCCGACCCGCTCACCGGCGTCTTCACCGACGCGGCCGACGCCCTCCTGCACCACATGGCAGCAGGCCGTACGAGGGATCGGGTGCGTGAGCTGGCCGGTCAGCTCGTCGACCGGGTGACGGAGGAAGTACGAGCCGAACAGCCTGCATTCACCACGCCCCCGCCCGAGCCGACGAAGGACTGGTGGGACGTCCTATGCCTGCGGCTCTCCTTCCTCCTGCTGCTCAGCACCCTCCACCACAGGCTGGAGCGACTCACCTTCCTATGGCCGCACGTGGAGGCCGCCCTGCGACTGGACTCCCAGGGCAGGGAGTTGGCCCGGCGCGTCCCGCTGGACTACGCCCCGCTGGTTCCCGAGGCGCCCATGGGCAACATCCTCGGCTACCAGTACCTCCCGGACGGCGAGGAACGCGATGACGCCGGCCGCCGCGGCGGCACCCTGCGCTTCTTCCGGTGTGCCGGAGTCGGGCGCGAGCTGCTGCTGAACCTGAACAGCCTCGGCGCCAACCCGGCCACCGGTCGTGGCGGCCCGCACGTCGTGTTGATGTCCGGTACCAGCTGGGCCGGCGAGTCCAGCCGCGCCCACGTCCGCGTCCCGGTGAGCCTCGTCCTCAAGCCCACCGACGTGTCCCTGGCTGCCGTGGCCCGAACCTCGTTCGCCACCCGTTTCCTCTACGACCGGGACGAGCGCCCGATGAGCCTCTCCGGCACACCGCCGCGCGACCGGCTCGCCCAGGCGGTCGCGATGGCCCGGCGGCTCGGCGAACCGGGCCCGGGCGGCTCTTCGGTGCTGGGTCAGGAGATCAGCCGTATCCCTGAGACGACGCGGCGGAGAGCGCTGATCCTCGTGGGCAGTTACCGGGAAGCCGCTGCGGTGGCCGAGGCACTGCACCGGTTCGACGCCTGGCGCGGCAAGGTGAGCGCGCTGATCCCGGACGACGAGGCCCGCGGCAGCGGCGTACCAGCCGGCACCGCCCCCGGGCAGCAGGACGAGACTCCGACGACACTACGGCGTGGCGACGTCGCCCGCTTCGCCGACGATGACACCGCAGAAGTCCTGGTCGCTCCGCTGCTGGCCGTCGAGCGTGGCCACAACATCCTCAACGAGGAAGGCAAAGCGGCCTTCGGCACGGCCCTGTTTCTGGTCCGCCCGCACCCCCGCCCCGACGACCTCGACCTGTCTGTCTTCGCGGTCAACGACTGGCTGAGCGGCATGCTCCGCGACCAACCGCGCCGCGACACCCTCGACGGCCCGCACACGCTCACCGAACTCATGGAGAAAGCGGGATCGCTGGACGAAGCGGCCGGAGCCCTGCGCCAACAGGGCCGCCGCGAATGGCGTCGGCTGCTCAACCGCAGGTACGCCTACAGTTCACTGCCCGCCTGGGAGAAGCGCGCCTTCGCCTGGGACCAACTCGTCACGCTCTGGCAGGTCATCGGCCGTCTGGTGCGCGGCGGAGTGCCCGCCCGGGTGGTGTTCGTCGATGCCGCCTTCTCGCCTCGCCTGGCGAGACAGCTCGCACCCGGCAGCACTGGCCAACCGTCCTCCGGGACTGATGTGCCCAGCACCGACGGCCTGCTCCACGCCCTCGCCGGCATCCTCGACCCCTACCTGACGGACCGGCCCGACATCGCCCCGCCCCACCCCGATCCGGCAGCTCGCTCTCTGGTCCGTCTCCTGTACCAGCCGTTCTACAACGCCCTCCGCACAATGACCCATCGCTGACTTCCCGACTCTGCTCGCGAGGAGCCGTCCCATGCCACCCGTCTATCGCTCCGCCCGCACCACGGCCTGGCGGCCGGCCGACGCCTTGGCCTCTCACACCGTGCCCTACCGCGTCCTGCCCTTCCCCGAGCAGTGGCGGGACGCCGTCCTGACTCTGTGCAACGCGCCCCGGGTGGCAGCGGGCAAGGAGCCGTGGAAGACAGCACCGACCTGGCGCATGGAACAGGTCCTGCAGGCTTTCGCACCCGACGTCCTCGCGCTGCCACGCCCCTTCTACGACCGTGACCCGGGCGCGCCAGCCCACTGGCTGTGTGCGCCCGCCGACCTCCCCGACCCGCTCCCCGGCCCTGTCCTGGACACCGTGCTCAAGCACTGGCTGCGTGACTTGCGGCCCGAGCCCGAGTACCGCGGCCTGCTGAAGGAGACCATCGCAGAACTGGTCGCCCATCCGCCGCGCTGGGAGACCGTCCACCATGAACTCCTGCCGCGTGACGTCCCGACCGATGGCGGCACCGCACGTCCGTCACCGCACCAGTACAGCCTCAGCCCCGACTGGCTGGCCCGGCGGATCCTCGCGCTAGGCCCGTACCCGTACGACGGTGGGCAGCTCATCTTCCGGGCCATGCCACGTGGACCACGTGACCAGGGTGCCCAACTCGTCTCCGAACCGATCCGGTTCCCCGGGCCGGACGAGAAGCAGGACTCCTGGTGGTCGGTGACGCTGTCGATCACGCTCCAGACCGTGCCGTTCGACCCGCTGCCGCGCTTCAACCTCCGCTGGTCGGTTCGTCGCTGGGCCACTCGTACCAACGCCAAGACGGGTCGGTTGCGCCTCCCGTGGGGTGCGAGCACCACCGTCCTGCTGCGTCCGCGCAGGCCGTTCCTGCCGGGCACGCCCCGCAGCGAGCGGTTCGCCGTCGCCGCTCTGGAGCGCTACTGGGACAAGGAGCTGGGCGAGAAGGGCGACTTCGCCGACCGGTGGCGCGCGGGCGGCCCCGCAGCGATGCTCGCCGGACTGCCCCTGGGCGAGCCCTTCCCGGACGCCGACGCGATCCTGACCGACCCCGCGTCCTGGCTGCGCGACGATGCCCGAGCCGGCATTCTGTACCGCACCGCTATGGGTCGGCACGACGTAGGCCCCGGCTTCATGGCACACCAGCTCTCACAGCTCACAGCCTGGGCGGAAGGCGCCCGCACGTCCGAACTGCGCCGCGCCCCGGACCTCTCGCTGATCGATCGGGGCACGCCCGCGAACATCCCCAAGGGCGACAAGGAGACGGTCGAAGCGGAACGGTGCGCTCAGCGCCGGCTGGCGACGGCCTACGCGCTGGACGCTCTCGACGGCGTAGCGCGCCAGGGCGGCGCTCCCGTGCTTGAGGCACGGCTGCTGTGGCAGTCGCCGCGGCTGCGCGACGCCGCTTTGGCCTCCCTCGGCGAGCTTCTGGGCCTCAAGGGCGACGGCGGGTCCTTCACCGCACAGCAGTACGACGACGCCACGGCCGGCGCACCGGTCGTGCACGAGTGGTCCGCTCCGGAGCTGACCGTGCGGGTCCGCTGCATGCGCCCGCTCGTCGCGCTCAGTGACCGTACCGCCGACAGCCTCCTTGCCCCGCTCGACCTGCCCACCGGCACCCATATCAAGGACTTCCAGGTGACCGCCGCGACAGTGGCCCGCCGCGACAGCGCCGCACAGTGGCTGGCCGCGGAACGCACCACCGACGCGCCGGCCCTCGCCCTAGTAGAGATCGGCCGCGCCGCGTCATATCCAAGCAGACTGCACGACCCGAAGTTCGCCATGCGACTCGGCTGTGCCAAGGCAGGCTTCGTCACACAGTTCACCACAGTGCCCGAAGCAGGCGACGAGAACGGCAAGGGCGCGGAAACAGCGTCCAGCCTGCGGCACCGCACGCTAAGTGCCTGGAACGACGGCCTGCGGCAGCTCGGCGCGCGCACCCTTCCCCGGCTCGCCGAGGACGACGGACTGCCTGACGGACTGCGGCATGCCGCACTGTGGATGGTCCGTAAGAACCGTACGACCCGGAATCGCTGGGCCGCGTACCTCCCGGTCGGCGTCATGATCACCCCCGATCCGGCCGGCACCGACGCGGCCCGTGTCGAAGGCTGGGACCCCGAGGCACGCTCCGGCGCAGGCGCCTGGGTCCCCTACCCCGAACTCCTGCTGAGGCTGACCACAAAAGCTGAGGTCAAGCCCGTTCTGCCCAGCCAGCGCGGCTCACAGGACGACGAGGCCGACACCTCGGAGGTGCAGACGGAAAGTGGGACCGAGCGCCCGAACCGCTACCAAGAACGCGAACGGCAGCGCCGTGAGGCCGCCGAGTGGCTTCAGGGTCTGCGTGCCTCCCTACGCACCGCACCAACCGTCCTGTTCGCCGAGGCCCACAACGCCCGCTCGCACTGGACCTGGCTCCAGGACGGCCGGATCGAACGGGATCGCCTGCAGGACGGCCTCGCTCCCGCTCGTCGCCTCGACCCCGACCTGCGGATGGTCCGGGTCCGCGCAGGCGCCCGGAACGAAACTCCGCAGTGGTGGGGGAGAGCCCCGGAGGGCAAGGCGAACGGCATCCAGCAGGGCTTGTGGGTGCCAGAGGATGCCGCTGAAGACGCCCGCGTGTTCTTCAGCACGACGGCCAAGCCCGTGCAGTTCAAGCACGCGGCGGTGACCGCCGACAAGCTCTCGCCCCGGCCGATCGCTCAGGGCAAGCGCAAGGGTGAACCCACCATCGACACCGGCCAGGCGGCCTGGATGCCGGGGCTGCTGGAGATCGCCGTCGTCGGTTGCCATCGGGACGACGGCGACGACCCGAGGTCCCTCGCGCTTCTCACCCATATTCTGCGCCAGCCCCCGGACTACGATCAGGCCCTTGCCCTGCCCCTGCCACTTCACCTGGCCGGCCTGGCACAGGAGTACGTACTGCCGACACCGAAGGACGACGAGGCGGAAACGGGAGACACAGGGGCCGCGGTCCAATCCGGCGCTTCAGACGATTTGGATGACGCGCAGGACGCATCGCCGGTGGAACAGCCTGTGCCGAACTTGGAGTTGGAGGCACTCGACGTCGACACTGAAGGGCAGCTGCAACTGTTCGAAATGTAGGTCTGGCCGTATTCGGTGGTGACGGTGGGTAGCCATCGCTGATCATGACCGTTCAGTCGCTGTGCCATACGGTCGGTGGCCGCCGCGCCCAGGGCCGCGGCCACGCGAGTCCGGCACTCGCACGGCCGCGCCCGCAGCAGGCCCGCGGCCACGCTCACGCAGTATCCGCCCTCACAGACCAGATTTTGCTGGGTAGGGTGATCCGTGTTGCCGCGGGGCTCGGCACCGAGTCAGGAGCGGGGGTGGGGACGGGTGTCGATACCCGCACTGCAGGCCATGGAGCGCGCCCGGGCCGCCGGAGGCCGCCTTGTGGACTTCACTCAGCGGGAGAGCCGCGGCATCGGACAGGTGTGCCCGTGGGACTTGGTGGTAACCATCGGGCCGGAGCCCGAGGACCTTGATGCGGCAGCCTGGATCATCGCCGACGAGATCATGCGGGCCCGCACCGACCTGGACGACCTCGCATACCGGCTCTGGCGCGACAGCGCCCTGGCCGGCACCCCGCTGACCGGCCCCGATCGCGCCCACGTCCTGCTCTACGCCGGCCCGGTATTCGAGGCCAACGACACCACCGGCATTACCGGCTACGTAGGCGAGTGGCTTTGGTATCTCTCCACCCGCGACCTTCCCCCCGAGCCGGGGCGCAGCGTGGAGATCCTGGACCCGCCCTCATCGACGGTGACGGACAGCGGGCCGGACGGGCTGGTGATCCACCGAGTGCCCGGCAGCGAGCTGGGGTTCGTCTTCCGGTTGTGGGAGATGAAGAAATTCACCGCGGAAAAGACGAAGCCGAGCGACACGATCCGCAAGGCATGGCAGCAGTTGAACACTTGGGGGGCGCGGTACCTGGGCCAGATCTCGTGGGGAGGCCGGGAGCTGGCCCCCGACACCCGGGAGTTCGTTGCCTCAATAGCTCGGCAATGGGTGGACGCGAAGGCGTCGGGGAACGGCGGGGTCAGCATCGCTCTCGACGCCGAATACATCCCGGACACGGCCTTCGAGCGCTCGCACCAGCACTTCACCACCCACACCCACCCGGGCGCGCTGCAGGGCGTAGTGGTGGCGATCGAGGATCTTGAAGACTTCGCGAAGGACGTGAGGAGGTACGTGTGGAGCGCACTCTAGACCTGGAGGTACTCGCGTCCGCGCTCGGCGAGCACCGGGCAGGCGGGGTGCTGCCCAGCGCACGGGACCTGCTGGCGGCGATGACCGAGCTAGAGGTCGCGGCCTTCCGCGGTGAGCGGGAGATCGAGGACGAGACCCTCGCCACGGCGTGGTACCTGCACGGGCTCGCGGCGCTCGCCCCGGAGACTCCTGGCTACGACGCGGTGCAGGTGCGGCGAGCCTTCGCCACAAGCGCGCACCTGATGGACCTCGCCCTGGGCGACGAACGCAGACCAGAGGCTGAGCGGCTCCAGATCGCCTTCGCCGCCCAAGCCGGATACCGGCGCAGCGAGCAGGACCCGAACGCCACCGCCGTCTACCGGCAGGTCCACGCTCTCGTTGACATCACCGGTGAACTGCGCGGGCACATCGGCACCCTGGCAGTAGAGGCCGGCGTCATCTTTCTCGGCTTCGACCGCCCGGAGCTGGGCCGGGCGCTGCGTGCGTGGAGGCGGCAGCTGCGTGGGGTGAGGGCAATGATGCGCCGCGAGTCCCTGGCGGGGACCATGTACGGGCCCGCAGAGGCCGTTGTGGAGGCCGTCTTCCACCTGTACCAGTTCCTGGCAGTGGGCGAGGAACGGGATCTGTTGGCGGCGCAGCGGCTGCTGCGGGACGTGATGACGCAGGCGGCCGGCCGGGGCGACCGGCTCGCGCGGTGGGTTGCCGCGCATCTGTACCAGCTGAGCGGGGAGATGGCGGCCAGCAGCCTGTACCAACTGCTCCCCCCGGGCACTCCCCGGGCAGTGTCGCGGAGCTTCGCACTGTCGGAGCCGCCAGTGATGACGCTCTGGCCGCCGCAGCGCCAGCTCCTGATGCTCAAGCGCGGCAATCCGCTCGACCCGGCGACGTCTCGAAGCCTGATCAGTGTACCGACCAGCGCGGGCAAGACGCTGATGGCGCAGCTGGTGATCTGCTCGCACCTGGCGCAGCGCCCCGGGCGCGTGGTGTACGTGTCGCCGATGCGCAGCCTGGGGCGGGAGATGCGCGGGACACTGCGGGGCCGGCTGCGGGTGCTCGGGCGGCGCCTGGCTGCAGAGCAACCGGATTTTCCGCTGGGCACCTGGACCTCCTCGGCCCAGCCGGACGGCGGGGACGTGGAGATCGTCACCCCGGAGCGGCTCATGCACATGATCCGCAACCACCCCGGCGAAGCACTGGCGGAGGTCGGGCTGGTCGTCGTCGACGAGGCCCACCACCTGGGCCAGGGGCGGCGCGGCTTCGTGCTGGAGAGCCTGCTCACGCTGCTGCAGGCTCGCAGGGACATCCGACTCGTGCTGCTGTCCGCGGCGGTCGGCAATAAGGGCGACATCGCCTCGTGGCTCGACCCGGAGCGCCCCGAACGGGAGGTCTACTTCACGGACACCTGGCGGGGCCCGCGCCGGATGCACGGGCTCATGTATCCGAACCTCATGGCGGAGCAGGCCGAGTTGACGGAGCGGCGACCGACGGCAAAGCATGCCTCGCCGGTGCTCGCCACCGTGCCCGTCGAGACCCTCCTCGATGTCCGGCCGACCGCCTCGTCCGCCATCGCCCGACTGACTACCGGAGAGGTGGGCACGCGGCGCTTCGCCGGCTCCGCAGGCCGGTGGAACGCGCGGACCCGTCTGCCAGGCGGGATCGCCGACTACCAAGTCTTCGCCGCTGGCGCCGCGGAACTCACTGCGGTCGGCAGCGTGCTGATGGTCGTCGGCACCCGGCGGGCAGCCCGTGACGCGGCACTCGCCATCGCCGAGTGCCTGCCCGAGCGGCCCGAAGCCGAGGCTCTGACCGACTACCTCGCCGACACGCTCGGCACGGAACACCCGCTAGTGCGCTGCACCCGGCACGGCGTCGCCTACCACCACGGCGCCCTACCCGAGGATGTCCTGCACGCCGTCGAGGGCGCGCTGCGTCGCAACGAGCTCCTAGCGATCGCCAGCACCAGCACCCTCACCGACGGCGTCAACCTGCCCGTGCGCACCGTCATCATCCACCACAAGGTCGACGGCGACCCGCTCACCTACGACGGCCAGCGCACCCTGTCCCCCGCCGAGCTCCTCAACGCCATCGGCCGCGCCGGGCGGGCCGGTCGGGAGAGCGAGGGGTGGATCTTCCTGACCCGCCCCTACCCGCCCCGCCCCGACGAGTTCGACTCCCTCAACCCCGACCCGGAGCAGTTGCGCGTCGTTTCCGCACTGCTGACCGACGAGGCCCTGACCGCACTCGCTGACGCCGAGGACACCCTGCGACAGGACGCTGACGGAGTCTTCGCGCTGGCGGATGGTATCGCCGCAGACTTCGCCTCGTTCGTCTGGCTCGTCCTGCAGCTCCACGCTTCCTCACCGACGCCGCAGGGCAATCCCATCGACGCCCTGGACGCACTGTTCGCCCTGTCCCAGAGAGGCAACGGGCGGCAAACCAGCCGGTGGCTCACCCTCGCGGACAAGGTTGCCACCGTGTTCGAGACCACCGACCCGGCCCAGGCCAGCCGGTGGGCCGCCACCGGCACCAGCCTGGGGTCGGCCCGCTATCTCGACTGGCTCGCGAACCAGTTGGCCGTGCTGCTCGACCGGCACACGGTGGACGACGCCATCGGAGGCGACCGGCTCGCCGAACCGGAGGAATGGTCGCTGCAACGCACCCTCGACTTCCTCACCGAGCACCAGGTCTTCGACCGTCTACTCGCCCACGTCCCGGAGGTCACCAAGACCTGGAGCTTCAAGGACAAGGAGACACGGGGCACACAGATGAACGTCCCGATCGCCCCCGCGCTCCGCGAGTGGATCTCCGGCACCACGATCCCCGACCTCGCCCGTTCCTGGCAGCCCGGCGTCGCTGCCGGGTGGGCGCTCGAACAGGCGGTACGCAACATCAGCACCGCCTTCGGGCACTCCCTGAGCTGGACCGTCGGCGCCCTCATCAACCTGGTCAACACCAGCCCCGTGCTCTCTCCCGGCACACCCAGGCTCAACACGCACACCGCCTGGCACATCCGCCACGGCGTCGACACCGAGCAGGCCCTGACCCTGCTCACCTCCGGCATCACCTCCCGACGCATCGCCCACCTCCTCGGCCGCGACGCCGCCCGCCTGGGGCACCGGTCGGCCGGCCTGCGGCAGTGGACCGCCCAGCACCACATCGACGGCTGGACACGGCAGTACGAGGCGAACGACTACGAGGTCCAGGACCTCCTCGATTACGTCCGAACCCCCTCCGACCCGATCAACCAGCTCCTCGACAACCGCGCCGCCACCATCCCGCTAACTCGGCTGGCAGCAGGGACACCCGACGGCCCGGTCAGCGTCGCACGGCCTAGCGAGCGCCACCCGACCATCCGCGTCGGCCGCGACCGTCGCCGGGTGGCGACTGTGCCCGCCGACCGCCACCTCGATGTCCTCGCGATGCTCGACAGCGGCCTCGACCTCAACCACCGCCTCCACAACGGTCAGCTCATCACCACCCGGCGCGCCCGGTGAGCGTGTCTGAAAGATCGTGTAAGTCCGTGATGTGACAGGCTGGTCGGGGCTCTGACCTGGGCCTTTGACCAGCCGGGACGGACGGACATGAACGACAACGAGATCCCGGCCGTCGAACCGGTCGAGGACAAGCTCGTGGATGAGGTCGTCGAGCGGCTGATGGACCGTGCCGACGCCTCGGGTGCTGCCCTGCTGGGTGAAGGCGGGCTGCTGACGGAGGTGACCCGAGCCGTGCTGGAGCGGGCCCTGGACGTGGAGATGACCGACCACCTGGGATACGAAAAGCACGATCCCGTGGGCCGCGGCTCGGGCAACAGCCGCAACGGCACATCGCTGAAGACGGTGCTGACCGATGCCGGGGCGGTCACGCTGGCGGTTCCGAGGGACCGTGACGGGTCCTTCGAACCGCAGCTGGTGCCCAAGCACGCCAGGCGGCTTGCAGGCTTCAACGAGCAGGTCCTGTCGCTGTACGCACGCGGCATGTCGGTGCGCGACATCCGCTCGCACCTGGCCAACATGTACGGCGTCGAGGTCTCACCGGACCTGATCAGCAAGGTCACCGACGCCGTCACCGACGAGCTCGACGCATGGCAGAACAGACCGCTGGACGCGGTCTGGCCGATCATCTACATCGACGCGCTGTGGGTGAAGATCCGCTCCGGGTCAGTGGCCTCCCGGCCCGTCTACATCGCCGTCGGGGTGGACATGGACGGCTGCAAGGACGTGCTCGGCCTGTGGGCCGGCGACGAGGGCGAAGGCGCCACAACCTGGATGACCGTGCTGTCCGAGCTCCGCAACCGCGGAGTCGAAGACGTGTGCATCGTCGCCTGCGACGGGCTGAAGGGCCTGCCCGACGCGGTCACCGCGACCTGGCCCAAAGCCACCGTTCAGACATGCGTGATCCACTTGATCCGTGCCTCGCTGAGGTTCGCCTCCAAACGGCACCACGCAAAGCTGGTCACGGAGTTGAAGGCCATCTACACAGCCCCGACCGAGCAGGCCGCCGAGCAGGCCCTCGCCGACTTCGCCGCAGGCGAGCTGGGCCAGCGGTATCCCGCGATCGTGCGGACCTGGCAGGCCGCGTGGAGCGAATTCACCCCCTACCTCGCCTTCCCGCCGGAGATAAGGAAGGTCGTCTACTCGACGAACCTGATCGAGTCGATCAACGCACGGCTGCGGAAAGCCACCCGCAACCGCGGACACTTCCCCTCGGAGCAGGCCGCGTTGAAGGTGCTCTACCTCGCCGTCCGCGAGCAGATCACCCCCAGGGCGCGCGACGTCAACCACGTCGCGCCACACTGGAAAAAGGCACTGAACCAGTTCTCACTCTTCTTCGAGAACCGGCTCAACACCAAGTGAAAGCCGAGGACTTACACAAAGTTCCGTACACGCCCCGCCCGGTAGCTTTCGCCGAGCAGGTCGAGGAACTGAGCGAAGACAGCACAACCAGTGGTCAGCAGATCAGAGGCTGGGCCGACGCGGTGACGACCCACCAGCGGGTGCTGCGACGCAGCGGAGCCCCGATGGTTCGCACTCCTGTGGCGAGGGAGGGCCTTTGTCAGAGGTCGTCCGTAGCATGTGGGTTACCTGGAGGAGGTGTTGTGGCCGTACCTGTCGCGCAGCAACGCAAGTTGACCCAGCGTTCCGGCAATATCTGCGCCTTTCCCGGATGCGGCTTACTGCTGACGGCTCAGGGGACGCCGGAAGACCCCGTTGTGGTGCTTGGCGAGATGGCCCACATCGTGGCGGAGAGCCCGAACGGTCCGCGGGGCGATTCACCGTTGACGCCGGAGGAGCGCAATCGGTACGAGAACCTGATCTTGCTGTGCAATCAGCATCACCAGCTGATCGACTCCGAAGGTGCGCTGGCGAAGTACACGGTGGAGCGTCTGCACGCCATGAAGGAGACTCACGAACAGCGGATCGAGCGCAGGCTCGGCGGGCGTTCCAACGTGCCGACGGAGCTGCCCCCGATGGTCAACGACACCGTGTACAGCAACGTGCTGCCGGTTACGCAGATGCCGCGCTACATCTACGGAGCTCCTTGCGCTGTCGGCCGGGAGAACGAGGTCCGGCCAGCCGCGGCATCTGCTGGGACGATGACGCCGTTCATCCTGCGTGAGGGGCGGTTGTGGGCATTCCAGGACTTGCGGGACACCAGCAACCCGTTCGTCGACGTGGTGGCGTGCACGGAGACCGAGCGCTTCTCCACCAAGGAGTGGTGGACGGATCCCGACAGGCTGGGGTGGTACGTCGCGCTGCTGAACCGGTCGCTGAACAAACTCACCGGACGTCTCGGACTGCGGCTCGACCACGACCACCACCGCTACTACTTCGAACCGGAGGCTGCTGGCGTTGAACGCTCCGTGCCGTACCGGCCGTTGAATGCCAGCAGGGCGACCCGGAGCGTCGTATGGCAGCCCAAGAAGCGAGCGACCGGGGAGGCTCGCAACTATTGGCTTCACCGTGCTGTTTCGCTGCGCTTCTTCCTCATCGGTGACAACCAGTGGTGCCTGAGCGTCAGACCCGAGTTGCGTGTCACATCCGACGGCTTCGAGTCCATACAGGCCAAGTACATCGGGCGGCAGGTGACCCGGAAGAAGTCCCGCCTCTTCAACCACGACCTCCTGGGCGAAGTGCAGTTCTGGCGGGACTTCCTCGGCAGGAGCACTCCGCGGATTTTCTTCCCCTTCGGCACGGACAGGCAGAATTTGATCGTCTCGACATCGCTGAGTAGCGGACAGGTGCGCTGGCCGGGCATTCCCCCCGAGCACGACATGCCCTTCAAGAATGTCGACTACGTGGACGACCTCTTCACCTGGGCCGAGGCGGAGGGTCTGAGCGAGGACGATGATGCCGCCGACGGAGACGACGACGCGGAGGAAACGCTGCGATGACGGCACGCCCTGCTCCACCGAGGATCTCGCCCGCCGGCTCCCCGTCGCTCATCGCTAGCACCTACTTTCCCGAACCGCTGCTGCAGTTCGCCGACGACGGCCTGCACATTGACCCCAAGGCCGGCATCGCACGCTACGGGCCGCGTTCCTGGACGGCATCGGGCCGCCATCCCACCCGGCTGCGCGTGGGGCTGATCGGTACCGCCGAGCTCGTCGAGGCGGCCCGTACCTGGATGAGCAGTCGCGCCGAGGGCGTACGCGGGGATCTGAACAACCCGGAGTTCCCTGGGTGGATGCCCGACCGCGGGTTCTTCTCGTCGCTGGAGTTCGACGACGCGTGGAATGAAGAACTGGGGCAGACCGAACTGCGGCAGGTACTGGAGATCAAGTCGCAGAAGGACCGCTTCCACGCTGCCTTGACCCTGTTCGAGGCCAAGTTCCGGCAGTTGGCAGAGCGTGACAGCGTCCCCGACTACGTCGTGATTGCGCTGTCCGACCAGATCGTGACGCGCTGCGGCACGGCCGACTACACCGGCAAAGAGACCGGCGCGGTCCATCGCGACCTGCGCCGGGCTCTCAAGGCGAGCGCCATGAAGTTCCGCATACCAACGCAGATCGTCCGAGCGCCCACGCTCGACGGGCGCGACAGGACACCGCCCTCCCGCATCGCCTGGAACTTCTTCACCGCGATGTACTGCAAGGCGGGAGGCTATCCGTGGAGTCCGTACGGCCTCACGCCTGGGACCTGCTACGTCGGCATCGGCTTCTATCGGCCGCTGGGTAGCGCGGATGCGACGATGCAGACCAGCCTCGTGCAGGCGTTTGACGAGCGAGGAGAAGGACTGGTTCTCCGGGGACACGAATTCGAGTGGGATCCGAACAAGACCGGGAGCCGTTCGCCTCACCTGACGGCTGACGGCGCGCACCAGCTGATGGCCCTGGTACTCGACCGGTACGAGGCAGCCATGAAGCAGACCCCGGCTCGCATCGTGGTCCACAAGACCTCGCGCTACTGGCCGGACGAACGTGACGGCTTCCGCGCGGCGATCGAGTCCCGTGTGCGGCGCTATGACCTGATGGCGCTTGAGGTGCAGAGCCGGGTACGTCTCATCACCACATCGAAGTATCCGCCGCTGCGCGGAACCCGTTTCACTTTCGGTGACTTGGACTACCTGTACACGACGGGCTACATATCCGCGCTCAACGAGTTCCACGGGATGCACGTTCCGGCGCCGCTCCAGGTCGCTGACCATGTCGGACAGGATTCTTCGCGAGATGCTCTGCTGAAGGAAGTCCTCGCGCTCACGAAGCTCAATTGGAACTCGGCCGCATTGGGCGGACTCCTGCCGATCACGATCAAGTTCTCCGGGCTGGTCGGCGAGATCATGAGGGAGATCCCCGCAGACCGGGAGCCACTGCCTCAGTTCAAGTTCTATATCTGAATGCACGAGGTGCGGGCCTCGGGCAACGCCTCCTTCTCGCCAGCTCCCTGCCGGCGAAACAGCCGTACGACCTGCGGCACTCGGCGCTGTCCACCTGGCTGTACGTTGGCGCGACCCGCCCGAGGTCCCCTGAGGGCGTCGAAACAGCGGTGAGGTTCTCCTGTCCCTGGACGCTTTGTCTTATGACCGGCGCGGCTCAGCGGTCAGTACTGCTCGGTCTCCACGAAGCCCGCGTCCGCGTCGAAGGCGGCGGCGGGCGGGTTGAATCCGGGCGGGCTGTCCTTCAGGGCCAGGCCCATCCCGGGGAGCTTTTCCATGACCTCGTCGATGGACTTCGCACCGAAGTTGCGGATGTCCAGGAGGTCAGCCTCGGAGCGCTGAACCAGTCGATCGGGCCTCCGGCACACGTTCTTCACGTGCCTCGTGCTGGGTGCGGAAACAATTCTCCGCCCGTCCGACGTTGTCGATCTCCTATGCGATAACGGGGGTGGTCGGCTTGAAGTTGTTCCGGACGGACGCATCGCAAAGCGGCGTGAGCGAGGTCGTGCCGCGTCTTGCTGAGGTCGAGGCAGATGTGCAGGGTCTCGTCGAGGCGCACATGGAGACGCTGCTAGGCGTCCGTTTCCTGGCGAGCGAGTACGGCACCGTGCCGGTCCACAAGGGCCGGATCGATTCGCTCGGGCTGGACGAGAACGGATCGCCAGTCATCGTCGAGTACAAGCGCGGCATCGACGCCGGCGTCATCAACCAGGGCCTGTTCTACCTGGCGTGGCTAATGGACCACCGTGCCGAGATCGAGCACCTGGTCCGCGACCGGCTCGGGATGAGGGCCGCGTCCCAGGTCTTGTGGAGCAGCCCTCGCCTGATATGTATCGCCGGCGACTTCACGCGTTACGACGTGCATGCCGTGCACGAGCACCGGCGTTCGATCGACCTGGTTCGCTACCGACTCTTCGGGAGCGACCTGCTCGGGCTTGAGACCGTGGCGTCCGGGAGCGGCGGCATGCAGGTGGCACGCCGAGCCCGCCGCCGGGCGGTTGCCCGGGCGACAGCCGACGTCCAGGACGCGTCGATGGTTGAGCTGGCGAGCGCGGTCGATGAGGCGCTGCTCGGGCTCGGGGACGGTGTGAACCGCGTCGAGCGCAAGACCTACCGGGCGTACCAGCGGCTGCGGAACTTCGCCTGCCTCTGTCCGCCGCAGCGGAGCAAGCTGCTGGTCTACCTGAAGGTCGACCCGAAGGACGTCGACCTTGTCCCGGGATTCACCCGGGATGTCTCCGGTATCGGTCACCACGGGACGGGTGATCTGGAGGTGCAGTTGCGTACGCCGAGGGATGTGGAGCGGGCGCAAGATCTGTTCCTGGCGAGCTACGCGGCGGCGTGATCGCTGGCGGTTTCTCGGTCGTGCCTGCTCGTGTGGTCGGTCCGGGCCTGTCGGGTGATGCCTTTCGGGATCACCTGGCAGTTCCCGGCCGGTGTCATCAAGCCAGGAGCCAAGGCGGAGACCACCACCGTGCGGGAGATCTGACGAAACAGGTGTCCACTGTGCGGTCCGGCAGCGCCTTGGGAACCGGCTTCATCCCGTGACCGGCGTGCTGTGCGAGTACTTCCTCTGCGAATACCTGGCGGGCGAAGCCAGCAACACCGACGCAGTCGAGAACATCGACGTCATGTGGGTCCCAAGAAACTCGGTCCCCCGCTTCATCCCCGTCGATACGATCTTCCCACCCATCCTGGCTGTCCGGGAGGAGCAGACGTGACGCAGCAGAACGCGGAGGAGCAGCCGGGCATCGCCGCGGCCATCGTCGTCAGCGGGGGGCGCGTGCTAATGGTGCGGCGCCGGGTCAGCGAGGGACAGCTCTCGTGGCAGTTCCCGGCCGGCGAAAAATTGAGCCGGGCGAGACCCGTGAAGACGCCGCCGTACGAGAGACCCATGAGGAGACCGGGGTGGAGGTGGCCGCCGTGAAGCTGCTCGGCGAGCGGGTCCACCCGAAGACAGGTCGGTTGATGTCGTACACGGCCTGTGACGTGGTGGGCGGTACTGCTCATGTCGCGGACGCCGAGGAGTTGGCTGAGCTTGCGTGGGTCGCCCATGGTGATATCCCGCAGTATGTGCCATATGGGCTGTTCGAGCCGGTGCAAGAGTATCTCGACGCGGTCATGGCGACCTGAGTGGTTCCATCTCAAATGGGCGATCTCTTGAGCTCGAGTAAATGCGTTGGTACCAGGACTGGAACTGGGGCGTGGCTGCTGGAGGCGGACCTCAATCTTGGTGAGCAGGACCTGCCTGCCCCTCGTGGTGGAAGCCTAGGTGGGTAGACGGCACCGGCCACCGCATCGACATCGAGACAAGCGCGAGCGTCATCCAGGCCAAGAAGAACCTCAGCCGCCCGAAAATTCGCCTGTCTTGCGGGTTGTTCAGGTGCCCCATTCCATCCGTACGGGCTCGCGGGCTGCGGTGAGGGCGCCGTCGAAGTCGGCGAGGCGTTCGGCGAGGGTGGTGGTGGCGATGCGGGGCGGGAGGGCCGCCGAGAACTTGAGGCCGCGGACCGCCCGCGGGTCAACGGTGGGCAGGGTGAGGGAGTCGGGGAGTTCGGCGCGGGCGGCTTTCCAGTCGGTGGGGGTGAGGTCCTGGCGGAGCCGGATGTGGGTGTCCGTCGGGCGCTGGACGGGGTCGGCGAGGTTGCCGAGGGAGGCGGTGAGGGTGGCGTTGGCGCGGTATCCGGCCCAGGTCCACCAGCGGGTGGCGTCGGCGTCGCGGACCAGCAGGGTGCCCGCCGGGTGTACTTCGTGGGGTGCGCGGTCCATGCGGAGTTCAGCAAGGGCCGCAACGGCGCGGCGGGTGAGGCGGACGTCGGGATCCGTGCCGAGCAGGACGTCGCGCATGGCGCGGGTGAGGATGTGGGACAGCCCGCGGGCTTCGCTGCCCTGCCATTTGGCGATGCCGCCGTCCTCGACGGGTTCCACGAAGGCACGGCGTCGGGCCCAGTCGATGAACGTGACCTGCCAGCTGCGGCCGGCCAGCAGCAGGCGGCGCGGGCCCGGTCGTTCTTCGGTGAGGACGGTGGGGTCGGTGGTGCCGATCTCGGTGCGTCCAGCGAGCACCGTGAACTCAGGTGGTGCGGTGAAGGAGGCGGTCAGCTCCATGAAGTGCCGGCGGCCGAAGTGCTTCTCGGCTTCGGAGCCGATGAACAGCATGCCGCCGTCGCTGTCGAGGAAGCCTTCGGCGACCAGGTGCGACAGGAGGGGCGCGGCGGACTGGTCGAAGGGAGCCAGGCCGTTCCACTGCTCGGGCCACAGCCGGTCGCCGACGCGGTGTTCCTGCAGGGTGATGGCGAGGAGTTGCTGGGCGACGAGATGGCGGGGTGAGGGGGGCGGGGTGACGGGTTCCACCCAGCCTCGGGCCCACAGAGTGAGGAGGCCGGCGGCTTGGAGCAGGGTGTCGGGCCGGGTGGCGAGGAACAGGCAGTTGCGGGATGTGCCGGCGCGGCGCCCGGTGCGGCCGATGCGCTGCAGGAACGAGGCCACTGTGCCGGGGGAGTCGATCTGGATGACACGGTCGAGGTCGCCGACGTCGATGCCGAGTTCGAGGGTGGAGGTGGAGACGATGACGCAGTCGCGGGCTTCGGTGAATGCCTGCTCGGAGCGTGCGCGTTCGTCGGTGGACAGCGAGGCGTGTGAGAGGAACACGGTGACGTCGCGGGCGCGCAGTGCCGCACCGAGTTCTTCCACCTGCTTGCGGGAGTCGCAGAAGACGAGCCGTTTCTCGCCCCGGTGCAGGGCGGAGATCACCTTGGCGGCGTTGGCGAGCGATCCGACGTAGTCGAGCTCTACCTCTCCTGCGGGGCGCGGGAGTTCGGTGGTGCCGGTTGTGGCGGGCAGAGTGACGCCGGGGGCGACGACCCGGCCGGGGCGGTCGGTGGGGCGTGCGCCCTGGAGCCAGGTGAGCAGGGTGTCGGGGTTGCCGACTGTGGCGGACAGGCCGATGCGCTGGATGCGGTGGCCGGCGAGCCGTTCCAGGCGTTCGAGTACGGCGAGCAGGTGCCAGCCGCGGTCGTCTCCGGCGAAGGCGTGCACCTCATCGACGACGACGGCACGCACCCGGCCCAGCATGTGTGCGTGGTCGGTCTTGACGCTGATGAGCATCGCTTCGAGGGACTCGGGTGTGGTGAGCAGGAAGTCGGGGGATTCGGTGCGGATGCGACGGCGTACGGACTCGGGGGTGTCGCCGTGCCAGAGGGCGGCTCGGCGCCCCAGCCACTGGGCGTAGCTGTCGACCCGGTGCACCAGGTTGTTCAGGAGCGCCTTGAGCGGGGCCAGGTAGAGGACGGAGGTGCCAGTCCAGCGCTGCTCTCGCATGGCGGACAGCAGGGGGAAGGTGGCGGCCTCCGTCTTCCCGCCCGCCGTCGGCGCGAGCAGGACCGCGTCCTCACCGTTCATCAGCGGGTGCACGGACGCCTTCTGCAGCGGGCGCAGATCGGGCCACCCGAGCGTGTTGACGATGTGGTGCAGGACTACCGGGTCAAGGCGCTCCAGCGGGTCAGTGCCGCGCGGCTGCTCCTGCACGTCTGCAACTCCAGGGCTGTTCGTCAGAGTTCGGGACTTCGGGAACTGGGGCGTCAGAGGTCGATGTCGAGGTCGTCAGCCGAGGCGGCCGGTGCGGGCGCGGCGAAGTTCCGTTCGGTGGCGGTGAGCTCACTGCTGCCCACGGTCAGCTTGTAGTGCCTGCGCGGGTCGAAGTCGGGGAACTGGTCGATCCGGTCGAGTACGTCGCCAACCAGCTTCTTCAGATACAGCCGTGGTGCGACTCCGACCTTCCCGCCCAGTGCCCCGCCCACAGCCCGGGCCAGGTCGGTGAGGTAGGCGTCGTCGGCAAGCTGCTTGATCCTGTCGGGGGACTGGGAGCCTTCGGTATACAGGTCGCGGATGGTGGCGCCCAGGCCGGTCAGTGATGCCTCGGTGAATCCGGGCAGCCGGATCTGGACGGCCCGCGGGTTGTCGAAGCGGGGGTCGGTGGTGAAGTCGGTGGCGAGGCGCTGGGCGAGCGGTGCGAGTCGCTGTACGCCCTGTTGCCCATCGTAGAAGGCGGGCGTGCCAGTGATGATGAGATACAGGCCGGGGAAGCGGCCGGAGTGGACCTCGTCGATGAGCTGCCGCAGCGCGTTGAGTGCTTTGTCGCGGGCGTCGGAGCGGACCCGTTGCAGGGTTTCTACTTCGTCCAGGACGAGGACGAGGCCGGCGTGCCCGGCGTCTCTCAGCACGGTGAGCAGGCCCTGAAGGAAGCCGAAGGCACCGAAGTGGTCGAGGTCACCTCGGACGCCTGCACTGCGCCGGGCGGCTGCGGCGACGTGCGGCTGGCCGCCGAGCCAGGCCATCACCGCAGCGGCGGTGGCCTCGTCGCCGGCATCCAGGGACTGCTTGTATCCGCGCAGGGCGGTGGCGAACGCGGGGGCGTGTCGGGACACCTCGGCCAGGCGGGCAGTGAGCAGCCGGTCCACGGCCTGTGGCAGCTCGCTCTCGCTCGCGCCGTCGGCGAGTGCATCCTCCTCGAGTGCGTAGAACCAGGCGTCTACGACCGGCCGCAGGGCGCTGGGCGGGAAGCTGGCGGTGGCCAGGCGCTCAGTGAGTCGCCGGTAGACCGTCTCCAGCTTGTGCAGCGGGGTCTCGGTCTCTGACACCTGCACCTCGGCCACGGCAAAGGTGCGCCGTTTGGCGCGCTCGCCGAGCCAGCGGGTGAAGAAGGTCTTGCCGGATCCGTACTCGCCGCGCACGGCCTTGAACACCGAACCGCCTGCGGCGGCAGTGTCCAGTTCCTCATCGACGGCCCGCTCGAAGCGGTCGAGTCCGGTGGCGAGCAGGTCGAGGCCGCTCTCGGGGACGGCGCCGCGCCGCAGCGCGTCCACGACAGCACGCCGCCGCACCGCGCTGACCGGGGTGGCAGCCCCGGATGCTGATGATCCAAACGCGTTCACCCGAATAGTCTCCCATCCGGCTGCCCACCTGGCCGGACACCCGTGCGTGCACCGCGCCGCCGGTGCCCGGAGCGGCCGGGCGGGCCGACTGCACCGCCCGGCATGGCCGCAGACCCCCGGTTCACAGTCCGAACTGCTCGATCAGCTGGCCCCGGTGCAGGCGCAGGGTGCGGTTGTCGGGGAGAATTTCCAGGATCTGGGCGCCGTCATAGTTGAGGAGCTGGGCCAGGGTCGCGGCGAGGCCAGGGGCTCGGGTGGCGGGCTGGCCGGCGCGTTCGGCCAGGGCGGTCATGGGCAGGGTGCCCGCTTCGACCAGCGCGGCCAGAGCCTTCGGCAGGACCGCCTTGTCGCGTGGCACACGGGCGAGCAGTGCCAGCTGTTCCTGGTACAGCTCGGTGGCCATGAGGCGATTCACCAGTGCGGTGGCAGGGTCCTCTGTTTGATCGGAGACGGGTACGGCCGCAGGCTTCACTACAGGGGCGACAGGTTCCTGTGGTGCGGAGGGTGCGACCTCGTCTTCGCCGAAGAGACTGATAGCGCCCTCTGTCACGGGCGGGGCTGACTTCTTGGCCTGCTTGCGGCTTGGGCGTGCAGCGGTGGCCTCGGGTGCCGCGATGGCATCGGCTCCGGCCTTCGTCTCGGCCTCGAGTCCGGTGGTGGCGTCGTTGTCCTGCTCCCACCATGCGGGCGTAAGGTCGCCCAGCTCCCGCCACCCCGTAGGTGGCTCCGCGCCGAACGGCAGTAGGGCGAGGAGGGGGATGGTGAACTCGGCGAGGGTTGCCCCGCCGTGGTAGCCCGCCTTGAGCGCGGTGTACCGCGCGTCGTGGTCCCGCAGCGCGACGATCCGCGATCCGGGCTCCGGCCAGACCACCCGTGGTCCGGACAGCTCGATTTCGGCCGGTGCGACGGGTCCGCCGGGGGCGCGGTGACGGGCCGACCCTATGGCGCCGGCGGCCGTGTCGATCTTGCTGCCGCGTCGCTCGACCACATGGCCGTGGTCGGAGGTGAGGAGCACGGTCATGTCGTTGGCGCGGGCGGCCCGCAGCAGCGGTTCCAGGCCGCCGATCTCCTTGATCTCCCAAGCGCCGTCGCCGAGCTTCTGCTCCTTGGCGAGCCGGTCGTCGACGGTGTTGAGGACGACCGCGACATGGGTGCGCTCGTCGGCGAGCGCTTCAGTCAGGGCGGTGGAGAAGGGCGAGCCGGTGTCGGGGCTGCGCAGATCGTCCTTGTGGAAGACAGCCGCAGGGGCCCCCTTCCAGCACGGGTGCTGGGGGAAGAGCCGCTTCTCGTCGTTCTGGTCGCCCTTCATCAGGGTGCCGGCGAACAGCGAGGTGCGGGAAACGGTGGTGAGGGTGGGCAGCGCAGCGGCCACGGCACGCCTCATCGGTGCTCCGGTCGCGCGCTGCAGCGGGTCGAACTCGGACCAGTGTGCGTGCAGTTCCTCACCCAGTTCGGCTGCGATCGCCGCACTCATTCCGTCGATGAGGAGGAGCAGGACCCGTCGGCCGGGACACTCCACGACGGGCGCGACGATCCGGTCCAGGAAGCTTTCGACGGTGAGCATGGCGCCGGGGGCGGTGCCATCTGCGGTCCACACCGCGAGCCGCTCGGAGAACGCGCGGTCCAGCTCACGACGTTTACTGCGCACCTGCTCGCCGATCCGGCTGTAGGCGTTGGCGAGTGCGTCATCTGCGTCGCCGCCCGCGTCCAGGTGTTCCAAGGCTCGGTCTACCCAGCCGAGTTCGCGGATCTGGCGGTCGGCGCCGTCTGCCACCGAGGCGATGTCGACTTCAGGCTGGGACGCCAGCCACCGCCGCAGCCGCGCTGCCATCCGTACCCGTTCGATACGGGCCTGGGTGGCGCCGTCGACGGCCAGGGCGTGTTCGGCCAGCGCGGTGATGGCAGCCGTGACCATCTCGGGACCGCCGTCGGAGAGGGCGCGGCCCGCGGCGGTGAAGCGGGCATCGAGTCCGGCGGCGAGCAGCGGACTGGCAGCGGCGGCGGTCTGCGCCCCGAACTGTGTGACGAGCTGTGCGGCCCTGCTCAGGACCGGGTCGGCGAGCCGGTGTTCGCCCCGGTCGACGAGGCCGCGGACATACGCCTCACCGCTTTGCCCGAAGGAGGTAAGGAGTCGGTCGAGGTCGTCGCCCTGGGCGGGGGGCTGGTCGCCGAGCCATCGCTCGGCGCGCCCGCGCGCCCGGTACAGGTCGTGGTCGGCCTCCGCGTGCCCCCACAGGGCCGCGCAGACGCCCGCGTAGGCGGCTGCGTCCGCCCCGTGGTCGGCGTCTACCAGGGCGGTAATGATCTTTCCGGTGGAGCCGGCCTGTTCGGGTTCGGCGAGGAAGCGGGCCAGGCCGGCCCGTTCCGGTCCGCGCAGGTCGCGCAGGAGGTTGGGGCCGCCTGGGATGTGGGTCCACCGGAACAGGGTGATGGGGTCGATGCGGTCTCCGTCGTCGTGTGCGGCCGGCCCGCCCAGCGCGTCCGTGTCACGGCGGCCGAGCCGGAGCCGACGCCGGGCCAGTCGGGTGAGGGCTTCGTCTCGGGACAGCAGTCCTTTACCGAGGGAGGGCCAACCGCGGCTGGCCGCCGCGTCAAGGAGCGCTTCGGCCGCCCAGGTCTCCCTGCGCAGCCGCCCGTCGAGGCCGCGCGCGTCGAACGCCTCCTGCACGACCTCCCAATTGTCGACGGACCGGATCCTTCCGCCGTAGACGCGGGCGAGCAGCCCGGGGTCGAGGTCGGTGTCCTCGCGGTCGGTGAGGACGACCAGGACTTTGGGGTCGGGAGGAGTCGGCGCGTCGAGGTGGCCCAGGATCTGCTCGTGCACGGCCAGCACCGAGGGCGCGACGACCACCCGTGCCTGCAGCCCGCCCGCCGTACGCTGCACGGCGGGCCCGTCCCAGACGGGAGCGGCCCGCAGCAGCAGTACGCGGACCGTGCCGTCACCGAGCCGACTGCGGGCGGCGAGGTACTGACGGACGGTTCCTGCCGACAGCCGGGCGGGGCCGGCGGTCGCGGTGACTGCGGTGACCGTGTCGGACATCAGTCGACGACCTTCCAGATGACCTCGACGGTGGCGTTCGGGTGCTCGGCCGCGAGCGCCGCGATCTCCGCCTGCAGTTCGGCGGCGGCCCGGGCGGCGGTAGTCCGCCCGCCGCCGGAGCGGGCCACGGACCGGGACGGTGTGCGCGGCCCCGGCTGCTGCGGCGGCTCCGGCAGCACCTGCGGGTGGGCGGAGCCGCCGTTCAGGTCCACGCTGTCGGAACTCGGCGGAGGAGTGGGCGACGGCTGGGGGCGCTCGGCCGTGCTCTGGCGAGACCTCAGCAGGGACAGCACTTCCCGGCCGCTGGCGTGCAGCACGCCCGGCAGATCGGGGTAATTCCCCGGGTCGCCAGCGGCGGCATCCCGCACCCGCTCCAGGACGGCCGCGCCGTCCACGCCGAGGGTGTCGGCCAGGCTCAGCTGGTCCCAGCTGGTGTTCTGCAGCGCGCTGGCGACCTTCCCTGCGCTCTTCAACGACATGCCGTACCGGTGTGCGGAAAAGTCGCCGAGAGGGAAACGGGCGAGCCGGTCCACGACGGTCTTCGCCTCGATGCCCGCTTCCGTCACCTCCTTGACCAGCTCCTGCGCCCGCCGGGCAAGGACGAGCCGGGGGGAGTCGTCGTTCAGATGGAGGAAGCCACGGTGCTTCTCCAGCTCCCCGACGAGCCGTCCGGCGTCCTGGCCGAGTGAGGCGGCGGCCTGCTTGATCTGTGCGGCGAACTGGTTGACGATCCGGCCGCGCCGCAGTTGCGGCGCCTGGTCGCCGAGCATGGTCTCGAACCGCTTGCGCGCCTCTGTCCAGTCGCTCTCCGTGGGCAGTTGCTGCTCGCGCAGGGCGTAGTCCGGCTTCAGCTCGTGCGGTGCGGGCGCGGGTTCGATGGGGACGCCGCCGCGCACCCATACCCGGTCGGTCATCTCCGCGTACGCGGCGGCGAGCAGCCGACGCAGCGGCTCGGGCAATCCGCGCGGCTCGGGAAGGTCGGTCCAGTCGGAGAGCTTGACCAGGGTCGGCTCGGCGGTGCTGTTCCGGCGGGCTCGGTCGTTGAAGTGGTCGGGCCAGGCGGTGGACTGCCGGTAGTACGCCTCCCTCATGGCGCCGAGCCCAAGACCGCCCGCGATCCGCGCCATGGTCTTGCGGTCCTTGCTGTCGACCTCGGTCTGCCCGTCACGGTTTTCGGCGGCCTTGCGCACATACTCGAAGACGGTCTTGATCTCGGCAGGCTTCACCGGCCTGCCAGTGCCGTCCGGGTCCAGGTCGGGGTGGGCGGGGTACTGATGGGCGAGCAGCTTGCCGGCCAGGTCACGGGCGGCGGTATCCAGAGTTGCCCCGAGCGGAAGCCGCAGCTCGGGTACGTCCTGCTGGGCGACCAGGTGGGTGTCGAAGCTCAGGTCGACGACCCCTTCCTGCTTCTGCGTGAGCCCGTACGCCTGCCGCAGCGCCTGGGTAACGCGCTCGGTGAGGATGAGCAGCTGCGACTGGAGCATGCCCTTGGCGCGCTCTTTGTCGTCGGCGTTGAGGCTGCGCGCGAAGTCGGAGTCGAAGCGGGTCTCGTCAGCGAGGGCCTTGTCGATGACGACGAGGCGCTCGAAGTCGCCGCGGGAAGCATCGGTCAGGTGAGTGGGCAGCCAGGCCAGCGTGCGCGAGTCACCACCCGGCTTCTCCCGCAGCGCACGCAGCCGCTGCAGGTCATCCATCGGCCCGAACTCGCCCTCGTCGTAGGGGAAGTCGACAATGAGCCGCCAGGCGTCCTCCTGGCTGGGCCGCAGGGTCGCCTCGGGCAGCGAGTCGACATCGGCGACGTTACCGAAGACCACCTCGACCTGCCGTTCGGTGCCCTTCCACACCAGGTTGAGCACGTCGTACGCGTCGAAGCCGCCAGGCCCGTCGCTGACGCCGAGCGCCTCCTTGAGCAGGCCGCGCATCTTGGCACGCCGGTTGTTCTGGTTGTTGTGGACCTGGGCGTTGGCGAGGACGGCGTCCAGGTCGACACCGGTGAGCTCCAGGCGCACCACCGCACCCGGCCCGGTACCGGTCACCTTTATCTCGGGGAAGGTCGCCGCCCACTCCTTCGCCTTCTGCTCCAGCCGGCCGACCTCGGTCCCCGCGATGCGAGTAGTGATGGAGCCGTGGTTGAGGGCATGCAGCCGCGCCAGAGTGAGGTCGGCCAGCGCGGGCACACTGGGCGCGAGCGCAGACAGCAACAGGGTCTGCAGCAGTCGGCTGTCACCGGTGAAGTCGCGGCAGCGGGCCGCAAGTTGAGGGTCGTCGAGGGTCTCGGGGCGGCGCCGGTACGCCTCGACCTGGTCCTCGGTGACCTGGTTGGTCTTCAGCAAATACGGTCGCAGCTTGTCCCGGTACAGCTTGTCGGCGGCCTCGAAATGAACACTGGTCTCCCCGCTGAACGCCTTGTCGCCGCCGCCCGCGATCGCCGGGTACAGATCGCCCAACGGCACAAGCTGCCCAAGCCGCCAGTCGTCGCGGTGATCGACGAGCAGCTGGCTCATCAGCTTCAGGCCGGTGCGGGAGCGCTGCAGGGCCGCGGAGATGTGTACCAGGGTATCCATGAACGCCGGCGGGAACGGGTACGTCCGCCTGAACGCGCCCTCGTCCGCGCCGGTGGTGGACTTGTCGTGGCCGAGCAGGGTGTCCCATACGTCCGGACCGAGCCTCTTGGCCTCGGCGAACGCAGCCTCCACCTTCGCCTCGGCCTCCGGGCTGGTGGGCTTGAGCAGGCGGGCCTGCGCGATCTGTGGGAGGTTGCGGTCCTCCAGGACGATCTTGTCGAAGCGCCCGCCGCTGAGCTTCAGACTGTCCTGGACGGCGGCCTCGGCGGCCCCTGACATCTCCTCGCCGACCAGCTCACGCAGGTCGCGCTGGCGGGCGATGAATGACACCACCGGGATGGCGCGCCGTTCGTCGCCGCCCTCCACAAAGTTCGTGATTTTGTCGGCTTCGCGGGAGACGAACTTCTGGTCGTGGATGCGGGAGGCCAGCCACAGGATCAGCTCGTCCATGAAGAGGACGAGCCCGTCGTAGCCGAGGGACTTGGCGTGCGCGGCGATGATGCCGAGCCCCTTGTCCAGCGAGACGAACCCGTCGGCATCCTCGGAGGCGTTACGTGAGAACGACGGGAACAGGGTCTGGGTGAGGTCCTGCACGAGTCGGGCCCGCAGTTCCCGCGGCGTGGAGGGGTTCTCCAGGTCGAGGTCCTTGGTGTTCTCGTGCTCCTCCGGGGCGTTCACCGCCTGATCCAGCAGTTCGGTGGTCCAGGCGAAGGAGTCGCCCCACTCGTCCTCCTGGCCGTCGCCGGCATCGGCGAGCTGCTCGATCACCCGCTCGTCGCCGTTCCGGCGGCGCTGCTCGGCGAAGTCCTCGAAGAGCCCATCGGTCCGGTAGACCTGCGGCAGCGGGCAGCCGGGGTGGAGTTTCCGTACGTGCTCGACGTACTTGCCGAGCACACGCTGCTCCAGCGACTTGGAGCCCAGCATGTGGTAAGGCACCAGCAGGAACTTGCGGTCGTCCGCATCCAGCCAGGCGTGCCGGGCTCGCACGGGGTCGAGGTCGCGGCGCGCCCGGGCGGCTTGGTTCCGCGACAGCAGCGCGTAGAGCACCGCCATGAAGTGCGACTTACCGGAACCGAACGAGCCGTGTAGATAGGCAGCCTTCGACGAGCGGCTGTCCAGCGCGGACTTGATCAGGTCGAGGGCTTCGTCGAAGTTGCCGAGCAGCCGGTCGGTGACGACGTAGTCCTTCAGCGCCGCTTCGGCCCCCTCGGGCGTGACCGCTTCGTTCAGCTTCAACACGAAGTCGGAGGTGGACACCGACTCCGGGATGTCGATCAGCTCCCGAAGCAGCGGCCGGTCCTCGGGACGAGGATTGTTCCTGTTCATGAAAGCCATGGTGTGTCTGCTCCTCGCCCTGCTCAGGCGGACTCTGCGCCGCTGACGGCAACGGTGACGGTGTCCGTGTCGGCGTCCGCGATGGACGTCTGGATGGCGGCTTTCGAGCTCGCGCGCTTCTTCGGCGCGCCGGATCCACGGCGGGCGGCGGACGGACGCCAGGCCCGCAGCGCATCGTCGGTCAGCCCGAGCTCACCCTGCTTCTGCTGCCTAAAAGCCAGAATCTCGGCAGCCGGCGACGCCCCGAACTCCGGGTCGTATTCGCCATACCACTGCTCCAGCCACGGCTGCAGCTCAAGCAGCCCGGCCAGGTAAGGCACGAGGTCGTCGTCGCTGAGCCCAGCCTGTTGGATGTACGAGGCGAGCGCGAGGGCCTGCTCCAGGTGATCCCAGCCGGCCCACCCGTACAGCTCCGGCGACTGCGCGTTGACCGTGCCATACGACACGAATCGCTCCTTGGGCACATCGAGTTTGCCGCGTGCCCGCCAGTAACTCGGCTTTAGGAAGTCGGCGGAAGCGTACTTCGGCGGCACCGGGGTGCGCTCACGGACCTTCCGCTTGGCGGGCTCGTCCGGTGCGGCGTCCTCCTCCCTCTGCAACTCCCACACGTGCTCCCAGTCCGCTCGCTTCTTCAGCCCGGAGGGCTTGTAGCGCAGGGCAGAGACGAACGGCACGTGTTCCTCGGCGAGTAGCTCGCGCACGGTTTTGGTGAGGTCCTGCCGGGGTGCGTACAGCTCCGCCACGGCGGTGAAGTCCTCGTCGGCGGAGAGGCTTTCGGCGAGCCGGGCAAGGGTGATGACGGTCGGGTTGCCCTGCCCGTCGAACCAGTACGAGCGGTCCTCGATCCGGTCGAGCAGCCAGGAGCGTAGCGCCTTGTGCCGCATGATGTCCCAGCTTTCGGTGGCCCAGCGCCGCTTGTACTCAGGGCGCTCGACCATGCCGATGGCTCGGTTGGACTCGATGGCGTCGATGCGTTTCTGGACGAGGGCGCGGTAGTCGGCGGGCCAGTGGCCGGGGATCTCCCGGATCTGCTTCGATCCGTGCCGATTGAACCACTCGTCGCTGGCCTCGCCGGCTTTAACCCGACGCGCGAGCACGATCTCGAAGGCCCGCTCGCCGAGGGCAAGTTCGGGCACCTCATCGGGGTCGGAGAGACGCAGGTCCTCGGAGTGCAGGTTGTATAGGGAGTAGACCTGCCAGTCCAGCTCCTCCTGGAGGGCGATCATGCGGGCGCGGAGGGAGGCGTAACGGCTTTCGGCTTCGCGGAGGGCGGGGGCGGTGGGGGTTGTCTTGGCTGCGAGCGCGGCTGGGGTGGCGGCGGAGAGCTGTTGGGCGAGGGTGTCGAGGGCGGTGGCGAGTGCCGTGGGGTAATCGGTGGGAAGGGGGAACTCCTGGAGCTTGGTGCCGGTGAACTCGTAAAAGCGCTCCCAGACCTGTGACTTGTAGCCCTCGTTTACGCCCTGGCTACCCTTGTCGTGACTAACCATTTTGAGCCAGAACCCAGCGGTGGAGCTATTGAGCAGCCCAAGCAGCCGCACATGCTCCTCCTCGCTTGCCCCTTTGTTGAGTACGACGACCGGAGCGGTACGGATGAATACGCGCCGCCCGCGGTTCAGGGCGAAGTGGTTGTGCGTAGCAACGAACGGGAAAGCGATCGTGAACTTCGGCATGTACCTGTTCTTGAAGAACATGGAGTACTCGAACCAGGCCAGTCCACGTTCCAGTTGTGATTTACCAAAGGCGACGCGGTCGATGAGGTAGCGGCGGGACGGCCACAGGAAGCGCTTCAATTCCGGCGATGCCATCGCCTTGAGAGTCTTCTCGTCATATGGCCACGCTGAGGTCGTCGCCCCGCTGATGGTGAAGTCGCGGACGGAGCCGCCGTCCACGAGCTGGCGTGCTTCGTCATCCTTGACGCAGGCACGTCGCAAGGCTCCCGCACCGACCATGAACGCTTCGTCCTCGCGCGTCACCGCACCCGCACCAATTTCCTGCGCAACTGATCGGAGCTGGGCACGTGATTCGGAACTTAGCGTCTCTACCATCTCAAGTCCGCCATCAGCCAGGATCCACGGCTGCTTCCCGAAATAGCGACCCCGCTCCAGGTCGTCTACTGACACCCACTGTCCCGCGCTCCCCGGTCGGTCGATCAGCTCAACGATCGCCCGCCACACCAGCCCCTCCGCTTCCTTCCCCTCCTCCGGCGCCGTAGGCTCCCCCTGCACGCTCCGCACCGTTCGGATCGTCGCCTGTCGCTTTGATCCCTCCCTGGGTCGCCCGATGAGAATCACCGTCGGCGTCCCATGCCCCGGGATGACCGCCCCCGACGTGTCGATGACCTCCGTCAGCTCGACCTTGTGCGCGAAGTACTCCTCGATGAGCTTGGTGCCGAATTCACGCTTCATGAAGGAGTTCGCTGTGATCTGGCCGACCATGCCGTAGCCGTGCCCGTCCGCCCCTCCCTTCTTGGCTAGTTCGAAGAACCGCTGGGCGAAGGGGACCGACAGTGCGTACGTCCCTGCGCACGCGTTGTACAGCTCCCGGTACAGCTGGTTGAGCTGCTTGTCCTTGACTGTGATGTAAGGCGGGTTGCCTACGACCACGTGGTAGCGCCCTTGCTCCAGAATCCCGGGATGCTCGTGCACGTCCTCTGTAGCGTACGAAAAGTCGGCCAGCGGGTCACCGGCTGCGCTGCCGCCCTCCTCTTCAAGAGCGAGCCCCAACTGCAGCTCCAGCTGCCGGTTCTTGATGAGCGAGTCGCCGACCGCGAGCTGGATGGGCCACTCGTAGCGCCGTGCCTCCTCGAAAGTCCGCATGCCGCTCGCGGCCATCGCCGCGACCAGCAGTCGGAAACGGGCCACTGCGACCGCGAACGGGTTGAGGTCCACCCCGTGCACCGAGTTGAGGGCCGCTCGCACCCGCTCGTAAGCGCCAACCTCGGGCCGCTGCTCAGCCCACATCCGCACCAGCCGCCGGAACGCCCCGAGCACGAAGTGCCCCGACCCGCATGTCGGATCGATCATCTTCAGTTCTTCGAAGCCGAACTCCCGCACCGCGGGGGTCATCGTCCGGTCGAGGATGAACTCTTCCACGAACTCCGGCGTTTGCAGCAGCGCGTACGTCTTGCGGGCCGCCTCGCTCAGGTCTTGGTACAGGTCGCCCAGGAACCGGGTATCCCAGCCCTCGGTGCCGTCCTCGCTCAGCGGGTCACTGAAGTCGTGCACGAGGACCGGACCGCCCGCCCCTTCGTCCCCGCTGACCTCACTGGCGCGTTGCTCACGCCAGAATGCGATCAGCGCGCCGGCGCCGTCGTGCGACAGCGGGATCTGGTAGAGCGGGTTGTGATCACGATCGAAGAGCAGCCGCCCGGCCTGTCCGGCGCCCAGCTCGGTGAACGCCCTCTCCAGCCATCCGCGGTACGTCGGGTCGGTGTCCTTCTCCAGGTATTCCTCGAACCGCGCTTGGGCGATCTCCCGCCCCGCCACGTCGGGGGAGGTGATGTACGGCTCGGCGATCAGTCGATTGTCCTCGCTGAACCGCACGAAGACCGTGCCGAGGACCCAGGCCACCGCGACCTGGGTGATCCGCTCGCCGAGCCAGGCGTTCCACGTCGCCGCCGTACGGCCCAACTTCCGGGCCTGCTCATACTCCCCACGCAGCCGCGTCCCGACCTCAGGGACGGCTTTGACCTGCTGCTCCAGGTCGGTCTCTGCCGCCTTGACCTGCTTCTGCAGGTCGGCGAGGAGGCTCTGGCGGTCGATCACGAACGGCTCCAGTCGGGAATGGGAGAGGAGGGAGAAGATCAGATGAGAAGGGGTGAAACAGGTCAGGCGTCCGGTGCGAGGTGTTTGCGGGCGACCCAGGCGTCAGGCACAACGATCCACTCGTCGAACCCTGCCTGGTAGGGAACACTCTGCCCGGCCAACCGCGGAGCCCGTGCCGGATCGGACTGGGCGACGAGCAGCCACAGCGGGCTGCCGCCCTGTCGAGCCTCCTCCGAGAGGCGCCCGAGCAGGTCGAGCGCGTCGTAGCGGGCCAGCACCGCAGTGTCGGTGAGCAACAGCGGACCATCGGCCTCCGCTAGCTGCTCCCGCAGCTGCGGCTCGATCCGCCCCCACGCCTTGTCGGTGCGTATGCGCAGCTGTTGGTGAGCCCGACTACCCGGCTCGGCGGCGTCCGCCTTGAGAACGGTCTCCCAGGTCGGACGGGCAGCCTCGCCGACCACGCCGCGCAGTTCGGCCGCGAACAGTCCGGTCACCGAGACCGGCCGAGCCCCGTATGGCTCGCCGGCCAGCCGCCGCACCGCGTCCTCGGCACGCCGCTGGGGCACGGTCAGGACCCGGAAGCCGTCCTGCTGCGCCGAGTGCATAAGTCGCTGCTCAGCCTTGACGGCAGCGGCGACGGCCGCGTCCGCGTCGTACTGGGTGGGGGCGGAGCGGCGAGCCGCCGAGGCGCCCCAACTCGCTGAGGTCAGCCCGGCAGTGGCGTCCCCGGAGGGGCGATCCGGGATGAGCCGGAGCACCTTGTCGTAGCGGGTGGCCAGTTTCAGCTCGAAGCCGGCCTGCTTCAGGGCGCGGACCAGGGCGCTGCCCGTGGGCAGCTCGCGCGGCGCCAGCGGATCGGTGCCCAGGTCGGGGAAGCGGGTGGCGACCCGCTTGTGCAGCGCGTCCACCGTCAGGCCCGGCTGCCGCTCCTCCTCGACGCCCGGCTGCACGGCGACCACGCCGGCCTGGGTGATCCGCAGCGCACGCACCAGGTCCAGGTCGCGCGGGTAGATCTCCAGGCGCGGGGTGAGCGCGGCCCGGGTGGAGGCGGCGACCGCGATCTCGGCCGTGCGCCGCTCGTCCCAGCCCAGGCTGCCCGGTGGCCGTCGCACCGCGTCCAGCTCGGTGAGGACCGTGCTCGCCGTCGGCAGGGACTCAAGCGCCGCGAGCCGGTCGGCCCGTACGCCCAGGTTCAGCGCGTACTCCTGCAGGGCGGGCAGTGCCGGGGTGTCCGGACCGTCCACGTCCTCCCGGACATCCAGGGCGAGCAGGCCGAGTACCGGATCGGCGCCCTTGGGCATGCGGGCGTGGAAGTAGCGGAAGAGCGGCGGGGACTCGTTGTCGTAACTCTCTCGTTCGACCACCGCACGCAGCAGCGACAGGGCGAGTGCACGCCGGTCGCGCCGCTCCACGTGCTGGGTGCCGCGCCGGGCGATGAGGGCGTCGGCGAGCTCGATCACCGGGGCCACCCGGCCGCGCTCAGCCAGAAGCTCCACCACCTGCTCACGGAGCAGCCCCAGGGCCGCGTCCTTGTACCAGCGCTCGCGCGCCTTCTTCACGATCTGCGGGATCCGGCCCGCGGTCAGGCCCACCGCATCGGCGACGTCCCGCTGCCGGACCCAGGCCAGGCCCCCGGGCAGCGTCCCTGTCTCATCGGGCAGCCGCAGCAGCAGCCGGATTGCTTCGCGCTCCTTCGCATTGGAGCGGGCACTACCGCTGGATGGCTTCGGTACGAGACGGGCGGCGAGCGCGTCCAGGCTCAGGCCACCCAGCACCTGCGGGTCGGATGCGCCGTCCCCGTCGGCGGCGACCGACTCTGCGACCGCCCGCTCCAGGTCGGAGAGCTCCTGGCCCGCCGCCTTGCGGGCCTCCGCGCTGAGCGGCGCGGGAGCCGCCTTGCCCAGGCGTGCGTTCCACTCCTTCTGCCGGCGCTGGATCTCCTCCCGGGTGCGCGAGCCCATGCCCGGCGCGGTGAGGAACTTCTTCGCCGAGTATTCCAAGACGTCCCCGACGGTGTTCAGCCCCATCGCGAACAGCTGCGACTGCGCTGCGACCGTCAGACCCGCCACCGACAGCGGCGTGTTCCGGTCGGCGCGCTCGGCCTGCTGGTCGCGGACCTGCTCGGCAGAGACGTCGTCGTCCTCCCGCCCGATCCGCGGCTGCGCCGCCGACCCGGCAACCGCGTCGGTGCCGCCCTTCGCCCCGCGCCCCGACTTCTCACCGTGACCGGTGCTCGGCGCCGTGGTCTGCTGTGCGTCCAGGAAGATCCGCTGCCAGGCACGCTCCATCGGCTTGAGATCCGGGAAGCGGTCCTTCACATCTCGGGCCAGCGCCTTACGGAAGAACGCCACCAGGCCGTCCCGGACAGCCGGCTCAAAGGCGTCTGCCGCCAGCTGCGGGTACGGCCATTCCTTCGCATCCGTCTGCCGGGCCGTGACCGAGCCGTCACCCCAGCGGGGCAGCTCGTTCGACGCCATCTCATGCAGCGTCACGGCCAGCGCATACCGCTCGGCGTGCCCGTCGTACGAGCCGCGCGTGATGACGCCCACGAACGGGTCGAGATAGCCCTCGGTGCCCGCCTCGATCTCCTTCGCCGGGTACCCGGCGAGCGAGAAGTCGATCAGCACCAGCTGACGGGTGCCGTTGGGGCGGACCCGGATCGCGATGTTGTCCGGCTTCAGATCCCGGTGCCAGATCCCTTCAGCCTCCAAGTGCTCCACAGCACCGAAGAGGTACTTCCCGTACGCCTCCAGCTGGTCCATGCCCAAGCGGCCGTTGTCCCGCAGCTGGCGGGCAACGGTGTCCTCCCGGCGGCGCGGCCCCTTACTCGCACTGCCGTCCTGGTCCTTCAGCTCCCTGCTGTCGCCCACGTACTCCAGGACCAGGACCCGGCGCCCAGCCAATGTCAGGGGCTGCGGCTCGTACAGCGAAATGATGCTGGAGTCCCTGTGGATCCGGCCCAGGACCTCCGCCTCACGATCCAGGACAGCATGCTTGGCCTCGCTCAGCGCGACCTTCAGCACTGCCACCGGCAGGCCGCCGCTGCGCCGAGGCTCGCCCTCCAGATCCCGCACCAGGAAGGCCCGCGCGGTCGAGCCTGTACCGAGGCGGCGCACGACCTCCCAGCGTCCGGCCAGTACGTCCCCGGCCACGGCCTCCAGCGGGTCCTTCTCCGGCTCGGATCTTTCCTCGCCCACGCCTGCGGCTGAACCGCCGTCCCCGCCCGCGACTGCAGCCGCATCCCCGCCGCCCGGGACCTCCTCGACGAATGCCTGCTCGACGTACTCAAGCATCTCCAGGAAGTCGTCGACCGTGGACAGACGCCGACCCGGTTCGTACGCGGTGGAAGCCTCCACCAGATCGTCGATGTCCGGATTGAGACCGTCGACGAGCGCGCTGGGACGCAGACTCTCGCCGGCCTCCAGACGTGCCATGACCTCGCTCTGGCTCGCGCCAGGCGCTTGCCCGGTCACCAGCAGATACGTGAGCACGCCGAGCCCGTACACATCGAGGCGTACTGGATCGGCCTTTGGAATCCTCAGCTCCGGAGCCAGATAGGGATCTGCCTGCTCGGCGACATGGAACCCCGTCACGTTAGTCGGAGCCAGGGTCAGCGGCCGGCCGCGGCTGGAGCTTTGCCCAGTGGCGATCTGCCAATCCGCGATCTGCGTCCACGGACGCAGCCAGCGCTGCTCCTCGCCGAGCTCCCGCCCGCGTGGACCGCGGTCGCGCGGAATCACATGCACCGCGTGCGCCGACAGCGTGCGGTGGTGGACCCGCCGGGAGTGCGCGGAGCGCACCGTCTCGGCAAGCTGCCGCACCAGCGCGAGGCGCCCCTGCAGGTCGAGACCCTCACCGTGCTGGACCAGGTAATCGTCCAGGCGCAGCGTCTCCGGGTGGTAGTCGAAGAGGATCGCGGGCCCGGCGGGATGCCCCGACGGCAGATAATTCTTCAGTTGTACCGCACCGGGATGACGAAAACGGCTGAGTACCGATGCCTCGCGGGCGGCGGCACGCTCCACCGAGCGCCGCTCGTCGTCGGAGGCACCACGTTCACTGAGGAAGACCCGTACCCGTGCCAGATCGTGCAGCTGGGAATGGCGTCCCAGATAGTCGGCCCAGGACGGCCCGGAGTCGAACGCCTTCGCCTCCAGGAGGTAGGAGCCCACCTCGTGCTGGCGGCGGATCGGCGCGATACGGAGCTTTTTCAGGGCTGCATCGACAAAGCGGGATGCCTCGGCTGTGATCTGGTAGCGGGCGTCTCCCGGCGGCACGGCCAGCATCTCCACCAGCTGCTTGACCGTGAACACGCCGTTCATGTCGGCAGCCGGAAGGTTCACCTGAAGCTTGTCGTCCGTGAAACAGACAGCCTCACCCACCCAGATCTTCGTTCGGTGCGCGGGCCGACCGGAGACGCCGTTGATCAGGCCCGACAGCTCCTTGGCCTTCCGGTTCGCCAGGTGCAGCGGATTGCCGTGCCGACGGCTGGTCCCGCTGGGCGTGGTCTGCACCCAGTCGTTGCCGCCGCCGTGGACCGAGCCGTGCCAGTCCTTCAACTCGACCAGGAAGACCCCGGCCGGCGCTACCACCAGAAGATCGACCTCACGGACGTGCCCGCTGTTCGCGGTGAACATGAAGTTCGTCCAGGCACGCCACGGCTCCTCATCTGGCAGACGCCGGCGGATCGCCTCAAGACCACGGCGCTCGTGCTCATACTCGGACTCGGTGACCGTCGTCCACCGGTCTTCCAGCATGCGGCTCCCCGTCCGTGTCTGTAAGCCTGCCGTAGTTCCTGCCGCTGCGTTCAGGAAGCACAGCTCAACCCTCGGACCGAATCCTAAAGGGTGTCACTGACATCAAGAGCGGCCTGAGCGTGCTACGACCGAGGCCGCGGAATCCCAGACCCGGCGTCTATGGAACGGGGCAGAGTGCGCCGCGAACGAATGTGCGCGGGATCGCCGGTTTCACCAACCGGCGATCCCGCGCTACGTTGCCGCGCTCGTGTGCGCCAATGATCAGCATGAACGGCTGACGGCTGGGTCGGCCGTAAACATGGGCGTGGCCGGGGGACTGGTAGCGAGGCTGGGCCTGTGTTCGCGGCCCGCAGGCTGTGCCTGGTGCGTGCCGGTCTCGTGGGCGAGGGTTTCGGCGAGGCCGGCCAGCAGTGAACTCGGGGTGAGCGGGGATGCGGTGATGGCCCAGGTGGGCCGGTCCGGTCCGGGGCCGGCCCAGACGGTCCAGGTGGCCAGGTTCTGATTCGGGTGTTGTGCTGTGAAGGCGTCGAACTGGACGCCCACGTTCCCGTCGGGGGATGTCCAGCGGATCCATCGCCCGTCCACGGTGTGCTTCCATCCGGCGTCGGAGAGCGGCTGGGTGGCTGCGGTGACCATCTTCTCGTCCACCGGGACGCCGGTGGTCGTGTCCCAGCCGTCGCCGTCGGCGAGGTGATTCAGAAGTTCCGCTATCACCAGGGCGGGGGTGGCGCCGGTCGCGGTGAGGACCCACATGCGGTCGGAGACGGGCGTCTCGTAGGCAGCCACGGTCCACGCGGTCTCGTGGGCCGGGGCCTCGTGAACGCGCTCGATGCGCAGGGTTTGCGACTCGTGGATGGCGTGGGTTGTCTCGTCGGACCAGGTCCGCCACTTCTCGAACTCGCCGTGCCGGTCGAGGAAGGAGTCGAGGAGGGCGTCGTGGTCGCCTGCATCGGCCAGGTAGACGGGGACGGTCTCCGGCTCCGGGCGGTGAGGCCCGGGTTTCGCTGCGCCGAGGTCCAAGGTGGCGCGGGCCTCGACGGCGGCGCGCTCGGCGTCGGTCAGGGGTGCCGGACCGGGGCGCATGTCGGTGCCGTGGATCTTCTCGAAGGCGAGCAGGGCCTGGGCGGGTGAGTCGAAGGTGTCGGCGACCTGGCGCAGGTGGTCCTCGCCGTGGAGGTAGACGGACTTGCCGTTGCGGCCGAGGTACGTGCCGACCGCGACGGTGGTGTGGCCGTCGTGGGCGTGTGCGTGGATGAGGAGATGGCCGTAGCGGATGTCGTCGTGGATCTTCTGCGCCTGGTTGGAGACCTCGCGGATCTCGCTGCGGGTGCACCACGGCATCGGATAGTCCGCCCAGGTCCATTCCTCGTCCATGGCCTCCCGGAGTCGAGGGGTGATTTCGACGGTGATGCCGCCGGCGGACAGCTGATTGGCTGCATCCTCAGCCCAGTAGGGCTCCTCGTGGTCGATGCGAGCCAGGACCAGGACGTTGTCGGCGAGGACGGCCCAGTCGGCTGCCTCCAGAGCCATGAGAGCGATGCGGGCCTGGCTGCCGGTCAGGACAGCGGTCACGGCGCTGGGATGGGTTGGGTGGGTGTCGAGGCGGACGTGAGCGTCGATGGAGGTAGTCACGTTGGGTGTCGTCTCTTCTGCCGGTGGCCGGGCCTTCGGGTCCGGCCACCGGCGTGAGTGGGGTGCTATCGGATTGCTCGCGCGGCGCGGGCGGCGTGAGCGGCCGTCGTGGTCGGCGGGCCGGCGCGAGTGGCGGGTGCCGGGCGCGGCCGTGGTGGCGGGACAGTTCCGGTGGCGTGCTGCCAGCGGGTGCGAACGGCGCTGATGTCGGCGAGGGAGCGGCGGGCGCCCACCACAAGCTGGAACGGGGTGTTCGCCGGGTCTCCGGCGTACGCCGAGATGCGCCGGCCAGCGTGATCGGCGGTGGCCAGGAGGGAGCGCTGCAGGGCACGTTCGCCCCAGTGCTCCACGGAACCGGCCGGTTCGGCCAGCAGGCGGAGCACCTCGCCGGGTTCACTCGCGTTGTCGAGCAGGCCGCGCTGTTGGGCCTCCCATAGGACGGTGACGGGGTCGACGGGCTCGCGGCGGCGGGCCAGGGCGGTCAGGCATTGCCACAGGCCGGCGTGCAGGGGCCGGGTGAGGTCGTCGGGGAGCAGCCACCGGACGGACTCGATGTCGGCGGGGTGGGCGGTGGCGGTCGCGAGCAGCAGTTGCTCCTCCTCGACCGCCTCGGTGCGGTCGGTGGTGATGGCCGGCGGCGGTGCCGCGGTGCGGGGCAGCACTCCGGCGCGCGGCGGGAACCGGCTCGCGATGTCGTCCACGACCGCGGTGAGCGCGTCGGCCTCGGCGAGCACTATCTCGACTGGGTGCGGGTGGGTGGCGTCGTCGACGCTCTGGATGAGGCGTTCGGCGGCCGTCTGCAGGCGCCGGCGGGCGTGTTCGGCCTCGACCATCCGTGCGTAGGCCGGTGCGTGGCGGGGCCAGGGGCAGACCTGGACGAGGGTGTGCAGGTAGGAGGCGGTCAGCCCGCGCGCCTGTTCGCGCCCCGTGGCGAGCACTTGGTCGAGCCATTTGGTGTTCTTCGCGTGCTCGGCGGGGTCGGGCGGAGGCAGGGTGCTGATGGCGGTGAACAGGGCGGCGTGCGCGGCGGTGGAGAACGAGTCGGCGGCGATGCCGGTCACGTCGCCGAGGCGGTGTGGATGAAGGAGGAGGGCGCCGAGGAGGGCCTGCTCGACGTGGAACACCGGCTGCGGCGGTGCGATGGCGTCGAGGTGGTCTTCTTCGGGTTCGGGGACGTGGGGCATCAGGCTGCGAGGGTGAAGTCGTCGGGGTTGAGGGTGACGCCGAGGTGCGGGGCGAGGAGGTGGCCGGCGAGCAACGGCGGTACGGCGTTGCCGATCTGGGAGAACTGCTGGCCCTTGTTGCCGGCCCAGGGGTAGTCGGCGGGGAAGGTCTGCAGGAGGCCGGCCTCGCGGGCGTTGATCCGGATCGGCTCGGGTACCGCTGGTGTGTCCGTGTCCTCGGTCGGAGGCGAGGCTGGTCCGGCGACCCAGGTGCACTCGTTCGCGCGGTGCCCGAAAAACAGTGAGCCCGCCGGCTCGGACAGCGGGCGGACGGTGGCGTTCGCTTGGTTGTTGCTGCGCAGGGACCAGGACCAGCGGTGTGCGTCGGCGGTGAACGTCGGCGCCGGAGCGTCGGCGGCACGGTTCTGTCGTGTGCCGTGCCGTGCCTTCCAGCCAGTTCCTTCGCGGCGGGACTGCAGGAGCACACCGTCCGGCCTGGGCATCCAGGTGCCGCGCTCCCGGGCGTCGGAGAGGGACTTGCGGGAGCCCGAAGGGAACGGTTCGGGTCCGCCGCCGGGTCCGCCGCCGGCGCAGACGGTGGGAACGGGCCGGTTAGTCGCGCCCCATCCGAGGGCCTCGGCCATGCTGACCCAGCGGGCGCGGCCCGGACCGAACAGCGAGTCAGGCTCGGCGACTTGGGCGTGGGTGGGCGTGGGAGGCTGTGCCGTACGGACCCGGGAGGCGATCAGGATCGCTCGCCTGCGCGTCTGTGGAACGCCGAAGTCGGCGGCGTTGAGGATCCCGTACCAGACCGAGAAACCCCAGCCGCGCAGAACGGCCGCGTACTGCTTCCACAGCGGCAGAACGTCCGGCACCTCCTCCATCGCGACCCACTCGGGCTCTCCGACCGTGTTCAGGGCATGCAGGTAGCGCATCGGCTCGGCCGCGAGCAGGGAGCGCTCGTCGCGGCAGGCGGCGAGGAGACGCTCGCGGGTGTCACGGCCGACGGCGAGGTCCTCCACCGCCGTGTGCACCAGCGGCTGGTCGAGCAGGCCGAGGCGTTTGCCGGCCATGCTCCATGCCTGGCACGGCGGGGAGGCGATCAGCCCGTGCGTGCGGCCGAGGAAGGGCCACGTCGGATACATGGCCACGTCGGTGCGGATCGTCAACTGTCCAGCGGCCACACGGGTTTTGCAGGCCCACTCGTCCCATTCCAGGCCGACGTCGCGCACGCCGAGGACGCCCAGTGCCCTGCTCCAGCCGCCCGGCCCCGCGAAGAGGTCGAGTATCACGTGGCCAGCCCGAAGTCGTCGCGGGTCAGCGCCTCCGCGTCCCCGCGGCACGCCCAGGGGGAGCAGTCGTCCACGACGCCGAGCCGGTCGCGGCGTATGGCGTGGTGGAGGGTGGGGATGCGGTCGAGGAGGTCGGTGGCCGACTCGATGAACTGCTGTGGTGAGGGGCGGATGAGGACGGCCGACCCCGTCGTGGCGTCGGCTCGGCGGCGTTGGTTCTCCACGGCGCGGGCGAGGGCTGCGGTCAGTTCGGCGCTTGCGTCCTGGGCGGCCTTGGCGATCTGCGCGACGTGGTCGAGGAGCAGCAGCTCCCCGGCCGTGGTGTGCGGCGTGTGCTGGGCGAGGTCGAGGAACAGCCGCAGGGCGGCGCCGGCGATGCCTTGGGCGTCGGTGATCCGCGCGGCCAGCGCGTGCGCGTGGCCGATGCTGTTGGTGCACAGGGCCTGGTGCAGGGTGAGGGCGTCGGCCGTGATCTGGTCGAGGGCCTCGGTCGGGGCGGAGCGATCAGGCACGGGTCTCCGTGAGGGTGGTCGGGTGCAGGGCTCGGGCGAACGCGGCCGTCAGGTCCGGGGCTTGGGCCGGGTCGGTGGCCAGGGCGCGGACGACGGGGGTGCCGATGACGACGGCGTCCACCAGTGGGGCGATACGTGCGGCGAGGGCCGGGGTGGAGATCCCCACTCCCGAGACCACGGGCAGTGGGCTCGCGGTGCGTAGCCGCTGGGTGAAGCCAGCGAGCGCCGGGATGTCGAGAGGCCCTCGGTAGCCGGTGGGGGCCGTGCTGGCGGGTGCGTAGAGCCATCCGGACGCGCCGGCGACTGCGCCCGGGAGGAGCGGGTCAGGGGTGGTGCGGGGGATGAGGCGTGGGGTGCGAAGGCCCGTCTCCCGTGCGGTTTCGTGCCAGCGGGCCGCTTGGTGGGCGGGCAGGTCGACGATCATCACGCCGTCGGCGCCGGCGTCGGCGAACACGCGGGCCACGTACGCGGGGCCGTGGCGGCTCACGGGCTCCCAGTAGGCCATGACAACGGTCGGCCGGAGGCTGGCGGCGTGTTCGACGGCGCGCACCGCGTGGTCGAGGGCGTTTCCGCTGCGCAGGGCGCGGTGGTAGGCGGCCTGAATGACGGGACCGTCGAGGGCTGCGTCCTCGGTGGGCAGGCCGACCTCGAACAGGTCGGCACCTGCGTGCGCGAGCTGATCGAGGTGCTGGCGCTGTGCGGTTGCCGGGTGCAGGCCGGCGGGGACGAACACGCCCAGCGCACAGGATTCTTGGGTGAGGTAGGTCTGGAGGGGATCGGAGGTGGCCAGGTTGGTGCCTTTCCCGGCGGGTGGGCTATCGCCGGAGGTCAGCGGCGGCGCCCGGCCGGTGGAGTCGTGGGCGCGGGTGGGCTGGCGGTGTGGCGCGGTTGCGCGGCAGGCGGCACGGGCGCGGCGGGCTGGCTGCTGAAAGCGGGTGCGACGGCGTCGAGGATCTTGGTGACCTGCTGAGCCTGGTCGTGGGCCTCCCGGAGCTGCTCGGCGACGCTGTCGGGGAGCCGGTCCCATTGAGCCTGGTACTGGTAGCGCTGGATGATCTCGGTGGCGTTGCGCAGCTGCTCGGCGAGCTGTTGCAGGATCGCGGTCTGCTGCTCGGGGGCGGTCGCGGTGTGGGTGGCCTGCAGGAGCGCGTCGAGGGCGGTAGGCAGCGCATCGTCGTCCGTGGGAAGGCCGTAGAGCTGGGCGTGCAGGGCTTGGGCGAAGATCGTCACGGGGCCGCCGCAGGAGCCGTGGTCGTACTTGGCTGCCGCCTGTCGGCGGACGCTGAAGCTGACGGTCACATCACGGGGAGCGGCGCCGGGGTGGATCTGGTCGACAAGCGCGCAGGCAAGGTCATGCGCGCTCGGGGTCTCGGATGACGTGGCAAGACTCCAAGAGGGATAGCGGTCAACGGCTGGAGTGCGAAGCTGTGTACCGCCGCGCGCCCCTGACCGCGGCTCGACGATCGTTCACACCCCGACCCCACCCGCGTGGGGGTCAACGGGTGTGACGGCGGGTCGAAGGCGTGGTCGGTGTGCGGGCGGCGGCAGCTGACGGGCGGCGGGGAGCGGGAGGGATGTCGGCCGGCGTGGGGATGCCGAGGTCGACGCGGACACCGAGACCGTGGGTGTAGGCGTGGGTTTCGGCAGCTGTCACGGCGCCGAGCAGGCCGCGCTCGTCCAGCCCGTCCGGCGGGCGATAGGAAGAGCCGTTCGCCACCGGGGTGAAGCCGTGCTGCTCCAGGAGGGAACGGGCGGCGGCGGTCCTGGCCGTCACCGCCACGGTGCCGGCACTGAAGTGGAAGCGAATCTCCGGATCGGCGACGGGACTGTCGGGGCTCCAGCGGGTCGTCCAGCAGAGATCGACCAGGTCGTGGGTGTGGGCCAGGAGCCCGTACATCGCGATCCCGGCACGCTCGTGCGCGTCCTGGGCAGTGCCCGGCGGCAGCAGGTAGAGCGTGCGGCCGAGGTGCTCCCGGGCGAGGAACCCGGCCTCGGTCAGCAGCCGGTCGGCATCGCGGATGCGGCGGTTGATGACGATGAAGGTGTGCCCGTCGTCGGTGGACCCGATGAACACATCGGGGAAGTCCAAAAGAGACACGGTGGTCCAGGGGATCGGGGAAACGGGATCTGCTGGCTGTTTCAGCGGGCCCGGCGAGCCTGCACGTGGTGGTACCGCGCCTGCTGAGCGGGACGGCCGCGGCGATGACCGCGTCCAGCGCTGCTGACGGACGTCATGTCGTCGCGTTCGTGGGATGCGTAGGTGCCGATGAGCGTGTCCTGTCAGGGCGCTTGCCACAGTGTGCGAGCGATCTGCGAGGTTCCGCGGTCCGTCCGCGGCCGGGACGGCGTGTGCCAGCCCGGCCTTGGAGGAGGGTGGGTCAGGATGCGCCACCCCGCGCCGCGCAGCGAGGCTCCGCTCTCCCCTGCCTGCGTATAGGTGATCAGCCGCCGGTATCCGAGCGCTTTGGCCGCTCTCCAAGCAGCTCCGTAGAGCAGGGAGTTGGCGTTGCGTGTGCCGTCACTGGCGGTGCGGGTGACTTCGAGGGTGGTGCCGTCGTCCAAGTGGCGGGCGACAGGGCGGCCGACCACGGCCACGGCGCGCAGGATGTTGGCCTCGTCGGCGACCCCGAGGGAGAAGATCTGTCCGGCGGTCGGCGGGTGGTGCCGGTGCCAGAGGCGGACGAACTCCTTGGCGTCCCGAGAGCGGACGGGCACCAGGTGCAGGCGCGATTCGCTCACGCGGCGGGCCCGAAGTCGGACTGGACCGGTGCGTGCTTGGCGATGGCCCGGGCGGTGATCGCCTTGGATGCGCGGTCGGACGCCGCGGACAGTTCTGCCGCGCCGGGCTCTTGGTACCACGGGCGCAGGTCGAGCATGGCGGCGCGCAGACCGGTGGCGAAGCAGAGGGCCGTGCCCTTGGGCAGGGCGCGGATCTCGTCGGCGGGAAGGATCCGCTGCTGTCGCATCGACACCGAGGTCGACTTGCCGGACTCGGAGTGCGAGGTCGAGGTGGTCTCGACGTCGTGGTCGCCGATCAGGCGGGACAGCTTGTCGGCGAAGTCGGGGTCGTCGATACCGGAGCCGATGACCTTGACGGTCGAGGCGGACCACATGGCGTCCATGCCGGCGTCCCCCCAGACCTTCTGACCCTGGCGATAGGACTGCAGGATCGTGATGGGGATGATGCCGCGCGACCCGAGGTGGGAGTACAGGTCCGGCAGGTCGCTGATCTTGCAGACGTTGGCGGCTTCGTCGAGGATCGCGAGCATGGGCGGGTCGAGGCGTCCGCCGGCGCGTTCGGCCTGGGCGGTCGCGGCCCGCATCACCGAATCCGCGCATGCGGCGATCAGCGCCGAGGCTCCGCCGCCTCCGTCCTTGCTGAGCAGGAAGAGGGTGTCGGTGGAGGTGACGAACGCGGACGGCTTGAACTCGGGGACGTTCTTCTGCGGGGTGACCCAGGCAGCGATCTCGCTGTTGAGCAGCGCGGCGGCGTACTGGCGGGCGGTTTCGTAGATGCCGTCCCGTGTTTCCGGCGGTCCTTCCACGGTGCCCTTTAGCTGGGCGGCGACGGCGGTGAACCCGTGGTCGCGGAGGATGTCGAGCGGGGTGCGGTCGGCGGGGAAGGCCAGCCACTGCATGACGTCGGTGATCGGCCGCTCGTCCAGGGCCGCGGCGAGGAAGAGCTGGGCGAGGATGTTGGATCCGGCCTTGGACCAGAAGTCGCCCTGCTGGGAGGCGTCCACGGAGGCGGCGAGGAAGTGGCCGGCCAGCCGCCCGGCGCCGTCGAGGGTTTTGGCGTCCGCCAAGGGGTTCCACCACATCTCGCGTGCGGCGTGCGCGATCTGCTGCGGGTCCATCGACCACACCCGTCCCACCGCGGCGCGGGCGTCGTAGGTGGCGGTGAACGCATCGCCGGCGGCCTTGTTCGAGGTCAGCAGGACCGGGCCGGGCGCGGCGAGGATGGAGGGGATCGCGAGTGAGGTGGTCTTGCCGGAGCGGGGCGCCATGATGGCGACGGCCACGTCCTCGTAGCCCATGCGGATCTCCTGCTTGGTGCCCTGAAGGTTGCCGAGAAGGATGCCGGTGTCGCGGGCATCGATGTGCTTGGCGTCCTTCAGGCTCGGGCGCAGGGAGCGGGCCTTGTCGCTGATCGCCTTGGCCATCAGCGGTTCGATGTCCCGGGCCTTGGCCATGCCGGTGATCTTCTTCTTCCGGCCGCCGCTGCGGTTCTTGTGCCGGGCCCACAGGATGCCCGCTGTTGTCCCGAGCGTCAGGAGGAGGAGAACGGGCACGATGCGTGCCCCGATCAGCAGGGATGTTTCTCCCGCGTGGGGCCAGAGGCGCTGGGGGTGGAGCAGGGCGGTGGTCGGCTGGTACGGCGCCCAGCCGGCTCCGGTGAGGTAGGCGGTGATGTTGCCGGACAGCCAGGCGAGGTGGGACAGGGGGACGACGACGGCTGCCAGGCCGATCAGGAGGCGCAGGACGATGTCGTACCCGTCGGTGGAACTGTTGGAGGAGGTGGGGGGCAAAGAGTTACGTGCCTTCCGGGCGGGGGCGGGGCATTCAGCGGCTGCGGCTGTTCCTGGCCAGCGGCTGGCGCGGCGGGCCTGGAGTTGCCGGCGGGACGTCGCTGAAGGCGGCGATGAGTTCGACCGGGGTGCGGGCGCCGAAACTCGCGTACCAGGCGGGCCGGTCCGCCTCCGCCGCATGGTTGAGGGTCCACCACTGTCCGTCGGGGTCGGGTTCCAGGCGCAGGAGTGCCTTCTGGTCCGGGCTGGAGAGCAGGACGTGGGGCATCAGGGCGTCGTTGCCGTGGCTCCAGCCGCAGGCACGGTGCAGGGGGACGGTGATCCAGGCTGGGTCACCGCCGCCGGCCAGGTGGCGCGGCGTGATGAAGTCGACCTCGACGGTCTCGGGGGTCGGGGGCATGCTCACTTCCGTGCCGCAGCTCGCCGGTCGGGCCCGGTGGCCGGGGCCGGTGTCGGTGTGGGAGCCAGGGGTGAAGGGGCTTTGCGGGCGGCCGTGTTGATCTCGCGGAGCGCCTTGCCGTGGGTGCCCCAGTCGTCGAGGTAGCTCCACGATTCGGTGTGATGTTCTGCGAGTGCGTCGTCGAAGTCCGGGGTGCCGGGCTTGGCGGTGGCGGGGAGGGCGTCGCGGGTGACCAGCCATTGCTTGTGCAGTTCGTCGAGTCGGTCGAGTGCGTCGCGCAGGACGCCCAGCTGGTAGACCCAGCGGCTCTGCACATTGGTCTCAGGCAGGTGGGCCAGTTGCGTTTCGGCCGTGGCCAGCAGGTGACGGGCGCCGTACCGGAGCGGCTCGAACGCCTCGGCGGTGTCGGCGTCGCGCTGGCTCGCGCGCCTTCCGTAGGCGTGGTCGTCGTAGGGCCAGCCGTCGAGGTCGGTGTGTTCGTCGGAGTAGGCGTCCCAGGCGTCGAGGATCTTCTTGCTGTCGCTCACGTAATGGTCGAGGTGACGGAGGAGGGCGCGGTGGGCGCGGTGATCGGCGGAAATGGGAAAGGGGTCCTGCCGGTTCAGCGGCGGGCGGCCGGCTGGGCGGTGTGGGCCTTTGCCGGGGTCGGTGCGGGTTTCGTCTGCTGCCTGCGGGCGGAGCGTGCCCGGGCACGGAGCGACTCGATACGGGCGGTGTGGGCGTCGACCACCTGCTGCGGGCGCAGCGGGCTGGGCTCCTGCACGGCGCTGTAGTGGCCGGTGCGGTCGTACATGCCGCGCTGGAGCGGGCTGCGGTCGGCCAGCGCGGTGAGGAACGATCCGACATGGTGGGCGGGGACGTCCTCGTCGAAGTAGGCGTGCCAGATGCGCGGGCCGGGGAACTGCCCGTCGCCGGGCTCGCAGGTCTCAACGTGCCAGGACGACCGGCCACTGAATTCGCTCAACGGGCGCAGTTCGATGTGGCACATGGAGTCCGGCGAGCGCGCCGTACCATCCGAGTCGCGGTGCCAGCCCGCCGAGGTCACCGGCTGCCACGGGTCTGGCTGTTGTGGCGGCGGGGCGATGAGGGCGTCCGTGAAGCCGGCGAGGACCTCGGCGGGCACGAGTTCACCGAACTCGGCGTACCAGCCGGGCTCGGTGTCGGTGGGCTCGGCCCGCAGCCGCCACCACGCAGAGGTGGCGGACTGCGGGTCGAACTGGAGGCTGTGGCGAAGGTCGGGACTGCGCAGGACGATCTCGGCACTCAAAGGGTCGGAGACGGCGCTCCATCCGGCGGCGGCCAAGCCGTGGGTGACGTGGCGGGCATCCCCGGGGCCGGCGAGATGGCGGGGGCTGGTGTCGAAGGGGATCCGCCAGGCGTGCTTGTCGGCGAACCCGGCGAGCTGCCGTTCGCTCAGCGGCACCGACCGCACCCCGGCTCACTCGCGGCGGCGCTGCCGATCACCTTGCGCAGCTCGTCCAGGACGTAGTGGAGCATGTACTGGTCGGTCTGCACCCACGCCGCGGTACGCAGCTCGGTGACCAGATCACTGATCTTCTCGCTGCGCGGTGTGTTCGGGTGGCTCTGTACGGCGCGGGCGAGGGCGCGCAGGGTGTCACCGAGCTGGATGGGCAGGCCGGTGTATTCGTCGAGGAGGGGCTCGACGAGAGCGAGCGCCTCCTTGGGGTCGGGGTTCTCGCGCAGGTATTCGGTGAGACGGCACAGGGTGTCGGTCGCGGCGCGGATGGTGTCCGGGGTGAGTGCGGGCATCGGGCTCCTCGGGGTGGTGAGTGTCGTGGTCAGCGGCGGGTTCGTGCGCCGTCGGCGGCGGCGTGGGCGCGGGCGGTGGTGCGCGGTCTGGTGCTTCGGGCGCTGTTGCGGGCCCAGGTGGCGGCCCGGGCGGCCGTGATACGGGCCTGCTGCCAGGCGCTGAGCTGGGAGGGCTCGACGGATACCGACCAGGTGCGGATCTGCGCGCTGTGCGGGACGCGTCCGCGTGGGCGCATCACGGGGTCGGGGCTGGCGAGTTCGGTGGAGAAGGCTTGCACAAGGTGCATCGGGGTGTTCGGCGTGAAGTGGGCCGTCCAGCCATTGCCCTGCTTGTCCTGCGCTCCGCTCCACCACATCGCCGTGCCGTCGGGGTTCTGGCCGTACTGCATCCACGCGGTGCTGTCGGGGCTGGTCGCCACGTAGTTTTCGCCATCGAAACGCGTGTGCCAGTTCTGTTCCTGCAGCGGAGCCCAGACGTTGGGGGCGTGTGCGGAGCGGGGACGGGTGAGGGCGTCGATCAGGCCGGCGACGATCTCCACCGGGGCCTGACGGCCCAGGTGCGCCGACCACTCGCCGCTGGCCCCGTCTGCCCGGCCGTGGATGGTCCAGCCGCCGGGAAGGACGTAAGGGTCGTAGGCGACGCGGACGGTCCGGTCCGGGCTCTCCATGAACAAAGGGCCGCCGGTCTTGGACTTGTCCCGCCAGCCCGAGGCACGCAGGAACTCCGAGACGTGCCGGACGTCGCCGCCGCCTGCCAGGGCACGGGGCTGGACGAGGTAGTGCTGCTCGGCCTGCTCGCCGGGCCCCCAGCCCTGCCACTGCTTTTTCTTCACCGGCGCCGCCGGACCACGAGCGGTGCGGGCACTGGGCGCTTCGCCTCGGTGGTGGCGGGCTGGGTGCTGACGTGCGCCAGGGCGTCCTTGTGTTCGTCCAGGTCGAGGGTGATGTCGTGCAGTTCGTTCGAGGCACGGCCCAGAGCGAGCCACACCTCCGCGGGGAGCGCGCCGCGCTCTGCCTGGTCCTTGGCGAACACGCTTCCGGTGGCGACGAGGTGAGTGACGCCGCCGAGGACTCCGGCGTCCGGGTCGAGAACGCGGGCGATGACCTGCGCGGCCTGGGGCGGGGGAAGCTGCGAGAGGTGGTCGGCGAGCTGGCCGAGCTGGCGGGTGATCTCGTCGGCCAGTCTCACCGGATAGGGGGCGGGGTGGGACATGCTCCTCCGGGGCGGTGAACGGTCAGTGGTGGTGGCGCTGCCCGACGCGCTGTGACTCGGTGAGGACGCCCCCCGGGCGGGCGCCGGTCAGCGGGGAGGTGTGGTCGGGACCGGTCGGTATGCAAGCGCGCAGATAGCGGCGGAACAGGGCTGTGGCGAGCCGGGGCTTGAGCCGGTTGCTGATCGGTGGGGGTGTGCGGGGTGCTACGGGTTTCTCCGGGAGTCGGGCGGTGTGCTGGGCGGCCCCGGCGTGGTGCCGGGGCCGCTCGGGCGTCTTACGGGGTACAGCGGGCCGGTGCGGAGTGCGACGGGGAACCGTCCGGTGCCGGTTGCTGCGCTGCGGGACGGGCCGCTCTGGTGCGGAGGCCGTGCATGGCCCGCCGGTAGGTGGCTTCGTCGAAGACGCCGGGCGTGCACTTGACGTCATAACCGGTCAGGAGCAGGGAGGGGATGCCCAGGTCGGCCTCCGCCTGGTTCATCGAGTCCTGGCGGTTGGCGTACGGGTGCCGGACGGGGTCGGCGGCATGGATGCCGGGGCTGAGGTAGGCGCGGTTCGTCCGGCGGGGTGCTGGAGGGCGGTACCGATGCCGAGCGCGTCGAGGCGCGGGCCGATCTCGCGCAGGGCGCGGGCCTGGACCTGGGTGTCGTCACCACCCAGGCGGTAGATGCCGCTCTGCGGGTCCTGGATGAAGCCGTGGGCGACGAGGATCGTGCCGGCCCGGTCGTCGGCGGGGGCGGTGGCGGTGGCGACGCTGCCGTCCGGCTGCCAGGTCAGGACGATCCGGTCCGGCTGGGAGGGCTGGATGCCACCCAGGGCGTTGTGCCGGACCTGTGCGAGCGCACGGTCGTAGCGGGCGAGCAGATCGCCAGCGACCTGCTCGGCACTCAGGAACGGGTCGTCTGCCAGGGCGACGCCGTTGGGCTCAGGGACAGCCCGGTACGCCTCGTCAGGCAGGGCGCGCGGGGCGACGGCGGTGAGAAGGAAGCCGTCGCGTCCGTCGCGCCGGTCCAGGAGGACGAGCTGGGCGCCGTCGGGGCGGCTGAGGACGGCTGCCTGCGTCAGCGGGTGCTCGGCGAGGGAGGCGGCGACCAGGTCCAGGTCCCAGATCCGGTCGGCGAGTTCGGCGAGGTCGTCTTTGGCGTCGGCTGTCAGGTGCGTGCTGGTCCAGGTATCGGGGAGTTCACCGGCGAGGACGTCGGCGTACGAGGCGAGGTGCTCGGAGGTGTCGTGGTCGTGCATGGTGTCCTTGGGCAGTTGCAGGGGCTCAGCGGCGCAGGCGGGTGGCACCGACGGGCGGCGGTGCCGGGGCCGGCAGTGCACGCGGCGGGGGTGGGCAGGCGCACACGGCGGAGCGTTCGGGCTCGTGGTCGGGCACCTGCTCGGCGCAGGGGCGGCGGCCGGGGTGAGGGGCGTGCCGGTCGGCCAGCCGTTCGCGGGTGTACGCGAGGTCGGAGTGGATGACGCGGACGTATTCGTCGGCGAGGTAGCGCAGGCGCCGGGCGGTGTGCGGATCGGTCGCGTTGCCGAGTCCGTCGAAGAACTCCGCCAGAGCGCCGAGGGTTTCCTCCAACCCGGCGAGGATGCCGTCGTGGGGCGCGGTGAGTGCGGTGAGGATGTCGGCTGCCTCGGCGGTGTCGGTGGCTTCGCGCAGGCGTTCGGCGAGGTGGGAGACCGAGGTACCGAGCGTGGGATAGCGCGCGGGGCGGGCGTCGGTGTCGAAAGGTTCGTCGCAGTCGACGTGGTACCCGGCAGCCCGCAGGCGCGCTACGGCATCGGTGGCGAGACGGGACTCGTCGTCCTCGGTGAGGCCGGCGGGGGCGCGGTGGTAGGTCTCGTGGAGGCGGACGACCGCGATGAGTCCCGCGCGCTGGAGAATGCTGTGTGCCTCCAAGTCGCCGCCGCGCGCGAGGAGTTCGCTGGAGCTCGAGTCGCGGCGGATGTCCATGAAGCGGCCGGTATGGGGCAAGAAGGCGTTGCTCCTACGGAGATCTGTGGGCGGTGTGCCGGGCTACGGGCGGTGCGGCGGCGATCCGGGACCGGCGGACCAGGTGGGCCGCGGTGGTGTCCAGGTCCTGCTGGATCGCGTGGAGCCGGCGGGCGATCAGCTCCAGACCGTGTGCTGCTTCGGTGCTGGCGGCTCCGGGCTGGCGGGCGATGCGGTGAGCGGTGTGCTCGATCAGTCCGCGGACCGTGGCCAGCGGGCCGGCCTGCTCGTCGGCGAGCTGCGTAAGGACGCTCGCGAACTGCGCGGATGCGGTGGGCGCCGTACGGACAGCGGGGCGTGTCGCGGGTCCGGTGCGGGCGGGGATCAAGTTGAGGTCCTGTTCGATGCGGCGTGCCTCGTCCGCAAGGCGCCGCAGTATGTCTGAGGGCGGGGTGCGCCAGGTGCCGTCGAGGTGGATCAGGTTGGCGATCAGGTCCAGGCGCCCGGGCTGTGCCTGGACGGCGATCCACCGCCAGCCGTGCTCCGCGGCGCCGGGTATCTCGATACCGGCGGCTCGCGCGAACCGGTGAGCGGTTTCGGCCCACTCGGGACCGGTCAGCTCCCGGTCGTCCGGGTGGAGGCGGATGTCGAGATGGAGGATCGCCCGTCGGTCGTCGTCCGCACTGGCAGTGAACGGATACTCCAGGTAGGGATCTTCGAGGTGCTCGGCCCACTGAGAGGATGTCCAGGTTCTCTGCTCGTCGTTGGGGGTGTAGTAGTCCAGGTCCGGCCAGTGGGCGACGATGGTGTACTTCGTCAGACCCTCGTTCGGGGAAAGGGGCCGCCCGAGTGCCTCGGCGAGCGGGTCGCGCGGCGAGTGGGTCCGCGCGTGCAGGCGGGGGATCATGACGGCACCCCGCTCGACGTGCGGGTGGGCGGCCGGTGCTGATGAAGGTCGCGGGCTGTGCAGAGCAGGGAGCGCTCGCGGACCAGGTCGGCGTGCACCGAGGTGTCCCCCGGAGGGAGACAGTCGATCGCCCTGTCGATGGCGCCCAGCCCTTCGTCGTACCGGCCCAGCCGGCGCAGGGCACCCGCCACGCGGAAGAGGACGATCGGGTCGCTGCCGGTGGCGAGGGCCGGTCGGGAGCTGAGGGCCAGGAGACGCTCCGCGCCCTGGTCCAGGTCCTGGCCGAGCCACAGCCCGTGCAGCAGGACGTGCAGGGTCTTGGTGTGCTGCCCGGCCTTCGCGAGGACCTCGTCCATGACCGCCAGGCCCTCCGGGCGGGACTGGCCCAGCAGCGCGAAGGCGTACAAGGCCCGGGTGTAGCAGTCCAGCGGCTGACGCGCGGTTTCCGCGAGTTGTTCGACGAGGCGTTGGAGGGTGGGGCAGCGGAAGTCGAACCGCAGGGCGCTCAGGTACAGATGAGCCAAGGTGCGGGCGGTGATCGGGTCAAGGCCCATTGCGGTGACGTCCTGCGGGGACAGCAGGGCCAGGACGCTGTGGCCGGCCGACCGTGCCGCCCAGGCAGCATCCGCGCACACCTCGGCCGAAGTTCTCCAGTCGGCCTCGATGTCGCGGAGGTCTTCGGCCAGGTGAAGCGGCCAGGAAGAATCGACCGGAGATGCGGTGGCTCGGGCCCTGGCTCTGTCGAGCGCGGCGGAACGGCCGGGACGGTGCGTGGGGGAAGTCATCGGCCACTCCGGATGTCCGCGATGTGCACGAGCTGGCCCAGGGCGGTGGTGGTGTACCAGCCGCAGTCGATCAGATCGTCGCGGTCGGCGAACCGCGTAAAGAGGGCATCCTCCATGGCGCGCAGGTAGATCAGGCAGTCCGGGCAGCGGCGCGAGAGGTGCACGAGGTAGCGGGGGTGGGCGGTGACGTAGGACTGGGCGCCGCCGGTCGCATCACGCAGCCGCCAGCCGTCCTCGTCGGTCGGGGTGTGCCAGGACGGGGCCACGACGCGCATCGCATCGCCCCACAGTTCTCCGCCGGCCATCCCCTTCAGGACGACGACAGTGTCACCGGCCTGGAAGTGGGCGTGGGTGATGTCTCGATCGGGGGTGAGCGGGTCGGGCGTCGGTGCGAACGCCGAGGTGGGCGGAAGCTGGGACATGAGTTCCTTCCACGCAAGTGCTGGCGGGGTGGGAGCATCAATAGTCCGGAGGAACGCCGGTTTGGCTAACCGGCGTTATCCGGCTATGTTGCCCAGCCGTCAGTGGAACGGGTTCTCCGTCCCGCGGTCCGCCTCACTGGCTGCGTCGAGGAGTTCGAGCAGGTCAGTGCCTTCGGCGTCGCGCTGGTCGATCCACCATCCGGCACGGGTGATGGCGCGGGCCTTCTCCTCCAGCTCCGCCCAGTCCGCCTCGTCCCACGTACCCTCGATGACGAGCGCGGTGTGCGCGGATGTCATCAGCTGGTGGCGGGAGCGTTCGCCCCAGTCCAGGGCCTTGGCCGGGCCCTCCAACTGCGGCATGTCGAACTGCTTCGCCCACGCGAGGGCTGCCTCCTGCTCCTCGGCCCGCTTGGCCGCGAGCCACTCCTCCTTGGACCCGGTGTCGGCGTCGCGCGCCGCCTTCCAGCAGTCGGTGCAGTCCTTCGACGCGAGCCAGCGGGCGAAGCCTGCCCGCTTGTCGGCAGGGCGATTGGACAGGTCATGATCCACGCGGTGGGAGCAGGGGTGCTCCACGGTCCAGTGCCTACGAACAGCCATAATTCGATCTCCTCAAAGGGGTTGCAAGGTGGGGGTTGCGCCCTGATCAGGGCGTCTTATGCCGGCCTCGGAGCAGGCACCGGCGCCAGCCGCACCGCGACTGCCCGCGGGGCCCAGACGTCGGCGCGCGGCGAGAAGGACGGTGAGAGCGAAGGCCGCGCCGGTGCCAGGGAGCGCCGGGTCGGCGAGCGGCTGCTTGGCGAGGTGTCCGGCGAGGGCAGTGCGGCGGGCGGGACGCTTGGCCAGGAGCACGGCCACCAGTGCCTGCAACGAGGCTTCGCGCGTGAAGACCAGGTAAGTGGGAGTCGCTGCAGATCGGCGCTTGGGCTTCCCCGAGGTCACCAACTTGTCTGTGTGTCAGTGGGGTTGGCTACTATGGACGTGGTCGACGAGATCCTTGAAAGGCATGGTGCATCGGTGATGATGGCCAACCGCTACGGCGCTCCATCCGAGGAGCGATAGGCGCGCCTGGCCGGCGCTTCCCTATCGCGACGCCCGCTGGGCGGCGACGCTGTGACGTGAATCCAGCGCAGGATGCACCCTGCCCTGATTCAGGTGCCGGCGCTCCGACGGAGTATGGGAGGGCCCTACTTGTCTGCCACCATTTCTACCTGTGACCACCGCGTGTATCACGTTGTCGTCGTTGCGCTGGTATCCGTCATCGCTGGGCTGGTTGCGGGGATCGGCTCCGCTGTTCTGGGGCAGCCTGCCCTCACCGCCGTCGCTTCTGGCGGGGCCGTCCTTGCCTTCACCTACGGCGCCGGCATGACGCCGTGTCACATGTGAGTAAGCGTCAGTAGTAGCCGCGCTGCTCCGGGGCGGCTGGCATGGCCGCCCCTAGGCCGTGGGCGCTCAAGACAGCTCACGATCGTGCTCGTATTTTGCGAGGGCAAGGTTGATCGCGTACTGCTCCATGGGCTCGTGTTCGTCAAGACCAGGTGGGACATGGGCTTAGCGGTGTCGGGCGGTGGTGCTGGCGCGGGGTGGCGGCGTGGGCGGTGTGGTGTCCACGGCGGGGCGCGGACGGGTGCGCAGCACGGGGGTGCGGTGCGGGGGCAGGACGGCGACGGTCGCGCCGAGGTCCTCGGCCGCCTCTTCGACTTCGCGGGTGAGGAACTCGATCTGCCGGCTCAGCGCTGCCAGGCGGGCGGCGATCTGGCGGCACTGCACGGTCTCCAGGGCGCTGGCGAACTGGCCGCTGGTCTCAAGGAGTTCCTGCAGGCGGACCATCGGGCCGGCGTCATAGCCGCGCTGGACAGCGCTGAGAAGCGCATTGGAGGCGTCACCGGCACTGTGGCCTTCGACGACATCGCGGATGAGGTCCTGCAGGGACCCCTCCGGAACCGGTGCCGGGCGGTTGAACCGGGAGACGTCCGCGCGCAGCACGCCGGGCGGAACCGGAGCGGGCAGCACCTTGCCCGCCTCGTACTCGTGGGCGTAGTGCCCGACAACCTGCCAGCCCGGTGCGTCCGGGTCGCCGCGCAGCGCGACCACCGTCGAGTCGTCATCCTCGACCAAATAGGCGAGGGTGATCGGCTGCCCGTCGGCGGCGTACCACGACTCGGTCAGCTCCAGCTCGCCGCGCCTTTGCGCGGCCTGGGCCTTCTTGGTCCACATTTGCTGTTCCTCGTCGGTCAGCGGAGCTTTGTGGTGCTGGCCGCCCTGCTGGTCGGCGAGGTTGCTGGCGATGGAGCCGTGGTCCGCCCAGGCGGCCAGGTGCGGCCACAGGGCCGCGTGCTGAGCGCGCGCGGCCGGGGAACCGGGGGCGGCTGGCCGGTCGAGCGCCCGGCGGATCTCGGCGGCCGAAACGGCCAGGCCGTCCAGGACGGCCCGCCACCCGGCCAGGTGCCGAGCGGGTGGCAGCTCATCGAGCACCAGGCGGGCGGCATCGAGGAGAGCCTCGGCGTGCGGGGCGAGGTGGGCGGCGTACGCCTCCACCGCGGCCTTGTCGCGGTGGGCTCGTGCGGCAGCCGCGGCGCCCGCGTTAACGGTACGACCGTAGCGGTCGCGTGTCCTATCGAGCGCGGCCTCGGTCTCGCGGTCGATGACCGCCAGCCGCAAACGGAAGTCGCCTGCCGCGTTGGCCAGTTCGGGAGCGGTCGGCAAGGGGTCTTCGGGGGCCGGACTGCTCGCGGGAGTCATCGGGACCGCCCGCCGGTCGCGGCCGTCAGGTGGACGGTCGGAGCGTAGGTGGGTTTCGGCGGGATCGACCGGGCCGCTGGCGGGGAGGTGGTGGGCGGTGTAGAGCGCTGCGTCGTCCGGCCGGCAGCGGCCTGGGCGAGACGGCTGCGGCGCTCCTCGAGTCCGTGGGGCCGGGCGGGGTGTGCCGGTCCGGCCGAGAGGGACGGGTCAAGCCGGATGTCGGCCTGCACGGTGTAGCCCTGGCGGCGCAGGTCGTGGACGGCTTGGCGGGTGCGGCGGACTCCGTCGCGCTCGGGCTCGCTGAGCCGGTACAGGCCGGGTTCTCCGGGAACGGGCTCGAACTGCTCGCGCTCCAGGTACCAGTGGGCGAGGTGCGCGGGCATAGACGCGGTGAAGGAGGCGACGAAGCCGTGTTCCTCGTGGTCGCCGAAGGCGAAGTGGGTGCCGGGGTGCAAGGGGGCAGTGTTCTCCTCGGGGCGTGGGGCGGAAGGGGTCAGGGGCCGCGGTGCGCGGGGCGGGCCGTGGTGAAGGGGCGGGCCGGCGCGGCGACGGGCAGGGCCGGGCGGCGGTGGGGTGCGCTGATGCGGGCCTGCCGCAAGAACGTTTCGCCGTCAGTGAGCCAGGTCTCGATGGCCGGCCACGCGCGTGCTCGGCGCTCCTGCTCCGGCACGAAACCGCCGTGGACGATCTCGTCGACCAGGGTCTCGGCATCGATCACGGCGTCGGCCAGACGGGAGAGGGCCGCGGCGTCGTCGGGCCACGGGCTGCTCGTGGGTCGGCACCGGTCGAGCAGCGCAGGGGCGTGGTCGACGACGGTCAGGAAACGGCGCCAGGCGTGGTCGAGGAACAACTCCGTCGCGGCGCCGAGAGCGGCGGCGCTCAGCGGGGTGGCGTCGCTGTAGCGGCTGGAGGCGTTCATGGCCTGCCAGGTGTCGTGCTCGCAACGGATGTCCCCGAGCACGGCGGCGATGGCCGCCGTCTGGCGGGCGTGGACGGCCTGCTCGTAGGCGGGGAGGTACCGGCCGGTGAGGGCCTGGGCAGCCCGCCTGGCAACCGGCGGCAGGACGATGCTGCGCGGGGCGTGGGGATCGCCGTAGCCCCCTTCCAGTCCCTCGGGCGAGAAGGCTCCGACCAGGTAGTCGAGTTGACGGCCGGGACGTTCGATGAACAGCAGCGCGGTGCCCTGCACCGCGTCGGTGAGGAGCGCGGCGTAGGGGATTCGCTCGGTCTGGACGGCGCGGCCGAGTTCGCCGCTGTCCCAGATCCAGGGGACGAGGTCTTCCTGCCAGGCGGGGTGCGAGTAGATCTCGACCGAGGCGTGCCACTGGCCGGGCAGGAGGCGCGCGAGGTCGCGGGCGGCGTCGCCGATGAACCGGCGGCTGCTCGTGTGCACGCTGGTGCGGTGCCGCTTCGCGCACGTGACCAGGTCGACCACGGTGGTCTGGGTGCCGTCCGGGGGCAGGTGCCAGACGCCCTCGTCGTCCCGCTGGAAGCCGCTCTCCGCGAGGGCGGTGTGCGCCCAGGCATACCGCTCGCCCGAGGCGATGGCGACGATCCCGGACTCCCGGCTGTGCGCCAGGATGATCTGCGCCTCAGTCACGGACCAGGTCCTCGCCGCCGCGCAGGACGGCACGCAGGCTGCGGCCGTACGCCCAGGCGTGCTCACGGGCAGCCGCCTCCAGCTGGTCGTATCCGACCTGGGCTGTCATCTGCCCGTTCCACTTGCGGTATCGGTACACGGGGACCGGCAGCAGGATCCCGGGCGCGAAAGCGGTGACGCCGAGGGCCGCGCAGTAGTCCTCGCCCTGGACGAGGCCGCCCATCGGCGCGGCGCGCACGAGGTCGGTGCGGGCGAGGATCGTAGTCGGCCCGATGGGGATGGTGTCTGCCGGTGACTTCCAGTACGTCCACACGTCACCGGCCTCGTGCCGGCCGGGCGGCGTGGGGCAGCGCCACAGGGTGGTCGAGCCGTCGGGGTGCTGGTCCTCGCTCCAGCCGGCACACCAGCCGACTCCGGTGGACTCCAGGGTGTTCAGCCGTAGAGCCATCGCATCGTCGGTGAACTCATCATCATCGTCCGCCCAGTTGGTGTACGGGGTGCGTACGTGGTTCAGGGCCAGGTTGCGGGCGCAGGCGGCGCCGACCGGCCGGGGCAGCGACAGGGTGCGAACGCGGGCATCTTGTGCGAGCGGGGCCGGCAGGCGGTCGGGCGAGGCACCGTCGAGTGCGATCACGGCCTCCCACGGCACGGACTGCCGGGTCAGGCTCGAGTGCATGGCGGTCAGGTAGTCGAGCCGGTCTTCGCGCAGGCGGCTGGCGATGACGACGGTGATCAAGGGCGTGGTGCGCGGGGGCAGGGAAGGCTCCGGGAAGACGAGGGAAAGCTAGCGGCGGGCGGTGGGGCGCGAGGGGCCGGCCTTTGCCGGGGCTGCGGCAGGAGCGCTCGGACTCGGCGTGCTGCGTGATGCCCGGATAGCGGGCGGGGAGTCGCGGGAGGACCAGGCCGCCGGGTGGTCGTTGAAGGCGGTGCGCGGGTCGATGGCCCAGCTCACGATGGGGCCGATGTCCTCGTGCAGGAGGCTGATCACCTCGACGCCCTCCTTGTGCAGGACGTACCCCCACTCCATGTCCTGCGCATCGGCGGTCTCGTCGGTGACCGACATGCGTACCGGCGGCGAGCCGTCCGGGGTGACCAGGTGGTCGAGGGTTCGGCTGGGCCAGTGGTTGCCGCCGGTCAGCGCGGTCACGAGTGCGGGCGGGGCATCGTCGAGGAGATCGGTGCCGAGTTCGTCCCAGCCGACGGCGACGTCGTCGATGAGGTGCCGGCACATGGCCTTGATGTCGCGTCCGAACTTGTACTGGTAGGCGGCCAGGAGCAGGGGGAGGTGGTGGCTGGGCACGCCGTCGAGCTGGACGTGGATGCCGGTGTAGCCCGTGCCGACGGTGGGGCGGGCGATGAAGGAGCGAGTGGACAGGGAGCTCTCCGCAGCAAGCAGGGGGCGGGAAATGTTCGGCGGCCATCAGGTGGCGCGCGGGTGCGTCTACACGAGGTCCGACCAGGACGGGACCGGCGGGCCGGAGGCATCGGTGCGGGCGCAGGTGTAGCCGATCAGGCGGGACGGGGCAGCCTTCGCGGGGACGGTGGCGGCGTCGTTGCACACGAACGTGTACCTGATGGAGGTGCGGGGCACATCGTGGAGCCAGGCCCGGTCCTCCTTGCCCGGGTTGATCTGCAGGCCGGAGTGCGCGACGGCGTCGGTCTGCGTGTGCATGTGGGAGAAGAGAACTAGCGCGCCGCCGTCGGTGGTCTTGAGGGCGTAGGCGTCCTTGTAGCGGTTGTCGGCGCCGGCGAAGACGGTGGTGCCCTGGTCCCCGTAGCGGGTGCCGGTCTTGTCGTGGACCTCGATCTGCCGCTTGCTCGCCGTGGTCGGCGTGAAGACCTTCGTCCCGGTGTGCGTGCCGCCGGTGGCGAAGTTGTCGAGCACCGCGGCACGCAGAACGCCGACGTCGGCGGCGAGGTGCTTGTTACCGTCGGCGGCGACGGCCGTCGCGTACCCGTCGTGGTCGAGTGCGATGTCCGGCAGTTTCGGGCTGTCGAGGTCGACGACGGAGACCATCTCCCAGCGCTTGTGCTGGGGTCGTTCGGCGAACACCGCCAGACGCGAGGGGGCCTTGCCCTTGTCGTCCGAGAGCGCGGCGGCGAACCAGCGGTCCTGTCCGGCGGCCAGGCGCGGGATGTACAGCTTGGTGCTGGCGGTGTCGTAGGACCAGGGCTTGTAGGGCGTGCGGTCGGCCGCGGGAAGTCCCTCGGTCTCGGCGTAGTCCGAGACGGACATGGCGTACAGCGGGCCGTCCTCGATGGTGCCGAGCAGGGCGCGGTTGCGATCGGCGTTGGCCTCGTTGTTGATCTGCGAGTAGTGGGTGATGACGGCGCGGGCCTGGGCGGCGCTGAGGGCAGGCGCCGGCTGCGGCGCGCTGCTGGCGCTGGGCGTCTGCTTGGCGACGGCAGCATCGTTGTCGGTGGCACAACCGGTGAGCGCCAGGGCGAGGCAGGCGGCGCCGACGAACAGCGGCAGGGTGCGGCGGGCGATGCGGATGGAGACTCCAAGGATCTAGGGGCAGGGGGGTCAGCGCGTACGGCGGAGCGGGGACACGGCCTTCGCTGAGGCCGGCAGCAGGGCGGCGCAGGTGGTGGGCGCCGAGTGGCGCAGGTTCACGCCGATGCCCTTGGCCGTGAGCTGCTGGACCACGGAGTGGACGCGAAGGGCACGACCGGTGTCCCCGTAGGCGGTGGGCAGGAGAAACGCTGCTTGGTGCGGGTGGTACTGGAAGCCGTGGGTGTACAGGGTCATGCGGGCATCCACCGGCACGCTCTCGTACGGTGCGCCGAGGGCTCCGTCGCTGTACAGGGTCAGGGTGAGGACCTGGTCGACCTGCGGTGGGGCGGGCCGGTGCGGAGGCTGGGGCTGGTGCTCCGCGTTGTTGAGGACCGCCCGCAGGGCCTGTTCGTAGCGGGGTAGCAGCCGCCGGGCGATGCGTGCTGCCGCCCGCGCGGGGTCCTTGGGAACGGCGATGCCGTTGGGTTCCGCGACTCCGGCGAAGTGGTGGGGCTTGATGCGCGCGCCGTCGGGGGCGAGCGCAGCGACGACGAACTGGTGCGGGTAGCGAGGCCGGTCGGTCACGTAGAGCCGCTGGTCGGCCGGCCCCTGGAGCACGGCGTCGTGGGTGAGGACGTACTGGCTGACGACGTAGTCGACGTGGCCGGTGTCCCAGAGCTGTTCGGTGCGGGGGAACTGGTCGGCGTACTGCGAGTGGCGCTGGTACTGGCTGGTCCAGGTGCCGGGCAGGCGCGCGGAAAGGCCGACGGCGAAGGCGGCCAGGTCGGTGCGGAGTGAGGTCATGTGTTCCGGGAGGGAAGCGATGGTCCGGGGTCAGCGCGTGTGCCGCGGCTGTGCCGGCGGGAGCACTCGCGGGGGCAGGGACGGTGTACGGGCCGGGCTGGAGGGCAGTCGCGGTGCCGACGCGAGCGGAGTGAGGGCCCGCATCCTGTCCTCGGCCACGTGCAGGACCTCTCCGAGGTTGCGGATCTCGGCGGCGGCGTCGGCGAGGTCGTACGACAGGTCGAAGCCGTCGTCCTCCTCCGCTTCCTTGGCCTTCTCCCCGGCTGCTTCGAAGAACTCGCCGAGCTGCGCCAGCAGGCCGTCGGTGGGCTCCAGGATCTGGTGCAGCAGGGCAGCGGCATCCGCATGCGACTCCGCTCCGTTGAGCCGGTCGGTCAGAGCGCGCAGCGCGTCGCCGTAGACGTAGATGGGAGCGTCGTCGGGTGTGCCGGGGACGCCCTGGGCCTGGGGCGGGGGCGTCGGCTGGGCTGAGTGCACGTGTGGGCTTTCGCCGGGCAAGACGGGGTGCGGCAGCAGTCCGAGCTTGGCCAGGCGGTGGTTGATCACCTCGATCAGGGGCTGGGCGCTGCCGCTGTGGCGGGCTTCGGGCCGCTGGGGAGCGCCGGGGTCGTCGGAGGGGGCCGAGTCGTAGAGGACCTCGAACAGCGACGGGTCGTCGGGGTGCTCACGCGTCGCGATCCAGCCCTCGGGGTCTCCGGGCGGGCGCTCGGAGGACGGCTCCTGCGGCGGACCGATGATCAGGTAACTGTCGTCGGGGAGAGAGACACGCACGATGTAGGCGCTGAGGCCGAACTCGATGTCGCACTGCAGGCCGCGCGCCCGCAGCGGCGTGGTGATGTGCGCGTGGCGACGCCACAGCTCCTGCCACCACGGGGTGTCCACATTGCGGTGGTCGGGAAGCGGTGCGAGCGAGGCAACGCGGCGGGAGTCTGGGGTGCTCGCTTCGTCAGCGGCCACGGTTCCTCCCGCGGGAGGAGGCGGGAGATCGGTGCGGTGGAGGCGTCCGTCCAGTGGGGCTGACTACCGGCTGCGACTCCTGACTGAAGCCGAGTTCGTACTCGTCGTGGGTGGCGATCAGGTCGTGTTCCATCTGGGCGTCCTGGTCGGCGACCTGTGCCATGAGGTCGTCGACTTCGGCTCGGCGTTGTTGGTATTCGGCCCATTCGGTGGCGTTCAGGTGAGGGGGACGTTTCAAGAGGACTCCGCGTGCAGGCGGTGGCGGTGCCGTGTCGATCAACAGTGGTGGTCCCTCGGGATCGCGTTTGCGAGAGTCGGGCGGCACTGGAATCGCAGAAAGAGAGCTATCGGCGGGGTGCGGTACCAGGGGACGGAGGAGCGGGCGGGACGCCTGCGCTGGCCCCAGGCTGGCCGCCGGTCGGTGTCGCGGAGGTGGGAGCCGGGTCGTAGGCGGCGCGCAGCCTGCTCAGGCCGGCCTCGTCGGCGAGGGCCAGGACCGACAGCGCCCGGCTGGCCGCCGTCATCAGCAGGTTTGAGGGAGATCCCTTGGCCGCACCGCGGTTCTCCCGCCGCCACCGGGCGGCGGCGACGAGGTAGTCGCTCACGGCGCGCAGTGCAGGTTCGGCGGCGTCCAGGACGTGGTCGGTGACTGCTTCGATCTCTGCCGGAGTCTGAGCCGCGGCGAGGGCGTCCAGGTAGGGGGTGAGATCAGGTGCGGGCCAGGGCTGGTCCGGCAGCGGATGCGCGTCGCGGAAGGGCTGCGCGTCGCGTCGCGCCCACCGCTTCAGGTCGCCGCGGGTGGCGAGGTTGTACCGGGCGGCGTGGATCTGGTCGGCGTCGCGGCCGACGTTGTCGTACAGGTCGAAGTCCGGGTCACGCGGGGAGATACGAGAGTCCTTCGATGGGGTGTTGTCAGGATTCGTGAACTAGACGCTTTCAATGCATTCGGGCGTCGGTGTCGAAGAGCGCCAGCTCGTTGGGATGCAGCAGGTGCTGGACGATGAAGGATCTGCCAGCGACTTTCCACAGACCACGGCCCCGGTTGAGGTGCGCGATGGCGTCCATTTCCACAGAGGTCAGGCCGAGCAGGGCGGCGGCGGCGTGGAGTTGGTCGGTCTCCTGGCGGTAGATGATCCGGGTGCTGCAGTCGGCGAGGAGGCCCTCGGCGAGGGCGCGGCCTTGTGATCCGGCGTCGCCGGCGGTGAGCAGGTCGGACAGCCGGTGGATCACCATGAGGTTGGCGATACCGAGGCCGCGGCTGAGCTTCCACTGGGCCTGCATCCGCTGCAGCAGGCCGACGTGCCGCATCAGTCGCCACGCCTCGTCGTACACGATCCAGCGCCTGCCGCCGTTCGGATCGGAGAGGGCGGACTCCATCCAGGCACTTGCGCAGGTCATGGCCAGGACGAGGGCGGTGTCGTCGCCGGATCCGCCGAGGCGGGACAGGTCGATGGTGAGCATCGGCGCGTGCGGGTCGAAGGCGACGGTGGAGGGGGCGTCGAACATGCCGGCCAGGTCACCGTGGACGAGGCGGCGCATCGCGTGGGCCAGGTCGCGTGCGGCGTCGCCGAGCTGGCCCGACATCATGCCGGCGGCTTCGTCGAGCGCACTGGGGTTGTTGAGGGTGGCTGCGACGTCGCCGAGCAGCGGGGTGCGGCCGGTGGCGGCGGCGCGGGTGACAACGGCGTCGAGGGCGACGTCGAGGGCGGTGTGCTCCATGGGCATCAGGTCCCGCCCCAGGACCGTCCGGGCGAGGGAGCCGAGCAGGAGCAGGCGCCGTTTGCGGATCTCGCCGACCCAGTCCGCCTCCGTCACGCTGTCCGGTCGCGGGGCCGCGTCCAGGGGATTGAGGCGTCCGGGCAGTCCGGGGCCGAGAGCGACGGACCGGCCGCCGAGGGCTTGCGCCACCGGCGTCCACTCGCCTTTCGGGTCGCACGGGACGTAGACGCGGTAGCCGAAGGCGACCGAGCGCAGCGCGAAGGACTTGGCGAGCGCGCTCTTGCCCTGGCCGATCACCCCGGCGAGCAGGAGGTTGGGGTTGGTGAATCCCTCGACCTTGCCGTACAGCGCGAACGGGTCGAAGACGAACGACGCTTCCGCGTGGACGTCGCGGCCGATGTAGATGCCCTCGGCGCCGAGCCCGCCTTCGGCGAGGAAGGGGTAGGCGCCGGCGGCCACGGCGGTGGTCATGCGGTGAGCGGGCAGCTTCAGCCGGTTGTTGCGCGCGGAGGCGAACCCGGGCCGTCCGCTGGGGGGGTAGAGCGGAGCGGGCATCTCGTGCTCGGCGGGTGTGCTCTCGGCCTGGTGGGCGGTGGCTTCGGCGCGGGCCTTGGCGGCGGCTTCGGCGAGCTGGCGGCGGGCTGCCTTGCGGCTGGCCCGGTCGGTGCCGTGGGGGGTGAACAGCGGGCTGGCGGAGGCGCGGCGGGCGCGGCGAGCGGGCCGGTGGCTCATCGGAGGCCCTCGATTCTGCGGGTGGTGCTCATCGCACGCAGGCCGTGGTATGTGGGCGGAGGTCGGTGGGGGTGGTCTTACGCCGGATGCTGTGCCCGGTGGCGAGGTGGCGTTGGCAGATGGTCAGCACGGGCGGCCCTTCGGGCAGCCGTTCCGGATGGCACGCGCTCGTCTCGGTGTCTGCCTGCGCTGTATTGCCGGGCAGCAGGTGGAAGGCGGCATGGATCTCGGTGGCGGCCTGCCACAGGCGGGTGTGCGCGGTGGCGAGGTGGCGGCCTGCTGCAGGATGCGGGGGCCCTGCTACCTCGACCAACTGGTCGATGAACCGGTGTAGTTCGGTGAGGTGGGCGTGGAGGGTGTCGAGGTGCCCGCGATCCGGGGGCGCGGCACGGTTGAGTGCACGAGCGTGGTGGCGGACGCCTGCGGTGGCGGCCCGAAGGTAGGGGTGCGCGTCGGGCGCGCTGGGACGGGGATGGATCAATGGGAGGTCCTTGCCGCCAAAGAGGCGGGAGCGGGGTGTGGGGGCGAACTGGCAGCTACAGGGTGGTGCGGGCCAGGGGGAGTGCGGCAACGGCGAACGCGTCGGGCTGCTGGTAGTTCAGCCGTCGCAGGTCGACGCCCGAGGTGACGGCGTGGGTCTCGATCTGGGCGCAGGCGGCGTCCAGGAGGGCGTCGGTCTCGGCGGTGACGGTGACGAGGCCGGTCAGGGCGACGTCCGCGTGTCCGGCGATGAGCTGGCGCTCACGCTGTTTGACGTCGGCGTACTCGACGGAGTCTTCCTCGCTGTCGACCTGCCCGCGGCGGGCGCGCTCGTTGGCGTCGGCAATGATCGCGGCCTTCTTGCGCTGGACGTCCCGCAGCGCGGACTCGAGCCCCTGCGGTACGTAGATGAGGGACAGGCTGCGTCGCACGCCGGCCGTGAACATGAGGCCGTGCATGAAACCGGCGTTCGTCTCGGTGCGGGGCCAGTTCTCCACCCAATACGTGGAGTGCCGTGCGCTGTCGGTGGCGAGGCGGTCGTACTCCTCGACCTGGACGACGGGACCTGCTGCTGCGGGATCGGCCTCGGCGCGGCCGGTGTCGGACCACTGCTGGAGTGCGGCGAGGGCCCCCGGGTCGTAGGCGGTGCGGATGACGGCGGCGATCTCCCGCGCGGTCAGCCACCCGGTGACCATCAGTCCGGCGTTGCGGGCCGCCTGGGCGATGGACGCGGTGGTCTGCTCCATGACGGTGAACGCCCCGGGCAGCCCGCCGCCGGCCTGCGAGATCAGCCGCCGGGCGGCCTTCAGATCGAGGGAGATGGCGAGGTAGGTCTCGTGGGGTGCGGCGGCGGGACCGGCCGAGGCGACCAGTTCGGAGTAGATCTGTCCGGCGACCGGTGTCTGGGGCTGCCCGTTCTGGGCCCAGTGGCGGGTGAGGGTGTCGCCGCTGTCGGGGACGGTGCGTTCCAGCACCTGCACGGTGGCGATGTGCCCGGTGCGGGCGATGCCCGCGAGCGCGCGTCCCCAGCTGCCCACGTTGTGGTTCTGGGTGGCGGGGTCGAGGAGGGCGAAGGCGCGGCTGCTGACCCGGGCGATGGCGGTCAGGGTCTGCCGGTGCGGGTCGTGCACGGCCGCGGCGCCGTTGGCGGAGTCGCCGGGGGTGACCACCTTGAGGGAGGCGGCCGTGCCGGGCAGGTGGAGGATGCCATCCTGCCGGGGCCGGGTGACGGGCCGGGCGAGCCAGAGCGTCTGGCCGGTGCGTCGGCGCTGTGCGTAGCGGGCGACGATCGGCGCCCAGTCGATCAGGGAGCGTCCGTGCCGACGGATCACCACGAGCGCACCGGAAGCCGCCCACAGCGGTGCCAGGGCGACGGCGCCGACCAGCCCGGTGGAGACCACCGTCATCAGCAGCAGCGCCAGCGTGCAGGAAACAAGGACGAGTTGCGGCAGGGAGAGGCCGAGGAGGATGCCGCGGCGGGACCGGTGCGGAAACTTCACCGTGACCGGAGCGACGGAGAGATCAGTCAAGGGGCGGGTCCTGAAGACGCGGGCGGAAACCCGGGGGCGGGGGTGCAGTACACGTCCCGCCCCCGGTAGACGGACAGGGGATCAGAGGCCGGTCGCAGGCGGCGGCGGTGAGGCCGTCCCGCTGGGCGTGGCGTTCTGTGCCCCAGGGGACGGCGGTGCGCCCTGCGGCGGCGGGGTCGTGGTCGGCGGCACTGACTGCCAGCCGCCTTGCTGGCCGGACGCGGCGCTCACGCCGGATCCACCCGGCCCCGGGCTGCCGCCCACCTGGCCGCTGGTGTCATCCGACACGCTCGTCGGCGCGGGCTGGACGGCCTTCTCCAGGCCGGATTTCATGGCACCGCCACCGGGCGAGCCGCCCGTTCCGCCACCCTGCGAAGCGTCCTTGCCGCCGCCGCTGTCGCCGGTCGGGTTGGCGGCGATGTCGCCGGGGAATCCGCCTCCGCCTGCGGCGTCGGGGCCTTGCGCGGCGGCGACACCCGCTCCGGCTGCCGCGCCGCCGGTTCCGGCGGTGGCGGCTGCTGCCGCGGCCTTGCGGGCGACGTTCTCGGCGTGGGCCTTGGCGATCTGCGCTCCTGCGCCGCCGGCGCGGTGGATGGACTCGCCGTCGGTGCCGTCGGCCGCCCAGTGCACGAACTTGAAGACGGCATAGGGGCACAGCAGCACCAGGATCATGATCACGATGCCGGACATGACGTCGGCGAGGGCGGCGATGCCGTCGGTGGCGTCGGTCGTGCCCATGGCGGCGATGCCGAGCACGAAGATCACAGTCATCAGCAGCTTGCTGACGACGAGGGTGGCGGTGGCTTCGATCCAGCCCTTGCGCCAGCGGCGTGCGACTTCCCAGCCGCCGCCGGCGGACGCGAAGACGGCCAGGGTGACCATGACGAGGATGCCGACCTTGCGGACCATCATCACGCACCAGTAGAGGAAGGCGCCGATGGCGGCGCCGAGACCGACGACGACCGGGACGAGCCAGCCGAGTCCGGCCAGGGACCCGATCTGGCTGACCTTCACGATGCGGCGCACGGCCGACTCGATGCTCAGGTGCGCGGTCTTGAACAGGCCGTCGCTGACGGCGTCGACGACTTCGACGGCGACCGTGGTCAGGGCGATGGCGCAGAACGCGAACAGGACCCCTGACATGGTGCCGGTGAACGCCTGGGTGAGGGCTTGTCCGTCGCGTCTGACGGCGGCCCGGACGAGCTGCGCGCAGAAGGTGGCGACCAGCAGGACCAGGCCCAACGGCAGCAGCATCTCGTAGTTGTCGCGGAACCATCCGGCGTTCAGGTCGACCCTCGTGGTGGTGTTGACCGCCTTGGCGGCCAAGTCGGCCGCTGCCGCAGCCAGCTCACCTGCGGACTTCGCCATCCAGTCACCGATGGCCTTGCCAGGGTCCGAGGCGAAATCGACCGCGTCGCCGACCGCACAGAGCTTGTCCGCCAGGGGGTAATCACAGAAACCCACGGGGAATTACTCCTCCTTATCTCGTGTCAGGCGCGGGTCACTGCGTGACGCTCGGAGCGATGGCGGCCAGGGCACAGTCGTGGCCGGGGCGGCACTGCACGGCGAGGGTCACGGCGCGGTCCTCGGCTCCGCCGCCGCCCTTTTTCCAGGCGATCTGCTGCGTGCCGTTGACGGTGACGACGTAGATGTACGCCTCGGTGATCGCCGAGGGGTCCTCGGCGAGGGCCTGCTTGAACGCGCCCGGGTAGTGGCTTTCGGTGACGCGGGCGGTGGCGTGCTGGTCCTGGTCGGCCATCCGCGACCACAGCAACGGATCAGGGACCTGGCCGGAGACGGACGCCCAGTCGGCGTAGGCGGGCTCTTTGGTCATCCACGCGCGCATGCCGGCGAGCTGCTGGTCGCGGCTGGTGTCGCGGGTGTCGTAGGACCACAGCATCTGGGCTGCTGCCTTGGCGTACGCGACCGGCTCGGCGATCTGCGGAGGCTTGGGCACGGAACCGGAGTCGGCCTCGGGTTTCGGGGCGGGGGCCTCGGAGGAGGACGGGCTGTGCGTCGCGGCCGGCCCGGCAGCGGTCGGATCCCGGTGGGCGTTGCCGCTGCCGGACAGCCAGGCGACGGCTGCGGCGATGGTGAGCAGGACGGTGACGACCAGAGCGACGATGGCGACGCGCCGGTTGGCCGACCAGCCGACGCCGTAAGAGGACAGCGAGAGGGTGGGGAATCGGTTCCGCATCAGTGGACCTGCGAGCCGAGGGTGGAGAAGAACGCGACGATTCCGTTCGCGGCGCCGAGGCCGAGGGCGGCGCCCGCGGCGACGACGGCGCCCTTCTTGCCGTTGGCCTCGGCCTGGTGGCCGCCGGTGTGGTGGCCCCAGGCCCACACGCCGAGCGAGACGGCGAGGGCGCCGACGACGGCGATGATCCCGAACATGTTGATCGAGTTGACGACGTTCTTCAGCACGCTGAGCCCGGGCAGGCCGCCACCCTTGGGCGAGATCCCTGGGTCGTAGGCGAGCTGGATGACGCGGTCTGCGAGAGGGAGGGACATAGGTGTGGCGGGGCTCCTTGCATACGCGGGCCAGACGAGGGGCGGCGAGAAGAGGGGAAGCAGAGGGGGTGGGGAGATGCGCTCGGGGCGCGGGAGATCGCCGCGGCGGCGGCCCGCCCGGGCGGTGCCCTGGCGGGGTGGCGTCAGATGACGCGGCGGGCGGCGAGAATCGTCCAGTCCTTGATCGGGGTGATCCGGACCGGCTTTGATGTGCGCGGTGCCTCGATCACGAGGCCCTCGCCGATGTACATGCCGACATGCTCAGGCCGGGCGGCGGTGCCGCGGCTGAAGATGAGGTCACCGGGCTTGAGCTGGGCGGGCGAGACCGCCTTGCCCTCGTTGACCTGCGTGTACGTGGTGCGGGAGAGCGTGACGCCGGCGTGCGCGTACGCCTGCTGCATCAGCGAGCTGCAGTCGCAGCGGCCCATCGGGTCCGGGCCGTGGGCGTTGGTGCAGGATCCGCCCCACTGGTAGAGGGTGCCGAGCTGGTGCATCGCCCACTCGATGGCCTTGCGCGCCTTCGGGTGGGCGTCCTTGGGGATCTTGTATCCCTTCGGGACGCTGCCCTCGGGGATGGGGCCGAAGCCGGAGCCGTCCTGGCCCGGAGCGCAGCCGGTAGTGCCGGCTCCCGGGTCCTTGCCTGTGTTCGGCTCCTTGGCGTCCTTGTTGTTGCCGGCGCCGGGGAAGGTCTTGGCGATGGCTTCCTGCAGCGCGGTGGCCAGGTGCTCCCACTGCGCGTAGGCGTCCGGCAGGCCGGACTGCTGTACTGCTTGGGCAGCCTGGGTGACGGTCATCTGCTGCCAGCCGTTCACCTTGAGCAGGTGCTTGTAGAACTGCTCGCTCGCGTACGTCGGGTCACGGATCTGCTCGGCGGTGCCCCAGCCCTGGGAAGGACGCTGCTGGAACAACCCAAGGCTGTCCCTATCGCCGTAGTTGAGGTTGCGCAGCCTCGACTCCTGCATCGCCGTGGCGAGCGCAATGACCTGGCCCTTCTTGGGGACGTCGAGGCTGATACCGGTGGCCACGATCGTCTGGGCATTGGGCACCTGCTCGGCGGGCAGGTCCAGGCCCTCGACGTGGACGTTCTTGCCGGACGCCCCGTCGAGGATCTTGGTGACCTGCTCGGCGACCTTGCCGGTGTTGATGTCGTTCAGGCAGATGAGGGAGCTGCTGCTGCTTTGAACGGCGTCCGCGGAGGACGCCATCATCATGCCGGTGCCGGCGAGCAGAAGCGGGGAGAGGAAGACGACGCCGATGCCGGCGGCGAGCGCCTTCAACCGGAGCGGACCGCTCGTGGGTCAGCGAGGTCGGGCAGGGGTGGGTAGCGAGACGTCATGAGCGTGTCCTTCGGGGGTGCGGTGTCCGGCGTGCCGCGTGCGCGAGGCGTGGTGGAAGGGCGCGGCGGCCGGGGTGGGCGATCAAGGCGGACCGATGTGGGGCGAGTTGCCGCTCGCTCCCAGCTGGCCGGGCCGTGAGCTAGGTGTGCCGGGGCAAGGGGGTACCTCCGTGAGGTGTGGCGGGGGAGTAGCCAGCGGCGGTGTGCGCCGGGCAGTTCAAAAACAGTAGATGCGGATTGGCGGTTGACCAAAAAGCTGGCGCGAGGTGCCGGAATCCGGCACCCTCGCACGGCACTTCTTGGTCGTCGGCGGATTCGCCTCTACAGTTTTTGGACTCCCCTCGCCTCCTCGGTCCGCGGCCCTGGGCTTCTGCACGCCCACCTCCGGCCCGCGAGGACTCCTGTGCGAGGCGGCTAGTTCCCCCCGTGAATCCGCACCCGAATAGGGGCCCCTCTTTGCCTTTTTCCCTTCACCAGGGCGACGCCCTGGCCGTTCTCTCCGGCCTTCCGGACGGCTGCGTCGACTCCGTCATCACCGACCCGCCGTACAACAGCGGTGGCCGGACCGCGAAGGAGCGCACCACCCGCTCCGCGAAGCAGAAGTACACCTCCGCCGATGCCAAGAACGACCTCGCCGACTTCACCGGCGAGAACATGGACCAGAGGTCCTACGCGTTCTGGCTCACGCAGATCATGACCGAAGCGCACCGTCTGACGAAGACCGGCGGGACCGCGCTGTTGTTCACCGACTGGCGTCAGCTCCCGACGACGACGGACGCGATCCAGGCCGCCGGGTGGCTGTGGCGCGGCGTGCTTGCCTGGCACAAGCCGCAGGCCAGGCCGCAGAAGGGCCGGTTCACCCAGAACTGCGAATTCATCGTCTGGGCCAGTAAGGGGCCGATCGACGGCTCCCGGAACCCGGTCTATCTGCCCGGCATGTACTCGGCGTCGCAGCCCTCGGGCGCGCAGCGCCGGCACATCACGCAGAAGCCGGTCGAGGTGATGCGCGAGCTGGTCAAGATCAGCCCCGAGGGCGGCACGGTCCTCGACTTCTGCGCCGGCTCCGGCTCCACGGGCGTGGCCGCTCTGCTGGAAGGCCGGGACTTCATCGGTGTGGAGAAGACCGAGCACTACGCGTCGATCGCGGCCGACCGGCTCACCGAGACGATCCGCGAAACCCTCACGCAGGACGACGTGGACCTTACCGGCTGGGCCCCGTCCTTGCCTGCTGCCAAGGCGACCGGCTCCCCAAGCGTAGCCGCCGGCGCAATGCCGCCGCAGTGGCCGTGCAGCTCGCCGGATGGGCCGCGCGCAGACGCTTCCGTTCTTTTCTCATCCCGTGTCTCGTAGGAGGCCGAGCTTTTCAATGCCCGAATCAACAAAGTCGCCTGACGATGGCGAGTTGGAGCCGGTTCGTATTCCGGATCGACAGCTGGAGGGAATCGAGGCGAGCGTGCGGCGGCTCATGGAGCAGTCGGCGCAACAGGCTCAGCAGCTCGACCACCTCGCGTCCGCCCCGCCGCCCAGCGGATCACCGTTCGCCGCCTTCGGCATGCCAGGACTCGGCGGGCCGCCTCCCGCCGCTCCACCGGAGCCCCGCCCGATCCTGGAACTCGACGGAGAAGAACGCGAGGACGAACTCGACGCCCTGTCCGACTGGGTGGATGACTTCTTCCTCCCGGTGTACGGGGCGGAGGTCACCACCGCGGCACCCTGGTGCCTGCAGTGGCAGGAGCACGACGACGTCGTGGCCTGGCTCCACGCCCTGTGGCTCGCCTACCAGCAGCACAAGGATCCCGAAGCCGGGCTGTCCGGCCTGTTCGTGTGGCACCGGGACTTCCTCACCCACGCCGTCGCGGCGATCCGCGCGCCGGGTGGGCCGCTGTCGGCCTGCATGACCTCACCCGACCGGCCCGCGCACCGCCTTCTGCCCGGTCCGCCGCCGTCCGTGCGCACGGAGGCGGCGAACACGACACAAGCCGCCGAACCGGACGAGCCGACGTCATGACCGCGGGAGCGGGACAGCCCGCCTTCGGACTCAGTTTCGACCCCCGCGCGCTGACCGATCTCCTCCAGGCCCCCAGCGACATCCGCGACCTCACCCTCGCCTACCTGCAGGAAGTCGTGAACGCGCAGCGCTTCGGCCTGCGTCTCGACGGTGACCTGGAGGGATTCCGGAAGCTGTTCGTGGACTCGCGCAAGGACTGGCGCGTCGTCTACGGCGTCCGCCCGACACCCGCGGAGTCCGCGCATCCCAAGGAGATCCACGTCGTCGCCATCCGGCCGCGAGCAGGCAACGACATCTACGACGAGGTCGGCCGCCGCCTGGGGATGACCCGCCGGCCGCTGAGCGCCCGCACCCACGCGGCACGCTCGCGTTCCCCGCAGCTGACCACCCGCGCTCCCGTGCCCCGGCCCGGTCCGCCGCCCACCGCACTGCCGGGGCTGCCCCGTCCCGCCCCAAACCCCGCGCACCATCCCACCCGCTGAACGCACCGAGGTCCGCCTATGCCCCCTCCACCCGCGCCGACACCAGGTCGGCGCGCGGTCTCCCCGCTCGACCACCGCCTCCAAGCCGTCACCGGGCACGACATCGACACCCTGTGGGCCTACCGCGACCGCGGCGTCCTCGACGAGCAGCACGCCCACCTGGTCGACCGGCACCGTGAACTGGCCAAGGCCCAGACCAGCGTCACCTTCTACCTCCGGCTCCTCAACCGCCTGTCCAGCGGCGAGTTCGACGTCGACAGCGCCCTGTTCACGCGCATCGACCGCACCGTGGACCAGCTGGAAGAGGCCGCCGCCGCGCGGGACGCCGCCGCCCGGGCGGTGCTCGCCGCCCTGGAGCCCATCGAAGCCGCAGCGGCGGCTTCCGCGCCCGACGCACGGCAGCTCTCGACGGATGACCAGGCGGCGCTGCTCGCCATCGCCGGCGGCGCCAAGCTCTACGAACACCTGCTGACCGGCCGGATGTCCGTCACAGCCGCCTCCGGTACCCGCATCCCCCACGCCAAGCTGCAGCAGTTGGAGGACGCCGGCCTGGTCGTCCGGGACACCGGCCACCCCGTGCACGCAGGCCAGCCGGTCGCGCTCACCGACGCCGGACGGGCCGCGCTGTTCGCCGCCCGCCGGGCTCCCACGGTGCAGGCGCCGAAGGTCCCGGCTCGCCCCGGCGCATCGCGGCCCACCCCGGCGCAGCGGCGCTGACTTCACCGAAAGGCCCTTGTTGTCTCCCACCGACCCGGCGCCGGACCGGAAGTCCCTCCCCGAAGTCGACTTCGACCTGGACGACCTCGACGCCGACGAGGAGAAATACCTCGACTTCTACCGCAAGGTCGCCGTCCACGAGGACATGCTCGTTCCCCTCGCCGAACACCACGACGGCCCGCACAGCTACTACGTCCTGTTCGACCGCACCACCACCTGGGGGCACCCCGGCATCCCGCAGGTGCTCGCCGTGCATCTGCAACGGGACCGCGAGAAGCGGACGTTCAGCTTCGAGCATGCCCCTCTGCCGCTGCCCGCGATGGCGCAGTCCTGGCTCATCCACCGTGGCTGTCCGTCCGATGCCATCGCCCTCGCCCCACTGGGCCCGCCGCCAGCGGACGAGGCCACGCGCGCGCTGGAGTTGCGCCTCGCCGGCGACGGCGACCACTACGCCATGGGCTACTCCTACACCAGCGACGACCCGGACGACATGGTCATCGTCGTGGCCCTGCGTGCCCTGGACGAGCGAGCTCCCTCGCCGTTCCGCGTCGTGGTCGAAGAGGTCGACACCGAGACGTGGACGCACACCCTGCGCGAGGGCGGCTTCGACACGCTCGGCGAGGCACTGCAGTGGTGCGACGACCGCCTCGCGGGCGAGGCCGGCCCTCTTCCGCCGGTCCGCCCGGCAGCCGCAGTTAGCCGCCCGGCCGGCTTGCCGAAGGCTCCTGCCCCGCGCCCGCCCGGCCGCTCACGCTGAGCGTCAAAGCCGACCAGGGCGGCGCAACATAGCCGACGATCGCCGGTTAGCCAAACCGGCGAATATCCGGACTCTTATACAGCCGCCGGGACAACACCCGCGGCACTTCCCCGCAATCCCTATGCCTTCACGGAGGTTTCTTCCGCATGCGCTCCACCCGAATTGCCATATCCGCAGCCATGCTCGGCGCACTCGCTCTGCCTGTGCTGTCCGCCACCACCGCCAGCGCGACCCCCGCGAGCAGCTGCTCGTCCCAGCCGCCGCTGCCGTACGAGGTACACACCAAGGCCGTGACCATCCGGTCCAAGGCCACCACGAAGTCCACCGCGCTCGGCGTGCTCTACAAGAGCCACAAGTTCACCGTGCACAAGAAGAGCGGCAACTGGCTCTACATCACGGACAAGACCACCGGGGTCAAGGGCTGGGTCTCCGGCACGTACGTCTACCGCGACGTCCGAATGTGCCTGGACTGACAGAGCCCAGCAGGTGCCCGTAAGCGGCTCAGCCACCGGGTACGGCAGCCCCTCCCACCCCAGGGATCGGCCTTTCCAGAACAGGAGATTTCCCTTTGCCCGATGGCATATCCGATGAGTCTGAGGATGTCGTGGGCGTGCTCACCGAACGGATCGAAGCGCGCTTCGACATGGGCATGGACCAGTTGAAGGCCGCGGTCGCCGCCGCGCCGACCGCGAATCCCGATGCCACCGACGTCGTCAAGTGGCATGGCTTTCTCGTCGAGGCCCAGTCCGTGTTGGAGCGTGCGGAGGACGACCTCCTCGCTGCGCTGCAAACCCAGCCCAGCGAGATCGACGATCCGACGATGGGCCTCGCCCACCGGGTGAACGCGGCCGTCACCGCCCGCGACGGCCGAGCCATGGTCGTGCGCTGGCTCCTCGACCCGGACGCCCCGGGGAAGAAGGACCTCGCCGCCCAGCGCCTCGCCCGCCTCCGGCCCCGAACCGGCCCGGCGGTGCAGACCAGCGCTCCCCACCGGCCCGCCGGCACAGCCGCACCGGCATCGGCCTGGCGGCCGGCAAGGACCGCCCGATGAGCCGGGACAAGGCCAGCACCATGGACGCCGACCTGCAGAAGGTCTTCGGCAACCCGCTACCCGAGCTGTACGAGACGGCTGCCAGCCCAGGTGCCTCGCCCGCGCTCGCCCGTGCCCTGGAGCTGCGTTCGTTCCTGGCGCTCACCGAGGAGCAGGTCGCCCGCGTCCGCGACCGCGTCCACGCCGACATGGACCCGGACCGCGACATGGGCGAACTGTCGGCGGACAAGCTCCGCTTCGACGCGCAGTGGCTGGAAGCCGCACTGGAGGCCCGCGACGGCTACCGCGCCGCCCTCGGCGGACTGCTGCGCACCATGCCCCCGCCTGCCCAGCAGGCTCGGCCCGTACGAACGGCTCAGCTCAGGGCCACCGCAACCCTGCCCCCGTCTGCCGCCCCGGCACCGCAGCGTGCCGGGGCGGCCCGGGCCCGCCGACCGTGAAAGCCCACGCTTGCCCCACCTCACGTCCACCGACATAGCCGGACGGATCGAGGACTTGTACGGCGCGCCGCTCGCCGACCTCGAGGCCCACGCCCAGGACCAGCCGCCCGGCATGCTCTCCGCCCTGCTCGGCATGCACGACGACCTCGCCCTCGCCGAGCGCAGCATCGACGTCCACCGCGACCACCTCGCCCGGCTCATCCACCCCGAGCGGCAGATCGACCCGCACGAGGTCTCCCACCTCCTCGACGGTGCACGCCGGCTCGCCGAAGCCGTCGCCGTCCGCGACGTCCAGGCCAAGTCGGTCGCCGCCGTCCTGCAGAGCCTGGCCCGCGTCCCGGCCCCGACGCCTGCCCCGCCGGCTCCCTCGCCGTCCGTTCCAGCTCCGCCTCTACCGGTGCCGAGCCCGGCACACAGCCGCTGACCCAGGCGATCTCTCTCTTTCCTTCACCCAGGAGTTCCTCCCTTGGCCATCACCGCTCTGCCCCCTGACACCGACGCCGACATCGCCCGGGTCACCGAGGCCCTCGCCATGATCACCCCACGCTGGAACGTGAGGATCCTCCTGGCCCTCTCCGGCCCGCCGCTGCGCTACAGCGAGCTGGCGGCCAAGGTGTCCTGGCTGCAGAACGGCCAGCTCCACCCCAAGCTCAAGTCTCTGTGCGACGCCGGACTCGTCGAACGCACCGAACACACCGCACGGCACGTGAGCTACCGCCACACCGAACGTGGCGCGGCCCTGCTGCCGGTCCTGCCGGTGATCGTCACCTGGGCCGAGGAACACCTGGAGAAGGCGGACGGTCCGCTGCCCGCGATCGAGCAGATCGAGGACGGCCTTACCCTGCTCACCCGGCGCCACGCCGCCGCCATCCTGTGGGTGCTCAAGTCCCGACAGGAGGTCAGCGGCCGGGCTCTGGCCCGGATCGTGATGCCCAGCAGCGACTGGACCAACATTTATCCGCCGCTGCGGCAGCTCGTCGCCGACGGCCTGGTCGACACCGATGGCATCGGCCAGCCCTACCGGCTGTCCGCAGCCGGCGACGGCCTTGGCCCCGTGCTCGGCGCCCTGTCCGCCTGGTCCGCCGGGCAGAGCCTCGACCAGGCGGCCCAACACCCGGTCTGGGGACACCCGCAGGCGAAGCCCGCGCCGAGGCCGTGGCTCAGCAGCCAGCCACGGCCGACCCCCGCGGCGCTCCCACCCGCTCGCACGACCGCATCCTCTCCGGCGTGGCACCACCGCGATCTCTTCTCGCACGCAACGACCGCCCGCCCGAAGGCAGCCATCCCGGCGGGAGGCCCGCGCCGATGAGCACCCCCTTCACCCCTGCCGAAGTACGCCACGCCGTCGAACTTCTCGCCTCGCGCTCCTTGATCCGCCTGGTCACCGAGATCGACGACAACGGCGCCATACCGCCGCGACGGCTGGCCGGCACCCTGCCCGGCCTCTCCACGCACCAACTGCGAAGCGCCTCCGACACGGCCCGCGCCCACGGCCTCGTCCGGATCGCACCCGGCTCCGGTCTCGAACTTACCGAGGCAGGAGTGGAGTTGGCCGACCTGTACGACGCGATGGCTCGCTGGGCCCGGCGTCACGCCGTCCCGGCCCCCGTCTGCGAGTTCAGCCGCCGTATCCGGCACGTCCTCGACCTGTTGGCACCGTCGCTCTCCACCGAGCGCGCCGACGCTCTCTCTCCGCTGACCGGCGACGGTGCCGAGGCGGGGCTGGCCCGTTCCCGCACCCTCCTGATCCAGTGGCTGGCCGACAACCCCCGGGTGGCCAGGGTGCCCGAGCCTGAGCCGGTCGCGTGAGCGCAGCGGTCACACCGCGGCACGCACGCCACACCGGCGGGCTGATGCGCAGCATCTACCTGCCGCGCACGGCGGACGCGTTGGCGTTCGCGATGTCCACCTACGGCATCCCGCTGCTTGTCCTAGCCACGACGCGATCCGCTGCGCTGACGGGCGCCGCCTTCGCCCTGGAGTGGATTCCGCGGCTGGCTGCGTTCGGGTGGGCCGGCTCGGTCGTTGACCGGCGCGGTGCCTCGGTGGTCTTCCACCTTGCCTCCCTGGGGAGGGCGCTGGCCCTCGCCGCTGGCGCGGTCCTGCTCCACCTCCACCCGTCCGGCACCGTGGCGGGCGCGACCGTGATGGTGCTGGCGGCGACGACCGGCGTGCTCACCGAGTTCAGCTATATCGCGGCCGAGACCGCGGGCGCCGCCGCCGGACGGCGAGCAGGACGGCGGGCCCACCGTGTCCAGGCCGTCCTGCTTGGCATCGACCAGACCGCAACCATGGCCGGGCCGGCGTTCGCCGCAGTGCTCCTGCTCGCCGGGCCGCCGCCGCTGCTCGCAATGATCAGCGTGCTCTCGCTGCTGGCTGCCATGCTCGCCCTGCGCACCCCGCCCTCGCCCGTGGCACCGGCCCGCGCGCCGAAGGGGCAGTCCGGCGCCGGACTGCTCACCGGGTGGCGCACCATCCGCTCGCTGCCCGCGCTCGGCTGGCTCGTGACCGGGCTGGCCCTGTCCAACCTGGCCACCGGCCTTCTCCAAGCGGCCGGCCCCGTGATCGTCGTCAAGCACTTCGGGCAGTCCACCACCGCCGTCGGCCTCGTCTGGTCCGCCGCTGCCGCAGCGACGCTCCTCAGCGTCACATTCTGCCGGATTGCGATCGACCGCCTCGGTCTGTGGCCGGTCGGCGCCGCCTGCGCCGCCCTCGCCTCACTCGGCTGTCTCGCCGCCGCCCAGGCCCCCGACTACCGGTCCTACCTCGTCCTAGTCGCGGTCCTCATGGCGGGCGAAGGAGGCATGACGGTCGTCCTGCGCACCCTGCGCTCCCGCCTGATCCCTCCGGAGAAGTTCGGCAGCACCCTGTCGGCGACCATCCTCATCCTCCTGCTGCCCTTCCCCGTCGCCGGCGTACTCACCGCGCTCGCCCCGCCCGACGCACTGGGACACGTCATCACCGCATGCGCCGCCCTGCAGGCCATCGGCCTGTTCTGCTCCTTCGCCCGCCTTCGCACCGATCCCGTCCTGCGCACCTGACCCTGCTGCGTCCTCAGCCTGTGGAGAACTTCATGTCTATCGCCGCCCTCGGATCGCACCGCGCGACCGGTCGCACCATCACCGAGCAGTTCCACGCCTTCGACGCCCACAACCCGAACGTCTACCGGGCCCTGGAACGCATGGCCGCCCGACGTCTGGCCTCCGGCGCCACACGCGTCGGCGTGAAGGACCTCTTCGAGGACCTGCGCCGCCAACTCCCGTACGGGGTCGCCGGGCTGAACAACAACTTCACCGCCCTCTACGCCCGTCGGCTGATCAGCGAAAACCCGCAATGGGCTGCGGCGTTCGAGTTGCGCCGCCGTCGTGCCGACTGACAGCTCTCGGTTTCCTCCCGCCTAAGCATCCTCGGCCGGCACCGACTTCGCCGCTCTGCTCCGCCGGCCCCGCTCGCGGCGGCTGCTCGCCGGACACTCAGCGGCCCTGCGCCGCCGAGGGCCGCCGTCCACATATCCCTGCCCCCTCTTTAGATTCTGAGGAGCCTGTTCTTGCCCGACCGTCCTGTCGTCCTGGTCGTCGCCGCATCCGACATGGAGGCCGAGGCGTACCGCGGGTACTGCCTTCAGTCCGTGGCCGCCGTCTACGACGTCGTCCTGATCACCGGCGAAGAGCCCTCGTGGGAGACGCCGTACCTGCGGGACTGCGTGGTCGTGTCCGATCCGACCGACCAGGCGGCGCTGTCCGCCGCCGGCCGGGACCTGGCCGACCGCTACGACCTTGCCGGCGTGTTCACGTGGACCGAGTGGTACCTCGTCCCGGTCGCCCGCCTCGCCCGCCAGCTCGGCCTGCCCACCACTGCCCCGGAAGCCATGCAGGCATGCCGCAACAAAGCCACCTCCCGTACGTTGTTCGCCCAGCACGGGGTTCCGTCGGCAGCCTCGGTGAGCGTGCGCACGCGTGCCGAGGCCCAGGTGGCGGCCGAGCGGATCGGCTACCCGGTCGTGCTGAAGCCCGCCGCGCACGCGGCCAGCATCGGGGTGATCCGCGCCGACACCCCCGAACAGCTCACCGCCGCCTTCGCGTTCGCCGACCAGGCGGCCGGGCTGGGACTCGAGTCCACCAGCGTGCTGGTGGAGGAGTATCTCGACGGACCCGAGGTGTCGGCCGAGTGTGTCACCTACGGCGGTGAGACCACCGTGGTGGCCGTCACCCGCAAGACGGTCAGCGCCCCGCCGTATTTCGAGGAACTGGCCCACTCGGTCGACGCCGCCGACCCACTGCTCGACGTGGTCGCACCGGCGGCACGCGCCGCGATCCACGCCCTGGGAATCACCGACGGCGTCTCCCATGTCGAGATGCGGCTGGTCGACGGCCGGCCGCGGCTGGTCGAGGTCAACGGCCGGATCGCCGGTGACATGATCGGCCATCTCGTCCAGCTCGCCACCGGCATCGACCTGCCGCGCACCGCCGCCGACATCGCCTGCGGCCGTGCCCCCGACCTCACCCCGACCCGGTCCTCGGCCGCCGCGATGCAGCTGCTCTACCCTGACACCTCCGGCACCTTGCTCCGCCTCGGATTCGACGGCGTCAGCCCGCGCTGGTTGGAACGCGTGCACTTCCAGCACCAGGTCGGCGACCAGCTGCTCCTCCCGGCCGACGGCGGCAACATGTTCACCGCCCGTATCGGCTACCTGATCACCACCGCGCCCACCGCGGACCTCGCACAGGCCCGCGCCAAGCAGGCTGTGCGCCATCTGCAGGTCGCCCTGGTGCCGCACACGGCCGACGAGTCTGCTGCGGGTGGCCGCCCCGCATGACCCGCGCCGACGCTTCCGTGCGCCGCAGCCGTGTCCTGCTGACCAGCTACTTCCTCGGCCTGGGCGTGGTGATGGCGGTCTGGGGCGCCCGGATGCCGGCCGTCCAGCACGCCGCTCACCTCACCACCGCTGGCCTGTCGCTCGTCCTGCTCGCCGCCGCTGTCGGCATGGTTGCCGGACTGCAGGCCGGCGGCCGACTCGCCCGGCCCGACCGACTTCCCCTGCTCCTGATTGGCGGAGCTGTCGCACTGGGAGCGGCTCTCGCCGTGCTGGGGCAGTGCCGGACGCTGACCTCGCTACTCGCGGCGGCTGTCACCTTCGGTGCCGCGCACGGTGTCCTGGACGTCGCCGCCAATACCGCGGCGGTTCGCTGCCAGAACGCCGCCAGCCGGCCGGTCATGTCCTCCCTGCACGCCGCGTACTCGATCGGTGCCCTGGGCGGTGCCGCCCTGGCCGCTGCCACTGCGCGCACAGCCCACAGTGCCTTGTTTATGGCCACCGGCCTCGCGCTGACCGCGACCGTGCTCGTGGCCGGGCCGCGCACCCTCGCGCTGAGCGGCGCCGACCAGCCCAAGCTGCCGGAGCCCCAGGGGGCCGGTCAGGGCCGGGCGGGAGGTGTGTGGCTGTTGGGTGCGCTGGCGGCTGCGAGCCTGCTGGGGGAGGGGGCGGCGGCCGACTGGGCCGCAGTGCACCTGCACACGCTGCACGCCACAACCGCCCTCAGCGCGACAGCGTTTGCCCTCTACAGCATGGGCATGGCGATCGGCCGGCTCACCGGCGACTGGCTCACGACCCGCTTCGGCGCTCCTGCCGTGGTCCGCACCGGCGCTGCGCTCGCCGCCGGCGGACTGACCACCGGCGTCCTGGTCGGCAGCGTGCTTGCGGCGCTGGCCGGCTGGGCGGTCTTCGGGCTCGGCCTGTCCAGCACCGTCCCCTCCCTGATCACCGCCGCCGGCAGACACGGCCCGAGGGCCGTCGCCACGGTCTCCGTCACCGGCTACCTCGGCCTCCTCGCCGGCCCCGCCGTCATCGGCGCCCTCGCCAGCGCCACCACCTTGCCCACGGCCCTGCTGCTGCCCGCCCTCCTCGCAGCCGCTCTCGCCGCCCTCACCCGCCGAGCCCTGGAGAACACCGCCCCTTGACCCGCCCCACCGGCCCCGACGCCGTCATCCTTGACTACAACGGCGTCCTCGGCCTGCAGCCCACCCGCGCCCAGTGGCTACGGCTGGCCCGTACCGCTTCCTGGCCCGAAGACGATCTCGCAGCATTCCAGCGCGTCTTCTGGAACGCCCGCGACCTCTACGACGCCGGCCAGCTCAGCGACCTGGCGTACTGGGTCCGCGTCCTCGGCTTCCATCCGGGCCCCCGCCTGTTGCGCGAACTCCTCGCCGCAGACACCGACATGTGGACCGCGACCGACGAGGGCGTCCTGTCCGTCCTGCGCCGCGCCCATGCCAACGGACTGCCGATGGTGCCGTTGTCCAACGCACCCGCCCACCTCAGTACGGTGCTGGACACCCACGACTGGCGCCGAATGATGACCCAGGCGCTCTACTCGGCCCGCCTGCAGCTGTGCAAGCCCGACCCGGCTATCTACCAGCAGGCGCTGGCGGCCACCGGGGTCGGTGATCCACGACGTGTCCTGTTCGTGGACGACCGCCCCGACAACTGCCAGGCCGCCGCCCGCTTGGGCCTTCGCACGCTGCACTACACCGGCTCGACCGACGCCCTACGAGCAGCTTTGCTGCCCGCTGACTGACTCATCCGCCCACGCCGCCAATCAGGAACCCGTGTCCCTCCACGACGACCCTCACACGCCTGACGGAGACGTCTTCGTCTCACCGCGCCATCTCGCCAGCAGCACCAACACCGGCGACCCCGCCCTCACCCCGCTCATCGACCATGGCTGGGACGTCCAGCACGACGACCTCGGCAACGTGTACGTCAACGCTCCCGACCGGCGCATGCGCCTGGGCTACCTGCCCGAAGGCGAGGACGACGGGCTCTGGCGCATCAACGCCTACAAGGACCAGTTTGGCCCGCCGACATGGGGCGTCTGTTTCAACGACCGCGTCCCCACCGAGTTCGTCCAGGCGTTCACCACCGCCCTCGCCACCGCCTACGAACAGGGGCCGGACGCCTACCTCGCCAGACCGGTCTCGGGAACCGACGAGCACGATCCCTTCCTCGCCGTCGTGCCTCTCCTGCAACAAGACTGGGAGATCGACCGTCCCCGCTGGGGCGTGTTCGCCGTCCAGGCCCCGGACGGCCTCGCCGGTCTGGAGTTCACCACCGGGGACCTCGATCCGGAAGCCGAGCTGACCACCCGTGACGCTCGCTGGCAGCTGTGGGCGGGAAGATCCATCGACCGGCCCGTCTGGTACGCGACGGCCAGCACCGACACCCCCGTCGCCCTGCTCACCGCAGTCACCCAGTGCGTCGCCGATCCGGCTCCGCTTCCCCGGTGGCGCCAGGACACCCTCAGCTACATCGAGGGCATGGCCCAGCTCACCCCCATCATCCCACCGCAGCCGCAGGCCCCAACTCCGCTCGACGTGCAGCGGGCTGCCTCTCGCCGGCCGGCCGCGCTGCCGGCTGCGAGTGTCCCTCGGTGGAGCACCAACAGCCGACCGGCCCTGCCCGGCCCGCGCCGATAGCGCCGGCCCGTCCCCGACCGGAGATCCCCCTTGTCCCTGCACGCCGCCGAGTTCTTCGCCGAACTGTGCCTCCCCTTCCACGACCACGCCGTCGTGGGCGCCACTTACTTCGCCGCCCCGGTCCCGGGCGCACCGCTGCGGCTGCGGATCGACTTCACCGCCACCGTCCACGCGGACACCTACGGCGGACTTCGTGTGGCGGTCATCCACCCGGACCGCGGTGAAATCGACGTGGTCGCCCTCAGCTTCCTCGATCACGGCACCTTCCACCGCCGCGGCGAAGCCCACAACACCCGGCCGAACACCAAGCAGTACGGCACGTTCAGCACCAACCGCCGCCCCGGTCGGCCACCCTGGGAGGGAGCCGTCACCACCGGGCTGCGCGACGCCATCGAGCAGTACACCACCGTCTGGTTCCCCGGCGCCTGGGCCGCGACCACGCCAAGCCCCGCGGCGAGCCGCGCAGCGCACCGGGCGCCCGCCCCGCCAGCCACCCGCAGCCAAGCCCGCACCCGCTGAATCCCCGTGCGGTGACCGACCTTCCACCAACCGATCAAGGAGCCCCCTTTCTCGTGCACGCTCGTTTCGTCCGTGGCGCCGTCCGATCCGCCGCAGTCGTCGCCGCAGTGACCGGCACCTTCACCTGGGCGCCGGCCGCGAACGCCCAACCCTCCGAACCGACCCCCTCCGCGTCGGCCACCGTTGCCGACACACCGGCCCCGGACGCGGGCAGCGTCGAGATCACCACCAGGGACACGGCCGGCGATGGGCTCCCCGGCGCCGCGTTCCTGCTGCTCAACTCAGCTGGCCAGGAGGCCGGACACGGGACAACCGACGCGCAGGGCAAGCTGACCTTCCCCGACCTCGCCCCGGGCATCTACCGACTCAAGGAGACCGCCTCCAACAGCCCGCTCCACGAGGTTGTCGCCGACCAGGACGTCATCATCACGCCTGGCGCCACCACGCGACTGACGATCACCGACCCATTCAAGGCCGCCAAGGTTCTCCTGCAGGCCAAGGACGACAAGACCGGCAAGCTCCTGCCCGGCGCAACGGTGAACATCGGCACCGGCACATCGACGCTGCTCACCCTGACGACCGGGGACAAGGGCACGGCCTCAGGGGAGCTGCCGGTGTCGAGCCGGAACATGGAGTTCTGGGTCAAGCAGGTCAAGGCACCCGCCGGATACGACCGCTACAAGCCGTCCAAGACATTCACCGCGGGCCCCGGCGCTCCGGTGACGGTGACCGTTACCAACACCAAAACCGCCACCAGCCCGAAGCCCCACCCCTCGGACAAGCGGACGTCCAAGCCCACCGGCACCGCGACTCCTGCGGACACGCCGGGCGACGGGACCGGCGGGGTCAAGCCCTCAGCGCCGGACACCGGCACAGCGGATGCTGACTCCTCGTCCACCGCAGCCACGGCCCCGGACGGCGACTCCTCGCCGCCGACCCCGGCAGGCTCCCTCGCCCACACCGGTGCCGACGCCACGCCTTGGATCGCCGCAGGCGCGGGGATCCTCGTCATCGCGGGCGTCGTCACCCTGGTCGCCGTCCGCCGTCGTACGACGACCGAGTCCGAGCCCGACGACAACAGCAAGACCAACTAGCCGAACATCAACCACCGCCGCAGGCCCCCGTGAAGCGAATCCGGGGGCCTGCTGGCGTCTATCGACGCCGAACCGCACCGTTCAGAGCATCATCGAGGACCTGGAACAAGTCGGCTACCTCACACGGGAGTGAGACGGGCGGCGCACGCGATACTTCCTTCGCCCGGATGGGAGGCGGTGCCATCCGGAGGAGGCCCCATCTGCGCCTCGCGACGCTGCTGGAGTTGTGTGTCCGCCAGGACCAACAGGGTGCAGCCGGCGGTTCCGTAGACTGCCGTTCCGCCACGCAGTCGTGATCCACCCTGGACACTGAGGGGCGGGCGCGTGAGCACCTGAGCACCACGCACGCTGACGCTCAGTCGGCGCTCGCGGACGCACAATCGGTAGGGAACTTCCCGCCACACCAGCGGCCCGTGATGCCCTTGACGCTGCGGACCGCCCTTGGGGGTGCCGATGAGGACCAGCGGCCGGTGATCAGTTCCCGCCTCCGACTGTCGGCCGCGCCCCAAGATCAGCGAATCGTCTCCGTGCGTACGGTGCTCCAGCTGGCCGACGGCAGCTGACCTACCGCAGCTGACCTACCGCCCTGTCATCCAGGTTGGGTGAGCGGCTCCCAGGAACGCACCGCCACCGTTCGGGGTCGGTTGATGTGGAGATCTAGGCGCGTACCGGGGGCAGGTGGTAGCGACTGACAGCCAGGTACGTCTCTGGGGTCGCCGCTTCGAGAAGACTCGCGTCGCCTTCCAGGTCGAGTGCCGGCTCCTGGGGGCGGCGCAGCAGTTCGCTCCAGTCGCTCGTCGCACCCCGCTCGTAGGCGTCGCGGAGCAAGAGGCGCAGCCGGGGGCGGGCTTCCTCCTGCTGTTCGCGGAAGATTCGCCGTTGGGTGAGCCGCTGTTCTTCCTGGGCTTCGTCGCTGAGTTCTTGGTCGAAGCTCGGCTCGTCCTCGGCGCGAAGTCCTGGAGTGCGCCGGGCGATGGCTAGGTCTTCCTCGTGGAGGCGCTCGCAGGCGGCGAATAGCTTCCGGGACATGCCGAGATGCACTTCGGTTCCGGGGATGCGGCAGGTGAGGAAGTCGTCGAGCCCCATGGAGCGGATACCGGCGCGCAAGGTCTGCTGCTCGGCTTGGAGCGCTGCTCCGCGGGCGTCGGCCCGCATGGCCAGGGTGAGCCCGTCGTGCTCCAGGGGCGTGGTGAGCCCGGTGCGTCGGCGGCGGGAAGTGCGGTCGGCGGCCACCGGCACGGTGCGCAGTTGCGAGGCGGGAGCGGAGCGCAAGGCGAGGTAGGTGAGCATCTGGGCGCGGGCCGCGCCGATGAGCGCGTCGTTGCTGTCGCTGAGGTGGTCTTCCAGGTTGCCCGGGCCCACCGCCTCTTCGTCGATGCCGGACCCGTCAGGGCTGATGGGCGGCTGGCCGGGGTGCAGGTCGTGGTCGATGGTGAGAAAGAGATCGTCACCGGGCCGTACGGATGCTCCGACCAGGACGGTGCGGTGCGCGTACGCGCCGAGGATCTTGCTGCCGGCCGCCAGCTGCGCCCACCCCTTGCGAAGCGTGCCCAGGCCGACGTCGCCCCCCTTGGCCTCGATCAGCCAGTACATCTCCTCTGCCTCGTGGCGCCCCCACAGGTCGGGCAGCTTCTTCTTTGGATCCTTGAACGTGTCGTACAGAGCCGGGATGGGGCCGCCGAGTTCAAGATGCTGAGTCTGACCGAGGCCCAGCAGCGAGCGGCAGGCCCACTCGGTCATCGTCATGCCCAGCCGGTAGCCGGCGGCGTTCTTCGCGCTGCGCTCGGTGCCGTGCGCGTACACCGGGTTCCAGGTCAGGCGTCGTCCCTTGGACCCAGGCACAGGGTGACGGGGCTCGACGGAGTGCGCGCCGAGGTAGGCGTACAGCGGGGAAACCCGAGCGACCAGTTCGCCGTGTGCGTAGCGTGGTTGGTTCTGCAGGTGCGGGGTGACGTCCCGGCCGACCTCGGTGGCGGCTTTGATGATCTCCCGCCACGTGGTGGTCGGGGCGTACCAGCCGTCGGCCTCCGGGAAGCCGTTCGACCCGGCCCACGGCTGATGCTCGGCCGTCCGCCACTGTCTGCGCGGCTTGTTCGCGGGCCCGTTACGGAACAGGACCGGCACGTCGAAGCTGTCGGCATACGTGAGCGGCGGCTCGTCGGGAACGTCTGCGGGGATCATGTCGATCACTCTGGCACGGGCCTCGAGGTCTCCCGGCGCCGGGTATCAAGGAGCATCACGGACAGGGGCCGAGGTAGGTTCCAGCGCCCTCCGGCCGCAATTGCGCTCCTGGCCCGCTGGTTCTGGATTCTCTTTGCGCCACGGCCATGCTGGTGAGTCTTACAATCCTGGACAACCTCTGGTGTGCTGGGCGCTGATGATCATCGGCTAGCGTCGATCCGCACCCCGCATGATGTCGATCAGGTCGCCAAGGCTCGGAAGGCGTCCTCGGTAGACCATGGTGAGAACCAGCGTGATGAGCAGTGCCGCTACAGGGCTTACGGCGGTGTCGGGTAGCCCTATCTGTGCCACGCCAACCAGCGCGACTGTGATCAGCACTCCGCCGAACAGCAGCCGTAGCCACCCCCAATCCCGCGGGACCTGTACGTTCTCGAGCTGCTCGTCGTCCAGCAGCTGTGAGACTCGGCCTTGTGCGTACCGTTCGGCGATCACCAAGAGCATCGTCGCCAACTCGGGCAGCGCACCCGAGGGGTCTTTGTACTGGCGACTCTCGGCACTCCTCAGAGCGGCTATGACCTTTTCGGCGTGCTGTTTGAGCACGTTCCGGTCGTGGCGGCGCACCCCGTTGAACGGGCCGACCCGATAGCACGTGCGCCATGCCTGCTTGATCACGTTCTCCGCTCGCCTCACGGAGACTGGCTTGCGCTCCAGCACTCCCGTCGGCGCTTGGGACTGTCGCTGCAACTCGTGATACGCACGGCCGCACTGGATCGCGCACACGGCCAGTGCCACGACCGGCCAGTTCAGTGCGGCAGCTTCGGCGGCCTCGCGCCTATGCGTCTGCGTCGGCGAACCGGTGAGCTGAGCCTCGCCTCCTGAACGCGCCAGGTGCGCGGGCCAGCACACCAAGAGGGCTAGACCGAACATCAAGCAGAAAAAGAGAAACCGAAGCGGCAAGAACCGGCCCGGATGCTGCCCCAGAGCAACGGCCTTTCCCGGCAGGCTCTTTATCGCATCCCACTCCCCACGCGCTGCGGCACCCCAGGTCTTCATGTCGTGCGGTATGGGGCCAAGGTCTACGAGCAGGAACACCACGAGCACGACGGCGAGCTGCCAGACCATGGTCGTGGGCATGGCTCGCGCCCAGCGCCGGACGGATACAGCGACAAGGCCACGAGTCTCCGGTCCGCGGGTCACGACGCCTTCCAGGGCCTCCCGCATTGCGGTGGAGATCCTGCGTTCGGTGTCGGCCGAGAAGGTATCTACCCGGGCTCGTACCACCGGGCGCGCCCAGCGCACCCATGCACGCCGCGCACCGTAGACGGCTGCGATCAGAGCGAGTAAGGCGACCAACAGGCGTGGGTTTTCGATCAGTACGAGGATCATCCTCGAAGTGTGTCGCAAGGCACTGACAACGAGGCATGGTCGACTGGCACGGGAAACAAGTGGTCTCCCATCTGTGGCAGATGGGCCACCGAGCAGCCAGCGGTCGTGAGATGCGGTGACGCCATCTGAATGCCATCCGATGTCGTCGGGCGGCAGTTGTCCCTCGTCATGCGAGCGAGACGTTTGACAGTGAACCCGGCCGTTCGGCGTCGGCGACAGCAACCCAGTCATGCGAGGTTGATCGCCCTGTGGCGCTGGTGGCGCAGCGGCTTCGTCACATGCCGACTTCGGGGAACTCTCCCCGCGTCCGGGGTGGTATCGATACCCTCACGCAGCGTGTCTTCCGCCCAGCTCTGAGCGAACGCAAAACAAGTCAGCTGCTGGCCGGAGAGGAAGAACTTTGTGATCTGAATGATGACCTGTACGGCAAAGGAGCGATGACGGTGACCGCACCACGGTGGGCGTCGGTCGCGGCGGAACTGAAGCGATACCGTTCCGCTCCCACGGCGGCGCAGTTGGAGCTTGCTGCCGGTCTGGATGTGGACCTAGCAGGAGACACTCCAGCTGCTGTGGCGGCGGGCATCCTGCGCATGCATCTGCGGGGGCCGCTCGAACTGGGCAGAGCCCGCGAGTGCACCTATGGGCAGTCCTCGTATCTGCATGATCTAGCGAAGTCGACCGGTGCTGTCGTGCCGGATGCAGGCATCGATCGGGAGCTCGCCCACGGATGGATCAGTGCCCTACACGCTCAGCGTGTGGCGGAAAGCCTTGAGATCTGGAAGCCCGAGCCCGGCCAGGTGGTTGTCTGCCGCAGTGGGCCCGGGGACCGCTTCGACGTGATCTCCTCGATCGCTGCCTCGGGAAGGCTCTACTTCCGTGGCGGTGGTGGCCAGTGGGCGTGGCCACAGCACGTGCAGCGCATCATTCGGCCAGGCGAGCAGGAGTACGTGGATGCCCTTGCCAAGGCGCAGCAACAGTCCGCGCTTCGGCGGAAGAACGCGCATGTGCTGGGCACTGGACAGCTGGAGCGGCTGCACAAGTGGAGGGTAGAAGACCCGCCCAACCTGGGTGATCTGCGCGCTCTGGAAGATGCTCTCGCTCAGGCTCCGGACGAACGACCGATGCAGCTCGTCCTGGAACAGCACCCGCAGATCCTCGGGCACCTGGTCACCGGCAACCACCACACCTTCGTCAGGCACCAAGTGCGGTTCGCTGACAAGTTCGTGGCCGACTTCGTAGTCGGCGGGGTCACGTCCATGGGCGTGATCTGGCGGCTCGTCGAGTTGGAAAGCCCCACCGCCCGGCTAGTCCTCAACGACGGGCAACCCTCAAAAGAGCTCCGCAAGGCCACGCAGCAGATCCGGGACTGGCGCCGGTGGATCACAGAACACTTCCACACAGCTGGCTCTCCCGAGGACCGCGGCGGCACAGGGCTTGAAGGTATCCGGGTGAATCCCCCCGGACTCATCATCATTGGACGCGACAACCCTGGCGCGCCGACCGAGGCGATGCGCAACGAGTTCTTGGAAGAGAATCGCATTGAGATCCGCACCTATGACTGGCTCGTCCGAGCGGCTGCGTCCCGTCCGCCGATGGGCATCGGAGCCCTGGACATCGAACTCGATGAATCTTGGGACGAGGAAGACTGACACGCCGGACACGGGCCTGATGGGGTCTGCCAACTCGCGGTCTTGAGGATCAGCTGACGCACTACGTCGCCCGCCGGAATACTCCGGTGCTGAGCTCCCCATGCCTCGCGGGCGGTTGAGGGTGTCGCCGCGGCGACGTCTGGGGTCGCGCAGTTCCCCCCAGGCGAAGCCGAAGCCCCGCGTCGCCAACCCAGACGCCTTGACAGCGAAATCGGAAATCGCCTCCCTGCTAGACGGTTTGGAACGACCCCGGGATCGCCCCCGCTTCCCTGTGGCGTCCCGACGAGACCGACATCGCGTGGGATATGGGCGAAAGACGAGGTCTCACGGTCTGGGAACACCTCATCGCCACCGGACTGGCCCGGAAAACCTTAACCTGATCCCGGATGGCGATCGCCGGACGGTTGCGCCTCTGGCCGCCAGATCGCCGGGGTGGCGAAGCACCTCGGCATCGACGCCGTCAATTGAGCGGATTGACGTCCTGCCCGACCGCTCCGCCCCGACTCTGGCCGTGTGGCTGCGCGAGTTTCCCGGGGCCGAGTACGTCTGCCACGACGGTGGGATTGACGTTGCGACGGGCTGGCCCTTCGCGCCTGGCGAAGCCAAGGACTCCTCGCCGTCCTGTGCCGGGTGGCGAGAGGGCAGACGCCTTGACAAGGAAGCCAGTCGCCCCAGATCAGAGCGACGACGTCGACTAACTTCAGTGTCGAAGGACAGCAGTTCGCCGGGGGCAGACAGGAAAGATCGCGGAAGGACTGGCCAACGTGCGCGAGAGCATGTCAACGTAGACGACCTTGCAAGAAACCCCAGGTCAGAGAGGTGATTACCCGTGACCGTGGCTCCCGCCGGCCCTGGATTCTCCACCACCGTCGAAGCCCTGCGGCTGCGCGAGTGGCAGCTGGGTCCTGGCCAGCCCACGCTCGTCATGGACCAGTTCTCCGCGGAGGACTTCAACCTCATCGTGGACGACCGTGCGGACGTACACGTCAGCTCCAAGGACGGCCGGTTCTACCTCGGCTGGTTCCCGCTCGGTCGTCCCGGCACCGACGGCGAGGGATGGAAGATCGCCGTCACCGGCACGGCCAACGTACGCGGCTACCAGCTGTCGTTCGACACCGAGACGCCGGCCGACATCGTCGCTGCCGCCGTGGCGCGCGTGCTGGAAACCTCACGTCGCGTATGACAGTGCCCCACGCGTAGTCCTCGCTGGGAGGGTGGCCGGCTGACTGCCAGGCCGCCGGCTGATTCCACCGCTCACCGTTTTCCTCACCCAAGGAGGCCGTTCATGACGTCCACGGAGATGACCGTCGGCGATCTCATCGACCTGCTGTCTGGTTGCGACCGCAGTGCTCCCGTCCGCCAGGCCATGAACCCGTTCTTTCCGATGGCACACCGCTTGGCGCAAGTCGTGCAGTCCGTGGACGAGACCGGCCAAACCGTCGTCTACCTCGCCGAAGGCCGAGACGAGGGCTCACAGCTCGGCCATCTGCCGCCCGAGGTCGCCGTCGCTCTGACCTGGCAGGGCGACACGCAGGCACCGCCGCGCCGCCCCCGCCGCCGTGCCGGCGGCAACTAGACCCGCACCGAGCCCTTTGGAGGCGCCCCTGTACCCCGAATTCCCGCCCAACCCGTCCACTCCACGCGGCGGCCAGCTCGCGTTCTGGGTCGGCCCCCGGCACCTGGCCGGTGACGATGGGCGCCTCTACGACACCGTCGCCGACACGCTCGCCGGCCTGGGCTGGACGAGCCTGACGATCGTCCGTGGACGGCACGAGCCGGACGAAGCACCCGAGGACCGCCAGGTCCTGCGCAGCACCGTCCTGCACATCAGCCCCGACGCGCGCTGCTGGGCGCAGTGGAGCCTGGCGGACGAGCCGTTCCACCTGGGCGACTTGCCGATCGCCTGGCAGATCTCCGCCCGTGCGGACACGAACAACCCGCTCGCCCAGTGGTCGGCCTACTTCACCCCCGACGTCCCCGGCGAGGCCGTGACCGACTTCCTCGTCGCGCTCGACGCCCGCGACCAGCCCGCCCTGCCGCTCGCCGGCCCCGAGCTGGTCCTCGACACCGTCGCCGCACACGGCTGGCTCCGCGACATCGACCAGCCCCAGGCGGCAGCGACGGACCCGACGTTCACCTCGCACATCAGCCTTGGCGAGGTGCCGCCGCTCATCCAGGACGCCGACCCGCGCACCCTGGTCGCCGAGGCCGACGCTGCGGGACCGGCCGGATGGCAGGCATGGGCCGAGCCCGCGCTGGGCACGCAGTGCCTGTGGGCGGCGTCCTTCGCAGCCAGCGTCCCGCACGACCTGGTCGCCGCGTTCGCCGCCTCGCTCAGCTCGACCGCACCGGTCCTGCGCCGGGTGCTGCCGGCGAGCACGCGGGACCGGCTCCTGCGCGCCCCGGCTGGCTGAACGCCGGTGTCCGTCCTTCATTCGACGCATGAAGCCCGGCCTCCCCGATTTCGGGAAGGGCGGGCTTCATGCTGCTGTGTTTGCCGGTGCGCTGAGGGGTTCGGACCGTGACGGCAGTATGTGACGACAGCGGCGACAGAACCCGTAATCCCCACCAGCAGTGCCATCTTGCCTGCCCAGACGATGCGTTCCGCGATCTCGCCCCGATTGTCAGACCGGAGTGCCATCGTTCGTCCATGTTCACCCTTACGACGACCACCTCATGGTCAACCCGCACATCTGGGGCCAGCCGGCGAGCGCCAACCCGCTACTCCAGCTCCGCAACATAGACGGCGGGGAGTGGTTCCAGCGGTACGGCGACAGCTTCGAGGCCGTGTGGGCATCCGCGCGCCCCTGGGCGCCCGACAGACAGGAGTAGCACTGCCGTGGGCAGGACCGAGTACTACCACGACCCCAAGGCCCCCAAGGCCAACACCCTTATCCCCGCCAGCAACCTGCTCGTGGTCAACGACGAAGGCGCCATCCTTCTCCAGCGACGCCGCGACACCGGCCAGTGGGCCCTGCCCGGAGGAGCCCAGGACATCGGCGAGAGCCCGGCGCAGTGCGCCGTCCGCGAGTGCGAGGAGGAGACCGGCATCGTCGCGGCGGTCGCCGGCTTCCTCGGCGTCTACTCCAACCCGGAGCACATCATCGAGTACACCGACGGCGAGATCCGGCAGCAGTACGAGGCCGTGTACATCGGCCGCCCCGTAGGGGGCAAGCCCACCGTCAATGAGGAGGCCGACGGCGTGCGCTGGGTTCACCCGGACGACCTGGACAAGCTCGACATCCACCCGAGCATGCACGAGCAGATCGGCCACTACCTGACCGGGGCTTACCCCTACCTCGGCTGACCGCTCGGACTTACAGCTCCACGCCGGCCTCGACCGCTGCCGCCCGCACCCGATCCACACTCGCGTGGATGTGCGGGGCGGCCCGGCGGATGAAACGCCCGACCACGCTGTCCTCGCCGTAGCGGCCCAAGATCTCCTGCAGCCGCTCATGGGGCGTCGTCCGTCGGCCGTCCGGCGTCGTGGTCATGTCGCAGTAGACCAGCGCGTCCACGAGGAGCGGATCATCCAGGAGGGGGAACTCGTCGGCCAGCTCAGTCCGGAGGCCACGCTCCGCGGCTTCGAGCAGCGCATACGAGTGGTTCGCGACCAGGCGGACAACCCGTCCCTCCGCCCCGTGCACGTCACGGAGGTACCGTGCTCCGTCCAGCGGATGGAATCCGGTAGAGGCGAGCGGGGGCGCGTAGCCGATGTCATGCAGCACCGCAGCGGCTTCCAGCACCTCGGCGCTGTTACCGGCCAGCGGCGCCAGCGTCTGGGCGCAAGCGGCAACGCCCTGCGAGTGTGCCCACCTGCGCGGGAGGCTGCTACTCAGCAGCTCACCAGCCAGTTCGTACGCCCAGTCAACCTTGGTCGTTGCCACCTGGGGAGGATATGGCAGCGACGGCGAGGACGTCTTGGACATCCTGGCCGTGCGCAAAGGGGGAGCCTGGACGCTGCGGGAGCCGCCGAAGCGTTTCTCGATTGCGGACCCGATCGCGGCGTACGTATCCTTCCGGGCAACGCGTTGACGGAGACGAGTAGCCAGGGATCACGCGAGCCGAGAGAGCTGCTGGCAGCTGGGAAGGCAGCCTCGCGCCCCAGGTGAATCCCCTCCCGAGTGCGGGGAGGAACGGCCTCAGGGAAGGTCCAATGCCCCGCCGGTTGACCCCCGTGACCGGGTCGTGAATGAGGCCACCATCTGCTGGTGGCGAAGGCGCGGTGGCACCGCGAGTTGCCCCTTCTCGCCCGCGCTCCCAAGGGATCACGTCATGATGACTGATCGAATGGAGCACGGCAGGATGATCGATGTCACCCTGATTCGCCAGAACCCAGTCCGTGTCCAGCAGGCGCTAGCCAAGCGGGCGGTCCACGTCGACCTCGACGAGTTTCTTCGACTGGACGACGACTACCGACAGGTGCGGGCTGAGATGGAACGCCTCCGTGGGGAGCGCAAGAGGATCTCGGGCGAGATCGCGAAACGGCAGCGGGTTGGCGAGGGCGTGGCAAGTCTGCACGGTGAAGCATCGGCCGTGGGCGAGCAGCTGACCGCCGTCGGGGCGCGGCTCATCGAACTGGAGCATGCGCGTCAGGTCTTCCTTGATCCGCTGCCGAACCTACCCGACGCGGACGTGCTGGCCGGGGGCAAGGAGAACAACGAGGTCATTCGTGAAGCCGGCCAGCGTCCGGAGTTCGGTTTCACGCCCAGGGACCATGTGGAGCTCGCTCGAACTCTGGGCTTGGTCGACTATGAGCGGGGCACGAAGCTCGGCGGCAGCGGCTTCTGGATCTACCGGGGCGACGGCGCGCTCCTGGAGTGGGCGCTGCTGAACCACTTCCTGGAGGCCCATGTGCGGGACGGCTATGAGTTCGTGTTGCCACCGCACATCCTGACCTTCGCGGCCGGGTACACCGCGGGCCAGTTCCCCAAGTTTGCGGACGAGGTCTTCGCCTTGGAGCAGGGGGAGCACGGTCCGGAGCGGTTCCTGCTACCGACCGCGGAGACAGCGTTGGTCAATCTGCACCGGGACGAGACGCTGCCCGAGACCGAGCTGCCTCGGAAGTACGTCGCGTACACGCCGTGCTACCGCAAGGAGGCCGGCGGCTACCGCACGGCTGAACGGGGGACCCTGCGCGGTCACCAGTTCAACAAGGTCGAGCTGTTCCAGTTCACCCACCCGGACGCCTCGGACGCCGCACACCAGGAGCTTCTCGGCAGAGCGGAGGACTTGGTAAAGGGACTGGGCCTGCACTATCGGATCACGCGACTCGCGGCCGGGGACACCAGCGCAGCGATGGCCAAGACGTACGACGTCGAGGTGTGGCTGCCGAGCATCGAGGCGTACGTCGAGGTCAGCTCGGTGTCGAATGCCCGCGACTACCAGGCGAGGCGTGGCAACATCCGCTACCGGCCGCAACAGGGGAAGTCGATGTTCGTCCACACGCTGAACGGCTCAGGTCTGGCCACGAGCAGGCTTGTGCCCGCGCTGCTGGAGCAGCACCAGCGGGCCGACGGCACGGTGGAGGTACCCGACGTGTTGCGCAAGTGGATCCCGAGCGGTGTCCTGACAGCACCGCCCTCGGCCTGAGCTGAGCGGGCTGTCTGTCGAACACGGGTGGGCCCCAGGTCAGAATGCCCAACCACGCCGGTTAGCCAGCCATCGCAGTGTGACCTCTCCACACCACGTCTGGTGCTGGCGAAGATGCGGTGACCAGTCTGCTGCGGGCTTGAGGTTCCCCCGCTGCGCGGGAGTGGTTGACTAGCAGGTCAGGGCGGATTGACGTGGTTTCAGGTTCACTTGTTCGGCCGCTGCCCGGCTGGCG